>JAJZFQ010000018.1 GCA_021805275.1 Pseudomonadota bacterium
GTCTCGGCACGAACATGCTCATCGTGCTGCCGGGGGCCACCACCGCCGGAGGCGTGCGTGCCGGCCTCGGCAGTGCCTCGACGCTCACGGTGGCCGATGCGCACGCGTTGCGCCGCGACGATCCTGCCGTCGCCCAGGTCGGGTACATCATCCGTCAGAGTGCACAGGTGCAGTACCGCAATCAGAACTGGAGCACGCTCGTGCTCGGCACCAGCGCCAATTACGCCGACATCACCAATTGGCGCATCGCCAGCGGCCGGGAATTCAATGCCGCGGACGTCAATGCCGCGGCGCTGGTGGCGGACGTCGGACAAACCGTCGTTCACGAGCTGTTCCAGCCGTACGAGAATCCCGTCGGCGCGACTATTCTCATCAAGGGCGTGCCGGTCAAAGTCATCGGTGTTTACCAGGCGAAAGGTCAGTCGCCCATGGGTCAGGATCAGGACGACCTGATCGTGATTCCATTCACGACCGCCGAGCGGCGCGTGCTCGGAGTCGCGGCACCGGCTCAATCGCAGGCACAGAACGCCGGAACCACCTACCTCGTCCCGCCCAACCCGTTTGCGGTGCAACCGCGCCTGACCGGATACGTGAACGCGATTTTCGTCCAGGCCGCGAGCGCACAGCAGGTGCTGCGGGCCATGGACGAGGTGAGCGCGACGTTGCGCCGCCGCCATAACATCCGCCGGGGCGATACGGATGACTTCAGCGTGCGCAACCTCAGCCAGATCGCCACCGCCGCACAGGGCAGCAGCCGGGTCATGGCGTTGCTGCTGGCGACTGTTGCATCGATCTCGCTGCTCGTCGGCGGCATCGGCATCATGAACATCCTGCTCGTATCGGTCACCGAGCGCACGCGTGAGATCGGCTTGCGCATGGCGCTCGGCGCGCGCCGTGCGCACGTCATGCTGCAGTTCCTCGCCGAGGCGGTGTTTCTGAGCGCGGCGGGCGGTACGGTCGGGATCCTCCTCGGCGTCGGCGCCTCGGAGCTGGTCGCCGTGATCTCAGGCTGGCCGATCGAACAGTCGCTCGCTGCGGTGCTCGGCGGATTCCTGTTTTCGGCCATGGTCGGGGTGTTCTTCGGCTACTACCCGGCGCGCAAGGCCGCAGCGCTGAACCCAATCGAGGCGCTGCGTTACGAATGAACGTGCCGCGGGCCTGCGCTGTGGTCAGCGGCCGAGCGCCATCGAAAAGGAGAGCAGACCGCCGCCCGGCAGCGGTGAGAACGCCACCCGCTGGCGCGGACTGCGGTTCAACCCCATGAAGGCATTGGTGAAGAACTCGGCGCAGAAGTTGCCGAGCGCCATGCCGAAGAGCGTATCCGAGGGATAGTGCCAGCCGCCCTCGATGCGCGCCCACGCCGTGGCAAAGGTCAGTCCATGCAGGCCAACATCGAGTGCGATGCGCTCCTCGTGGGTCACCGGAATCTCGCGCAGGTTGAGCATTGCGAGCTGCGTGTACACGGCAGAGGCCGTGGTGTGATTGGACGGGAAGCTGTGGTCGTTGAAGCGGTTCGGCCGCTCGCGGTGCACCATGCGGCTGATCAGCGTATTGGATTCGATCGCGCTCGTCGCTGCGACCAAGTTGACCAGATAGCCCTTGGCCTTATCTTCGAGCCAGGTCTTGCCGAACGGTCCGCTCGGGGCGAACAGCAGTGCTGCGATGTCGACACCGACCGATGCACTGCGCAGTCGGTAGCTCCAGCGGGTCGCGTTGGCTTCGGAGCCGAAAATCGGAGTGTGCGTGCGTCCCCACCGGGAGATGCGCTGGTCGAAGTGATCCACCTGCAGCAGTGCGGCGCCGGCCAGTGGACCCCAGACCCAGGGGTCCGAGGCCGCCGTGACGGCCGCTCGGCGCACGCGGCTCCAGCCGGGTCGCACCGTCACGTGTTGTCCCCAGCGCGCAGCGCCCGGCAGCGTCGCGCAGCCACCGAGCGCGAACGCCGCCAGCAGCGCGAGCGCCCTGAGCGGCCGCATTCAGAATCTCTTGTAGAAGCCGACTGACACGCCGCGCGGCAGGATCTCGACCAGCAGGGGGACCTTGCGCTGCGACGCCCAATAGCCAAAGGCCGTGCCGAGCAGCCAGCCGGCGAGCACGTCGGATTGCCAGTGACCCTGGCTCTTCATGCGTCCATAGGCGTCGTACACCGGCAGCAGCTCGGCGGCCCAAATCCAGGGATACCGATGGCGGTAGTGGAGAATGAACGGGGTGACGAAACTGGCTTGCAGCGTGACTTCGCCGCTCGGGAAACTTTGATCGGTGCCTTGAAAAAAGGCGTTCGGACCCTGGCCTTGGTAGGGGCGTGCGCGGCGGAACGTGTATTTCAGCGCATCGGCCGCGAAGCCGGCGAATATCGATGCGTCGGCCGACTGCCAGAAGACGTGGCCGAGTCCCTTGTGGTTGCCGAGGAACAGCGCGCCGGCCGCTTCGGCGGCGACGGTGCCGAACTCCAGTCCCAGTTGGTTCGATCGGGAGAAAATCCCGTTGTTGTCCTGAGGCTTGAGCTTGTAGTCGATGCCGAAGGGCCCGTGACTACTGCCTTCGTGGATGCGCATGGCGGCGAGGAACGCGACCGCGCCCGCCGTGGGCAGTACCCAGCGCTTGCGCCACCATGCGTGTGTGCCGAGATGCATCTTCTTGGCCGTCGCCGAACTCGCCGTTGCAGCCGCGGCGCTCGAGGATGCGGATCGGCTCCGGGGGGCTGCGCCGGCCACGGCCCGGAGCGGGGCGCATAGCTGCAGCAACACCAGGGGCACCGCCGGGAGCAGTCTGCGCAACGCGGTGCGCTGTGCGGTGATCGCGGTTTCCACTCCGACGGCTGCGTTCATATGGCCTCCAGACCCCGCGGTGCGACTGATCCGGTCCGCACGGCCTCTTGGGGCCCTGCGCCGATCTTCAGGCTCGGTTGTGCTGAACTGGCATCAGCGGATGTCGTAGATCGCGGGAGGGCCCGCGGCACGGTACCCGACGACGCTTAGAAGGGGCGCAGAGCGGATGGTTCCCTCAAGATACGCCTATTCACGCCGCCTCGCCGCGGGCGCTGCCACGGGGCACGCGGTGTGGGTTGCTCTGCGGTGCCCTGCTGGTAAGCTGCCGCGCATGCACGCCTCTTCGCCGCCGGGTTTCGACGATGCGCTTCAGCGCTGGAACGAACGCTTCTCACAACCGGGCTATCTGTTCGGGCGCGAACCCAATGCCTTTCTGGTCCAGCAGAATGCGCGGCTGGTGCCACACGCGCGCCTTCTGTGCGTGGCCGACGGGGAGGGCCGCAACAGCACCTGGCTCGCCGCCCGAGGCCACGAGGTAACCGCCTTCGACCTGTCTCCGGTGGCGGTAAACAAGGCGCAGGCGTTGGCTGCGGAGCTCGGCGTCTCCGTCGAGTATCAGACCTCGGGAACCGACACCTGGGCGTGGAGTGCGGCGCAATACGATGCGGTCGTGGCGATTTTCATCCAGTTCGCAGCGCCCGCGCAGCGAGCGGCGCTGTTCGCGGGAATGTGGCAGACCCTCAAGCACGGCGGTCTGCTGTTGATTCAGGGCTATACGCCGAAGCAGCTGCAGTACCGGACTGGCGGTCCGCAGCGGCTCGATCATCTCTATACGGCCGACCTGCTGCGTGAATTGCTGCCCGAGGCGCACTGGCTCGAGCTGCGCGAGCACGACGCGGTGCTCAGCGAAGGCAGTGCCCATCGGGGGCCATCCGCGCTCATCGATGCGGTGGCGCGCAAGCCTTAGTGCCGTGCGGCCAAGGCGGGAGTTTTCAGGCATGATCGGCGTCGCGGTGCTGTGCGAGGTCATCGCATCGATGTGCCGTGCTCGGTGACGGCACGCAGCGCAGCAGAAGGAGAGTGACTCTCATGAGTACGCGATCGTTGCCTCGGGATGCCTGGCTGCTGTGCTTCTCCGCGTTCAGCGCCGATCTCGGTTATCAGGGCGTCACGGCGCTCTTTCCGCTGTACCTGGTGTTCCAACTGCACGCATCGCTCTATGCGTACGGTGTCGTGACCGCGATCGCCTTCGGCGGTGGCGCGTTCGTGGGCTATCTCGGCGGACTCGCCGGGGATCGCTTCGACCGCAAGAAGGTGGCAATTGCCGGCAATGTGCTGATTCCGCTGATGGCGCTCGCGGGGCTCGCGCACTCGCTCGTGCTCTCGGCTCTGTTGTATGTGCTGGGCTGGTGGGCGCGGTATTTCCGCAGCCCCCCGCGCCGCGCGCTGCTGGTGAGCGCAACACCGCCGCCGCAGCGCGCGCGCGCCTTCGGCACGCTGCATGCGCTCGACATCGGCGGCGGGATGCTCTCGGCGCTGCTGGCGCTCGGGGCGCTGTGGATGAAAATCCCGATCGCAGCGGTGATGCTCTGGGCTGTTGTGCCGCTGCTCGCCTCGACGGGGCTGCTGCTGCTGGTGCGCCGCGACGAGGTGCATGCGCAGCCGACCCCGGGCGCACCGGGTGCCCAGGCCCGTGTGCCGCGCCAGACCGTGCTGCTGGCGCTGCTGGTGTCCGCCACCCTGTACGGCTTCAGCTTCTACAACCTGGGATTTCCGATCATCACCGCGACCGCAGAGCACGTCGCGGCACGGTACGAGTGGGGTGTGTTCGCCTATGTGATCTACCTTGGCGTCTCGGCGCTCACCGGTTACGTGCTCGGCACGCGGCGGACCTCCTCGGGCCGCGCCGTGTGGCTGTTCGGCTATCTGCCCTCGGCGCTCGGATCGGGTCTGATCGGCCTCAGCGTGGCGCTGCATCTGCAGCCAGCGGCAACCTACCTCGCCGTCGCGGTGCTGGGGTTCGGTATGGGAGCGGTCGAGACCTTCGAGCCGACTCTCGTCTCCTCGCTCGTCAGCCACACGCGTCTCGGGCGCGGCATGGGCTTCCTGTCCGTCTCACGCGCTCTCGGGCAGTTCCTCTCGAACCTGGTCATGGGGCTGCTGTTCGTGTTCGGACCCGCCGTGCCCTATGCCTACGCGTTCGCCTCCGCATTGCTCGCCGCCGTGGTCTTTGGCAGCGTCGAGCTCTGGGCTCGGCGCAGCGCGGCATAGTGTCGTGTAGGTGCAAAAAAGAGGACCCCGCGCGGGCGGGGTCGGTCGCTTGCTTGCATCGAGTCGTGCTTCTTTATTGTTCTCAAGTGGCACGGTGCGGCATACGTCTGTGTTCGCAGCGTGCCCGTGCTTTCTCGGAATTTCCCTACGGTCGCGTGTTCTTCCCCCCGGAACCGCCGGGCGGTCCGCAGTGGGCAATTACCAGCAAACCCTGTGCCAAGTGGTCCTTCGGTGCCAGTGTCATGACATATCGGCACTGTATCGGCGCGCGAATGTGACGTAATGTCCACTTACGCGAAATGATTTCCCATATTCTTTGCGCGATGATTCGCTCCCGAGGGGTGCGCAGCGCCCAGAATTCAGTCGGTTGTAAGAAAAATCGACTGATTCTCGACGCCCGGAATCCCAAAAAATCGTAATATTATCTGTAACTCTCTGATTTTGAAGGTTACTTACGCATAGCTCGAGGTGTAAATGAAATCGACGGGCAACTTTAGGACGGTGCCCGGCGTGCTGCGCCTGCTCTCGACAGTTTTTCTGGCGACCTTCACCGCTCGGGCACTCGCGACCGATGCGGTTCTGCCCTGTCCGCCGCAGCTGCGCACCGCAGTGCACTTCTGGATCCGCGTCTACACACAGATCGACACGAACGAAGGGTTCCTGCACGACCCAAATCATCTCGGCGTCGTCTACGCGACCGTGCGCTTCGCCCCGGGGAGTCCGCCGGCGCAACGTCAGGACATCGTGAATCGCGAACGCGACCGGATCGCCGCGCAGTTGCGCAGCATCGCCGCCGGAGTCCGGCCGCTCACGCCCGAGGAGCAGCGGATTCGGGCGCTGTGGGGGCCGCACCCGAGTCCGGCGCAGCTGCGCGAGGCGGCCGGAGAGATCCGTTTTCAGCTCGGCCAGTCGAACCGCTTCAAGGCGGGGCTGATCCGCTCCGGCGCCTGGCACCACGCGATTGCTCGGGCGCTCGCCGCGCACGGACTGCCCCCCCAGCTGGCGGCGCTGCCGCTGGTGGAGTCCGCCTACAACCCGCGCGCGTATTCGAAGGATGGCGCGGCGGGCCTGTGGCAGTTCATGCCCGGTACGGCGGAGCGCTTCCTGCACATCGACGCCGCGCTCGACCAGCGCTTCGATCCGTTCAGCGCGACCCTGGCGGCCGCACAGCTGCTCTCGTACAACTACCGGATTCTCGGCACGTGGCCGCTGGCGATCACCGCCTATAACCAGGGCGTTGCGGGCGTACTGCGCGCCGTGCACGCGGAAGGCACCCGCGACCTGGGTGTGATCGTGCGGCGCTATCACACGGCGATGTTCGGTTTCGCCTCGCGCAATTTCTACGCATCGTTCCTTGCCGCGCTGTATGTCGATCAGCATGCGCAGCGTTATTTCGGGTCGCTGCGGCGGCTTCCGGAGGAGCACTTCCAGGAGCTGACGCTGCCGGGCTACGTCTCCGTGGAGGCCATCGAGCAGGCCGCGAAAGTCGGCGCGGCCCGTCTCCGCGAGCTGAACCCGGGACTGCGTCCTGCGGTGTGGGGCGGCGAGCTCGACGTGCCGAAGGGCTACCGTCTGCGTCTGCCGGCCGGCGGTGTGCGGTGGACCGTGGCGGCACTGCGGGCGCGTCTTGGCGCGCACGCGATTCTCGTCGCGCAACTGCGCCCGCCGGTGTATCGCGTGCAGCCGGGCGATACTCTCTCGGGTATCGCCGCCCGCTACCACATCGATCTCTGGGCACTCGCGCGCTTCAACGGTATTCCGCTCGGCGGGATGCTGCGCATCGGTGAGCGGCTGCGTCTGCCGGGCGCCTCACGGCCGCCGGCACAGGCCGTCGCCCGGGCAGCGCCGGTGAGTGCCACTCCTGCGACGCTCGCGGCGGTCTACCGGGTACGTCCCGGGGACACTCTCACCGGGATTGCGGCACGGTACGGCGTCAGCCCAGCCGCTTTGGCCCAGCGCAACGGGATCGGGCTCAATACGCTCCTGCAGGTCGGCGAGCCGTTGCGCCTGGCGGCCCTCGCACCCGCACGTGCGCCGCCGGCGCCTGCGTCTGCCGCAAGCGCCGCGCTGGCGGCGCTCTACCGAGTGCGTCCAGGCGATACGCTCAGTGGGATCGCGGCGCGTTATGGCATCAGCCCGAGCGCCTTGGCGCAGCGCAACGGCATCACGCTGAATACGTTCCTGCAGGTCGGCGAAGCGCTGCATCTGCCGGGGCGCGCGCCGCGCCCCGCCGTTCTCGCCGCGAACCTCGCCGCGGCCCCTGCGCCGGTGGCGCCAACGGCTCGAGCGGCTACCGGCGAGGCTTTGGCGGTCGCCCAGGCCGTCACGCGCGCCGCGCCGCCGGCGCCGGCCGAGGACCCCCAGCCGGTTTCCGCGCGCCAAGCCCAGGCTCTCGGGCCGATGCTCGGGCCCGAGGCCGATCCGGCACGCAGCGTGGACCCGGCCAACTACCGGGTGGGTGCGAACGACACGATCCGCGTGGCGCCGGCGGAGTCGCTCGGCTACTACGCACAGTGGCTCGGGGTGAGCGCGATGGATCTGCGCCGCCTGAATCACCTCGCCTTTCATCAGCCGGTGAGGATCGGGGAGCGCATCCGCCTCGATTTTCATTTTGTGACGCCCCAGCAGTTCACTGCGCGGCGCCTCGCCTACCATCAGGCGCTCGAACAGACCTACTTTGCCCGGTATCGGATCGACGGAACGCGCAAATACGTCACGCGCAGCGGCGATTCGCTGTGGACCCTGACGCGGCGCTTCAGTGATCTGCCCGCGTGGCTGCTGCGCCAGTACAACCCGCACACGGACTTCTTCACCTTGCACCCCGGGACGCCGTTGGTGATTCCGCGCATCGTGCCGGCCGGCGCCGCCGGCTGAGCACACCTGCAGGATTTGAGCGATGCCTATCATGCGAACCATGCGACTGCCCAAGATCACCCTGACGCTCACGCTGCTTCTGGCCGCCGCGGCCCAGGCCGCACCGGCCCCGCGCGTCGGCCGAGTGCCGCTGCTCTCCGATCCGTCTCTGCCGCACGTGCAGTACGTGCTGGTGAAGAAATCCGCCCGCCGCCTGTACCTGATGAACGGGAATCAGGTGGTGCGCTCCTTTCGCGTCCATCTGGGCCTGATGCCGACCGGGCCGAAGGAGCGCTCCGGGGACTACCGCACGCCGGTCGGCTGGTACCACCTGGTGCGGCGTGACCCGCGCAGCGAGTTCTTCCTGTCGATCCAGATCTCCTATCCGAACCGCGCCGACCGCGCTCGTGCCCGTGCGCACCATTGGCAGCCGGGCGGGCAGATCATGATCCACGGGCTGCCGAATCACCTGCACAGCTCCCTCTCGTACTACCTGCACAGCGACTGGACCGATGGCTGCATCGCCGTGTCGGATGCCAACATGATGCAGATCTGGATGATGACGCGCGACGGCATGCCCATCGACATCCAGCCCTGAGGCCCGGCGCGGTACCTGATGGAAAATCACGACTCCGAACCTGAGTTCATCGAAGCGCGCGTTCACCCCCGCGGCAGTCTCGAGAACCTCTCGCAGGATGAAATTGCCAAGCTGCTCGACTCCGGTCAGGGCGGCCTGTATTCGCTGTTTCGCAAGTGTGCCCTGGCGGTGCTCAACAGCGGCGCCGACACGGACAACGCAAAGGAAATCTTCGACCGGTTTCGCGACTTCGACATCCGCATCATGCGCCAGCCCTGGGGCGTGCGGCTCGAGATGCATCACGCGCCGGCGGCCGCGTTCGTCGACGGGCAGATGATCCGCGGCATCAAGGAGCATCTGTTCGCGGTGCTGCGCGACGTGGTGTTCACCTCAAACGAGATCATGGCCTCCGGCCGCTTCGATCTCGAGGACTCCGCCTCGATCACCAATGCCGTGTTCCACATCCTGCGCAATGCGCAGCTGCTCGAGTGTCGGATGCATCCGAACCTGGTGGTCTGCTGGGGCGGACATTCCATCGGCGCAGAGGAGTACAAGTACTCCAAGCGCGTCGGCTACGAACTCGGTCTGCGCGGGCTCGATGTGTGCACGGGGTGCGGGCCGGGCGCGATGAAGGGGCCGATGAAGGGCGCGACCATCGGGCATGCGAAGCAGCGGATCGAGCAGGGGCGCTATATCGGCATCACCGAGCCCGGCATCATCGCCGCCGAGCCGCCCAACCCGATCGTCAATCACCTGGTCATCATGCCGGACATCGAGAAGCGCCTCGAGGCCTTCGTGCGCTTCGCGCACGGCATCGTCGTGTTTCCGGGCGGGGCGGGCACGCTTGAGGAAATTCTCTATCTGCTCGGCATTCTGCTCGATCCGCCCAATCGCGAGCAGCCCTTTCCGGTGGTGCTCACCGGGCCGCGCACCAGCGCGGCGTATTTCGAGCATATCCGCCATTTCATCCGCGGCACTCTCGGCGAGCCGGCACTTGAGCGCCTCAAGATCATCATCGACGATCCGGCCGAGGTTGGCCGGCACATGGTGCGCGGCATCCAGTCCGTGCGGGATTTTCGCCACCGCATGAAGGATTCGTACAACTTCAACTGGCTGCTCTCGGTTCCGCCTCGGTTCCAACATCCCTTCGCCGTGACCCACGAGACGATGCGTGCGCTGGCGCTCGGCCGCGATCAGCCCGTGCATGAGCTCGCGGCCAACCTGCGTCGCGCCTTCTCCGGGATCGTCACCGGCAACGTCAAGGAACACGGTATTCAAGCGATCGAGCGGTTCGGACCGTACGAGCTCGCCGGCGACCGGCAAATCATGCGGTTGCTGGACGATCTGTTGGCGGCGTTCGTCGAGCAGGGCCGCATGAAGCTGCCGGGCAGCGTCTATCGTCCCGTCTACCGCCTCGTGGCCTAGCC
>JAJZFQ010000250.1 GCA_021805275.1 Pseudomonadota bacterium
TGATTCTCACACCGCATCTGAAGCTCGAGACGCGGCTCGGCAATGGAACGGCGACGGCGCAGGGAACCACGCCTCAGAACGATCCGGGCAGTAGCATCGGACTGACCTACCAGGTGCGCTACTGACGGGTGCGGGCCGGGAAGTGCCGCGGCGCTCGGCAGCTCGCGCGATCCGCGCGCCGCGGTCGGTCCTGCGAAGGGGCTCAGGTCCTCACGCGCGCCATGTGCCAGAGTTCAAGATCGCGCTTCAGCGCGGCCACGTCCGTCTGACCCGTCGGGGTGAAGTACACGGTCCTCGACGTCCCCGGCAGCAGCTCGAAGTAGTTGTCGCTGAAGCGTCCGTCGAGCGCGTTCGTCTCGAGGCAGAGCGTCTTGACCAGGACCGGGCATCGCACGGTGAGCGCGAGGCAGGCCGGCTGCGCCGCGACACTGATCTGCACGGCTGCGGCGGGCAGCGCGAGGTCCTTGACGGGGCGGAAGTAGAGGACCTGTTCGGCGCATGTCGCGCCCTGGCACTGCACGGTGCACTGCAGCAGAACCGCATCAGCGGCGTATCCGGCGAGCCAGGTGCTCGCCGGATACGCGCCGATCGGGGTACTGCTGTTGGCCGCGAGGTGCACCGGCTGCGTGTGTGTGCGCAGCGCGGTGCCGCGAAAGTCGATCAGCCGCAGCGTGAGCGTTCCCTCCACGGCCGCGAGCGTGTCGTTCACCCCGTGCACCAAGATTCGGTCATCTTCGAGCCATGCGCTGAGCAGCACCGGCGCGAATGCCCGGCGTGCGAAGTACTGCAGCGCCTTCCAGCGGCCGTAGACATCGATGCTGCTCCAGGACGCCGCCGGCCAGCAATCGTTGATCTGCCAGTACAGCGAGCCCATGCAATACGGCCTGCGCACCCGGTGAGCTTCCATCGCCGTGCGGACGCCCTCGGCCTGCAGGACCTGACTCACGTAGAGAAAAGCCGGGAAGGACTGCGGCTGCGGATAGTCCCGGGCCATGTATTCGAGGATCGTCTCGTTGCCGATGGCCGAGCGCTGATGGGCCTGCATGACCTCGGAGAGCACCGCGCGGTCTTGTGGCTCGGTGAAGGCGCGCACCGTACGCAAGGCGGGAAATGACTGAAAGCCGTATTCGCTCATGAATCGGCCGATCGCGGTGCGGTAGGTCGAAAACGGCAGTTTGCCCCACCACACCCCCCAATAATGGATGTCGCCCGACTGGCGCGCTGCGCTCAGGTCGGCATGCGTGAGCGCCTCGGCGCCGTCCCACGCGGCCAGCGGCGAGGACGGCCAGTAGAAGCGGCCCGGATCGTGCTCGGCGATGACCCGGGGGAGAAGGTCATGGAAGATCGCGCGGTAGGCCTGCCACAGCGTCTCGCGCTGCTCGGCCGAGTAGCGCTCCTTCCAGCCCCAGCCGGCGCCCGGCACGTCGTGCCGCCAGGCGACGTCGATCTCATTGTTGCCCGCCCAGAGCGCGAGGCAGGGGTGGTTGCGCAGCCGCTTGACGTTGTCGATCGCCTCGGCACGCACGTTCCGAAGGAATGCCTCATCGCCTGGGTACATGGCGCAGGCGAACATGAAGTCCTGCCAGACGAGTATGCCGTGTGCATCGCAGAGGTCGTAGAAATCGTCCTCCTCGTAAATCCCGCCACCCCAGATGCGCAACATGTTCATGTGGGCCGCCGCGGCCGATTGCACGATGTGCGCGCGAGTGGTGTGCGAGACGCGTGAGGGAAAGCTGTCGCAAGGGATGTAGTTGGCGCCCTTGATGAACACCGGCACGCCGTTGAGCTCGACCTGAAAGCCCGTGCCCTCGGCATCCGGCGGCTGCAGGATGCGGATGCGGCGCAGGCCGGTTTTCACGCCGCGACGGTCTTGCCACGGCCCGAACCTGACCGCGGCGGTGAATTCGTACACGAACGGCTCGCCGAGGCCGTTGCTCCACCACAGACGCGGATGGCGGATGCGGCAGCGCACCGTGCAGCGCTGCTCTCCGGCGCGCAGCGCGACGCGGGAGCGCGCGCCGACGTGCGCATCCGTCGGACTCGTGAGCGTCAGTTCAGCCTCGCCGGCGGCGCTCGCCACGATCTGAAGCTCGATGGCGAGCGTCGCCTCGTCGTCATTGAGACTGTCCACCGCCACGCGCAGCGCCTCGATCCGCAGGCCGCTCCAGGCGTGCACGCGCACCGGCCGCCAGATGCCGCTCGTGACCAGACGCGGACCCCAGTCCCAGCCGTAGTGATAGGGGGCCTTGCGCGTCAACATGCTGATCTTGCGCTCACCGAGCCCGCCGACCTCGCTCCAGTCGACGACCGCCGGGGGGTTGAAGCCGAGAGCCGCGAGGCGCGCAAGACCGGCCTGCACCGGTGATTTGAGCAGCACCCGCAGTGCGTTGCCGCCGCTGCGCACATGTGCCTTGAGCGGGACCCGCCAACGGCGGAACATGTTGTCCGCGGCGAGCAGTGGGACGCCGTTCAGCGAGACCTCGGCGTAGGTATCGAGCCCGTCGAACACCAGATCGATGTGCTCATGGGCGAGCACGGACGCATCGAGCTGCACCTCGGTGCAGTATTCCCAGTCGAGCTTGTCGACCCACTGAACCTCCCGCTCATTCGTGCGCCAGAAGGGATCGGGAATGCGCCCGGCGGCGAGCAGGTCGGTGTGCACCGTGCCGGGAACCGCGGCCGGCAGCCAGTGCGACTCGGTGGCCGCACGCATGCGCCACGGTCCTCGCAACTCGAACTCGAGCGGGTCGCTGGCGGTGGCTGCAGCCTCTGCGTTCATGCGGTGTGGCAAGGGTGTGGCATGGAGGGAGCGCGCTCGCTCGCCGGCCGCTCAGGAGAGCGCCGGCGGCACAGAGAAGGTCGCCAGGTGATCCAGGCCCACCGAGCCGACGAACGCGGTACGCCCATCCGGACCGCCGAACGCAAGGCTGGTCGGCAGGCGCAGCGGGCCGTCGACCTGTGCGCACGCCACCAGATGTTCGAGCGTTCCGCTGCGCATCTCGACGGCGCGGGCGATCGCCTCCACGGCCGCCGCGTTCGCATCGCGGTAGACCGTGTGCACCGCCCCGTCCCGATCGATGACGAGGATGGCATTGCTGCTGATGATCGTGACCCAGAGGTTACCCTGCGCATCGAACGTGATGCCGTCCGGGAGAGCGCCGCGGCCGAGTGTTTCCGGACCCACGCGCTCCTTCGGGCCGAGCGACCCATTCGGCCGGATCTCGAAGCGGCTGATGCGCCCGCCCAGCGTCTCGACGGCGTAGAGGTGTCGGCCGTCAGGGGAGACCTTCACCTCGTTGGTGAGGTCGAGCCCGTCGGCCACGATTTCTGCAGAGCCCTGCGGCTCGACCCGCACGATGTAGCCGTCGCGGATCGGTGCGGCAAAGGCAGCGAGCCACGGCAGGTGGCGCGTCATCACCGACAGCCAGATGCGCTGCGCCCCATCGGCACAGGCGTAGTTGACCGTCCCGAGTGCAACTCCATCGAGGCTCGACAGCAGCGTGCGCGTCTGGCCGTCCGGACCGATGGCATACAGCCGCCCGTCGGCGAGGCCGGCGACCACGAACGTGCCGTCGGGCCTGCGGCTGAAGCCGTTCGGCTCGGCAATGCCGCTGCCGAGCCGCTGCGGCGCGAGGTCCGGGTGCACGCGGCAGACTCCACCGCGCGCATCGCTCGCCCACACCCCGTCGGCGTCCACCCACACGCACTCCGGTCGGTGCAGCCCGCGCCCAAAGGTCGCGAACGATCCGGCACTTAAGGTGAATTCCGCGAGCCTCACTGGCGCCGCTCGGCGAGGGCTTTCTGGATGGCCTGGTATTTTTCGTTGTTCAGTTTGTAGCCGAAGAGTGCGAGCGCGGAAAATACCGTGAACGCGGCCGGCAGAGGGCCGGCAACCCAGCCGAGACCGTTGATGACTGCGAGCGGCAGATGCGGATGCAGGCCGCGGCTGGCGATGTCCCGCGGAAAATGAATGGCATCGAGCGCCACACCGCCGATCAGCGAGCCGAGGCCCGTCGCGGATTTCACCGACAGCGTCAGTCCCGAGAGAAAGGTCGCCTCGCGCCGCGCGCCGAACAGGTATTCGTGCTGATCGGCGGCGTCGGCCATCATGGACTGAAAGCCGATCCCGGAGAACACCAGGCCGATGCCGATGACCGCGGAGTTCAGGATCAGCAGCGTGCGCAGGTCACTGAGGTTGGTCGGCAGCACGCCCGCGATGCGCAGCACCGGCGGATAGAACTGACAGACGCAAAACAGCAGCAGCCCGCCGATGCCGAGCGTGCGCTTCTCGATCCGCGTGCTCAGGGCACGCGCGATCGGCAGGCCGAGGAGCGGGGAGAGCACCAGGACGAGCAGCACCTCCTGGTTGATCGAGGCGGGCAGGTCCCAGAAGTAGCTGTTCGCATCGATGGCCAACGTCGCCGCCACGCCTTGCGCGACGAAGAAGATCAGGGCCGTGATGAACAGTGCGACGAACGAGCCGTTGTGGAAGACCTCGCGCACCTCGCGGGTGAGCTGCTTCAGTGCCGGCCCGGTGCGCGGGTGCGCGCGGTGCAGGCGGGGGATTTGCCGCATCGTGCCGACGGACATGACCAGGCCCGCAGCGAGCATCAGCCCGCCGCAGATCCAGCCGAAGGGTGCGTAATGCGCGCGCTCGAGCAGCGCATGCGCGTGTGCGCTGAAGCCGCCGAGTGCGATGCCGAGACAGGCGAATGCCGCGATCGAGCCGAAGATCATCCGAAATGCGACGATGCTCGAGCGCTCGAGATAGTCATCGGAGATTTCCGCGCCGATGGCGAGGTAGGGCAGATCGTACAGCGAGATGCTGATGCGCAGCACCAGCATCAGGGCGGTGACGTAGAAGAACAGACCCGTCGGGCCGAGCGAGGCCGGCAGCGAAAATAGCAGTGCGAAGCTGATCGCGAGCGGCAGGAGACTCGCGAACAGGTACGGGTGCCGCCGCCCGATGCGCGATTGGGTGTTGTCCGAGAGCAGTCCGATCAGCGGGTCGGCGCAGGAGTCGATCAGCAGCGCGACGAAGGTGGTCATGCCGGCGAGAGTTCCGGACATCCCGCAAATCGCGGTCAGGTAGAAGAACGCGACGTACGTCAGGCCCGTATTGGCGATGCCGTCGACCAGGCTGCCGGCGCCGTAGAGGGATTTGACCGTGATCGACAGCTTGCCCTGGCGGGCGATCGCCGCGGCGCGCTCGTTCACAGGCGCCGCGCGCGGCGCGGGGAGAGATTCTTCGAGGCTTGGCATGGTGATGGATACCCTGATGGTTCGGTGCGCCGCAGGCAACAGGCCCTGATGCAGGACCGTCGGCTTGGTACGGGTTCGTGGATCGGGCGGGAGGGCATGAGTGAGGAGGTGCGAAGCGTGGTCCGGGCGTGCAGCAGGGCAGGCGCGTACGTCACAGCCGCTCGAAAATCGCGGCGATCCCCTGGCCGCCGCCGATGCACATCGTGACCAGTCCGTAGCGCCCGCCGCTGCGGGACAGTTCATGCAGGAGCTTCGTCACGAGGATCGCGCCGGTCGCGCCGATCGGGTGGCCGAGTGCGATCGCCCCGCCGTTGGGATTGGTCTTGCGGGCATCGAAGCCGAGTTCCGTGGCCACGGCGCAGGCCTGGGCGGCGAAGGCCTCGTTCGATTCGATCACATCGAGTGCCTCGAGGCGGATTCCGGCGCGCTTCAGCGCCAGGGCGCTCGCCGGGATGGGACCGATGCCCATCTGCGCCGGCTCGACACCGGCGTGCGCATAGGCCACGAGTCGTGCCATGGGGGTGAGGGTGTGGCGGCGCAGCGCCTCGGGACCGACGAGCACCACGGCGGCCGCGCCATCGTTGATACCCGAGGCATTGCCGGCCGTGACCGTTCCGTCCGGGGTGCGGAAGATCGGTCGCAGCTTCGCGAGCTCCGCGCCGCTCAGGTGCGGGCGGACGTGTTCATCGACCGTGAACTCACTGGTGCCGTGCCGGGTAGTCAGTGGCACGGGAACGATCTGACTGTGGAATCGGCCGAGGGCGATGGCCTGTGCGGCGCGCTGGTGGCTCTCGAGCGCCAACGCATCCTGCCGCTCGCGGGTGATGCCGAAGCGGGCGGCGACATTTTCCGCCGTGACGCCCATCAGGACCTTCTCGAACGGATCGGTGAGGGCGCCATTGAGGCCGTCGACGAGCGCCGCATCCCCGAGACGCATCCCCCAGCGCATCGCGGGCGCGAGGAATGGCGCTCGGCTCATCACCTCCGCGCCGCCGGCGATGGCCGCCTCGCAGTCGCCCAGAGCGATCGCCTGGGCCGCCGATACGATCGCCTGCAGACCCGAGCCGCACAGCCGGTTGACGGTGAGGGCGGGAACTTCGACCGGCAAGCCGCCGCCGAGCGCCGCAAGACGCGCCAGGTAGGCATCGCGCGGCGCCGTGGGAATGACCTGCCCGAATACGACGTGCCCGATCGAGGCGGCCGGGAGCGTGCTGCGCCGCAGCGCCTCGCGGGCCACCCGGGCCGCCAGATCCCCCGGCTCGCTGTGTCGCAGGGCACCGCCGAATGACCCGATCGCGGTGCGCACCGCCGCAACGACGAACACGTCCATGGTCATCACCCCCGATCCGCCGAGGCCCGCGCCTGTTCGACCTCGAACCGGTACTGCTCGAAGCCGGTGGCCGGCACGCGCTCCTCGGCGCGTGCGCAAACGGTGTCCCATTGGCGCAGAAGCGCCTCGGCCGACAGCTGCGCATCGGGCAGGTGAACCCCGTGCGTCATGGTCACGTGAGCACACTTGAAGCTGCCGGCGCCAGCCAGCACGATGCACTTGCTCGGCGCGGCCTCGCTCGCCAGTGCGACGACGGCCGGGCTGACCCGCTCGGGGGTCAGGGCCGCCAAATCTTCCTCGGACCACAGTCCGGCCGTCATCGCGGTCGCGGCGCTCGGGGCCATGCAATTGACGCGGATGCCATCGCGCGCACCTTCCAATGCCAGCGTCTGCATCAGCCCGACGAGCGCCATCTTGGCCGCTGAGTAGGCCGCCTGACCGAAGTTGCCGTACAGACCCGAGGAAGACGTGGTGAAGATGATGCGGCCGTAACCGCGTGCCTTCATGTGCGGCCACACGGCTTGAGCGCAGTGCACCGAGCCCATCACGTGCACGTCGAGCACCAAGCGGAAGTCCGCCAGCTCCTGCTTCGCGAACGTCCGGTCACGCAGAATTCCGGCGTTGTTGACCAGAATATCGACTCGGCCCCAGCGCTCGAGCGTCGCGGCCACCATCGCCTCGACCGAGCTCGGTTGCTGAACATCGGCGGCGCTGGCGAGCGCCTCCCCGCCGAGCTGCACGATGTCGTTACAAACCTGCGCGGCACTCGCCGGATCAAGATCATTGACCACGACGCGTGCGCCGCTGCGGGCGAGGGCGAGGGCGTGCGCGCGGCCGAGGCCGCGGCCGGCGCCGGTGACAATGGCAACGCGTTCGGCAAGTAATCTGCTCATAGGCTTCCTCTGCTGGCGGATCGGCCGCTCCACCCGCAGCGCTCTGCGCTGCGGGATGGCGGATTTCAAAACGTTCTGGGCGACTCGGTCGGCGAGCGGATCGTGACGGATCGTGCGCGGTCATCAACACGAGACTGAATGAGATGTCCCGCCATGCGCGGTGCGCACGACGGCGTTGCCACGATTGTTCTGCATGCGTACGAAGCAGCGCTATACGCTGGACGAACGCGCCATTGACGATGGCTCACAGTGCCCCCCACCGAGATGCCGACCAAAGATATTATTTCGCATGTGAATGAACTTGACAACCTTTCCGGTTGCTGAGAGTCTCTGCCGGCACGCCTCATCGGGTGCGGCATAAAAATTACGTTGGGGGGTCCGATGAAAATCTCGTCATTCGTGTGCGTTGCACTGGCGTTTGGCGGCGTGGCGTGCGCCGGGTCCAGTGTGGCGATCTCCGGCCAATCCGCGCACGCCGATTCAGGCGCGCTCGCCAACTCCGACGCGCGGCGAGCGCAGCCGGCACTGGCCGAAGTGGTGGTGACCGCCGAGAAGCGAGTCACGAATCTGCAGCGCACGGCGGTATCTGCCACCGTGCTCACCGGTATTCAGTTACTGCACTCCGGCGTCATCGACGTCGATCAGTTGGAGAATATCGCCCCCTCCCTCACGGTCAACGATTTCGGCCAGGGGGCGGACTTCAACATCCGCGGTATCGGCGAGGGCGAGCACAATACCCAGACTCAGCCGGGCGTCATCACGTACCGAGATGGCGTTGCGGATCTGAGCCTCGTTCCCAATGAGCCGTATTACGACATATCCAGCATTCAGATTCTGCGTGGACCGCAGGGTACGTTCGCCGGTGAGAATTCGATCGGCGGGGCGGTCTACGTCACCGAGACGCCGCCCAGTCTCCACGGGCATCACGGCTACTTCATCGCCCAATACGGCAACTACAATGACACCATGCTGCAAGGGGGCGTCAACATCCCGATAAGCAGCACCTTGGCGTCCCGGGTGTCCTTCTACGACGAGTACCGGGATTCCTTCTTCAATATCTCAGGGCCGTATACGGGTGGCAACGGAACGCTGAAGGAAACGGCTGTGCGCTACAGCCTGCTTTGGCAGCCCTCGCGCTCCCTGAGTGCGATCTGGCGGAACGACTATGCGTACATCGACAACGGTGGATACCCTGCGTCCCCGGCGACCGCGACCACGCCTCTGTATGACATCACTGCGAACGGTCCACAGCTGGCGATCAATCAAATCGCGCGCTCCACGCTCAATGTCAATTACACCCTGCGCTCGGGAATTACGCTGCGCTCGATATCCGGGGTTCAGTATGGTCGGACGGCATATAACGCTGATCTCGATGGCACGGACAAGCTGAACTACGTCTTCAAGGATCAGGTTCCGGGACTGCTCTATTCGCAGGAATTCGATCTGATTTCACCCGCCAAGGGATTTATGACCTGGGTGGGGGGCGTGTATTACCAAGGCCTCGATTACTACTATCCGTTGCGCAGCGGGTTTTACATCGGATATCCGCCCGGCGTATTCGATGAATATATCGACGGAACCGTGCTGAACGACACTGCGGCCGCGTTCGGTCAGTTGAGCTTTCATTTCAATCACGGCGTCGAGTTTCAGCTCGGTATGCGCTATTCCTACAATGATTCGACGAATCGAGTTCACATAGAGATACCGCAGTTTTTCTACGATCAGCCGGATCACCAAACGGAACATGATGATCGTTTGACGGGTAAGGCGGCATTGAGCTGGTCGGTTAACGCGTCGAACTACCTGTATGCGTTCGTTGCGACTGGATATAAGCAGGGTGGGCTGAATACGCCGATCGGAACGCAGTTGCAGAAGCCGTTCCGCGCCGAGTACGTGACGGACTATGAGCTCGGATGGAAGGGCTCGGCGCTGCACGATCATGTTCGGATGCAGCTCGATGGATATTACGACAAGTACAACAACTTCCAGGTCACGATCGGCGACCCCATGTTGCCGACGCAGTCGCTGGAGATCAACAATCCCTCGCCCTCAACGCTGTATGGCGTCGAGGCGTCGCTGCAGGCGCTGTTCGGCAGCTTCTCGGTTGACGCAAACGCGGCGTACAACCATTCGAGCCTCGGATTGTTCTTTGCCAATGATCCGCGCATTCCCGGTGCCCAGACCTGCGCGCCGCTCGGCGGTCCGGCAACGGCAAGTTGCGTGAACCTTGCCGGGCATCCGCAGACGTATGCGCCGAAACTGACCTATAACGTCAGTGCGCAGTATGTGTTCAATCTCGGTCGCGGACGAACCATCACGACGCGGGCAAACTATTCGCATGTGGGTTCGCAGTGGGCGACGCTGTTCGACAACGCGCCGCTCGGGGATTT
>JAJZFQ010000154.1 GCA_021805275.1 Pseudomonadota bacterium
CCGTGGCGGAGCGTCTGGAATTGGGGCCGCTCGAGCTCAAGGTCCTGGAGTCACTCTGGGGCCGGGGGCGGGCGGCGACCGTGCGGCACGTGCAGCCGTCGTTCCCCGAACTCGCCTACACGACGCTGATGACGACCCTGGATCGGCTGTATCGCAAGGGCGTGCTGCGCCGCTGCCGCCTCGGCCGTGCCTTTGGCTATGAGCCGCGCTGCTCGCGCGACGAGTTGTTCGGAGACATGATGTCCGGGCAGGTGAGCGATCTGCTGGCGAGCTGCCACGACAGCACCGCGCTGCTGTCGACCCTGGTGCAGGCGGTCGGCCATGCTGATGCTGAGTTGCTCGATGAGCTCGAGGCACTGGTTCGCACCGAGCGTCGGCGGCTGAGGTCTGAAGAGAAATGAGCTTCGACCTCACTCTCACCCTGGTGGTGCTGGCGAGTTTCGGCCTCGCCAACGTGCTGCTCTCCGGACTGCTCGCCCTCGGTTGGCGGCTGGGACTGATCGCGCGCATGGTGCGTGCGGACGCGATCCTCGGCATCCGTCTCGTGCCCGCGGTCGGTTCGGCGCTTCTGGCCCTGACGATCGTGCTGCCGGCGTTCCTGCGTGACGAGCCTCCGCATGCGCACGACCGCCCCGGTGCGTTACTGATCGCCTCGGCAGCGCTGGCGGTCCTTACGCTTGTGGACGGGCTGCGGCGGGGCCGGCGGGCCTGGCGGGCGGCTCGGGAACTGGTGCCGGACGCAGCGCCGCTCGAGCGCTCTACCGCCGCACAGGCCGAGGTGAGCGTCATCAATGTGACCGAGCCAGTGGTGGCGCTTGTCGGCGGGTGGCGGCAGCGCATCGTGGCGGCCCGATGTGTCGAAGCCGCGTGCGACAGCGAGGAGTTCCGCCAGGTGATCGCGCACGAGGCGGCCCACCGGGACGCGCGCGACAACCTGAAGCTCCTTGCCGTGCTGTCGATGCCGGACGTGCTGGCGTGGCTGCCCGCGGGCCGCGCGCTCACCGCGCAGTGGCGGGCCGCCACCGAGCTCGAGGCCGATGAGCGCGCGAGCGGTGCCGATCCGCACAAGCGTGTGGCGCTGGCCTCCGCGCTGATCAAGGTGGCGCGCCTGACCGTCGCGCGGGGCAGGCCGCCGCGAACGGTGCGCGCGTCCGGCCGTTTCGGCGGACTGGAGCACCGCATCCGGCGACTGCTTGCCCCATCCACGGGCGGCGTGCGGGCATTCCCGGGGCGGCGCGTCATGACCTCGGCGCTGCTCGTCCCGCTGCTCGCCATGCCGCTGTATGCCCTGGTTCACCGGGTCATCGAAGTGTTGGTCGCCTTCGGGCGTTGAGCGGCCCGGGCACTCGGCGCGAGCCATCCTCTGGTGCTCATGACGGATCCTGTCGCGCACGGCGCGTGCAGGCAATCGTTCGGTCACGTTTGTGCGGTATGCTCCCGCCGCGATTCGGTGTGCCTGCGCCCGCGCCGAAGCGCCCCGCCTTCCTGCGGTACGGGATGATGCGCGCAGCCTAAGGAGTGCCATGATCAGATCCCAATGCCGCCACAATCACCGCCTTGCGCGGTGGTCGCTCGGTCTCGCCCTCGGGGTGTGTCTGCCGGCTCTGGCGGTGAGCCCACCGGCCGAGCATACCGATCTCATCGCCCGGCCGGTGCACGTCACCGCCGCGAACCGCACGCGCTACAGCGCGACGCTACCCACGTGGCGGCGCGTGAGCCCGGTGGGCACGCTCATCAGCACGCCCAATTTTCCCACCAAGGTGCTGAGTATCCCCGGGCACGTCCTCGTGCTTGCCAACGGCGCGACCGTCTTCCAGACGGTCACCTGGTACGGCCCGGACCTGCAGCGCCAGGCGCGCCTTGCGACGTTCAGCGCCGTCGCCCCGGCGCACGCAACCCTCTCTACGTTCTCCGGCAGCTCCGCGCAGGTCATCAATCCGCTCCATGCGGGCGCGGCAGGCTCGGTGTACTCGACGAATCAGCCGGCGAAGGTGCGCGCCGCCGAGGCGCAGGCCACGGAGCGGGCCGAGGAGAACCCCGAGCCGATTGCGACCCAGGTCATCTCGCACAGCGATCTGTTCCAGGGTCTGGCCGCCGGGCGCGACGGGACGGTCTATGCCACCGGCGGGAACGCCGACAAGGTATTCGCGCTGCGGATGCAGGCGGGCCGGGTGCGGGTCGTGCACGTGTATGGGCTCACCTGGCAGCACTTCCCATCCAGCCAGTATCCGTACGTGTATCAAGGCAATCACGACCAGAAGCCCTTTCGCTTCTATCCCGATTCGGTGGTCGTGAGCCCGAACGGGCGGTACCTGTACGTCACGGGGCTGCTCGCCAACAGTCTGGCGCGCATCGACCTCAGCAGCGGCGCGACGCGCTACGTGAACGTCGGTTCGTTCCCGTTCGCCGTGGTGCTCGCCGACGGCGGTCACCGGCTTGCCGTGAGCGACTGGGCGGGCAGCGGGGTGACGGTTCTCGACCGACGGACGCTGCGCGTCCTCGGCACCGTCGCCACCGGTCCTGCGGTCGGCCCGCACACCGTGGCCGCCGGCGTGCATCCCACCGCGATGAGCAGCGTGCCGAATGGACCGGATGTCTGGGTGGCGGACGCCAATGCCGATGCGCTGGTGCAGATCGACACCCGTTCGTTGAAGGCGGTGCGGGTCATCGCCGATGGGCCGTACCCGGGGGCGCCGCCTGGCAGCTATCCGGACGCGCTGGCCGTGGCACAGGACAAGCTGTTCGTCGCCAACGCCGGCAATGACGACGTGGCGGTCTACGATCTGGCCAGCGGCAAGGCCTTGGGACTAATCCCCACGGGCTGGTACCCGAGCGACCTCGCCGTAAGGGATGACAACCTCTACGTGGTGGCGGCCAAGGGACTGGGGACCGGGCCGAACCTTAAGTGGCAGTACATCGGCAACATGATGCACGGCCTGCTGCAGCGGGTGCCGTTGCAGGATCTGGCGCACGAACTGCCGCGCTGGACGCACGAGGCACTGCAGAGCGGCGGGTTCCTGCCCGCGCAACGGCGGACGATGGCGCAGCACAACGCCCGGACTACGGCGTTTCTGCGCCGCCACATCCACTACGTCGTGCTCATCCTGCACGAGAACAAGACGTTCGACGAGGATTTCGGGGAATACCGCGCGGCGGGCGCCTGGGCCGATCCGCGCTTCGCCCTGTATGGTCCGCGGGAGCTGCCGAACCTCTACCGTTGGGCCGCACATGATGCGCTGTTCGCGAACTTCATGGCCGACGGCGAGGTGACGGCGCAGGGCCACCAGTGGACCGACGGCGCATCGGATTCGGACGTCGTGCAGCGTCTCTGGCCCGAGTACTACTCGGGCCGGGCACTGGTGTGGAATGCCGGTCCGGGTGGAACCGGCGCACTGTACCCGAAAGCCCCAGCGAGCCACGATCCGTTCGAGTATGCCCGCCGGCGTCTCGGCGCGTATGCCAACCCGTGGATCAGCTACCCGCAGCGACTTTACCTGTTCAACGACCTGTTGGCGCACGGGGTGTCGTTCGAAGACTTCGGTGAGAACGTCACGCGCGCCCGCGACGGCGTGATCCGCAGCGCCCTGATCGCACACGTCGATCAGACGTATCCCGGCTGGGACCGGCTGATCCGCGACGATAACCGGGTCGATGCGGCCCTCGCGTGGCTCAAGGCCCACCCCGGCAAGGCGTTCCCGCACTTCATCTTTATCTGGCTGCCCGATGATCATACCGCGGGTTTGAAGGCGTGCTATTACAGCCCGGATTACTACGTAGCCGACAACGATCACGCCACCGCGCGACTGGTGCACTACCTTGCCGGGACGCCCCAGTGGCGCCACATGGTGGTGTTCCTCGAGCAGGATGACGCGCAGAGCGGCGCCGACCACATCAATGCGCACCGCACGCTGGCGCTCGCGATGGGCCCCTGGGTCAAGTCCGCAGTGCTGGACACGCAGCCGCTCTCGCAGGTCAACATCGTGCGCAGCATCGAGGCGATATTGGGTTTGCCGGCGATGTCGCAGTGGGATGCGAATTCTGAGGTCATCTCGGGAATCTGGCGCACGACTGCGCGCGCCGAGGCCATGGAGGTGCTGCCCATGCAGGTTCCGGTGCAGTTCAACCCGGGCCGGTGCAGCGACCAGCTGCTCCTGCGGCGCGAGGCTGGGGCGGCGGGGCACCCGCTGACCCCCGAGTGGCTGAAGCGGCACACCGATCCGCACGGTGCGCACGGTCCTGCGTTGAGCTCCCGTGAGGCATTCACGCCGACTTCGATCCTGAAGGTCGCCGGACCGGAGCAGATGCGTCAGGAATGGATCGCGAGCAAGGGACAGCGCAGCTACCGTGCTTTCCAGCAATTTCTGCGTGAGTACGCCGCTGCGCACGGCGGTCCGGTGTCGGCATACGAGGCGAACGACGGGGCGCTGCATTGAGGCCGCGCCCGATGGCCCGATGAGCCGTTCCCCCGGCGTTCAGTCGGGCCTGCCGGGGCGGATCGGAGGCGAGTGGATGCGGTCCTGGTGCGTAGGCCGGCCGCGATCGGCTGGGTCAAAGTCCCCGGCCGGTTTCGGCCGGGCCGGTTGGTGCGATTCGAGTGATGTCCGGCCACATCCATGTGCGGCGGCACGTTCCGCGGACGCAGGCCCGCGGTGCAATTGACCGCGACGCACTGCTGGGGGGATGATTCGTACCCAGATACGGCCCAAAGATGGACTACAATCGTTTGCCGTTGATGAGTACGAACAATAAGCCGCAGTGCGGGACCCGATCGATCCATTGTCATCGACTGCCTCGAGGCGCCGCGCGGCGCTGTCGCTCGCCGAGTGACACGCGCCTCGGCAGTCCGGTGTCGCCATGAGATATATCGAATCAAAAGAGCAAAGCGCCGAGTTGCTGCGTCTCACGTTGCCGCTGATGGTGCGTCAGACGGCCGCCTATCATCCCATCAGCTACACGATCTGGTATGAGCACGTCGCGGGCATCAACCCGCCGCTCAGCTCCGCGCTCGCGGCGCGGCTCGAGACGAACGAGCCGTTGAGCGACGATGAGGCGTACCGGCTCTACGCGCGGCACGTCTCGGAGCGGGATGCGGCCGTGCTCGATCATCTGCAGCAACGCCTGCAGGACCTGCTCGACGACACCGCGCGGACCATCAACAGCGCGGGCGAGGACAGCGGGCACTTCACCCGCACGCTGCGCGAGAGCCGCTCGGATCTGGAGCAGGAGGCGACGGCCGCGAAGATCCAGCAGGTGATCGCGCGCCTGTTGAGCGAGGCGCTGCGCATGGAGACGATGACCCAGATCCTCTCGGAGAAGCTCGATGGCAGCACCCGCGAGGTCAGGGCGTTGACCGAGCAGCTGCAGCGGGCGCAGACCGAGGCGGTCATCGATCCGTTGTGCGGTATCCACAACCGGCGCGGCTTCCTGCGCGAGGCGAAAGCGCTGCTTGAATCGAGCGCCGGCCTCGAGGGCAGCGCGATCGTGCTGGCGGATGTCGATCACTTCAAGCAGGTCAACGACACCTACGGACATCTGCTCGGCGACAAGGTGCTGCGCTCGGTCGGCGGTATATTCCGCGAAAGCGTCAAGGAGGTCGGCGTCGCCGCGCGCGTCGGCGGGGAGGAGTTCGCGTTGCTGCTGCCGGGCACGACGCTGCAGGCGGCGCGCGCGCTGGCCGAGCAGATCCGCGCGGCGGTCGGGCGCGGACGGATCCAGCGCGAAAAGAACAAGGAGGACATCGGATCGATCACCGTGTCCCTCGGGGTGGCCGTCGGGACCGCGGGCGAAACGCTCGACATGCTGATGTTTCGCGCCGACCGGGCGCTCTACTCGGCCAAGCGTGCCGGGCGCAACCAGGTGTGCATCGAGGCGCCGAGCACCTGATTCGACCGCCCCGCACCGAGTCCGGTGGACTCGCCGGCCGGCTGCCGCGCTGCCGCCGCAGCCCTGCTGACCCACCTGGCGGCCGGACCTGCCGCTCAAAGGTGGCGCAGCAGATCGAAGCCCAGTTTCAGAGAGTCCCAGACAATCCCGACCGCGATCCGCACCCCGGTCGAGGTGATGTCGATGAGGCCGCGTAGTGCGAAGCGGCCGGCCTCGGCCAGGATCTCGTGGGGGTGTCGCGAGGCGTAGCGCACCGCGATCTGCTCGTCGCGGCGCGCGGCTTGGCGTTGCGCGGCGGTGAGGTCGGCCGCAGAGATCGCCCGCAGGTGCACCGGCGCCGTGCCCGCGAGGTAGAAGCCGAGCTGGGACGCCACGGCGGGCGTCACATCCACGATGCGCCCGCCGTAGAACGGACCCCGGTCATCCACCATCGCCACCGCCTCGCGGCCGTTGCTCAGGTTGCGGATCGTCACCCAGGTGCCGAATGGCAGCGTCGTACTGGCAACGCGCATGGCCTGCGGGTCGAACGGCGCGCCGCTCGCGGTGGGGCGGCCGGTAGCGCCGCGGCCGTACCAGGACGCCACGCCGCGCGCCTGATAGCCGGCCGCCGAGGCGAGCACCCGGTAGCAGCCGTGCCCGGCAACGCAGTAACCGCCGGCCGGTGGCCTTTGCGGCGGTCCGGCGGCGCAGCCGGCGAGGAGACAGGCCGTCGCGATGGAGCCGTACGGGAGCGCGCGGCGGCCGTGTCGCGCAATCCGCGTCCGGGACGCCCGCCGTGGCGGCCCGCGCACCTCACGGCGCGGCTGCGCAAGCGGCTTAATGCACGTAGGAGGCTGCGTTGACGTCGATGGTGCTGCCGGTCGCATGATCGGCCAGTCCGCTGGCCAGGAAGGCGACGAGCGGAGCGATATCCTCCGGTTCCGTCAGGCGTCTGAGGGCGATGTCCGCGGTCGCGAAGTCCTCGCCGTACTGGTCGATGAACTCCGCGGCCATCTCCGTGCGGGTGAATCCGGGCGCCACGTTGAAGGCGAGGATGCCGGCCTTTCCATAGCCGCGCGCGATGGAGCGGGTCAGCGCGACCAGGCCGGCCTTGGAGGCCGCGTAGGCCAGGTAATGCGGCTGATCGCCGCGAAAGGCCGCCCGCGAGGTGATGTTGATGATGCGTCCGCCGCCGCGGTCCGCGAAATGCGCCACGGCGAGCTTGCACAGAATGCCCGGGGCCCGCAGGTTGGTCGCGAGTGTCGCATCCCACTCTCGCACCCAGGGCTCGATGTCACCGTCCGGCGCGGAAGAGATGGCGATTCCGGCGTTGTTCACCAGCGTGTTCACCTGGCCGAAGCGTGCAACGACCGCGCTCCAGAGGTCCGCGCATTCATCGGGGGAGGCCAGATCGGCCTGGAAGATCTCCGCCCCGTGCCCGGCCTGTTCCGCCACCGCCTCGGCCGCGCCGCGATGGTGCCGGTAATGCACGGCGATGCGCGCCCCGGCAGCGCCCATGGTTCGGGCGATGGCCGCGCCAATGCCGCGGCTCGCGCCGGTGATGACTACGCAGGTGTTCTTCAGCTCGATCTGCATGACGCACTCTCCCGGGGGCGAGGGACCCCGGGGAGTCTATCATCGCAGGGGGGATGCGCCGCGAGGGGCGCCCGCGCGGCGCCATGCCGAGCGGGCTGCTAAGATTCCGCGATGCGCGCATGGCAGTTCTGGGTCGACCGCGGGGGCACGTTCACGGATGTCATCGGGCTGGCGCCGGACGGGCAACTGCACGTGCGCAAGGTGCTCTCTCGTCAGCTTGACACCACGGACGGTTCCGATGCCGGCATCGTCGGGATCCGCGGCATTCTGCAGGCGGAGCTCGGCCGGACCGATGGCTTCAGCGGCTGCATCCAGTCGGTGAAGGTGGGCACGACGGTCGCGACCAACGCGCTGCTCGAACGGCAGGGTGCGCCGGTGCTGCTCGTGGTGACAGCCGGCTTCGCCGATGCGCTGCGAATCGGCTATCAGAACCGTCCCGATATCTTCGCCCGGCATATCGTCCTGCCCGAGCCGCTCTATACGCGGGTGATCGAGGCCGAGGAGCGCATCGATGCGCGCGGGGAGATCCTCGCGCCGCTCGGGGCTGCGCGTCTGGCGGCAGAGCTCGCCGCGGCTCGCGACGAAGGGCTACGCTCGGTTGCCATCGTGTTTCTGCACGGTTGGCGGCATCCGCAGCATGAGCGGCAGGCCGCCGAGATCGCCCGCCGGTTGGGTTTCGAGGAGGTTTCCGTCTCGCACGAGCTTTCACCGCTCGTGCGCTTCGTCGCGCGCGGGGACACCACCGTACTCAACGCCTACCTGGCGCCGCCGCTCGGGGCGTATCTGGAGGGGCTGCGCGCGGAACTCGCGCGGCTCGATCCGCACGCCCGCCTCGAGCTGATGCAGAGCAACGGCGGCCTGGCGGCGCTCGAGCGGTTCCGGGCGCTCTCGAGCGTGCTGTCGGGTCCCGCCGGTGGACTCATCGGGATGGCATGGATCGGCGCGCGCAGCGGCATCGGGCAACTCATCGGCTTCGATATGGGCGGCACGTCCACCGATGTGTCGCTGTTCGATGGCGAGCTGCCACGTCGGTTCGAGCATCTCATCGCCGGGGTCCGCCTGCAGCAGACCATGCTCGACGTGCACACCATTGCCGCCGGCGGCGGCTCAATTCTCGCGCTGCGCGACGGACGTCTTGCTGTCGGACCCGCCTCGGCAGGCTCCTCGCCAGGTCCGGCCTGCTATGGACGCGGAGGACCGCCAACGCTCACGGACGTGCAGGTGCTGCTCGGGCGGTTGCGACCGGACACGCTGCCGGCGCTCTTCGGTCACGACGGGCAGTCCCGCATCGATGCGACGCGGGTCGCCGAGGCGTTCGCGGCGCTGACCGCCGAAGTGCAAGCCGGCACACCGCCTGCGCCGGAGGCCCTCGCGGACGCTTTTCTCGATGTGGCGGTGGAGTCGATGGCCAATGCGATCCGGCAGGTCTCCACCCGCCAGGGACTCGATGCGGACGCGTTCACGTTGTTCTGCTTTGGCGGCGCCGCAGGCCAGCACGCCTGCCGCGTCGCGGCGGCGGCCGGGATGCACCGGGTGCTGGTGCACCCGCTCGCGAGCGTGCTGTCGGCGTTCGGCATCGGCGTGGCCGACCGGCTTGCCGTGCAGCGGGCGAGCCTGCGAGCCGCGCTCGGCGAGGCGGCACTCGAGTCGGCTCGGGCACGGCTCGTGGAGCTCGAGCGCTCGGCGAGGCGCGAGCTCGAGCCCTTCGGCGCCGATCCCGGGACGCTCGAGGTGGTGCAGCTGCTCGAGGTGCGCGCCGGCGACAGCGAGACCACCCTGTCGGTGCCCCCCGGAAGTGCGGACGCGGTCCGCAGCGCCTTCCAGGGCGCGCACCTGCGTCGTTTCGGCTTCGAAACCCAGGCGCTCGAGATCGTGATCGAGGCCGTGCGGGTCGAGGTGCGCATGCCATCGCTGGCGCGCGCGGCATTGCGCATGCCGCACGAGCGCCCCCCGGCGGACCTTCCCGAGCGGGCACGGGTCTGGTTCGAGGGTCGCTGGCAGGAGGTGCCCCTGGTGCCGGTCGGGACGCTGCAGGGGCCGATCGCCGGGCCCGCCCTGATCGTCGCTGCGCACTCGACGCTCGTGCTCGAGTCCGGCTGGCAGGCTCGCCGCCTCGAGGATGGCGAGTGGCTGCTCGAGCGGACCCGCACCGAGGCGCAGCATCCGGCGCGGCGGGCGAGTGCGCCGTGCGAGCGAGCCGATCCGGCGCGCGTCGAGATCTTCAACAATCTCTACATGCACATCGCCGAGCAGATGGGCGAGGTGCTCAGAGCCACCGCGCAGTCGGTGAACATCAAGGAGCGGCTGGATTACTCGTGCGCGCTGTTCGATGCCGCGGGCGGGCTCGTCGCCAACGCGCCGCACATGCCGGTACACCTCGGTTCGATGGGCGCGAGCGTGCGCGCGGTGATCCAGGCGCGAGCCGGTCGGCTGCGCCCCGGCGAGGCGTGGCTGCTCAACAGTCCCTATCACGGCGGGACGCACCTGCCGGACATGACGGTGGTGACCCCGGTGTTCCTCTCCGGGGCAGCCGCGCCGGACTGCTTCGTCGCCTCGCGCGCCCATCACGCCGATATCGGCGGCAGCACGCCGGGCTCGATGCCGCCCTTCAGCCGCACGATCGAGGAGGAGGGCGTGCTGTTCGAGTGCTTCGCGCTGCTCGAGGGCGGACGGCTGCGCGAGGCGGCGCTGCGCGAGGCGCTCGCCACCGCCCGCTACCCAGCGCGCCGCCCGGATCAGAACCTCGCGGACCTGCGCGCGCAGCTCGCGGCCAATGCACGCGGCATCGCCGAGATCGAGCGAGCCGTATCCCGCCACGGGCTCGCGGCGGTGCGCGCGTACATGCGCCATGTGCAGGTCAATGCGGCCGAGTGCATGCGCGAGGCGATCGTGCCGCTGCGCTCGGGCGAGTTCCGCTACGAGCTCGATGAGGGGCAGGTGATCGCCGTGCGCGTCAGCATCGAGGCCGGCCGCGCGCACATCGATTTCGCCGGCACCTCGGGCATGCATTGCGGTAACTTCAACGCCCCGCGCGCGGTGTGCATCGCCGCGGTGGTGTACGTCTTTCGCACGCTCATCGCGCGGCCGATCCCGCTCAACGAGGGCTGCCTCGAGCCGCTCAGCATCCACATCCCGCCGGGCTCGCTGCTCGATCCGCTGCCACCGGCAGCCGTGGCCGCGGGCAACGTAGAGACCTCGCAGTGCATCGTCGATGCGCTCTACGGCGCCCTCGGGGTGCTCGCCGCCTCGCAAGGCACGATGAACAATCTCACCTTCGGCAACGCGCAGCTGCAGTACTACGAGACCATTGCCGGCGGCGCGGGGGCCGGAGCGGACTTCGCGGGGTGCGATGCGGTGCAGACGCACATGACCAACTCGCGGCTCACCGATCCGGAGATCCTCGAGCAGCGATTCCCGGTGCTGCTGCGCGAGTTCTCGATCCGCCGCGGCTCGGGCGGGGCGGGCCGCCGCCGGGGCGGTGACGGGGTGGTGCGACGGCTCGAGTTCCGCGCGCCGCTCGCCGGGGCGCTGCTGGCCAATCACCGGCGCGTGCGCCCCTTCGGGCTCGCGGGCGGGCAGAGCGCGGCGGGCGGCGCCGGGCAGATCCGCCGGGCCGACGGGGCGCTCGAGCCGGTCGGGGCCACCGCAAGCTTCGCGCTCGGCGCGGGTGATGTGCTTACGATCCTGACGCCGGGGGGCGGCGGATTCGGCGCGCCGCCATGAATCTCTGGCCGCTGCTCGCCATTCTCGTGCTGGTGGTCGGTTTTGCCGTCGGCCTGAACCCGCTCCTCGTCATTCTGGTCACGGCCTTCACGGCGGGGGTTGCCGCCGGCATCGCACCGCTGCACCTGCTTGCGGCACTCGGTCGTGCGTACAACGGCACGCGCTACGTCACGCTGATCTGGCTGATCCTGCCGGTCATCGGTCTGCTCGAGCACGAGGGGCTGCGCGAGCGGGCCCGCACGGTGATCGGGCGGATGCGTGCGGCGAGCGCCGGGCGGATCATCCTCACTTACCTCGCGCTGCGCCAGATCACCGCCGCGCTCGGGCTGACTTCCCTCGGCGGGCCGGCGCAGATGGTGCGGCCCATCGTGGCGCCCATGGCCGAAGGGGCCGCCGAGAGCCGCCTCGGGGCACTCTCCGAGCGCATGCGCCACCTGGTGCGCGCCTACGCGGCGAGCGCCGACAACGTCGGGGCGTTCTTCGGCGAGGACATCTTCATCGCCATCGCCTCGATTCTGCTGATCAAGGGCTTTCTCGCCCAGAGCGGTTATCACATCGCGCCGTTTCGCCTCTCGATGTGGGCTATTCCAACAGCGCTGCTCGCCTTCGCGATCCACGGGGCGCGGCTGTGGCGACTCGATGCGAAGCTCAGGCGCATGGCGCGCGAGGAGCGGCCCTGATCGGCTTGCAGGACGTGTACGGGCTGGCCGGCGTCATGTTCGCCGGCTTTGCGCTGTACAGCGTGCGCGACCGCAGCAATCCGCGGCGCCTCGGCAGCGGCGCGTTCTGGGCGCTGGTGGCTGTGAGCTTTCTGCTCGGTTCCCGGATCGGCGCGGTGGCCAACGGCGTGCTCGTCGTGGCGCTGGTCTTGATCGGCGGCACCGGCGCCATGGGACGTGGCTCGAAGGAGCGCTCGACGGGCGAGGAGCGAGCGCGCCGCGCCGCGGCGCGCGGCAATGCGTTGTTCGTGCCGGCGCTGCTCATCCCGCTCATCGCCGTGGTGGGGACTCTCACGCTGGGACGCATCCGTATCGCCGGCGCTCCGCTCGCCGACCCCCGGGAAGTGACGCTCATCGCGCTCGCGCTCGGTATCGTCGTGGCGCTCATCGTGGCGTTGTGGCAAGCCCAGGCGCCGCCGCAGGCGGCGCTCGACGAGGGGCGCCGGCTTGCGGACATGATGGGTTGGGCGCTGATCCTGCCACAGCTGCTCGCTTCGCTGGGCGCCGTGTTTGCCCTGGCCGGCGTCGGTGCGGCCGTCGGGCACATCGCCACGGCCTGGCTGCCACTGGGCGAGCCGTTCGTCGCAGTGCTCGTCTATTGCGTGGGGATGGCGTTGTTCACCACGGTGATGGGCAACGCGTTCGCCGCATTTCCGGTGATGACCGCCGCCATCGGAGTGCCATTGATTGTGCAGCGTTTCGGCGGCGACCCGGCCGTGATGGGCGCGATCGGGATGCTCTGCGGGTTCTGCGGCACGCTCGTGACGCCGATGGCGGCAAACTTCAACATCGTGCCGGCGGTGCTGCTCGAGCTGCCCGACCGCAACGCGGTGATCAAGGTGCAGATTCCGACCGCGATCGCGCTGCTCGGCTGCAATATCGCGCTCATGTATGTGCTCGTGTTCCGCTTCTGACCCAGGACCTGGCATGACCCCGACCATCACGATCGATTTGGCCGAGCGCTTCGCACGCATTGCACTCGGACACGTGAGGCGCGAATACCCCAACAAGCTCGATCACGTGCTCACGGATTCCGCGGACGTACGTTCCCCGCGCGAACTGCACCCGATCTTCTTCGGCAGCTTCGACTGGCACTCCTGCGTGCACGCGCACTGGTTGCTCGCGCGGCTGTACCGGCGCTTCCCGCAACTCGAGGCCGCCGGACAGATCCGTGCGCTGCTCGATGCGCAGTTCAGCGCGGTGAAGGTCGCCGGGGAGCTCGCCTACCTCGAGCCAGCCGCTGCGCGCGGATTCGAGCGGCCGTACGGCTGGGCATGGCTGCTGATGCTCGCGGGCGAACTACACCGTCACGGGAGCGCCGAGGGGCGGCTGTGGGCCACTCGCCTCGCGCCGCTCGCCGAGGCGTTCGTGCGCCGCTTCGAGGCGTTCCTGCCGCTCGCCACCTATCCGGTCCGCGCCGGCGTGCACTCGAATACCGCCTTCGCGCTGCTCCTGGCGCGCGAGTACGCCGCCGCCACAGGGCATGCAGCGTTTGCGGACCTGTGTGCGAGGAGCGCGCGGCGCTGGTACGGCGCGGACCGCGCCAGCCCCGCGTGGGAGCCGTCCCAGGATGAATTCCTTTCCCCGACGCTCATCGAGGCAGCTTTGATGTCGCAGGTGCTCGGAGCGGGGGAATTCGCCGCGTGGTTTGCCGGGTTCCTGCCCGAGGCGGCACGTGCTCTGCCGGCGACGCTGTTCACGCCCGCCACCGTCAGCGACCGGACCGACGGGAAGATCGCCCACCTCGATGGCCTGAATCTCTCCCGCGCGTGGTGCTGGCGGCAGATCGGGGCGGCGCTGCCGCCGAACGATGCGTTGCGTGGGCCGCTCGAGGCGACGATCCGGACACATCTGGCGAGCGCCCTCGGGCACGTCGCGGGGGACTACATGGGGGAGCACTGGCTGGCGAGCTTCGCGCTGCTGGCGCTCGACCCGGTGAGTGCCTGAGGCCTCCGGCGGGCGTGTTTTCCGTTTGCCGGGGCGGGAGCGTATAAGGGGTGAGGGATGTGTGCGGTGGTGCGCCACCGATATCGACGCGCCGGGCGGTCCCTGTGGGCCCTGGTGCAGGAGACACCGAGATGGCTCAACGAATCCCGCGGGTCTGCGTCGCTCTCGGACTGCTGTGTGCCGCCGGCTCACTTGCACGGGCGGACACGCTGCGCTGTGGCAATCGGCTCATCGACACCGGGGAATCCATGGCGGCCGTGCAGGCGCTGTGCGGTCGGCCGGCCCTGGTGCAGCGGGGTGCCCAGTTCCACGCCAGCACCGTCGGGCCCGGCGCCGGTAATCCCGGCCGGTCCGACACGGCCGGTGCGGCGGTGCCGGTGCAGACGTGGACCTACAACCGCGGACCGCACAAGCTCATGGTGAGCGTGCGGTTCGTCAACGGCACCGTGGTTGCGATCCGAACGCTTCAGGAGTGGGGCTACTAACCCCGGGGCAGAGCGTCGTCCAGACGGCTGCCGGCGTGCACCGGTGCGTCGGCGGAACTTGAACCGCGCCCGAGGTCCGATGAGCGTCGGGGGCAGCCGGCCTCGCCGGCTGCCCCCGACGCACCGATCAGGACCCCGAGGCCGGCAGGGCCGGCGGACTGTTCATCGTCACCGCCATTCCCGTCGGCAGCGTGCTGACCCCGGCGGCGTAGGCCGCACTGTTCCACGCCTTGACGTCGCTGACGACCGAGCCGTTGTAGCGGGTGAGCAGCTGCTCGATCTCCGCGTGATCGGCGCTGATCAGGGCGAGTACCTGGGCGCGCGGCTTCTCGCCCCACGGGCCGGCGCTCATGCCGTAGAGCGTCTCGACGTGCTGGTGCAGGTGCGAGAAATGGCGCAGGAAGTCCTCCGCGGCGTTGTGCTGCGTGTGCGGGTTCCACAGCACGTCCTGATAGGCGCTCAGCGTCTTCTTGAGCTTCTTCGCCTGCGCCAGCAGGGCCGCATTGCGCTTCGCCCAGTGAGCGTCCGTGTGGCCGCGCGCCAGCACTCCGGCCAGCGTCGTACGCATGGCCGAGACGTGGTTCAGCAGGCGATTGACCGCCGAGAGTTCCTCGCGCGCGGCCAAGCCGGCCTTTGTCGCGGCGCGGGCGCTGGCCAGGCTCACCGTGTAGCGCGGGTCAGACGTCACGGTGAGCGTCACGTGCTGCGTGTACGTCCCGGCATGCAGCGTGGCGGTGTAGCGGCCCGGCACCGCGCCCGGACCGAACCCACCGTGCCCGGGCGAACCGAGCGGCGGGTTGAGTTTGACCGGGGCCTTGTAGCGCAGATTCCACACCACCGCGTCGAAGCCGGCCTTGCCGGGTCCGTGCAGCGTCGTCACCCGGGTGCCGGCGGCATCGCGGATCGTGATGCGCACCGGGCCGTGATGCGCGGCCTTCTCGGCGGGCGTCGGCTTGATGGTCTTGGCGAGGTGATAGCTGATCACCGCACCGGTGGGCGCGTTCGGCGCGACGTACGCGCTCGGTCCCACGCCGTTGGTGCGCGAGGCCTGGAGCTCGACGCCGGAGGATGCGCTGAACGCATGGAACGGTGCCTTTGCCACCGCGCCGTCGTACTGCTCGAGAGGCCGCAGGTTGTCGAGCACCCAGATGCCGCGGCCGTGCGTGGCGAGCAGCAGTCCGCGGTGATCCGGCGCGAAGCTCACGTCCCACACCGACAGGCCGTGCGGCAGGTTGGCGTGCAGCGGCTGCCAATGGCCGCCGTCGTCGAACGACACGTACAGCCCGGCGGAGATCGTGCCGGCAAACAGCAGTCCGGCGTGATTCGGGTCTTCGGTCACCACCTCGACGCTGCTCTGCGGCAACCCGCTGGTGATGCGCGCCCAGTGCTTGCCGTAGTCCGTGGTTCGATAGACGAAGGGCGCGTCATTGCCGATCTCGTGACCGTCGAAGGCCGCGTAGGCGGTCCCTGCCGCGAACGGAGAGGGCTCGACGTGATAGACGCGGGCCCATTGCGGTGCGCCCGGCGGAGTCACCTTGCTCCAGTGCGCCCCGTCGTCGCGACTCACCCAGACCCAGCCGTCATCGGTGCCGACCCAGATGACCTTCGGGTCGCTCGGTGCGAGCGCGATCGACTGGATGGTGTCGTACGTCTCCGCCCCGCTCATGTCGAGCGTGACCGGGCCGCCGCTCGGCTTCTGCTTGGCCTTGATGTTGCGCGTCAGGTCCGGGCTGATGACGCGCCAGTGCCTGCCGCCATCGGTGCTGTGGAACACCACGTTCGCGGCGATGTACACGTTCTTCGGATCGCTCGGGGAGACCGCCACCGGGGTGGTCCAGTCGAAGCGGTACTTCTGCGCGCCGGGGTGTTTGCCCGAGAGCAGCAGACCGGCCAGCACGTCGCGCAGGTAGGGGTTGATCTCGCGCTTGCGGCCGGTGGTGCGGTCGAGCGTCGTTGCGAAGCCATCATCGGTCGTGGCGTAGATCATCGCCGCATTGCTCGGGGCCGGCACGACGTACTGGCCGTCCCCGCCGGCGACATCGAACCAGTCCTGTGCGCCGGTCACCCCGCCGCGGTCATAGTCGCTGCCGGCGCCGCACCAGGCATCGTTGTCCTGCAGACCGCCGCAGACCAGATACGGCCAGGGGTGGTTGGTCGCGCTCGCGGCCACCTGGTAGAACTGCTCGATCGGCAGGTTATCGAGGTGGCGCCAGTGCTTGCCGGCATCGAGCGACAGATATACCCCGCCGTCGTTGCCCTGGATGATGCGCTTGGGGTTGTGCGGGTCGATCCAGATCGCATGGTGATCGACGTGCACGCCGGCATCGGCATAGAACACGTGCGCACCACCGTCCTTGCTCTCCATCATTTTCATCGACAGCAGGAACAGCCGCTGCGGGTCGTTCGGCATCACCGCGAGCTGCGTGAAGTAAAACGGCCGCACGTCGCTGTTGTGGTTGTCGCTCACCTTGCTCCAGTGGCTGCCGAGGTCGTGCGAGACCCACAGCACGCCGCCCTTGGCCTGCAGCACCGCGTACACGGTGCTCGGCTGGCTCGGTGCGAAGGCGACGGCGCTGCGGCCGATCTTGCCGGCGGGCAGCCCGTGGGTGAGCTTCTTCCAGTGCACACCGCCGTCGGTGGACCGATACAGTCCGCCGCTCTTGCCGCCGCTGGTGAGCATCCAGGCGCGCCGCTGCAGCGGCCACATGCCGGCGATCAACACCTTGGGGTTGCCCGGCTCGAAGGCGAGGGTGCTGCAGCCTGTGTGATCGTTCAGGTAGAGCACGCGCTGCCAGTGCGCACCGTCGTCGGTGCTCATGAAGACCCCGCGCCGGGGGCCGCGTTTCCACAAATCACCGGTCGCGCAGGCGAACACCACGTTGGTGTTCTGCGGGTCGATGGCGATGGCCGCGATCTGCCCGGCACTGTGCAGGCCCTTGTCCTCCCAGCTCGCTCCGCCGTCCGGACTGAAGAAGATGCCCGCGCCATTGAGCACGTCATTGCGCGGATTGGCCTCCCCGGTGCCCACCCAGAGCCAGTTCGGGTTGCCTCCGGCAAGCGCCATCGCGCCGATCGACTGGGTCGGCTCGTGCGTGAAGATCGCCTTCCAGCTCGTGCCCCCGTCCTCGGTCTTCCAGACCCCGCCGCCGGCGGCCCCGACGTAGTACAGAGAGGAGTCGCCCGGTACGCCGAGCACGCTGGTGATGCGCCCGCCGGCGACCGCCGGGCCGAGGTCGCGGAACTTCAGTCCGTGAAACGGGGCCGGGTGCTTCGGTGCGGCTGTCGGGGCCGCCGTGGCCACGAGGCTGGTGCCCAGGAGTGCGGCGGTCGCCAATGCCAGGATCGGGCGCATATGGGGATCTCCCATCAGACGGATCGGTTTGGGGCCGCCAAGGTACCCTTTTGCGTGTGCGGACGGGCACCGTTTTGCCACGGCCCGTCGCCTCAATCCGACCGTTGCCCGCAAAAGTGGCCCGCCGGGGTCGCTCCCGGGGACCGGGTCGGCCCGCCGGCACCGCTCGGCGGGCGGCGTGCGCGGCGGCGCCCAAGGTGCGACGGCGGGTGACGGATGGCGCGGCAGGTGCTAAGTTTCGGGTCCAAGATTCATAAATTTCAGGCCCAGACATGGACACTGTTCTCAGGCGGCTCGGGGTGGTGGCGCTGATCGCCGGATCGATCGGATGCGCGCTCGCGGCGACGATTCACGTGACGCTCAGCGGCCGGCAGGAGGTGCCGGCGGTCAAGAGCGCCGCGCGGGGCGAGGGGATCGTGACCGTGCTCGCCGATCACGGGCTGCGCGCCGAGGTCATCGTCCACGGGGTGAAGCCGACCATGGTGCACATCCACGAGGGGGCCGCTGGAGCCAACGGACCGCCCATCATCGGGCTGAAGCCGGCCGGTGGGGATGTTTGGCGCGTCGCGCCGGGCACGAAGCTCACGGCGGCCGAGTACAAGGCCTTTCGCGCCGGTAAACTGTATTTCAACGTGCACAGCAAGCGCGATCCAGCCGGCGAGCTGCGCGGACAAATCAAGCCTTAGGGGACGGACTTCCGTTGTGTTTAAAGCGGCCCGGATCGCCTCGCGGGCGAGGCGCCGGCGGGCGACTGTGGGTGGTGGTCCGGCCGACACTGCGCGACACTGAGCGGATTGAGAATCGATGAGCGTGCGGCTGAATCTGGAGACGCTTCCAGACTCGATTTACGCGGTGGAGCTGCAGAAGGATCCGCCGGGCGCGCGCTTCCCGGAGCCGCTCGAGGCGCAGTTCGCGCGCGCCACGCTGCGCAACAGCCGAACTGTGGTGCGCTTCGCCTGCACGTTGACGGTGCTGCTGGTGGCCTCGCGTGGCGCGGAGCTGCTCGTGATGCGACACGCGCTTCCGGAGACCCCGGTCAATGTCGGCGTGGTGCTCAGCAGCCTCGCGCTGGTGTGGCTCGCCTGGAGCCGCAGCTTCGAACGGCTGTTCCTGCCGTTCGCCTCGCTACTGGTGCCGGTGCGCAACGTGCTGATCGCCGTGCAGGTGGTGCGGGCGGTCGCAGGCGACGGGGCGGTCGCTGAGCTGATGGTCCTGCCGCTGCTGGTCATCGGACCGCTGTATTTTATCGGCCTGCCGTTTCGGGCCGGACTGCTCTCCGCGGTGCTGGCCTGTGCCGGGGAACTGATCGCTGCGCATCTGTGGCACCTGCCTGCGTCGGTGGCCGTGCCCACCGCCGTGATACTGCTGACGACTCTGGTGACCTGCGCCGTCGCGGCGCGCTCGAGCGAGAAACACTCGCGCCGAGCGTTCCTCGAGGGGGAACTGATCGGCGAACTGGCGCAGCAGGACGCGCTCACTTGGACCAAGAACCGGCGCATGTTCGACGAGAGCCTCGCGCGGCTGTGGCGTCAGGCGGCGAGTGAGGCGGGTGCGCTGTCGATCCTGCTGATCGACATCGACTACTTCAAAGCGTTCAATGACCGCTACGGCCATCAGGCCGGGGATGCGGCGCTGCGCCAGGCCGCCCAGGCGATGCAGTGCTGCGCGCGCCGGCCGCTCGATGTGGTGGCCCGTTACGGCGGGGAGGAGTTCGGTGCGATCCTCTTCGGCACCGACCGATCGGGGGCGCAGAGCACCGCCGAGGCGATGCGCCGGGCGGTGCAGGACCTGGCGATCGAGCACGACGGCTCGCGCTGCGCCAGCGTGCTGACGATCAGCGTCGGGGTCGCGGTGGTCGAGCCGACCGCCTGGCGCAATCCTTACGGGGCGCTGCAGCTGGCGGACGAGGCGCTCTATCAGGCGAAGTCCAAGGGACGCAACCGCGTCGTGCTGATGGACGACGCGGCGCACCGGCTGCTGGTCACCGGCGAGTTTTCCAAGGATATCCTCACGCAGCTGCGGCGCGACGCGCCGGCGGGCTGAGCGCCGAGCGGGCGCCGGCGCCGTGCTCAAGCCTGACCGTGGACTTATGCACGAATCGCCCTCACGCTGAAGTTCCGGCCAGCCGCGCGCGCCATCGCCCCAGACCGAGCGTGATCTATATCACTGGGACCGGAACGGGCCGGCGTCGAGCTGTCACGCGGTGCCCGATCGGGCGCGCTAGAATTCTCAAAGCGGATGCTTTGCAGGCGAACTCGGCATGAGCGCATTTCAGCCGGAGACCGACCACGCGGGAACCGACCTCGAGCGGCTACGGCTGGTCTACGGCAACTTCGCCTTCATGCTGGCCGGGGCCATGCTGGGTGCGTGCGTGCTGGTCGGGGTGCTGTACAGCCAGACTCCGCTGCGCATTCTGTGGGGCTGGCTCGTGGTGGTGGTGATCGTTTCGCTGGCGCGCCACCTGGAGAGCCGCGCGTTTCTGCGCCAGCCGAACTCGCACTCCGCACGGGAATGGATCCGCCGGCTGGAGTTTGGCACGCTCGTCTCAGGGGTGGTGTGGGGCGTGGCTGCGGCGGCGTTTCTTTCGCGCGGGGACGAGGCGCACGAATTCCTCACCGTGCTGGTGTTGACCGGCGTCATCGCCGGGGCCATGACCTCATACGGGGCGATGTGGCGCTGCTACATGATCTTCCTGGCGCCGGTGGCGACGCTGATGGAGTGGCGGTTGCTGACCGATCAGTTGCCCCTGCATTACGTGCTCGCGTTCGTCAATGTCGTTTATGTGACCGTCGTGGCGTACTCGGCCTACAAGACAGATCGAACCATCGGCAAGGTGCTCGCCGTCACGGCCGAGAACGCGAAGCTCACCCGCGCGCTGCACTACGAGGCGACCCACGATGCGCTGGTCGACCTGATCAACCACCGGGAATTCAACGCCCGGCTGCGCACCGTGACGAGTGGGGTGGCGGAGCCCTGCGCGCTGGTGTTCATCGATCTGGACCGTTTCAAGGATATCAACGACCAGGGCGGGCACGCGGCGGGTGATGAGGCGCTGCGCCGGGTGAGCGAGATCCTCAAGCGGCACGTGCGCGCCAGCGACACCGCCGCGCGTCTCGGCGGGGACGAGTTCGCGCTGCTGCTGCCGGGCTGTCCGCGCGAGCGGGCCGAACAGGTGGCCACGACCGTGCTGCGGGCCATCGAGGAGTTCGTGCTGAGCTGGGAGGGAGGGCATTACTTCCGGGTCGGGGCGAGCATGGGAGTGGCCTATGCCGCTGCCGGCGAGGCCGATGCCGCGGCACTGCTGCGTGTGGCGGACTCGGCCTGTTACGCGGCGAAGAACGCGGGTCGCGGGCGCATCGAGGTGCGCTGCGCCCCGAGAGCTGAGCGGCGCGAGACTGTGCCGCGGCCCGGGAATTCCCCCGCGCGTATCCTGCCCGGGGCCGGTACACTGGCCGCTCACGGCGCCCCCGTAGCTCAGTGGATAGAGCGACCGCCTCCTAAGCGGTAGGTCGTCGGTTCAACTCCGGCCGGGGGCGCCATTGTGCTCCGGTCCGGCGGGCCGGACTGCTGGCGGCTCGGCGCTCTCGGGGCTGTCCGCCTGCGGGCTCTGCGGGGCGCGCTCGTGCGCCGCGAACGCGGCCCACAGCACGCAGACCACCCAGACCGGAAAATAGATCACCGCGTTGATGGGCAGGCCGAGCAGAATCGGCACCAAAACCACGACGCTCACCGCCAGCATGACCATCGCCCCGGTCACGCTGGCGTAGAACAGTCCGATCGGCCCGAGGAAGAACGCCAGGGCGACGGCGACGCCGAGCGATTTCCCGGGTCTCTCCCGAACGGAGTTGGCGGCGGTCTGACTCATGAGAGGGCTCGCGCAAGGGGACCGGTAACGGCGACTATACTCCCTGCACCGTGTACGCCCCAGGGACCCACTGCGCAGGCGCCTCGTTGCGGACCGGCGGGCCGAGTTGCGCTACGGCTGCGATGGGCATCACAGTTCGGGGCGGTGCGGGCGGCGCGCGAGCGCGGGCCCCCTACAATCTCCCCCGATCCATCCGCTCACCCGGTTACCGTGTCCAGATCGCCTTCCGGTCGTGCCCGTCGCGGCAGCGTCGCGACCTCCGAGCCCGAGCGGCGCAACGCGTCCGACCGCCGCGTCGAGGTGATGCGCGCGCTCGTCTACGGCAGCCTGCGTCCGCGCCGCCAGGGCCCGCGCCGCCGGGGCGAGCACCGTCTCGCCGGGGTCGACTGGCATCATCCCTGGTGGCTCGCCGTCGGGGTGCTGATCGTGGCGCTCACCTGTGCCGATGCGGCCCTGACGCTGCTGCTGATCTCGCACGGGGCGTACGAGGTCAATCCGCTGCTCGCACCCCTGGTGAGCCGCTCCCCGGCGATATTCGTGCTGCTCAAAGTGGCGCTCACCGGCGGAGGCATCGTCTGCCTGACGGTGCTGGCGCGGCTGCGGGTGTTCGGCCGGCTGCCGGTGCAGGCCATCCTCTACGGGGCGCTGCTCGGATACGTCGTACTTATTGTCTACGAGCTGTCGCTGCTCGGCATGCTGTGAGGACCGTGCCGCCGGTGCCGACAACTCCACGCGCGGCGCGAGGCGCCGGATGAGGCAAGATTTCATATTCCTCGCCTGTGTCGTTTCCGTTACACTAGCGGTCTGCGGTTGCATCATTCAGCATGCTTGAACCTACACCCCTTTTCGGCGGCAACGCCGATTTCCTGGACACTCTCTACGAGCAGTTTCTGCGTGACCCGGCGAGCGTAGAGGAACCCTGGCGTCGTTACTTCGAGAGCCTGCCGGGAGGCTCCGGCGCGGAGCAGCCGCGCGGCCCGATCGAGGCGCAGATCGCCGCGCGGGCCAAGGCCCCGCGCACAGCGGCTGCCGCCCCTGCCCGCGGCGCCGATGTGCGCCAGGAGGCGGTCTCGCGCCTGATCCAGATTTGGATGAACCGCGGGCACCTCATTGCCCGGCTCGATCCGCTCGGCCTGATGCAGCGTCCGCGGCCGCACGTGCTGGACCTGGATTACTTCAAGCTCACGAACGCCGATCTCGACAGCGAGTTCTACACCGGCAGCCGCACCGAGGCGGTGCCCAAGCGGATGAAGCTGCGCGAGATTATGCGCGAGCTCGAGATCATCTACGGCGGCACCGTGGGTGCGGAGTTCGCGCACATCTCCGATTCGGACGAGCGCCTGTGGTTGCAGGATCGCTTCCAGAGCGGCCGCCTGCAGCAGCGGTTCGATGCCGAGGAGAAGCGCAGCATCCTCTGGCAACTCACCGCCGCGGAGGGTCTGGAGCGCTACCTGCATACCAAGTTCGTCGGCCAGAAGCGCTTCTCGCTCGAGGGCGGTGAGACGCTGATTCCGATGCTCGATGATCTCATCCAGCACTGCGGCCGCACCGCAGTGGAGGAGGTTGTCATCGGCATGGCGCACCGCGGGCGCCTGAACGTGCTGGTGAACCTGCTCGGCAAGCCCCCCTCACTGCTGTTCTCGGAGTTCGAGGGCAACTACGACCTCAGCCACCTGAAGGGCTCGGGGGACGTGAAGTACCACAAGGGCTTCTCGGCCGATCTGCGCACCCCGGCGGGCAACGTGCATGCCGTGCTCGCCTTCAATCCCTCGCACCTGGAGATCGTCAACCCGGTGGTGGAGGGCTCGGTGCGCGCCCGACAGGAGCGACGCGAAGACCTCAACGGCGAGCGGGTCCTGCCGGTGCTGATCCACGGCGATGCCGCCTTTGCCGGCCAGGGCGTGGTGATGGAGACGCTGCAGCTCTCGCAGGTGCGTGGCTATCGCACCGGCGGCACGCTGCACGTGGTCATCAACAACCAGGTTGGGTTCACCACCTCCGACCCGCAGGACGCGCGCTCGACGCTCTATTGCAGCGATGTTGCCAAGATGCTCGAGGCGCCGATCTTCCATGTCAACGGGGACGATCCGGAGGCGGCGGTGTTCGTCACGCGCCTCGCGCTGGAATACCGCAGGCGCTATCACAAGGACGTGGTGATCGATCTGGTCTGCTATCGGCGCCTCGGCCACAACGAGGCCGATGAGCCGGCGGCAACCCAGCCGACGATGTACCAGAGCATCCGCAAACATCCCACGACCCGCCAGCTCTACGCGGAGCGTCTGGTCGCCGAGCAGACCCTGAGCGCGGCAGACGCCGACGCGCTGGTGACCCAGTACCGCGACGGACTCGATCAGGGCAAGCCGTTGGCGCGCGCCGCTCTGGGCATGATTGGTAACCAGTTCACGGTGGACTGGACGCACTACGCCGAGTCGGATTGGAGCGAGCGGGTGGGCACGGGCGTCGAGATGGCGCGCCTGAAGTCCCTCGGCGAGCGACTGCTGCGCGTGCCGCAGGGATTGACGATGCACCCGCGCGTCGCCCAGCTGATGAAGCACCGGGCACAGATGTACGCCGGCGAGCAGTCGCTCGACTGGGGTGCTGCCGAGATGCTCGGCTACGCCTCGCTGGTCGAGGATGGCTACTCGGTGCGTCTGAGCGGTCAGGACTGTGGGCGCGGCACGTTCTTCCACCGCCATGCGGCGCTGCACGATCAGGGCAGCACCGAGGTGTACATCCCGCTGCAGCACCTAGCCGATCGCCAGCCGCGCGTGCAGATCATCGACTCGGTGCTCTCCGAGGAAGCCGTCATGGGCTTTGAGTACGGCTACTCGACCACCGAGCCGGGGTGCCTGACGATCTGGGAGGGTCAGTTCGGCGACTTCGCCAACGGCGCCCAGGTCGTCATCGATCAGTTCATCAGCTCGGGCGAGTCGAAGTGGCAACGCTTCTGCGGCCTGACGCTGTTCCTGCCGCACGGCTACGAGGGTCAGGGCCCTGAGCACTCCTCGGCGCGCCCGGAGCGCTTCCTGCAGCTGTGCGCCGAGTCGAACATGCAGGTGTGCGTGCCCTCGACGCCGGCACAGATGTTTCACATGCTGCGCCGGCAGATGCTGCAGTCGTTCCGCAAGCCGCTGATCGTCATGACGCCGAAGAGCCTGCTGCGTCACGAGCTGTCGGTCTCGGCGCTCGAGGATCTGACGCGGGGCGGTTTCGCGCGCGTGATCGATGAGATCGAGCCGCTTGAGCCCGACCAGGTCAAGCGCGTGGTGTTCTGCGGCGGCAAGGTGTACTTCGACCTGCTCAAGGCGCGCCGCACGGCGAGCATTCGCGACGTGGCGCTGGTGCGCATCGAGCAGCTCTACCCGTTCCCGAGCGAGGAGTACGAGGCGGTGCTCGGACGCTACCGGAACCTGCGCGAGGTGGTCTGGTGTCAGGAGGAGCCGCAGAACCAGGGCGCCTGGTACCAGATCCGTCACCGCCTGGAGTCGGCATTCGGCAAGGACCTCGAGGTGCTCTATGCCGGCCGCGCGCCGGCGGCGGCCCCGGCCACCGGCATCGGCAAGGTGCACGAGCGTGAGCAGCAGATGCTGGTCGATGCCGCGCTGCGTGCGACGACCACCGAGGACTCGGCGCGCAAGACGGCCCGCCTGACGCACGCCCGCGGACGCAAGAGCGCCGCGGCCCCGATGAGAAAGAGCTCATGACGACCGAAATCAAAGTCCCGCAGCTTCCCGAGTCCGTTGCCGATGCCACGCTTGTGGCTTGGCACAAGCAGCCGGGCGATGCCGTGCGGCGCGATGAGAATCTCGCCGACCTGGAGACCGACAAAGTGGTGCTCGAGGTGCCGGCGCCGGCTGACGGTGTGCTGCGCGAGCTGAAGGTTGCCGGCGGCACTGTCGTCACCAGCGGCCAGGTGCTCGCGGTGATCGAGGAGGGGGCCGCACCGCGCGCCGCCGCGGCAGACTCATCCCCCGCAAGCCCCGCCGCGCCGGCGAGTCCGCGCAAGGCCGAGGGCGGCGCCGATGCCGGCGCCGAGAAGCTCAGCCCCTCGGTGCGCCGGCTGGTGGAGGAGAACCGCCTCGACCCCGGGTCGATTCCCGCGAGCGGTCGCGACGGTCGCCTGACGAAATCGGACGTGGTTGGATTCCTCGGCAAGCAGCAGGCGGCGGCCCCGGCCCCGGCCTCTGCGCCGCCCGCGGCGGTGGCCGGTCGCGCCGAGCAGCGGGTGCCGATGACGCGGCTGCGCCAGCGCATCGCCCAGCGCATGGTGGAGGCGCAGTCGACGCAGGCGCTGCTCACCTCGTTCAACGAGGTCGACCTGACGGCCGTGCAGCAGCTGCGCGCGCGGCACAAGGACCGCTTCGAGAAGGAGCACGGCGTGAAGCTCGGCTTCATGTCCTTCTTCGTCAAGGCGTGCATCGAGGCGCTGAAGAAGTTCCCGGTGGTCAACGCGTCGGTGGACGGCACCGAGATCGTCTACCACGAGTTCTATGACATCGGCGTGGCCGTGTCGACCGACCGGGGCCTGGTGGTGCCGATCGTGCGCGACGCGGACGCAAAGGGCTTTGCGGCCATCGAGAAGGAGATCGGTGAGTACGCCAAGAAGGCGCGCACCGGGGCGATCGGCATCGAGGAGCTGACCGGCGGCACGTTCACCATCACCAACGGCGGGGTGTTCGGCTCGCTCATGTCCACGCCCATCGTGAATGCGCCGCAGAGCGCGATTCTCGGTATGCACAAGATCCAGGACCGTCCGATGGTGCTCGAGGGTCAGATCGCCATCCGCCCGATGATGTACATCGCCATCACCTACGACCACCGCATCATCGACGGTCGCGAGGCGGTGCAGTTCCTGGTCACCGTCAAGGAGTGCCTGGAGGATCCGGGCCGCATGTTGTTGGGGATCTGATCATGGCAGAGGCATTCGACGTCATCGTGATCGGCGGCGGTCCGGCCGGCTATCCAGCAGCCATCCGCGCCGGGCAGAACAAGCTGTCCGTGGCCTGCATCGACCAGTGGCGCAACTCCGATGGCGGTTACGCCTTTGGTGGCACGTGCCTGAACGCCGGCTGCATCCCCTCCAAGGCATTGCTCGAGTCGAGCGAGCTGGTGCACCGGGCGCGCGAGGAATTTGCGCTGCACGGCATCAAGGTCGGCCCGGTGAGCGTCGATCTGGCGCAGATGCAGAAGCGCAAGAGCGGAATCGTCAAGGCCAGCACCCAGGGGATCAACGCGCTGTTCAAGGCGAGCGGCGTGAGCGGTCTTGTCGGACACGGCCGGCTGCTGCCCGGCCGGCGCGTGGAGTTCACCGGCGCGGACGGCAGCAAGCGCGAACTCAGCGCCAAGCAGGTGATTCTTGCCTCGGGCTCGGTGCCCGTGGAGCTGAAGGCCGCACCCTTCAAGTCCCCGCACATCATCGACTCGTGGGGCGGGCTCGAACTCGATGTGGTGCCGAAGCGCCTCGGCGTGATCGGCGCCGGCGTGATCGGGCTGGAGCTCGGCAGCGTCTGGCGCCGCCTTGGCAGCGAAGTGACGGTGCTCGAGGCGCTGCCTGATTTTCTCGCCATGGCCGATCAGCAGCTCGCCAAGGAGGCGGCGCGGCATTTCAAGAAGCAGGGCCTGGATATCCGCCTCGGTGCCAGGGTCAGCGCGGCCAAGGTGAACGGCGATGCGGTCGAGGTGACTTACGAGGATGCCAAGGGCACCCACAGCCTGAGCGTCGATCGATTGATCGTCGCGGCCGGCCGGCGGGCGTTCACGGCCGAGCTGCTCGCCGCGGGAACGGGCGTCGAACTCGATGCGCGCGGCTGCATCAAGGTCGATGAGCACTGCCGCACGGGCGCCGAAGGCGTTTGGGCCGTCGGGGATTGCGTGCGCGGCCCGATGCTTGCGCACAAGGGCAAGGAGGAGGGGGTGATGGTGGCCGATCTGATCGCCGGCCGCTACGGGGAGGTCAACTACAAGACCATCCCCTCGGTGATCTACACCGCACCGGAGATCGCCTGGGTGGGACTCACCGAGGAGCAGGTCAAGGCGAGCGGCCGCCCCTACAAGGTGGGCGTGTTCCCGTTCCTCGCCAGCGGTCGGGCGCGTGCCATGGAGCAGGCGCAGGGTTTCGCCAAGCTCATCGCCGCTCAGGATGACGATGAGATCCTCGGCGTGCACATCATCGGCCCGATGGCCGGTGAGTTGATCGCCGAGGCGGTGCTCGCGATGGAGTACGCCGCGAGCAGCGAGGACCTCCAGCGCACCATCCACGCCCATCCGACCCTGTCGGAGGCGGTGCACGAGGCGGCCCTGGCCGCCGACAAGCGCGCAATCGATTCGATCAACCGCTAGCCGGTGCGGCGCGCCGCGACCACGTTCGCGACGGCGCCAAGGCGCGTGAGCACGCGCTGCAGCTGCGCATCGTCGCCGACGGCCACCGTGAGCAGCACGTCCGCCGTGCCGCTCGCACGATCGGTGGTGGTGGTCATGTCCTGGATGCTCAGCCGCTCGATTGCGAGCACATCGGTGAGATCGCGCACCAGTCCGCGCCGGTCGTAGGCATGCACGGCGATCCGCACCGGCAGCGCATCGGGCTGGTGCGAACTCCACTCTACCTGCAGGACCCGCTCGGGCCGGATGGCCCGCATGCGCGTGAAGCTCGGGCAGCCGCGCCGGTGGATGGTCACGCCGCGCCCGATCGTCACGTAGCCGACGATCGGCTGCGGACGCAACGGCGCGCAGCAGCGCGCCAGCGTGACGGGCAGATCTCCCACGCCCTCGATCTCCACCGGTGAGCCGCCGCGCGCGAGCCGCGGCGGGGCGGTGCTCGTCGGGGGCGAGGCCTTCGGCTGTACGAACAGCCGTTCCACCGCGTGCGTCAGCTGCGCGACAGTGATCTCGCCCTCCCCGAGCAGCTGGTGAAAATGCTCCAGATCATGCGCGCCGACGGCGCCGAGGAGCTCGGGCAACTGCGCGCCATTCACCCCGAGGCGCGCCAGCTCCCGCTCAGCGATTGCCCGGCCAGCGGCACGGTTGTCGTTCGCATCGAGCTTGCGGAACCAGGCGCGCACCTTGGCGCGGTTGCGCGGCGAGGCGAGGTAGCCGAGCTCGGGAGCGAGCCAGTCGCGGCTCGGCGCGTCCTGTTTGGCGGTGATGATCTCGACGATTTCCCCGTTGGCTAGCGGCTGGGTGAGCGGCACGATGCGCCCGTTCACTTTCGCACCCCGGCAGCGGTGCCCGAGCGAGGTGTGCACGGTGTAGGCGTAATCGAGCGGCGTGGCCCCGTGCGGCAGGTCGATGACCTCGCCCTTGGGCGTCAGCGCGTACACCCGGTCCTGGAACAGCTCGCTGCTCACCTGCTCGAGGAATTCCCGCTCTCCCTCGGCGCCGCCATCCGCGCCCATCGGCTCGAGCAGCCGGCGCACCGCCTCGATCTTGCGCTGGTAGTGCGCATCGGCTGCGCCGCCTTCCTTGTAGGTCCAGTGCGCCGCCACGCCGAGCTCGGCGTGCTCGTGCATCTCGCGGGTACGGATCTGCACCTCGACGCTCTTGCCTTCCGGGCCGATGACCGCGGTGTGGATGGAGCGGTAGAAGTTGCCCTTGGGCGTTGCGACGTAATCGTCAAACTCCCCGGGGATGTAGCGCCACATGCCGTGCACCACGCCGAGCGCGGCGTAACAGTCGGGAATCGTACCGACGATGACGCGCACGGCGCGCACGTCGAACAGCTGCTCGAACTCGAGCTGCTTGCGCTGCATCTTGCGGTGGATGCTGTACATGTGCTTCGGCCGTCCGTAGACCTCGGCGACGATGCCGCTCTTGGCTAACGCCGTCCCGAGCTGCGCGCAGAAGCTCTCGATGTAGCGCTCCCGGTCCGTGCGTCGCTCGTTGAGCGCCGCGGCGATGTGCCGGTAGGCGGTGGGCTCCAGGTAGCGAAAGGCCAGGTCTTCCAGCTCCCACTTGATCTGCCAGATCCCGAGCCGGTTGGCGAGGGGTGCGAAAATCGCTCGGGTCTCCAAGGCGAGCCGTTTGCGCGGCTCGGGGGCAAGATCGCGTGCATGACGCAGCGCGATGAGCTGCTCGGCGAGGCGGGCCAGGATCAGGCGCGGATCGCTCACCACCGCAAGCAGCATCTTGCGCAGCGTCTCGGCCTGGCGCGCGTCGAGTCCCTGCGTCGGCGCCCAGTGCTGCGGCAGGCCGAACTCCCCGAGCTTTGCCAGTTCGACGGCGGTGTCGTAGGCGGCCGCGCCGGTCAGCCGGGCAAGGGTGTCGGGCTTCGCCGTTCCGAGCGCCGGCTTGAGGAGCACGGCCCGCGCCAGATCCGCATCCTCGGTGAGCGCGCCGATGACCTCGGCAGCCGGGGCGCTGGCCTCCAGCAGCGCGGAGTCCACCGCGCCGCTCTGCTCGAGCGCCTGCCGCGCGGTGCGGATCGACTCGAGCAGGGCGGGGGGACAGTGCTGCGTCGTCTCCACGGGTGGTCGGTGCCTGCGGGGGCTGTTCGTGGCTATGATAGGGCACCTCTGGGGGCGAGCGAACCGGCGCGGCGCAGGGGTTGTGCCGCCGGGTCCGGGGACTGTATATTTTCACATGGTGTTGAATTCCCCCGGTGCGCGGCCGGCGCGCTTCGAGGGCTACGGCCCTGAGGGCGCGGCGGTGCTGATCGACTGCCTGACCGAGGACCCGCAGCGCGAGCGGGCGCAGCTGAAGCGGCTGTTTCGCGAGCACGGCGGGCACCTCGCCGCCGAGGGCGCGGTCAGCTACCTGTTCGTCCGCTCGGGCCGGATGCGCTTTGCGCCCGGTGCCGAGCGCGCAGCGCTCGGCCAGGCGGCGTTTGCCGCCGGCGCCGAGGAGGTGCTCGATGCCGGGGAGGAGCTCGAGGTGTTCACCGATCCCGAGGATTTCGAGGCGGTCCGGACGGCGCTCGCCCGGCGCGGCTGGCTGCCGCGCGCGGCGGAGATTACCGAACGGGCGGCGCTCAGCGTGGCGCTCGCAGGCGGCGCGGCGCGGCAGTTCAGGGCGCTGCTCGCGGCCCTGACGGAGCTCGACGGCGTGCGCCACGTGTATTCCAATGTCACGCTATCCGACCCGCTCCTGGCGCGCGTTTGACCCGCAGCGCGCCGCGCCCGTCACGGCGGCCGCAGCGCCCGTGCCCGCGGCCGTCGAGGGACTGCGCGTGCTCGGCTTGGATCCCGGCTCGCGTACGACGGGTTTCGGCCTCGTCGAGTGCCGCAGCGGGCAATGGCGCCACGTGGCTCACGGCTGCATCGTCGCCGCGCCGGCCGGCACGCTCGCCGAGCGGTTGCGGCTGATCTTCGAGCGCCTGAGCGAGCTGGTCGTGCAGCACGCGCCGGCGGAGGTCGCGATCGAGCGGGTGTTCGTCAACCGCAACGTCGACAGCGCGCTGAAGCTCGGCCAGGCGCGCGGCGCGGCGCTGTGCGCCGTGCCCCACGGTCTGGCGGTATTCGAGTATGCTCCGCGCGCCATCAAGCTGGCGTTGGTCGGCTCGGGCGCCGCGGAGAAGCGACAGGTCGCACACATGGTGCGCACGCTGCTGTCGCTCGAGGGGCGACTCGCCGCCGATGCCGCCGACGCGCTGGCCGTGGCGCTGTGCCATGCCCATTCGCGCGAGCTTGCGCGGCTCGCCGCCGCGCACGCTGCGACGTCCCTGGGGAGCGGCTGCACGAGATGATCGGCTCGATTCGTGGACACATCGTTTCCAAGGCGCCTCCGCACCTGACGGTCGAGGCGGGCGGCCTCGGCTATGAGCTCGAGGCGCCGATGTCGACCTATTTCCACCTGCCGGCGCTCGGGCAGGAGGTGCACCTGCTGACGCACCTGATCGTGCGCGAGGACGCGCACATCCTCTACGCCTTTGGCTCGGAGGCGGAGCGGCGGCTGTTTCGCAATTTGATCAAGGTCTCAGGCGTCGGACCGAAGATCGCCCTGGCGCTGCTCTCGGGGATCAGCGTCGAGGCGTTCGCCGCGTGCGTGCACAGCGAGGACATCGGTGCGCTCGTGCGTGTGCCGGGGATCGGGCGCAAGACCGCCGAGCGGCTGGTGGTGGAGATGCGCGACCGGCTCGATGCCGGCACGCCGGAGGGCCTCGCGGTGGCGAGCGCTCCGGGCGCCAAGAGCGAGGCGTTCGATGCGCTGATCGCCCTCGGGTACAAGCCCGCCGAGGCCAACCGGCTGCTCAAGGGCGCTGGTGCCGAGGCGCACTCGACCGAAGAACTGATCCGCCGAGCGCTGCAGAGCGCGGCGCGGGAGTGAGTCCGATGAGCCCTGAGCGCTCCACAGTCATTCCCGAGTCGAGGGGCGAGGAGGAGGCCCTCGAGCAGGCCATCCGGCCGCGCCGCCTTGCCGAGTACGTCGGCCAGCCCAAGGCGCGCGAGCAGCTCGAGATCTTCATCGACGCGGCGCGCCAGCGCGCCGAGGCGCTCGATCACGTGCTGGTGTTCGGACCACCGGGTCTCGGCAAGACCACGCTCGCGCACATCATCGCCGCGGAGCTCGGCGTGAGCCTGCGGCAGACCTCCGGGCCGGTGCTCGAGCGGCCCGGCGACCTGGCGGCCCTCCTGACCAATCTGCAGCCGCGCGACGTGCTGTTCATCGACGAGATCCACCGGCTCTCCCCGGTGGTCGAGGAAGTGCTCTATCCGGCCATGGAGGACTACCAGCTCGACATCATGATCGGCGAGGGCCCAGCGGCGCGCTCGATCAAGCTGAACCTGCCGCCGTTCACCCTGGTCGGGGCCACCACGCGCGCGGGCCTGCTGACCTCACCACTGCGCGACCGCTTCGGCATCGTGCAGCGCCTGGAGTTCTACGGGGTCGAGGACCTCGAGCACATCGTGCGCCGCTCGGCGTCGATTCTGTCGGTGGCGATCGACGAGCCGGGCGCCCGGCGCATCGCGCAGCGGGCCCGCGGCACCCCGCGCATCGCCAACCGACTGCTGCGGCGGGTGCGCGATTACGCTCAGGTTAAGGCTGACGGGCGTATCCTCGCGCCCGTGGCCGATTCGGCCCTGGACTTGCTGGAGGTCGATCCGCAGGGGTTCGATACCCTCGATCGGAAGCTCCTGACCACCATCATCGACAAGTTCGATGGGGGCCCGGTGGGCATCGACAGCATCGCCGCGGCGGTCGGCGAGGAGCGCGGGACTTTGGAAGACGTCATCGAGCCGTTTCTGATCCAGCAGGGCTTTCTGGTACGCACCGCACGCGGACGCATGGCCACGCGCACCGCCTACCAGCACTTCGGCCGCACGCCCCCGGAACGGCTCGCCGGGCCGCTGCCGCTGTTCGAGGAGCTGCCTTGAGCGAGTTCCGCTGGCCGGCGCGGGTCTACTGGGAAGACACCGATGGCGGCGGCATCGTTTATTATGCGAATTATCTGCGCTTTCTCGAGCGCGCGCGCACCGAATGGCTGCGCGCGCTGGGTTTCTCGCAGCAAGCGCTCGCCCGCGAGCCGGGCGTGCTGTTCGCGGTCGCGAGCCTGTCGATCGATTACCGCCGGCCAGCGCGGCTCGATGATGAGCTCATCATCACCTGCGAGCCGCGCGCCGACGGCGCGGTATGCCTGCGCTTCGCGCAGCGCATATTGCGCACGCCCGACGGGGAGACGCTGGCAAATGCCGAGGTGAGGGTCGCTTGCGTCGATGCGCGTACGCTGCGTCCGACGAAGGTACCCGAAGCGCTCGGCGCTGTCCTGAAGTAACCGGAGAGTGGCCCACACGTCATGAATGGACATCTGTCGCTGATCCAGCTCGTCGTCCAGGCGAGCTTCGTGGTGCAAATCGTCATCGGCCTGCTGCTGCTGGCCTCGCTGTCCTCCTGGGCGATTATCTTCCGCAAGCGCTTGCTGCTCGGGCGGGTCCGGCGCGAGACCGATCAGTTCGAGAACAATTTCTGGTCGGGTGGCGATCTGGCGCAGCTGTACCGGGCGATCGAGACGCGCGGCGGCGCGAGTGGCATGGCGAGCATCTTCGAGATGGGCTTTCGCGAGTTCGCCCGCCAGCGCCAGCAGGGCGCCGCCTCCCCCGACCTGGTACTCGAGGGCTCGCGGCGCGCCATGCGCGTGGCACAGCTGAAGGAGATAGACCGGCTCGAGTTCAGCCTCGCCACGCTCGCCACCGTGGGCTCGACCAGCCCCTACGTCGGTCTGTTCGGCACGGTGTGGGGAATCATGAGCGCGTTCTCTTCCCTCGGAGACGTGCGCCAGGCGACGCTGGCGGCGGTTGCGCCCGGGATCTCCGAGGCGCTGGTCACCACCGCGATCGGCCTGTTCGCGGCCATACCGGCCGTGGTGGCCTACAACCGCTTCGCTGACCAAGTCGGGAGGCTCGAGGTCCGCTTCGATGCCTTCATGGAGGAGTTCTCGACCATCCTGCAGCGCCATGCGACCCGGGGGATTGCGGCCGCACCGACCGTCGGTGCGGCGAGTGGCGCCGCTGCGGCCGCGATGTCCGCCCCGCCGGCCCCGAAGGGGCGCTAGGAGCGGTTCATGGCGCAAGTGTCGCGCGGACGGCGGCTGATGGGCGAGATCAACGTCGTGCCCTACATCGACGTGATGCTGGTGCTGCTCATCATTTTCATGATCACCGCGCCGCTACTCACCCAGGGCGTGAAGGTCAATCTGCCGCGGGTCGCCGCCAAGTCGCTGTCAGAGGCGCAGAACAATCCGATCGTGCTGTCGGTGACGCGCGGCGGGGATCTGTACCTGTCCGCCGACGGTAACAATGTCGGTCCGAGCGATGCGCATACGATCGAGTCGCGCGTCGCCGCGGCGCTTGCGACCGAGCCCACCCGCCCGGTCATGATCAGAGCGGACACCGCAGTGTCCTATGGGCGCATCGTGCAGGCCATGGTCATTCTGCAGGACGCCGGCGCCCGCAAGGTCGGTTTCATCACACAGCCTCCCCAGGAGACCGGGGCCGCCCCGGCGAGTCCCTGACGAGAGACACGATGCCCGAGCCCGCCCGCGACCGTTGGCTGTCGATCGCCCTGTCGGTGCTGCTGCACGGGACGATCATCGGGCTGCTCGGCTACGGCTGGTGGCAGTACGATCACCGTCCCGTCCCGCCCCCGACGGTCTCGATCGATGCAACCGTCGTGGATGCGCATACGCTGAAGGGCCTCGGTGTGGCGCCGCAGCCCGCGCCGCAGCCCGCGCCGCAACCCCCACCGGTGAGCCCGCCGCAGGGTCCCCCGGCACCGAACCCCCAGGAGCTGGCGATGCGTCAGCAGGCGGCGCAGCTGGAGGCCGAGCATCAGGCGGCCGCCGCGGCCGAGCAGCAGCGCCTGCAGCGCGAGCGTGCCCAGGCGAAGCAGCAGCTCGAGGATCAGGTCAAGGCGCACGCCAAGGCTGAAGCTCAGGCTAAGATCAAGGCCGAGGCCCGCAAGCGGGCGCAGGCGCGCAAGCAGGCCGAAGAGCGTCGCAAACGCGAGCTCGCCCGAAAGCTCGCCGCGGCGCGCAAGCTTGCGGCCGAGAAGGCTGCCCAGGCGCGCGCGGCGCGCATCGCGCAGCTGCAGCAGGCGCTGCAGCAGGATGCACAGACCAATGCGCAGATGCACGCGGCCGTTGCCGGCTGGGTCGCCGAAGTGACGCAGCGGGTGGAGGCAGCCTGGATCAAACCCCCGACCGCGCGGTCGAACCTCAGTTGCACCATCCGCGTGGTGCTGGTGCAGGGTGGGGCGGTGAGCAGCGTGAGCCTCGGTCAGTGCAACGGGGATGAGGCCGTGCGCGAGTCGATCGAGGCGGCGGTCTACCGTGCCGCGCCGCTGCCGCCGCTGCCGGACCCGAGCCTGTATCAACAGCCGATCAATTTCGTGTTTGCGCCCGATTCACAGTGAGAGCCATGAAACGCACATTCCGAGCCGCGTGGATACGCACCAGCGCACTGGCGGTCCTGCTCGCCGTGGGAGGCCTGCCGGCGGCACATGCCCAGCTGACCATCAAGATCACCTCCGGCGTCACCCACCCGGTGCCGATCGCCGTCGTGCCGTTCGCCGAGTCGCCCGGCGACCCGGTCAGCGTGGCGGACGTCGTGCAGCACGACCTCGTGGGCAGCGGACGCTTCAGCGCGCTTGCGCGTACACAGATGCCGGCATCGCCCAATCACGCCGCACAGGTTGTCTTTCCGCAGTGGAAGAGCACCGGCATCGATTACCTGGTGGTCGGACGGGTGGTGTCGCTCGGCGGCGGTCAGGTGGCCGTCGACTTCAACCTGCTCAACGTACTGACCGGCCAGAGCGTCGTGCGCAAGCGTTTCAGCGGCCCACCCTCGGTGCTGCGCAATGCTGCGCACCGTGTGAGCGATGCGATCTACCAGGCCATCACCGGGATCCGCGGCGCATTCGATACGCGCATCGCCTACGTAGCGGTGGTCGGGCAGGGCGCGACCCAGCGCTTCCAGTTGGTGATCGCGGATGCGGACGGCTACAATCAGCACCTCATCCTCGAGTCCCGTTTCCCGATCATGTCGCCGGTGTGGTCGCCGAATGGAAAATGGCTTGCCTACGTCTCATTCGAGGACCATCTCTCGGCGGTTTATCTGCAGCGGGTGCAGACCGGACAGCGTTACCGGGTCTCGGCCCGCGCCGGGGAGAACGGCTCGCCGTCTTTCTCGCCGAACGGCCAGGAGCTGGCGTTGACGCTGAGCGGAGCGTCCGGTTATCCGCAGATCTATGTTCTCGATCTGCACACGCGTCAGCTGACGCGGATCACGCACACGCCGGCGATCAACACCGGTGCGGTGTGGGCGCCAGACGGACAGTCGCTCTATTTCACCTCCGACCGCGCCGGCTCGCCGCAGATCTACCGCAAGTCCCTCGCTCCGGGCAGTCTGCCGCGGCGCATCACCTTCACCGACGGCTACAATGCCGGTCCGCGCATCTCGCCGGACGGCAAGCTGCTGGCGATGGTCACGCGCGCCAACGGCAGCTACTGCATCGCCGTGCAGAACCTCGCGAGCGGTGCGTTCCACGTGCTCACGCGGGGCCCGCTCGACAGCACGCCGAGCTTCGCGCCGAACAGCGCAACGATCATTTATGCCGAGCGCCCCAACCCCAATGGCGGGGCGATTCTCGCGACAGTCTCCGTGGACGGGCTGACGGGCATGACGCTCAAGCCGGCCCATGGGGCGGTGCAGAACCCGACGTGGGGACCGTTCCCGCAGCAGTAGCGTTTCAGAAGCGCGGGCCGCGGGGGTCCGCGTCAGTGTGTCACAACAGGGCGCCGGAACTCCGGCGCGTACTTGGAAAGGTGCAATATGCGTCGCATTCTTACTGTCATGGTGTTGACCGCGGCTCTGGGGCTTGCGGCCTGCGCGAGCAAGCCCGTTAAGCCGGCTGCCTCGCAGTCTTCGGGAGCGGCCGGGGCCGGCGCGCAAGGCGCTGGCGCAGGCGGGAACGCCGGCGAGGGATCGCTCGGCAATCAGCAGTCGGTACCCGGGCCGCAGCAAGGACTGCTCGCCGACCGGACTATCCACTTCGCCTTCAACAGCGCGGTGATCGAGGGGCGCGGCATCCAGATCGTGGCCGCGCACGCGAAGTACCTGTCCGATCATCCGAGCGCTCGTGTGCGCCTCGAAGGCAACACCGATGACCGCGGCTCCCCGGAGTACAATATCGGTCTCGGCATGCGGCGTGCGCAGTCCGTCCGCCAGGCAATGCTCCTGCAGGGCGTCTCGCCGAACCAGATCACGGTGGTGAGCTACGGCGAGGAGCGCCCGGTGGATCCGGCCAACAATCCGGTGGCCTGGGCGAAGAACCGCCGCGTCGACATCGTCTATCTGACACCGACGCAGCCGGCGCAGTAACGGCCGTCGGCGAGGAGTTGCCATGCGTGCTCAACTCTTGCTCGCGCCGGCCGCGGCGCTCGTGGTGGCGCTGCTCAGCGGCTGCGCCACCGGCCCCGATCCGACCCAGGTTCGGCTGGATAACCTCGATGCGCGGGTGACGAAGCTCGAGCGGTTCGTCTCGAACGGAAGCCTGGTGCAGCTCGCCGAGCAGGAGGACTCCCTGCAAGCCGAGGTGCGCGACCTGCGCGGCCGGCTCGACAGCCTGGAGCGCAGGGACCAGCGGAGCGGCTCGCAGGAGCAGGGCCTGTACGCAGCGCTCGACAAGCGGGTGAAGGCTCTGGAGCAGGCGAGCACGGCGCAGCAGGCGGCATTGCAGGCCGAGAGCGCGGTAGGGTCGGGCGGAGCGGGCGCGGTGGGCGGACAGAGCGACGCCGGTGCGGCTGGTGCAGCGACAGGGGCAGGCGGCGCAGCCCCTGCCGGCGGCGCGCTGCCCGGCGTCACGCCCACTCAGCAATCCGTCTATACGCAGGCGTTCGATGCGCTCAAGGCGGGCAGCTACTCGGTGGCCATCCACGGCTTCGAGGGGTTCCTCAACACCTATCCGGTCAGCCCGCTAGCGCCGAATGCCGAGTACTGGCTCGGCGAGGCGCACTACGTCAACCAGAACTTCAACCAAGCGGAGAAGTGCTTCCGCAGGGTGTTGAAACAATGGCCGGACTCGGGGAAAGCGCCTGCCGCGATGTTCGATCTCGGCAACACACTGATCGCACAGGGCAAGGTGAGTGCAGGACGCGCGACACTGCGCAAAGTGATTCACGACTACCCGGGCACGGATGTCGCTACGCAGGCGGCGCGCGCGCTGAGCCACGCGGGCCAGTGAGCGCCGGGGCCTCCGCCGCGTCGCCGGCAGCGTCGACGACGCGGCTGAAGATCACCGAGATCTTCCGCTCGCTGCAGGGCGAGGCGGATACGGCGGGGATCCCGACCACGTTCATTCGCCTGACGGGCTGCCCGCTACGCTGCGGGTACTGCGATACCGCCTATGCCTTTCATGGCGGGGAGTGGTGGGAGGTCGGAGGGGTGCTGGGGCGTGTGCAGGAACTCGGCGGGCGCTACGTGTGCGTGACCGGGGGAGAGCCGTTGGCGCAGAAGGGCTGCCTAGAGCTGTTGCGCCGCCTGTGCGATGCGGGCCTGCGCGTGTCGCTCGAGACGAGTGGTGCGATGAGCCTCGCCGGTGTGGACCCGCGGGTCGTGCGCGTCGTGGACGTCAAGACGCCGGGCTCCGGCGAAGTGGCGCGTAACCGTTACGAGGAGCTCGCCACGCTCACCGAGCGGGACCAGCTGAAGTTCGTACTTTGCGATCGCGCCGATTACGAGTGGAGCGCGACACAGGTGCGCGAGCGCGCGCTCGCCGAGCGCTGCACGGTGTGGTTCTCGCCGAGCCACGAGCAGCTGGCGGCCCGAGAGCTCGCCGAGTGGATCCTGGCCGATCGCCTGCCGGTGCGTCTGCAGGTGCAGCTGCACAAAATTCTCTGGGGCAACATGCCGGGAAAATAATCATGATCCTCGCGATGTCGGTCCAGCCGCGCAGTAACAATGCCCGACACCGGGAACTGGCATGAGCCAGTCCAGGGCAGTGGTGCTCGTTTCGGGCGGTCTTGATTCGGCAACCGCGCTCGCGTTGGCACGACGGCAGGGTTTGGAGTGCTATGCGCTGTCTGTCGCCTACGGTCAGCGGCATGAGGCGGAGCTCGCCGCGGCAGCGCGGGTGGCGATGGCGCTCGGAGCGCGCGAGCACCGTGTGATGCACGTCGACCTGGCGCGCATCGGCGGTTCGGCGCTGACCGATCCGTCGATCGCCGTGCCGGAGGCACCGAGCGAGGGAATACCGGTGACCTATGTGCCGGCCCGCAACACCATTCTGCTTTCGCTGGCGCTCGCCTGGGCTGAGGTGCTCGAGGCCGGGCACATCTTCGTCGGGGTCAATGCACTCGATTACTCGGGCTATCCGGACTGCCGGCCGGAATATGTCGAGGCCTTTGCGCAGCTCGCGAGGCTCGCCACGAAGGCCGGCGTGCAGGGCAGTCCCTGCCGCATCGAGGCGCCGCTCATCGAGTGGACCAAGGCGCGCATCATCCGCGAGGGCGTGGCGCTCGGGGTTGACTACGCTATGACGGTTTCGTGCTATCAGGCCGACCGCGAAGGGCGGGCCTGCGGCCGCTGCGACTCCTGCCGGCTGCGCCGGGCCGGCTTCGAGGCGGCCGGGGTCCCGGATCCCACGCGCTACCAGTAAGGGGCACATCCGGGTATCATCCCGACCCCTGCGGCGCCCGTTCCGGGATCCTCGCCGCGACCCCTGTGGGGCGTTAGCTCAGTCGGTAGAGCATCGGACTTTTAATCCGCTGGTCGACGGTTCGATTCCGTCACGCCCCA
>JAJZFQ010000198.1 GCA_021805275.1 Pseudomonadota bacterium
TGAACTCGATCAACGAGAACGCCGCGCGCACTCACGCGCAGGCGATGCTCCAGGTTCACCTCGATCAGCTTCGCACCGAGGAAGCGCAGGGCAAGATCAGCCACGCGCAGGAACTCGCCGACGAGCAGAAGCTTTATGCTCAGGAATATGCGCAGCAGCTCGCCGCGTACCAGCGCGAGGCGCAGCTCGAAAAGGACAAGCCTGCCGTCGTCGCGCGGATCAACGCCGAGATCGAGGCGCTTCAGGATCAGCACGCCACCAAGATGGCAACGACAGCCGAGAAAAGCGCGCTGAAGCAGGAGCAGGCGTATCAGAAGATGTTGCAGCCGATCACCTCGGCATTCACCACTTCGATCAACGGCATCATCCAGGGCACCCAAACCCTGCAGATGGCCACAGACCGAATTCTGAGTTCCATCCTGCTCAAATACCTCGATGTGGCGATCGAGCGCGCCATTCAGTGGGCTGCCAGTGAAGCGCAGATGACGATGGCGACCATCACGGGAACCACGACGCGCACCGCGGTCGTGACCGCTGCTCATACCGCCGAGAAGGCGAGCGCGACTGTCCTGAATATGGCAACCATCCGGGCGGACGCAGCCAAAGCTGCGGCTGGCGCGTACAGCGCGGTCGCTGGCATCCCGTACGTCGGGCCCGTCTTGGCGCCAATCGCTGCCGCAACCGCGTTTGCGGCCGTCGGGGCCTATGAGGCGATGGCCTCTTTCGATGTGGGCGCATGGAGTGTCCCACACGACATGCCGGCAATGGTGCACAGCGGGGAGGCGATCCTGCCGCGTCCCTTCGCCGACGACTTCCGCTCGGCGATCAGTGGCCGTGGCGGCGCCGCCGCAGGCGGATCTGTGGAGCACCACTACCACATCAATGCCAACGATGCCGGCTCCTTCCTCGACATGGTTCAGCGCAACCCCGAGGGGCTGGCTGCCGGAATGCAGCACGTGGTTCGTATCGGCGCGTTTCCGTGAACGTCTTTCCCACCGTCACCGGTTACGTGTGGCCTCCCACGCTGGCTCCCGTGTGGAACTCCCAGCTCCAAAAGACGCAAACCGGCCGCGTCGTTGCGGCCACCTACCAGCAGTACCCGCTCTATAAGTTCACGCTTCAATTTGCGGTGCTCGCGACTTCCGATTACCAGAACCTGCTCGCGTTTTTCAATCAGCAGCAGGGGAACGTGATTCCGTTCCTGTTCGACGCGGGTCCAGGCCAGGACACCGTAAGCGCGCAGGCCATCGGGACCGGCAATGGCAGCACGACGCAGTTTCAGCTCCTGCGCTCCTACGGGGGATTCGCCGAGCCGGTGGCGGCGAGTTCCGGAAGCCCCACGGCGTATGTCAACGGCACCGCTGCCACCGCGACCTTCAACAGCCCGTCGAACGGCTACGTGACCTTCGCGACGGCACCAGCGTCCGGATCGGCTCTGACGTGGACGGGGAGCTACTATTTTCAGTGTCGCTTCTCGAAGGGGACGGCGGAGTTCGAGCAGTTCATGTCGCAGCTCTACAAGACCAAATCGATCAACATGGAGACGTATTGGTGAGGACCATCAGCAGCGCGCTGCAAGCGGTACTCGCAACCGGCGGTCCCTTCGTGGTCGCGGATCTGTTCACGATCACACTCACGAATGGCACCGTCCTGCGCTGGACGACGAATCAGACGCCGATCACCATCGGTGCCAATACCTTCGTGGTCGGCCCTCCGGTGGAGCGCGACAAGGCAAAGTGGTCGATGGGTCTCAATGTTGACCAGCTCAACATGACGATTCTGGATGATGGATCCCAGACCATCAACGGACAGGCGTTGGTGACTGCGGCATGGCAAAAGTTCTTCGACTACGCACAGATCGAGATAGACCGCTTCATTTCCGACTCTTGGACCGATACGGCCGTCGGGTCTGTTTCGTGGTTCATCGGCTATGCCGGGCAGATCACACTTCAGGGCAAGACGATCAAGATCACGGTGGAATCGCCGCTCGCGATGCTGAAGGCGACCTTTCCGCGGACCTACGTCTTGCCGTCATGCGCGAATACCTTGTATGACGGCGTGTGTGGGATTCTGGCCTCTAACTTCACATACACCGGCACCGTCGGATCAGCGCCGAGCGCTACCTCGTTTCCGCTCACCCTGAGCGGCGGCAATCTCGCGGACGGCTCCTTCCAGGGTGGTATCGTGACCTTCACTGGCGGCGTAAATGACGGGCAGACCAGGACCGTCAAGTCCTACGTCGGGGGCGTCATCACGCTGGTTTACCCACTCTATGCGGTGCCCGCGGTCGGCGACACGGTGAGTGCCATCTTCGGCTGCGACAAGACGCGCGCGACCTGCACGGCGCGATTCAATAACCTCGTGCATTACCGCGGCTTCCCCTATGTGCCGGACCCATCGACGCAGTACTCCGGCGTAGCCGCGAACGCGCCAGGGACTGCCGGCAGCAACTCAAATTCGATCCAGACCAATATCGGTCCTCGAGGGCGCAATGGCGGCATCAGCCAATTCTGAGCTGCGCGCCGCAGTGATCGCGCAGGCGCTGGGATGGGTGGGAACTCCTTACCATCACGGCCAAGCCGTCAAAGGTCGGGGGGTGGACTGCGCAATGTCGCTGATCGAGTGGTTCGCCGGTGCCGGCGTGATCGAGCGCTTCGACCCGCGCCCATACTCTGCGAGCTGGTTCCTGCACCGGGACGAGGAACGCTTTCTCGGCACACTCAGTCGGTATGCGCAGAAGTTGCCGGAGGGCGAGCCGGTGCTGCCGGCCGATCTCGCGCTCTACCGCTTCGGGCGCTGCACCGCGCACGGGGCCCTCGTTCTCGATGACACCTTTCTGGTGCATGCCTGCGCTATTGCGCGCCGCGTCGAACGGCGGGAACGCTCTGCCTTGGTGGATCGTCTCGCCGGCTACTGGCGCGTGAGGGCACTCGCATGAGCAATATGCTCGGCGGCAGCACCGGGCAGCCGGTAGCGACACAGGCCACGCGTTACAACGGTATGCAGGTACAGGGCAGCCAGTACGGCATGGGACTGCCTATCGTCTACGGGCAGCAACGCCTCGCGGGCACGCTGATCTGGTATGGCGACTTCCAATCCGTGGAGCACAAGCAGTCCGTCGGGAAAGGCGGGGGCGGCGTCAGCACCAGCTACACGTACTCCTCGAGCTTTCAGCTCGCAATCTGCGAAGGCCCGATCGCCGGAATCCCAACCATTTGGAAAGACTCCGGGACGACGACCTTTTCCGATGTAAATGGCACATTCTCGGTCGGGACGGCATCGCAAGCGCCATGGTCGCACCTCTCCGGTGCCGATGCGCTCAACTACCCTTACACCGCATGGGTGGGGTGCCTCAACCTGGCGCTCGGCAGCTCGCCAAATGTGCCCAACTTCAATTTTGAGATAGGCGGCCTATTTCAGTTCGCGCCTGCGGCGTCCCCGGCCATCATCGACGCCGACCCCTCGGTGATCTTCTCGGATCTCTTGAGTTCAACGACGCACGGGCTTTCATTCGGCGCGTTTCTCGGCGACCTGACGCTCTATCACAACTACTGCCTCGCCAACAATATTTTCCTCTCCCTCGTGGTCGATCAGCAGACGACCATGAACGAGATTCTGACGCGCCTGCTGCAGATCACAAACAGCAACACCGCGTGGTCGAACGGCAAGCTGATTGTCATTCCATACGGCGACGAGAGCGCCACGGCGAACGGCGTGACCTACACGCCGCCGACCACGGTGCAGAAGTCGTTTCAGGACTCCGATTACATCAAGCCGGTGCGCGTCGATCAGAAGCCGTTGTCCGACCTCTACAACGTGATCCGCGTGGAGTACGTCAACCGCGCGAACAATTACAACACATCGGTGGCGGAAGCCAAGGACCAGGCAGATATCGATAACGCCTTCGGCATCCGCCAGCAGGAGATGATCCAAGGCCACGCGATCACGAACGGCACGCTGGCGCAGTGGATCGCGCAGACCATCCTGCAGCGAGCCCTCTACATTCGCAACACCTATACGTTCACCACGACGATGGAGAACGTGGTATTCGAGCCCGGGGACGTGATTGCCCTCACCGATTCGCAGGCTGGACTCCTGAACGAGCCGGTGCGCATCAAGTCAATCAGCGAGCAGGGCGCGCTTGAGCTCCAATTCACCTGCGAGGAGTTCCCGGCGGGCGTGGCGAGCGGCGCAACTCAGACGGTCGAGCCTGCGGCCGGGTACGTCCCGAGTGTGAACGGCGCGCCGGACGCGACGCAGCCGCCGGTCATTTTTCGCGCCCCACAGTTTCTCACCAATGGCGTCCCGGAGGTGTGGATCGGCGTTGGGGGGGCGGGCCCCAATTGGGGCGGCGCGAATGTGCTGGTGTCGCTCGATAATGTCTCCTACACCAAGATTGGCACCGCTGCGCCTGGGTGCAGATACGGCGCGCTCACGGCTGCCCTCGCCATCGGAACGGACCCGGATACAGTCAATTCGTTCACCGTCGCGCTGGATGCTGGCGGGACGCTCTCCGGTGGCACTCAGGCCGAAGCCGATAACCTCGCGACGCTGATGCTCGTGGACCAAGAGCTGCTGTCCTACGAGACCACGGTCCTCAACGGAAACGGTACCTACACTCTCGGCAACGGCTACCTGCGCCGCGGCTGCTACCAGACAACCATCGCGGACCACGCCGTCGGGGCACCCTGGCTGCGCGTGGACGACGGTATGTTCCGCTGGCAGGTTGACCCGTCGTGGGTCGGTCAGACGGTCTATCTGAAGTTCCAGCCTTGGAACCTTTATGGCGGGGGCTTGGTCAGCGAGTCGTCCCTTACGCCGGTCACCTACGTGATTGGGACCGCCGAGGAAATTCCAGACACCCCACCAACCCCCACCAACCTTGTGGCTGTGGGAACGGCAAACGGTATCAATCTCTCCTGGACCGTACCGAACCCGGTAGCCGCTGCAATCACGTCCGTCGAGTTCGCCACGGCAAGCACCGGTCCATGGACTGTGCTCGGCCAGGTGAAGGGTACCCACTACGCACACAATTTCACCGGTCCATCCACCTACTACTACCGCGCGCGCTCCCTCAGTCCGGCCTTCGCGTGGTCTTCATACGCCGCAACGGTCTCGGCGACTGGCGGTACCGCGGACAATGTGGCAAAGGGCGCCAGCTTCTCCATCCCCACGCTCTGCCTCAACCCGGAAAACATCCTCCAGAATCCGGTGTTTGCTCAGGGCCTTGCGTCCTACTCGGCTCCGGGAGGAACACTGGCGCTGGTCTCCGATACGCTGCCGAACGGTCTCACCGGAAACGTCGCTAAAGGAACTGCAGGTAACGGAACTGCAGTTTCTGGTAATTCTTTTGATCTGATTCCAGGCGCAACATACTTCTTTTCAGGGTGGGTCAAAACAGGCGGCGCGTCCACCACTGGGTGGTACGCTTACTGGGGAAACTATCCTAACGGTGGAATAGGTGGTCTCGATTCTTTCGGAGCGCCGACTGCGTGGACCTTCTTGAAAGGAACAGTGACTGTTCCAACGACGGGTACATATGCGAATGAGCTGACAGGGTGTCTTGGATTCGCGCAATTTTCAACCATCAGTGACTGGATTGAGATCTGGGGATGGTCCATCGTCAAGGTGCGCAACGCCGACGTTGAAGTAATAGACGGTGTGACGTGGCTACGGATGCCGTCACCGCCAGCGGTGTCGGCGAGCGCGACGAGCGCCTCGGGACTCTCCCAAAGCGGAACGACGACGACCATCAATGTTGGCGCCTCGACGTTCTACCTCGGAAACATCACTCTGAACGCGAGCGCCGGGAGCGTGAACCCCGGGGCCTACGGCACCTACTACGTGTACTTCGACGATCCTGGCTACGGCGGGGGCGCCGTCACTTACCAGGCGAGCACCAGCATTCTCGATACCACCCAGGCGCCGTTCCGGTTCTACCTGGGCTCACTCACGACTGCCTCGGGGGGTGGTGGCGGGGGTGGTGTGGGTCCGATTGGTCCATGCTTCTCCGGCGACACGAGGGTGCTCACCGTCGATGGGTATCGCCGCTTTGACGAGTTGCCCGAGGTGTTCGAGATCGTGAATCGCGCGGGCCGGTACTGGGCGAGCTTGCGGGTGCATGCCGACAGCACCGCTCCGATGCGCCGGATGGGACCAAACCTCGTCACCGAGGAACACAGGATCCGCGTCGGTGACAAATGGGTGGCGGCCAAGGAACTGTTTCACGAGTCGGCCACGGTTCAACCCCGCACCGTGTACAACATGGAGGTTCATACCCTCGTCTGGGACGACAAGCATTACCTCCTGGAGAACGGCCTCACGGCCCACAACCCAAAACCATGAGCACACTCGTCAAAATCGTCAAGCGCGCCGATCTCGGGCACGGTCTCATCGCGGTCACACTGCGGCCCAACGATGATGCAACGCACGACTCGGTGCGCACGTACTACGTCACGGCGCCGACGAGCCGCGTGGAGCTCGAGCAGTGGCTGGCGACCGAAAAAGAGAAGGTCGCCGCGCTCTATGATGCGCACCTGGCCGCGCACGACCACCTGGCGAGTCTGGAATAATATGAACGCGCTACTTGAACTGGTGAACGCAATGACGCTCGACAAGCTCAAAGTGCCCGCATCTCTCGCGGCGTACCTCGCGCTGCTCGGAGTGATATTCGGGACGCTCTTCGCGTTCGGCGCGTTTCCCCCCGTGTTCGGCGGCTTCGCGCGTGCCGATCGGGTCAACAGAATCGCAGCACAGCTCAACGTGCATGTCGCGCAGATCGCCAAGGACGATGACTCGCACTGGGCAAACCAGACGGCAACCGCCCTCCTGCGGATGGATCAAGCACGTTGCGCGCTCCCGGCTGGACAATTGCGCCGGATGTACGACCAACTGATCCAGGTCCGGCAAAATGAGTACTTCACCCTGACGGCGCGGTATTACCCGCTGCCGCAGTGCGTTGATCTGTGATGCGCACCGCGATGCAACTCAGCGCGGCTGGGCGCACGTTCATTCAGAGCTGGGAGGGGTACTTTTCGGAGACGTACCTCGATCAAGGGGGCGTGCCCACAATTGCGTGGGGTCATTGTGGCTGGTACTCGCCCGGCGTTCCCGTCGCGCTCGGCCAGACCTGCACCGACGCGCAGGCCGAGGCGTGGTTCACCGCAGACACTGCGGCGGCGTGCGCCGAGGTCAACGCCGGCGTGACCGTCCCTCTCTCGCAGCCGCAATTCGACGCGCTGGTTGACTTCACGTATAATTTGGGAGCGGGTGCGTTCGCGCACTCGACGCTGCGGCGCGATCTCAACGAGGGCGACACCGCAGGCGCCGCGAACGAGTTTCTGCGCTGGGATTACTGCGCCGGTAAGCCGGACACGGGTCTTGAGAATCGACGTAGAGCCGAACGAACACTTTTCCTCACCACGGAGCTGACATGAAAATCCGCACCCTTCTCGCCCTCCTCTGCGCACTGTGTACGCTCGGCATCGCCGCCGCTCAGAGCGCAGCCGGTACTTCCGTCGCCAAGACCATCGGCCAGAGCGCCACCCTGTCGTGGGTCGCCCCCACCACGTACGTGACCGGCGCAGCGATTGCCTCCGGCACAGCGATCACCTACAGCGTCTATGAGGCACAGCAGTCAGCAGGCACGACCTGTGGGACGCCGAGCTTCGGGACGCCAGTCGTGACCGGCGTTACCTCGACCAGCTACGTCACCCCGACCTATACAGCCGTCGGCGTGTACTGCTACGACGTGACCGATACTGTCGCCGGCACAGAATCCGCACCATCTAACATCGTGTCCGCAGTCGTGAGCACCCCCGTCCCAAAAGCACCGGCGGTCACGATTCAGTGATCTGGATCGCCATCGCCGTGGCCGTGATCGCAACAGCAGCGAGTCTGGTATGAAATCGACCTGGACGCCATCCGCAACGACCTCCGCCGCGCTTGCCGGCGGCTACATCGCGACCATCATCATCGAGGCGCTGCGGTTCTATGACGTCCCTGTCGATGCGTCGCTTGCCGGCGCCATCACCGGGCTCTGCTGCATCGGACTGTCCTACCTTCACCCGCAAGGGCGGCTTCAACGCCCGGAGTAATACAATGTCCACACCGAATCCAGCTCTCGTCGCTGCCAGCCCAGTTCTCAAGGCCGCGCTCACCCTCGTCAACGAGTTCCTGACCACGGTGCTCACGGGCGACCCGATGCAGATCCCACTGCGCACCGGGCCGGCGCTGCTCGTGCTCCAAGGCAAGCTGCAGCTCCTGCTGCCACAGCTCGCGACCGCCGAGGAAGCCGTCGTACTGCAGCAAGCCACGGCGAGCATCAACGGCTTGATCGCAAAGCTGCCGTGACCACAAAACTCCACATTGCCGTCTGTGCATTGGCCGTGCTCGCGTGTTGCAGCACGCCGGCCTGGGCCGGCTCGCCGTGGGCGATACTCAACAACCCAGTCATCAAGCGCGGGTATGGCGACTGCATCGAGGTTGCGAACGCTACCTACTGGGACTACCGCCATGCCGCCTGGCCGAAGGGATATAGCGGATGCACGAAACTGGTGCCGGCGTGGAGGAAGGCGACCAAAGAGCGGAACGCCTACCTGTGGGCGCTTCACCATCGGGCGCAGCGGCATGCCATCCGCGCCGCTGTCGCGGCGATGAACGCCTGCGGGGCGGTGCCGATCAACTGGGCGAAGTTCAACAAAGATTTAGCTGCGGATGCGAAGAAGGCGGCGCAATGAGCAGCAGGAGTGCGTGAGACAATGAGCCGCAAAGTCCTCTTGACCACAACCGACAGCGATCAGGCGCTCGGCACCGTCGAGCTGCCATCCGTCTACCCCGGCGACCCGTCGATCCTGATCATCTCGGACGGCCCCGCCGCTGGCGTCTATCAAGCACAGCCGGGCTACGGGCCGGAGCAGTACGTGCAGACCGACAGCCTGACGCTGCCCGGCTCGGCGGTACAGCCGGCATGAATGGGGTGGACGACGGCCGCGACATGACCGACTCCGACCGCATCGTCGCGCTCGAGGCACGGCTGGCCGCAGCCGAGGGGCGCATCGCGGCGCTGGAGAGCAGGCTGAGCCAAGGATGGCCGACTCCCCTTGTCCCGCAGATATCGGCGCCCCAGCAGCCCGCCTGGCCGTGGTACCCGACGACGTGCCAGCGGGATCGCCGATGACCACGCTCCCCCCCCCCGGACTCACCGTCGGCTACGTCTTTGGCTCGGCCATTACGTCGCAGGCGATCGAGTGGTCGGAGTCCGGCACCGGGCCGTCGCATGCCACGACGCTCGTCGCGCCGGGGTACGTGATCGATGCCCGGTTCCGGGGAGGCGTCGCCATGCGGCCGGTGAGCTATCTCGCCGGCTCCGCGGTGCGCTGGTTCAGAATGCCGGCGCCGGAGCCGGCTGTGCGCGGCTGTATCGCCTTCCTTCAGGCGCAGCGAGGGCAGCCCTACGCTTGGCAGGATATCCTCGCCTTCGCGGTGCCTGCCGCATTCAAGGCTGCTACGGGCGCCCGCCATCCCTGGATGTGCTCCTGGCTCCAGCTCGCCGCCGAGGTCGGCGCGGGCGCCCTGCCGAAGCCGCCCGTGGGCATGGAGCGGCTGAACCCGCTCGAGGCGATGCTGATGAATTCCGCAGCCGGCGCCATCGAGATTGGCGGACCGCAGTTTTGACACCATCGGAGTACACCCCGTGATCCAATATTCCGCGACTCACCGCACCAACAACATGACCGACCTCGTGACCGACTTGGGCGCGACGGCTTACCTGCTGGTATACACCGGGGCGCCTCCTGCGAACTGCGCCACGGCCGCC
>JAJZFQ010000245.1 GCA_021805275.1 Pseudomonadota bacterium
AGATGAGCGCGCACCATTACTTTCGCGCCTTCTCCTACTGTGACAGCGGCATGATCCCCTGGCTGGTGGCGCTGCAGGTGATCGCCGAGCGCGGGCCGCTCTCGGGGTTGGTCGGGGAGCGCATGCGACGTTTTCCGGCGAGCGGGGAAATCAACCGCAAGCTTACCTGCGATGCGAAATCGATCCTCGAGCGCGTGCAGCGCCAGTATGCGCGCGGCGTGCTCGCCGTCGATCACACCGATGGATTGTCGATGGAGTTCGCCGAGTGGCGCTTCAACCTGCGCGGATCCAACACCGAGCCGCTGGTGAGGTTGAATGTCGAGAGCCGCGGCAGCGAGGCGTTGATGCGCGAGAAGACCGAGGAGCTGCTGACGCTGATCGATGCGTGAGGAGTGGGTGTGAGCGGCGTCACAGTGACGGTGTCGTCGCTTAAAGACACTGGTTCTCGCGCCCTGATCGCGCTACCGTGCGGGTAACTGACTTCAGCTACCCGAACATCTGGGGGTTCTCATGGCGTTGTGGAAAGATTCAAACTCTCCTGGCTCAGGCTTTGCCGGCGGCGCAGCTCCGGCAGCACCGGCGGCGCGTGAGAGCGCACCGAGCGTCGCGCCGATGCCGGATGCCCCGCGGCGCCCCGGGCGCGAGCGCGGCGAGGCGAAGGAATCGGTGCTCGCCGCCGGACTGACCCTCGAGGGCAAGGTCAACGGCACCGGGCACGTGCGCATCGCCGGGCGCTTCAAGGGCGATGTGCACATCGACGGCACGCTCACGCTCGATTCCGGTGCGCGCATCGAAGGACACGTCAAGGCCGCCACCGTGATCGTGGCCGGAGAGCTGATCGGCAACATTGTCGAGGCTGAACAGGTCGATCTGCGCGAGGGCGGGCGGATCGAGGGCGACATCAAGGCCGGCTCCTTCACCGTGGCCTCCGGCGCACGGATGCGCGGCAAGGTGGAGTTCGGCTGGCACACCGGTGCCGACGTCGATACGCTCAGCGAGTCGGTGATCACCGGTACGGTATGAATGCCCCGGCACGACCGGTGAGCGCGGGCAAGACGCGCGTCTGTCCGCACTGCAAGGCGGTCGTGCTCGAGAGCTTGAGCGTCTGCCCGGGCTGCCGGCATCACCTGCGCTTCGATGCCGAGGCGGCACAGCGTCAGGAGGCGGCGATCCGGGCGCTCGAGGTGGAAGGCTCGGTCTGCCACCCCGCCGGGGAGGACCCGTGCGAATACAGCATCGTGGTCACGGTGCGAAACGCACAGGGTCAGCAGATCGCCCGGCAGCTCGTGGCGGTCGGGGCGCTCTCCAGTGGCGAGCACTGCACGGTCGCGCTCGCCGTGGACGTGCTGCCCACGCGCATTGCGGAGCCGGCCGCGCCGAAGAGCGAGCCCGCCGCACTCGCCGTCGTGCCGGAGCCGGCCGCGCCGCCGCCCACCGGCCGGCGGCTGTCGGACGGCACGGTACTGATGCCGCCCGGGATGAAACCGCGGCGTTAGAACTGCCGCTCGGTCTGCACCAGAAACTGCACCCGCTTGATGTTCGAGCCCCCGTCGAGCGGGAAGGCGAGATCGATGTGGATGACGTTGCCGAAGGCGGTGCGTGCATTGCCGAGCCGCAGGCCAAACCCCGCGTCCTTCAAGAGCCCGAGGCTCGGCTGCCCCAGGGGCGCTCGGCCCCAGGTGCGGCCCATGTCGAAGAAGACGGCCGCGCCGACCCGAAACAGCCGCAGCGGATACCAGTTACTGAACCAGCGCTCCTCGAGGGTGAACAGCGCGCGCGCCGTGCCGTCCTGGTAGCGCAGCGGGTAGCCGCGCAGACCGCTGTCTCCGCCGAGCAGGATCTGGTTGTCGAGCGTGAGCCGTCGCCCGGCGGTGGCACTCACCGCGCTGTAGAGCAACCATTGCGCGCCCTGTTCGGTGTAGTTCACCACCTTCGCGCTGAGCACGCCGTTCTCGAGCGTGCCGTGCAGCAGCCGTCCGGAGAAGGTGCTCGAGACCAGGAGCGTGTCCCCGTGCGGCAGCACGTAACCATCCCCGGTGGTGAACGTGAACGGCACTTCCGTGCGGCTTGAGCCGAAGGTCCGTGCGGCCCAGCCCACCCGGCCGGTGAAATACGCACCCAGATCGAAATCCTCGGTGCGGTGGATCTGGTTGTGGTTGTGCAGCTTCGCGTACTCGTCCTGGATGAGATCGAACTCGAACCACGGATAGATGAAGGTGCGGTTCACCGGCAGCAGCGTCGGGCCGCTCCACAGCGAGCTCGGTGCGAAGTGGTGCTCATCGTCGGTCCAGCCCACGCTGAAGCGCCGGCTCCAGCCGCGCACCAGCCCATGCGACCAGCCGACGTAGCCTTGCAGTTGCCGGGCATGCTCGGAGAACCGGTCCACGATCTGGCCGAGATCGTAGAGCGGTTGGTCGAAGGTGGTGTCGGTGAGCGAGAGCCCGCCGGCGTGGCGCGTCTCGAGCGCATAGAACGGCCGGTTGACGATCAGCTGACGCATGCGTCCGTCGCTGAGGTTGCCGTAGGTGGCCGACACGGTGGTCCAGCCGTCCAGCAGATGTCCGTTCGAGACCGAGATGTCTGACTCGCTGCGGTCCACCGAGTGCAGATGTTGCACGATCAGATCCGTGCCCGTGCCGAGCACGTTCAGATCCTCCAACTGCACCCCGGTGCGGCTCTTGCCGCCGCTGCGCGAGAAGTCGAAGCCGGGATTGAGGGTCCACACGTCCCGCGTGCTGACCAGGATGTCGACCTTGCCGTCGTGGTAGCGGACCGGGCGGATCGAGGCGTCGTAGAAGTACGGATCGGCGCGCAGCAGCCGGGCCGACTCGTCGATCAGGTGGGCCGAGAAGCGCTCGCCGCTGTGGAAGAGCAGTTGTTTGCGGATCAGGCTGCGGCGGGTGCGCCGATGCAGGCGGTTGGCGAGCCTGAAGAGCGCATGGTTGTCCTTGGGGTTGCGCAGGTTGAAGATGTTTCTGTTGCGGATGATGATCCGGCCGATCACCGCGCCGCGGCGCTCCAACTCCATGTCCGAGGGCAGCGGGTGGCTCGCGTGTGTCAGCGCGCGCGCGGTCCGGCTCGCGGGTGCGAGCGTCGCGGCGGCGGCCGCGCACGCGAGGCTACTCAGCGCCATTGCCGCGCCGAACCGGCTCCACGCTCCAAAATGCCGGGCGCGCCATCGACGGCGAATCACGCCCCACCTCTGCGCGACGGGAACATCGAGACGACCACCGACTGGCGCACGCACGCTGTGATGCCATCCTGCTCGGAGCGCTGCGCGACATTCGTTGATCTCACCCGCTTGAGAATAGCCGATTGGCAATAGTGATGGTGCCGGGATTGTCACGGCAATCCCTGAAGATAGGTGAGGGCCTGCGCAGCGATGCGGCCGGGCAATCGGTTGCGTCGCCGCCGGCGCGGCGCTGCGGTCAGGCCCGTGGGGGCGTCCGCGACGGACATTGACTCGCACTTCAGCTAACGGATACGCTTCCTCGTCCGGCACCGGGAAGGCACAATTATGCTCTGGGCGCGCAGTGGGCACGGCAGTCACGACCGCAGGGTTTGGGTGCTTCTTCTTTTGTGCTGCGCTTGGGTGATGGCGGGTGCGAACCCGGCGCCGCTGCCGCTCGGTCTGCGGGCCGGGCGCGCGGTGGACTATCACGTCACGACCCATCATCCATTCAAAGTCACTGTGCGTGTTCCTCCTGGCGCGGTGCGCGAGGTGCGCATTCGACAGCGACGCGGATCGATGCTGCTGATCGTGCGCGGGCCGCACGGACGACCGTTGACCCCGCGCTACTGCCAGAGTGGGGTGAGCTGTGTTCTGCCCGTGACGTTGTGGAGCGCGCAGGGCGGTGTCTTTCAGCTCACGCTGAGGCTCTTCAGGCACTGCTGCAATGCGCGCTCGGCCGACGGCACCGTGTGGGTGTCGAGTTCGCGCCCGGCCCGATCGGCCGATCGGTGGCGGGCCCAGGCGGAGCGCGAGCTCGCTCGGGCCGAGTGGGTGCAGCTCAATGGGCCGAGCAAGGCCTGGCCCGAGGCGCGGCAGAACTATCGCGCGGCCATCGCCATCGCCCGCCGGATCGATGATCCATGGGTATTGCGCATCGCCCTGCCGGATGAGGCGCGGCTCGACACGTATCAACTCGCTCACTACCACAGCGCGTTGCGGCTCGCCCGTGCTGCGCTCCAGTTGCACTACGGCGCTGATCTGGCTGACCACGAATTCGCCTTGTTCGCTTACGGTCTGGTGTGTCAGTACCGCGCCCGCTACGGGGCGGCGATCCGTGCCGAGCAGCAGGCGGTGCGCATGGCGCGGCGGCTCGGGGAGTTGCAGGGCGAGGATGTCATCGAGGGGAACCTTGCGGGCGTCTATGAGCAGATCGGGCGTACCGCGCACGCTTTGCGCAGCGCGCACCGCTCGCTCGCCATTGCTCGGCAGGTCGGTGACGGCAAGGGTGTGGATTACAACCTGGAGCTGATCGCCGAGCTGCACAGCGATCGTGGCGATTTCAACCGCGCATTGGCCTATTTTCAACGCGCGCTGCGCGCAATCCATCGGTACCCGTATCCGGACAGTGAGGCGCGCTGCTGGATCGGTCTCGGGGAGCTCTATGATGCGCTGAACCAGCCGCAGCAGGCACGCTTGGCACTGCTGCGAGCGCGCCACATCGCCACCGCCGCGCATGATTCGACCGCGCGGTTCCGAGTGTCGATCGATCTGGCGGAAATGACCCGCAAGCAGGGGCATTGGCATGCGGCGCTCGCGGCGGACCTCAAGGACGCGACCGAGGCGACCGCGCTCGGCCTGCCGCGCCAGCGCGCAACGCTGCTGCTGGACCTCGGCCGCGATTATGCGGCCCTCGGTGAGCGTGCGCGCGCGCAGGCGATCGCTCGGCAAGCGATCGTGCTGGCACGAAAGATCGGCCAGCTGCAGATCGAGGCGAGTGCGCGCCTTGCCCTCGCCGATGCCCAGTTCGCCGCGGCCCAGCTCGCCGCGGCGCGGACCAATTACCTCGCGGCCCTCGCGCTGAGTCGCCGGCTCTACAGCCCGCTCATCGAGGCGAGCGCCGAGGGGAGTCTGGCGCGCCTGGACTGGCGGGAGGGCGCCCTGCTGCGCGCGCGCAGTCGCATCGAGCAATCCCTGCGCGTGATCGGGTCGGTCCGCTCGACGCTGACGACGAGACACCTGCGTACACAGTATTTCGCATCCGAGCATGGTTACTATGACCTCGGGGTGTCGATTCTGATGACGCTGCGCGCGAAGCATCCCGATCAAGGGTACGGGCGCGAAGCGCTGCGCTGGGTCGAACAGGCGCGCGCCCGCTCGTTGCTCGATGCGTTGCAGGGGACGGGCCAGGGGGTTCCGGCACTGCTTCCGGCGAGCCTGCGCGCGCAGCTGCAACGCACCACCGGTCAGCTCGATGTGGTCTACGCCGACTGGCGTGACGCGTTGACGGATCCGACCGCCACACGGCGACGCTTCACGGTGCTGCGCCACAGCATCAGGGCGCTGCGCAGGCGCGCCGCTACGCTGCGCGCGCTCGCCGCGGCACGCGGCGGACGCTATGCGGCGCTCGCCGACGCTCATCCGGTGCATGTGCGAGCGCTGCAGGAGAGTCTGCTCGGTCACCATGCCGCCCTTCTGGAGTTTTGGATCGGGCGTCACCAGGGAGACGCCTGGTTCGTGCGTCACGATTCGGTCCTCACGCTGCGGGTGCCCGGTGCCGTGCAGCTCGACTCTGAGGTGCGCGCGCTGCGAGGTGCGCTGACGGCGCGCTCACGTACCGTGATCGGGGAGAGTCTGCGCGAGCGTCTCAGGCGGGTGGCCGGTGCAGATGCTCGCTCGCTCACGCTCGAGCGTCTGCTCGGTGCGCAGTTGCTGCCGTCAGCGGCCCGTCTGCGCGGAGTGCATACTCTGTACGTCGTGCTCGATGGCCCGCTGTTCGGCGTGCCGATCGACGCGCTGCGCCCCTTAGGGGGCACCCACACGCTGCTCGACTCGACTGCGGTGCTCGATGAGCCATCCGCGTCGGTACTGCACTGGCTGGCGGGGCATCCGTGGATGGACGCGCGCGGACGAATCGAGCTGTTTGGCGATCCGGTCTACCAACGCGATGATCCGCGCCTGACGGTCGGGGTGCATCGGGACGCGTCGGGACGCGCCGTGCGCCACCGGCGGTGGTCCGCGCAAGCGGATCTGGCCCACCTGGCGCGCTTGCCGCAGTCGCGCCGCGAGGTCCTCGCGATCGCGCGCCTCAGTGGCGGGCGTGCCGCGGTACATCTGGGCTTCGATGCCTCGGTCGCGACGGTCGAGCACATCACCTGGAGCCACGTGGCCGTGGCTCATTTTGCGGTGCATACGCTGCTCGATGCGGATCATCCCCACCTCTCCGGGCTGGTGCTCTCGCTCTATCATCGCAATGGACGCCCGGCGCGCGGGGTGCTCTGGTTGCGCAATATCTATGCGATGCACATGCCGGTCGACTTGGTGGTGCTGAGCAGCTGCCGCACCCTCGGCGGGCGGGATGTGCCGGGTGAGGGCTTGGTGGGGTTGTTCCGCGCCTTTCTGCTTGCCGGGGCCCACGCGGTACTCGGAACGCTCTGGCGGGTCCAGGACCGTCCCACCGCTCGACTGATGCGCCTCTTCTACACCAATCTGCTGCAGCACCGCATGAGCCCTGGCGATGCTCTGCGGGCTGCGCAGCGGGCGCTGATGCACTCGAAGCGCTATGGTGCTCCCTACTACTGGGCGGGCTTTTCCCTGCAGGGACTCGGGGCGCCGATTACATGACGGGGGCAAAGTCGCGGCACACGACGGGACGTTGGGAGCTCGATACCGCAGCATTCCATGCGCTGCTGCGGGCGCTAGACGCTGATCCGCAGCGCGCCGCGTTCGAGTACGAACGGCTGCGGACGCGGCTTGCGCGCTATTTCACATTGCATGGGGTGGCGCGCCCGCTGGATGCCAGCGATGAGGCGTTCAATCGTCTCGCCAAGCGCGTGAGCGAGGGCGAGTCGATCGTGAACATCGAGGCATATCTGACCGGAATCGGGCGTCTGGTGATGCTCGAGGAGCGCCAGAAGGCCCAGCGCGAGCACCAGATGCTGGTGCGGCTGGTGCCGAGCGATGAGGCGGCGGAGGACGAGCCGCTGCTGCAGGCGCTCGAGGCGGCGCTCTCGGAGTTGCCCGAGGCGGCCCGCGTGATGATGGCCCGCTACTACCTGGGGCGGGGCCGTGAGCGAATGCGCGCCCGGGAGGCCATCGCCCGCGAACTCGGTCTGTCAGCCAATACGTTGCGTAACCGGGTGCTGCGTCTGCGTCGCAGCCTGGAGCAGGCGGTACGGATTCGTCTCGGCGAGGGCGAGCGTGATGCCCCGGCATCTGCGCCCACAGTGGACGAGGAGGTTCCCTAAAGATGGGCAATGAGCGGGTAGATGAGACTCGCGAGCGGTTGCTGGCGTACCTGCTCGGGGAGCTTCCGGCGGGCGAATTGGCCGAGCTCGACACCCGTCTGATGCGTGACGAATCCTTTGCGGCGTCGCTCGAGGCGGCCCGCGATGATCTGCTCGACGAGTATGCGCGCGGCGATGGTCCGCGCAAGCGACACGAGCGCATCGAGCGAGCGCTGAATCTCCGCGGCGGTCGCGACGAGTCGGTGCGCTTTGCACGCGCTCTGGGACAGCAGCTTGCGCGAGCGAGCCAGGCGCAGCCGGTAGCGCAGCCCTTGGCTGCCCCGCGTGCCGGGTTGCGCTGGGCGCTGACGCTCACCGCGTGTGTCGGACTGGCGGTGGGTCTGTGGCACTTTCATCCGTGGCGGCCGCACGCGCGCCTGCGCCCCTCGCAGGCAAGTGCACGCTATACGCTGCTGCTGCGCACCGATCGGCTGCGCAGTGCTCGCGCAGTGCAGGTGATACACCTTCCCCCGGCGGTGCGATGGCTGCGGGTGCAGATCCTGCTGCCCAGAGGTGTGAGCGGCGCCCAAGTGACGGTTCACGATGCCACCGGCCGCATGCGCGAGGAGCGTCTGGCTGCGCGCGCGCTCTCCGGTCGGCCGTTCGTGCAATTTGAGCTGCCGAGCCACCGACTGTCCCCGGGCGCCTATCGGATCACGGTGCGCTCGCTGCCTCGCGGTGAATCCGCCACTGAGCGCTACTGGTTCGAGATCGCGTCGCGCTGATCGCCGCGGGTTCTGCACGGGCGGGACGCTCCGCGCAGCGCCGCAGGCGTCTGCGGCCTGCGCGTCTTGCGATGATGTATCGCGTGATGTTTCGGAGCATTTGACCACATCCTTAGTGGTGTCATTTTTCCGCGCCGAACTGTCGCCTCGGTGGCATCGCCTGATCGCGCAGGTGTCGGCGCAATTTACACTCCCGGCCTCCATCAGGCCCTGAATTAACCGCGCAGTCGAGGTCGCGCGGCGTGATGTTTCGCGCCTGATGCGCACTACACTCAGAAGACCATTCAAAAAGGCGTGGCGCCGCAGGACCTTCGCATCGAACAACTCTGGTGTGCTTGACTCTGGCTATGACCGCGGAGTCATGTTCTGCTCGAGCGCGTTGCGCAATCGGGTGGATGAATCGTCGAGATCGGTCTTTCGATGCCGCGACCATTTCGCCGCGCTCGTGTTCTCGGGCGTGGATACCAACAATTCAATGAAACTAACAGCACAGAGAGCGGACGTGTTGTCATCACGACACCGTGATGAAGTTAGTGTTGTGTCGAATAATTTTACGTTCAACACGCGACTGACAACTGTTGTAATTCAAAATATCCAATAACCTGTTGGTGGCGCTAGAATAATTTTCTGTTGGCACGCGAATTGCTTCGGCGTGAATGCTGGGTGCGACGGTTTCCGGTCGAGGCGGGAGGTCATCCCGGGCCGTGACTCTTGTGCCAGGCACCTCATCGTCAATACTGGAGCGCTCCAAATGTCGCGGCAAATTCGCAAAGCATCTCACTCGGCCATTGATCGGGCGGTCGCCCTTGCGCTGCTCGCCTGTGCAGCTGGGGCCGGTGTCGGGCACGCGGCAAATTTCACCTGCACGTTGACACAGAGTGGTAACTGGGCATCCGCGGCAAACTGGAGCGGCTGCAACGGCGGGGCAGGCTACCCGAACAATGCTGGCGGCAGCACCTTCGATGCCATCATCGAGAGCGGAGTTGCGACGCTACAGTCGGACGTCACATTCGGTAACGCCAGCGTCGGTGGCAGCGGCAACTGGCAGATCTCTAACGGCGCAACGGCATCCCTCACCGGGGCACTCAACGTCTCCGGTTCGGGGTTGATCGAACTGCAGAATCAGTCCGCGCTGCACATTGCAGGCAGTGTGACGCTGGCGGCGGCCGGTGCCGGTCGCCTGAAAGTCGATGCCTATGGCGGTTCGGGCGGCAGCCAGGTGAGCATTGGCGGAAATCTCGTCAATCAATCGAGCGGAGCAACGTACGACGGGGGCGTGAGCGTCGGTAACGCGAACATGACGCTTGCCGATGGGCTCTCGGTGACCGGCGGGTTCACCAATACGGGTGGCATTACGGACCTGACCGGTGGGTCGATTGTGGGCGCGGCGGCGCGCATGACGGTCGGCGGTGCCGCGCCCTCGACGGTGACCGGAACGTACAACCTCACGGGCAATGCAGGCGGCGCCGTGCTGCAGTGGGGCAGCGGCGGCATGACCCAAATCGGCGACGGCGGTGCGAACGCAGGTGCAGTGGTGTTGCATGGGGCAAACGC
>JAJZFQ010000085.1 GCA_021805275.1 Pseudomonadota bacterium
TAACACGTCGGCCTCGTGCGTCGCGAACGCGTGCTGGCATGGACGCGATATCGCCACGCTGCGCGCGATCTCTCGCGCTCCTGCAGGGATCTTGGAGCGCGCCTCGTGTGAATCTGAAATCTGTCCGCAGGAAGCCAGATGGCTCGGCCGGTCGTGTTTCCACACCGCCGGATTGCGCTGCCAGTCGCCACCCTGCAGAGCATTGAATCGCCGTTGCCGCCTGACCTTAGCGCTCGCTGCCAAAGAGCTGGGAGAACCGGACATTCGATGGCCAAGCTAGCAGATCCAGGAAAGACCGCTTCTGGCCGCTCGCATCCTTCCGAGGCTCGCTGAACATGCTGATAGCGCCAGGGATAGTTAATCAGCCAATCCCATGACAAACGCCAGTGCGACATTCAGGCGAGCGGCATCCTTGTCGTCAAGCGACCCGATCTTGCGCCCCACACGTTCGCGGCGGATTGTCACGGGCTTATCCGCCATGATCTGCGAGCGCGTCCGCAAGCCGTTCTTTCCGGTGGGCTCGATCGTGACGCGGAAATCCGGCGCCTCCGCAATGTCGGAGGTCATCTGGCAGACAATCACCGACGCGTGCTCAGCGGGTAGAGCGTCGGTCTGAACAATTACCGCCGGGCGCGGCTTCCCGTAGTCGCCGGAAGCTGCGACGGTTACGACGTCGCCACGTCTCACGGAGCGTCAAATTCCGAGACTGCATCGATCCACCGCATCGCATCGCGCTCTGCGGCACTGTCCAATCCGGCGACCTCCTTGGCGACCCGCCGCAGAACAGCCTTTGCATGGGGATCGGGTACAGCAAGCCGCAATTCCCGCAGCCCTTGCGTACGGCGCCGCTCGCGCATTGCCCTCATCCGCTCCGCCGCTTGTGCCATCGTCTCGCCCTCTTCTGTAACGCGTTACAGTAACGCGTTACAGGGTAAGATTCAAGGGGCGACTCGCCCGGACCCGTAGCACGACCGTGGGGCCGGTCGCGCCACTCTCTTGCGGCAGCAAGGACCGGCTGCACCGCCAGTCAGCGACCGCCAGACTGTCGCTGGGAATGACCTCGGAGCGGGCGAGAACGCCAATGGGGCGAGAAGCGCAGTGTACCCCCGGGCCGTGGGGGTACCACCGGGGGTATTTCTTCGGTGTAGCCTAATGAACTCCACTAACTTCAAACAGTTCGGCGGGAAATTCGACTCCGACCTCGGGCAGACCGACCTCTTCAGATCCCGGCTTGGCGCCGGCGCTCGACGACCTCCTGCTCGGTCGCGAGGCAGACGAGTGGCCAGAGCAATGGCTTGAGGCTTCGGGAGGTCACCGGGATCGTTCTCGGGTGGGCGGTACGACACGGCGCCGTTGGCCAGGACCAGGACACTCGTGCGGTATGCCGCTTCCGGGCCAACCACGATATACCCATGGCTCGCCAGATCTTCGGCTAGGGCGGGATAGAAAGTGACCAGGGCGGCATTTCCAGCCAGCCGCAAAACGACCGGGAAGTGTGCGGGACTGGCGGCGACGCGCGCGTTGGCCAGCGCATGAACTCGGACCTTTGCCAGGTCTCGCATCAGAAAGTCGGTCATGAGGATACCCCCCGCGGCGTGCGCGCGCTGCCCGCCCTGCCGCCGGCAGATAGGCGGCGAGTGTCCCCGTGCGGGCTCGAGCGGGATACCGCACCCAGTCGGCGAGCTGTCGCGGGGTACCGGCTCTGGGTGCGAGCGCGCCGACGCTCGACTCGACCCAGTAGAATCCGGTACGGTCGACTACGAACGGGCCGCTGGGTATCGGAAATCGAATTGGAAGGCAATTGATCGCGAACATCGCCGCGAGCAGGATCACAACACCGCCGATCGCGAGAGCCGCCCCGTTGCGATGACAGGAACAGATCGTCTGAGAACCTTGGCCGGGCGCACGTGCACCTCGTCGCATCCGCTACCCGCCGATCACGATCGGATACGTCTCAGGCGACGGGACGGCCCACTCGCCTCTCCCGCCACCACAGTGCCACGGCGCAGAGCAGCGGCAGAACCTGTGCCGCAACCGGGAGGAGATAGTCACGGCGGAAGTTCGGCTGGGAAAACGTGTAGGCATGGCGGTAGATTTCCGCCAGTGCCGGATGGAGCTGCCGGTGTTGGCGGCGGTGAGAATCCGCCTGATTCTGGGGGCCAGACGCGGGTTTCTGAAGCGCCGCCAGCAGGCGACGGCGACGCCAGCCCGTATGAGCCCAGGACCGCTGCCAGACGCAGCCGCAGTGGAATCAAGAAGCTGTTAGGCGAGGCGAAGAGAGAGACCGGAAAAACACGCAAGCGGTGTACCATAAAATCGAGAAAACGCGTCGATCACCGGAAAGAGGCGGATTTCGATCCCCATCAACAGCCGGTCTATCCCACCCGCCAATGCTGTCGCATAAGCCAGCAGCAGCCCTGCGGCACATAGGGCGAAGGCGCCACGGCGATTGCGCAGCAGGCGCCAGGCGAGAACCAGGTACAGCAGGCCGACAGTGATCCAGAGCGCCGTTTCCCAGGCCGGAGCTGCAGCCATGAGCAGAACGAAACGCTGGTAATGATCGCCCGGAAGCTGGCCGCCCAGGAATTCATCGATTCCTAGCCATCGCAAACGGTAGGCAATGATCAACACTGGTGCGAAGAACGTGGCCAGCGCCTGCCAGAACGCGAACAGTGCCAAAGCCCAGGCCGCGATGCGGGTGCAGAGCAGAGCGCCGGCCCGCTCCGCGCCTGCGGCCCAGAGTGCCCCGGCTGCCCAGCGCAAGGCCGCGCCGTGATCGTCGATGTGGCTCACCTCTGACCGTATTGCCTTCCCCCAACAAGCCCGGTCCTTCGGCAGGAGGCCGGCTGCACAGCGCGCCAGTCGATCGGCCCATTTGCGGCGGAAGAACGAGTTCATGCTGGCGTCTCAACGAGTCTGCCCGCCCGATCGGTACTGAACCGCACTGCTTCGCGCTCCCGTGCCAATGCCAGTCCGGCGCGCGTCAGTCGGTACAGATGCCTTGGCGGGCGTCCTGGTCGGAATGCCGTTTCCCACCGGGAAGCCAGCATCCCCTGGGCCTCCAGGCGCATGAGAAGGGGATAAAGCGTCCCAGACTTCAGTCCCGTGAGGTTGGACAGCTCATATCCATGCCGCCACGATTGCGGCTTCGACGCCAGAGCTGCAAGCAGCGATCGCGTCTGCGGAGAAGTATTGCGAGCGCGAGGCATGGTAAAAGTCTACATATATTGACCGTCGAGTCAAGCGGCCCGCTGTGGGTGTGCGGAGTGGACCCGCAGCGGTGCGACAGGCTGGCAAATGGCGGCTTCCGGGACGCCGGGGAGCCCTAGTTTGATCAGCCGCTTTTGGCCGCTCAGCGATCCTCGAATTCAACCACCACTTAAGCTTGCTTGCGCATCGCATCCAGTGCAGCGCGGGCGAGAAACCCGGATCGAGTCTCACCTTGTTTCCTGGCGTGAGCGTCAACCGCCCGAAGAACACGCTGTGGCAGCGTGATGTTTATCCGTGCGGCCTTGCCTCCCAACTCACTGGCGTCAATATTGACGACGACCCAGGTCCAGCCGCGATAGTTACGCTTCCTTCGCAGCTGTTCAATCGGTGTTAGTGACGGAAACGACTTTCCATCGTCCAGCAGCCCTTCCAGGGGAAGCAAAATTGCCTCCCGCGAATTGTTCAGTGCCTCATCTAATGTATCGCCTGCCGAGAAACAGCCAGGCAACTCCGGGACGACGACCCCATATGCATGTTTCGCGCCACCGGTTTCAACGGCAATGGGATATCGCATAAATCTACATCTCACTTCAAACCAGCATTTTTTTGCGAATTGCCAGTACCAAGCCCTTTCCCAAATCCTTCTTTGGATGCGACACCGTGATCGTGCCCACCTTGGTCAGATGGACAAATTTATGGTGGCTAACGCGAGTACGCTGCCAGCGCCAACCATCAGCTCGCAACTGTTTGATCAATTCGCGGCTCTGCACCGTGTGAATTACACACATCGGTCGATGCCGTGACCAATGCCGGCTCTGCGACTATCAGATGAGAGCAACGAACGTCTCAACGTAACCGGTCAGCGACCGGAACGCGCCGCCGACCGGCGTGTCAGTCCCGATCCCGATTACATCTCCGTCTGTCTGCCATTTCGAGCGCGTCATCTACTTCGATGCCCAAGTAGCTCACCGTGCTTCCCAGCGTGCTGTGGCCGAACAAGAGCTGGACGGCCCGAAAACTCCTATCGCACGGTGGGCTTTGCCGCGATGTCCGCGCAGTTCACCCGCGGCGGGGCCAGTGCGATCCGCATGGCATGCCGACGACCCGCCCGCGCCCTCGGTGGTGAGTTGCCTCGCTCAGTCCAGTGACCACATACCTGGATTGCCTGAGGCAGCGATAGACCACCTCTTGCCGATAATGCACTACCGCGTCCGCCGAGCGTCGCAGCGCAGCCCTTCGCTGATGTAGCTCGTCAGTAGCGTCTGATACGCCGAAAAACCGCGCATCGGGATAATTGTCCGCGCGCGCCGCATCGGCAGCGGCTGCGCGGTTCTATTCTGGCTGCCTGCGTGCTGGAAGGCCGATCCCGGTCGCGAGCGCACCTGGCTGGTCGACGGCACTTGAGCAGTCGCGCGCCTTCCGTGAGCCAAGCCGCTCATCAATGTCCTCCGCTTCCAATTCGAATACGTGGTCATCGTAATCGAAGAAGTACAAGGCTTTGCCAGATCGCGCCCGGATGAACTCACGCCCCATGGCCTGCAGTTGGGCGGCGGTGGACTGCAGAATTTCCGGTGTGGTGTGAAACGCAATATGATCGCCGGTCCGGGCACGTTCAACCGGTGCGCCGACCAGCACGATGCATATTCCCGCAAGCCTGACGAATGTCTCGAAGTGCCCGTCTTCATCTTCACGCCTGAGCGCGTCGGCGCCGAAGAGATCATGGAACAGCGCAGCCGTCCGGGCAGGGTCTCTTACTACGAGGGCAATGTGGCTAATCGCTTGGAGCATGAGTCACCTTGGAGGACCTGCTGCTCTATGATCCGCAGCCACCGGACCTATTCGCCGTGTCCGCCCATGAGCGCGACACTTACCGTGGCCTTCGTTGCCGTTGACCCTGTGACTTTGGACGGGCACCGGATGGTCTGGCGCGAACTGGCTCGCCACCGAGGAGTGCTCGGGCCGCCGATTGGAGAATTCGCGTTGCTCCAACGTGCTGCAGCCGTCCATCGCTGGTAAACGCGCCATCAATGAGAAGCGCAATCTGGTGCGCCACGTCGTCCGGTTGGCGCGCCCCGATGCGTCGCATCAGCGCAGAGAGTCGCTCATACATTGCTGCCTTGTGACGAACCCGTATCCGTCGCGCAGGGTGCTCGTCGTCAGAGAACTCTGCCGCGACGTTGATCTGCGGGCAGCCGCGGTAGCCGTCACGACTCACTCGCTGCCCGATCCAATCAAGCAACGCCAGCAGCTCGCGCAGCGGATCGCCGGCATTGTCGTTGACGACCTGGTCCCACTGCATCCAGAACTCGCGATCCTCCCGCTCCAAAAACGCCGCGATCAAATCATCTTTAGTGTGAAAGTGGCGGTAGAGACTCGTCTTGGCCACACCGGATTCGGTGACGATCCATTCGACGCCGACCGCTCGAACGCCGTGACGATAGAAAAGATGGGATGCCGCCGTGAGCACACGCTCCGCGGTGTCGAGCTCATCGACATGAGCAGTCTTCACGGCATCTCGTCCCCGATACGGCGGCACCGGCCGACAATATGCACGGCCGCATTGCGAAGTACAACGACTCATCGAAATTGACGACGCTACCGATCGGTATTAGTATTCGATACCGATCGGTAGCGCTGGAGTCCGTGCAATGATGAGACCGGCAATTGCTGTTTATGGCGCGACGGGTCACACTGGGCAATTCGTCCTGCGCGAACTTCAACGCCAAGGACATCCGACCGTGCCGATTGGCCGCAATCCGGTGCCAACGGCTGACGATGCCCCGGGATCTGCGCCCGAACAATGGCGATGGGCCACATGTGACGACCCGGACGCGCTCGATGCGGCGTTGCATGGAGTGGGCGCCGTAATCAACTGCGCCGGCCCGTTCTTGGACACCGCGTCGGCTGTGATTGAGGCCGCACTGCGTGCCGGAATCCACTACTTCGACGTCACTGCCGAGCAGCGCTCGGCTCGACAATCTTTGGCGACGTACGATGAGGACGCCCGGCACCGCGGTACCGTCGTGATCCCGGCGGTGGCATTCTATGGCGGTCTTGCTGATCTGCTCGCGACCGAGTTGGTCCGCGGCGCGCGAGCCATTGAGCAGATTGCGATCGGCGTCGCGCTCGATTTTTGGCATCCGACGCCGGGAACGCGCAAGACCGGCGAGCGCAACACCGCACGCCGGCTCATCGTGGCAGACGGCCGTTTCACGCCACTTCCCCACCCGGCGCCGAGTTGTGAATGGACGTTCCCGGCGCCTTTCGGCGTTCAGCAGATGAGGGCGGTGCCGCTGGCCGAGATCGTCACCATCCGCAAGCACATCGCGGCTCGCAATATCTCGAGCTACATGAGCACTGCACCACTGCGCGATTTGGCCGACCCGCACACGCCGCCGCCGATGGCGACAGACTCGTCCGGGCGCTCTTCGCAGCGGTTCGTGATGGAGGTTCGCGCAGACGTGGACGGTCAGCGAGTGGCGATTGCCGTCGCTGGGCAGGATATCTACGCGGTCACCGCTCCGATTGTCGTCGCGGCCTGCGTGCAAGTGCTGCTAAATCCGCCCGTGATCGGCGGCGCATTTGCGCCGGCAGAACTACTTAACACACGTGAGATATTTGCCGCGTTGCAGCCGCACCTGACGGTGATGCGTACGGAGGGGGAACGCATGGCGCACCCCCATGGAGTGGCCCCATTCACTTCATCATCCGCGACAGTGCCTCGACACCCGCTTGGCAGTGACGTTCAGCGTTCGCCGGGTCGCTCAGCATGAAGTCCATGGTTGCCTCCGCCACGGCGTTCACGACGGCCGCCACAAATGCATAGGGGGTCTCGCGCATCGGTCCATGGACGTGCGCCGATCCCAGCAGATCTAGGATATCCCCCATGATCTGATGGCCCCTCGCCAGAGTGGCTGGCGCGATCTCATCGGACACCTCGAGCTGCGCCAGCACCCGCCGCTTCTGCGGAAAACGCAGCGCCCAACGCATCCAGTTCGACCACAGGAGGTGCCACCGCTCGGGCAGCGGCGCGTCCGTCCGTACGCCCTCGGTTGCCGCCGCCACCATGTCGCGTTTCAGTTCCACATACAGCTCGTTGAACAGCACCGACTTCGCCTCGAAATACGTGAATAGCGATCCGGTCGCGACACCCGCCTCCTTCGCAATCAGGGCCGTCGGCGCGCGCAGTCCCTGCCGGTCAATCGCACGGACCGCGGCCGCCATGATGGCGCTGCGCTTGTCGTCGCTTCGGGGTCTGGCCATGGGGGCTTCCTGAGGGCGGACCACTCTATAATTGACTGGCCAGTCAGTCAATTGCGGACCGGCAGCCCGAGAGAGCCACCTGGAACTCAGGCGCGCGCATACGTTCCAAACCGTCGCGACCGGAAGGTCCGTGCAAGGCGACCGGCGCGCGGTTTGACGCGGGAATCAGGAGCTGTCTACATTGGCGGGATTTCCTCGAGTCCCTCCGACCCGGCGCACGCCGTCGGGACGCGCGTGAACTTGAGTGGCCCTGCACGAAACGGTGAAACAGCGCCGACACCGACTCACGGCGCGTGGCGGCGGCCGCAGTTCCGGTGCGGGGCGCTTCAGACCGCGCACGCCGGGCCGATAGCGGAGTCAACGGGCAGCTGGGCGGCGGGGCCCGCTGAGTGTGATCGGCCGCACGGGTCCAGCGTTTCTGGCGTCCAGGTGCGCGCATCGGTGAGCAAAAACGTGAAATTCAGTCCCGCCCGCAATCTGGGGGGCCCGTAAGTTGACGGTCACCATGGGAGGTCACCCTTCACATCAGCCTGCGGCCGGCCGCCATTATGCCGCTGCGCTGTTCTTCGGCGCCTGGGGGCTTGCCACCATCGCGCATGCCGGCTGCTTTGATGTACAGGCGCCGGAGTATCGCGAACTGCGTCCGCTCGTCGCGCAGGACCCGCAGAGCGCGCTCGCCGAGGTCAGCGCCAGGATCGCGGCACTGCCACCCGATGCGGCCGCGCAAGAGCCGCGGACCGTCGCAGCCCTGTACGCCGTCCGGGCACGGGCCTATGGGCAAATGACGCTCACCCACCCGGAGCGCACCGCCGCGCTCGCCGGACTCGCCCTACTGCATGACCCGACCGAACCGCTGCGACTGGAGCTTCTCTCCAGCTATGGCGACAGCTTCAGTTCAGCAGCGGAGGTCACGTCCGCGCTGACCCAGATCAAGCAGGCGCGCGCGCTGGTGCGACCCGGTTCGCGCAGCGACGTCTGCCTGCAGATCCGCGAGGGGTTCATGAACTTGCTGCGTGATCGCGTGAGCCCGGGGATCCGCGAATTCACCAAGGCGTACATGCTAAGTGGGGCCAGCGAGCTGCCCGAGGCCCGAGTGGCGGCGAGCATAGGACTCGCCGTGGCGCTGCGATACATGGGCGATGGCCGCGAAGCGCTGAGCCTGATCGACCGGCAAATCCGCTGGAACCGGGCGCACCATGAGACCGATGATCTGTCCGGGGGCATCTACTTCAGAGGCGAGATCCTCAGATCCATCGGGCACTATCACCAAGCCATCGCAGCGTTCAAACAGTCTCGTGCGATGAGTCTTGCGGTCGGTGACCTACAGAGCACCGGGTACACGGACCTGCGCATGTGTGAAGCTGAAATTTCACTGCGGCACTTGTCGGCGGCCCGTCGCGCCTGCAACAGAGCCGCGCCCGTGCTCGCCGCCGGGCACGTGACCGCGATGATCAAGGAGACGCGGGTGCAGTTCGCCAAGATCGACTTGGCCGAAGGTCACCCTGCGCATGCCGTAAAAATTCTCGACCAGGTATTGCACGATCACGGCGCCGACATGATCGCCTTCACCATCGCGCCCGCCTACTTTGCGCGCGCCGAGGCGAACGCCGCCCTGCACCGCTACGCCGCCGCGTACCGCGACCTGAGCACGTACTTGCGCATGTACAAGGCGCGCAATCGCATCAACCAAGCCCGTCTGCGCACGGCCCTCGAAGTGCGCTTCCAGGCCAAGCAGGAGTTCGAACGCAACGCCATTCTGCGCCGCAAGCTACAAGCCGCCGCGCACCGCGCCACCAAACAGCTTCAGCTCCTGGACTGGATGAAGGCGGCCGGCGTGGCCGGCGCCCTCGCGATCGCGCTGCTCTCCTACATCCTCGTAGCCGACCGCAGGCACCGCCGCCAGCTCGTCGTTCTCGCCAACGAGGATCCACTGACTCGCCTGCCCAACCGTGGCCGCACCGCGCAGCTCGCCACCGAGGCGCTCGCCGCGGCGTGCGCGCAAAGCCGCCCACTCACGGTCGCGCTCATCGATTTCGATTATTTCAAGACCATCAACGATCAGTGCGGACATGCCGCCGGCGATCACGTGCTGAAGGAGTTCGCTCAGCTCTCGCGCGGGGCGCTGCGCACCGGCGACATTTTTGGGCGTTGGGGCGGGGAGGAATTCCTGCTGGTGCTGCCGGATGCGGCGCTCGACTCCGCGCTGGCGAGTGTGGAGCGTCTGCGCCTGCTCGCCCTCGGGATCC
>JAJZFQ010000170.1 GCA_021805275.1 Pseudomonadota bacterium
CACACGCCGAACGCGTAGATCGCGGTCCAGAAATTCTGCGCCATCGGACTCGGGTACAGATGCATCACGGCGATCCAGCCGCCCTTGATGCCCGGCGTTGCGCGCGCCGGCAGCGTCAGGCCGTGATGCACGGCCGCCGCTGCGGTGCCGGCCAGCAGCCCCGCGAATGCGCCGTGCCCGCTGGTGCGCTTCCAGAACATGCCGAGCAGGAACGTGGCGAACAGCGGCGCATTCACGAATGCGAACAGCAGCTGCAGCAGATCCATGATGTTGTTGAAGCGATGAGTGACGTAGGCGGCTGCGACCGAGAGCGCGATGCCGACCACGGTGGCCATGCGTCCGACCGTCAGATAGTGCGCATCGGAGGCCTCGCGACGGATGTACGCCTGGTAGATGTCGTAGGTCCACACGGTATTGAAGGCCGTGACGTTGCCCGCCATGCCGGTCATGAAGCTCGCCATCAGCGCCGTCAGGCCGAGTCCGAGCATGCCGTTCGGGAAGTACCGGCCCAGCATCAGCGGCACGACCATGTTGTAGTTGAGGTGCCCGTCGGCCTGACGCGGCAGCGTCAGCCCGCTCGCCCCGCCGTGCACCGTGGCGGCAATGGCGATCATGCCCGGCAGGATCACCAGAAACGGGAAGAGCATCTTCGGGATCGCGGCGATCAGCGGCGTGCGTCGCGCCGAGTCCATCGACTCGGCCGAGAGCGCCCGCTGCACGACCAGGAAGTCGGTGCACCAGTAGCCGAAGGACAGCACGAACCCGAGTCCCATGGCCATGCTGAACCAGTCGATGCCCATGGGGTTCTCATGCGGGCTGCCCATCACACTCCAGGTGCTCAGCCACGCGTCGGGCGCAAAACCACGCGAGCGGGCCACCGTGTGCAGACCGGCGACCAATCCCTGCCACCCGCCGACATCCTTCAGGCCAATCAGCACCAGGGGCGCGAAGCCGAACACGATGAGAAAGAACTGCAGCACCTCGTTGTAAATCGCCGAGGTCAGTCCGCCGAGGAAGATGTACACCAGCACGATGAGCGCCGAGAGTGACACGCTGGTGTTGAAGTCCCAGCCGAGCAGCAGGCGCAGCAGCAGCGCAAGGGCGTACAGTGAGATCCCGGAGGAGAACACCGTCATCACCGCGAAGGTGATGGCGTTCAGACCCCGGGTCTTCTCATCGAAGCGCAGCTTGAGGTATTCCGGTACCGAGCGGGCGCGCGAGCCGTAGTAGAACGGCATCATGAACACCCCGAGAAAGACCATCGCGGGGATCGCGCCCACCCAGTAGAACTGACTCGTGGCCATGCCGTACTTGGCGCCCGAGGCCGCCATGCCGATGACCTCCTGTGCACCGAGGTTCGCGGAGATGAACGCAAGCCCGGCGATCCAGGCGGGGATGGCGCGCCCGGAGAGGAAGAAGTCCGTGCTGGTGCGCATGGAGCGCTTCAAGGTCGCGCCGATCCCCAGCACGACCGCGAAGTACGTCCCCATGATGATCCAATCGATCGCCTTCGGATGCATGTGGGGCCCCTCAGGCGCGCCGGCTCGCGAGGTGGCGCGCCCAGGCGGCATGCAGCGCCTGGGCGCGCTCGCGCACGAGGGACGCGGCATCCCCCGCTTTATAGAGTGATCCGCCGACACCGATGCCCGCAGCGCCGGCCTCGAGCCAGCTGGCGAGGTCGTGGGCACCGGTCCCGCCCACGGCCCAGACCCCGGCGCTGCGGGGCAACACCTCGCGCAAGGCCTTGAGGTAGACCGTCCCCACGGTGAGGGCCGGGAAGAGCTTCAGCTGCGTGGCGCCGGCGCGCAACGCGCAGAACGCTTCGCTCGCGGAGAAGAACCCCGGGAAGCTGTCGAGCCCGAGGTCCAGAGTCCGCCGGATGACGTCCGGATCGGTGTGGGGCGAGACCACGAGCCGTGCCCCGGCTGCGGCAGCCTCCTCGACGTCCTGCACCGTGAGCACGGTGCCGGCGCCGATCAGCGCCTGCTCGCCGAACGTGCGGGTCAGCCGCGCGATGCTCTCGAAGGGCTGAGGGGAGTTCAGCGGCACCTCCATCATGCGGATGCCGCCGTCGATCAGCGCGCGGCCGATATCGATCGCTTCCGCCGGCGTCACGCCGCGGAGGATGGCCATCACGGGCGGGGTTGCCGCACCGACCACGTGTCTCATCGTCATGTCATGCCCCCTGCAATGTCTGCAACGCCACGCGCGCAGGTCTCCTGGCGCCCGCGGCGCGCGCGCCGAGCACACTGCGCGCGGGCGTCGGTCGACACGGCGTCGACATGCGCGCCGGACCGGGTGCGCCGTCGGCCTGCCCCGCTTCATTCATAAGATTAATATGCTTGAAGTCAAAAGTCTGCCCCCCGCATACCGGCACCCTCCCCCGAAGGCATCACCGCCTCGCCGCGCCGGCGGTCGTCGTCGAGAAGGTATATACGATGGTGTTGCGGTAGACCTGGCCGGGATTCAGCCGCGCCGAGCCGAAGTTCGGATGATTTGGCGTGTCCGGGAAAATCTGCGGCTCGAGCACGAACGCATCGCCCTGGCGATAAATGTGCCCGGACGTGCCGACAATGGTGCCGTTGAGAAAATTGCCGCTGTAGAACTGCAGGCCGGGCTGATTCGACTGCAGCGTAAGCACCCGACCCGAGGCCGGATCGACGATCCGCGCCATCAGGCGCAACCCGGCAATCGGCCCGCGGCCGAACACCCAGTTCATGTCGTAGCCGCGGCCAAAGACCAGCTGGCGCGAGTGGCCGTCGAGGATGTCGCGTCCGATGGCCTTCGCAGTGCGGAAGTCAAACGGCGTGCCCGCCACGGGCCGGATCACGCCCGTCGGGATCTGGGTCGCGTCCGTCGGCGTGAAGTCTGCCGCCGGGATCATGAGGCGCTCATGGAGAATGCTGCCGGAGCCCTCGCCCGAGAGGTTCCAGTAGGTGTGGTTGCTCAGATTCACGATCGTCGGGGCATTGGTCGTGGCCCGATAGCGGATGAAGAGCTGATTGCGGTTCGAGAGCGCGTAGGTCACCGTCACGGTGAGCGTCCCCGGATAGCCTTCCTGACCGTTCGGACTGACGTAGCGCAGAGTGACGCTGCCCAGAGCAGGGCCGCGGCGGACGCTGAGCACCGTCCATAAGCGCCGATCGAATCCCTTCGTGCCGCCATGCAGTGAGTTCGGACCGTCGTTGATCGGCAGCTGGTAGAGATGGCCGTTCAACGTGAAGCGACCCTTGGCGATCCGGTTGGCGAACCGCCCGACGGTAGCCCCGAAGTACGGATCGGATTTGCTGAGATAGCCGCGCAACGTGCGGTACCCGAGCGCGACGTCCGCGAAGTGTCCGTTGCGATCCGGGGTGAGAATCTCCTGCACCCGTGCACCGTAGGTCAGCAGCCGGACCGTGATCCTCTGCCGATTGCGCAGCGTCAGCGCATACACGGCTCTGCCATCCGGCAGGTGCCCGAATACCGACTGAGTCACCGTCACGGCATAACTCATCGGCGTCCCCGCAGCCCCCAGCAGAGCCGTGGCCGCAACGGCGTAGTACATGTGTCGCATCTCGCCATCCTCTATGAAGGTGGCCGCGAGCGCAGCGATGCCGCCCGAGCAACCGAACGCCCGCGCACCGCCTCGCTGCACACCGCTGCCAGAAGCTCTCCCCGTGGCTATTGTAATGACCTCGGCAGCACAATGCAGAGCGCCGCCGACGCCCCCCCTAGGGCCGCGCATGTCCACTGCAGACGCAGTCACGGCCGCAACGGATGATCAGGCGAAATGAAACAGCTGACGGCAGACCGTATTGACCTGGCTCCCCGGGACGATGCAGGCATCGGCGGCCCGGCGCCACTCGGCAAAATGCGCCGCCGCACGATGCGCCTCGAGCGCCGCCTCATCGTCGTAGAGTTCGTAGAAAATGAACTGCGTCGGCTGCTTCGCGTCCTGCGTGACGTCGAAATACTTGCAGCCGTGCTCGCGCGTGAAGGTGTGCTGCGCGTTCTGGCGGATCGCGGCGAGAAAGCACTCCAGCTGCTCCGTGCGCACTTCGAGCCTGACGATGAGCGCGATCACGGAGGTCCTCGCTCCGTCGGGACGGATGCGGCATGGATCGGCGGCATCGGGACACCGGATTGCGTCGCGAGTCCCCAGAGCGTCGCCCAGGTCTGCTCCGGGATCGAGAGGCCCTGCGTGCCGCTCTTGGCGCACTGGCGCGCCTCGATCTCCCCGGGGAAGAAGATCTCATCGATTCCGGCCGCACGGGGGGCCGCTTTCACCTCATCGATGAGTCGCTCGAGCCGCTGCTCGAACTGCGCGCGCGGCATCAGCGCGTCGATCTGGATCGTGATGAACAGGTGCCCGCAGCCGCTGATGCGGTCCGGAACATACGGCCCGGTCACCGCCGCGCCGAAGGCGCTCCCGGTCAACACCCCGGCGAGCACGTCCATCATGAACGTGATGATGTAGCCCTTGTGTCCGGCCATGGGCTGGATCAGTCCCTGCAATGCCGCCTGCGCGTCGGTGGTCGGAGCACCGAGTTCGTCCGTGGCCCAACCGGCCGGAATCGCCTCCTCGCGCTGCGCGGCCGCGTAGATCTTGCCGCGGGCGACCGCGGTGTTGGCGATATCCATGACGACGATCCCACGTGCCCCGGCCGGGGCGGCAATGGACCAGGGATTGGTGCCGAGCATCTTCGTCCGACCGCCCCACGGCGCCATGGCCGGACTCGCATTCGTCGCCAGAATGCCGATACAGCCCTGCTGCGCGCACTGGCGCGTGAAATAGGCCGCAGTGCCGAAATGATTGGAATTGCGCACCGCTACGACACTTACACCGTGCGCCTGCGCGCGGGCGACTCCCACTCGGGTCGCCTCCTGCGCCAGAACCTGGCCGATGCCATCATGGCCGTCGATCACCGCGACCGCACCGTTGTCGAGCACGAGTTCCGGGCGCGTCACCGCCGTCATGACACCGCTGCGCAGTCGCGCCATATACCACGACAGACGCAACATGCCGTGAGAGACGTGGCCCCACTGCTCCGCGGTGACCAGCGTGTCGGCGAGCAGCCGAGCATCCGCGGTCGGCACGTCGGCATGCATCAGCACTGCGGCCCCAAAGCGACGCAGCGCGTCGGCGTCGATCGATCGGTTCATGGGCCCTCATCGGTGCGCCGCAGCGCACTGGCATCGCACCGCGCCGCTTGCGTCTCGAGTTCCGGTGTCACCCGGCCAGTCCCCGGCAGTCTACCCGATGGGCGGCGCGCCGAGCGCGCGCGGTCCGAGCGACGGCCTGCGCTCACCGGGGCGCGAAGGGCGCCTGCAGCGCACCCTCAAGAGAGACGGGGCCGGAGTCCGCCACACACAGCGCCAGGAGAGCAGCTCAGACCCGTGGCTGACCGAAGGGCGCACGGTGAGCATCGGCACGGCCGCCGCCGGGACGAAGGCCCCCGCAGGGATGAGGGTTCCGCCGGTCCGCTCCACGACCATCGTTGCCCGTCCCAGTAGAGGGGGACAGGGCACACCGATGGCGTGCGGGAGTGCGATGCACCCCTGCGGACCGCGCAGGAACTCCGCTCACCCGAGCGGGATGACGCCCAATTCAAGGATGAGTCGAAGTGGGATCGCAAACCAAGGGGCGGGCAGCGGCAGAGGCTCACTCGCGAATTTCTTCGGCACCGCGGATCTCATCCAAACCTCCTGAGCACTACGCGCGCGGGCCGTCGTCGCCGCGGCGTTCACTGGCCGGCCGGTGCGAGCAGCGCCAGGACCGGCGCGGTCGCACCCTCAAGGAGCGCCTTCTCCGGACGCACGCGCGCCAGTACGCGCAGGCCCATCAGGACAGTCGTGAGGCTGCGAGCCAGATTGCGCGCGCTGAGCGCCGCATTGATGGTGCCGTCCACCTGACCTGCCCGCGCGCACCTGAGAAAGAAGGATTCGATGCGCTCGAAGACCTCGGTGATCGCGGCGCGCACCTGTGCATCATGCGGTGCAAGTTCGAGCGCCGAGTTCACCACCATGCAGCCCTTGTGCTGCGCATCGCCGAGCGAACGCTGCACCGTATCCTCGACGAATCCCTCGATCGCCTGCCGCGGCGGCAGCCTCTCGAAGTGGCGCAGACGTGCATTGATGCCAGTCTCGATGTAGTGCTCAAATGCGATGCGAAACAACGTCCGTTTGTCGCCGAACGCGTTGTAGAGGCTGGCGGCGGTAAGGCCGGTCTCCTCGAGCAGCTCCTTGATCGAGGTCGCCTCGTAGCCGCGCGTCCAGAAGCAGCGGATCGCCGCCTCGCGCACCGCTTCTGGATCGAATTCTCTCGGTCTTGCCATGTCGTCGTCCGCCAAACGATACCGCGCGAGTCGTACCCGTTCGCACGGCCATGCAATTTTATAATGATTATTCTATAATTCAAGTGCGTCGCACCGCCGGACTGCTGTCGCAGCGATGTCTCGGCTGGTCGCAGGATGCACAAAACGTCATATAGGCAAAGGCATCATTCCCGCAACGAGACGAACCGCGCTCATGCGGGAGCACGGCCCGCACCTGCGGCATGCCGCATCAGTCATTCCACAACGAGGTCATTTCATGTCGATGTCAAACGCAGCGCTTTCATCGTTCGAGATCGGACTCAACGCACTTGCCTCGATGCTCGACAAGGCGGAGGCCTATGCCGTGGCGAAGAAGTTCGATCCGGCGGTACTGCTCAACTCCCGGCTGTTTCCGGACATGTTCCCATTCACCCGTCAGGTGCAGATCGCCTGCGACGCGGCGAAGAACGGCGGCGCGCGGCTCGCCGACGTCGAGCCGCCCAAACACGAAGACACCGAACAGTCGTTTGCCGAACTGAAGGCGCGAATCGCCAAGACGATTGCCTACGTCAAGACGCTCGACAGGGCCAAGATCGACGGCTCGGCCGAGCGCGAGGTGGTCTTCCCGATGGGTCGTGAGAACAAGGCGAAGATGCGCGGGGTCGATTACTTCAACCACTTCGTGCTGCCGAACTTCTACTTCCACATCAGCACCGCCTACGGAATCCTGCGCCATTCGGGCGTGGAGCTCAGCAAGCGCGACTATCTCGCCGGTATTCCGATGACGATGGTCTGAGACTGCACAGATCGGCCGTCCGGCGGATCCACCGCCGGACGGCCGGATACGGGGATGCAGCGGCGCAGGCGGCGCCCGGGACTCTGCGAGGTCCCATCGGCCCGCCGCACGGCCGGATGCTGCGCACCAGGAGGATCCAGATCCATCACGACCTGCCTGCGCAGGACGTTCAGGGCCCGACAATTGCGGAGCGCACCCGTGAGCCGTCGCAGGACCCGCCTTCGGCCGGACGCGCTCCTCAGTTGCGAGCGCAGATCGTCCCAGCGCGCTTCCCGTGCGGCCCACAGCGGCTGCTCGATCGGTTCATTGTTCAAACCCATGGCGGCAGGACACCTCGTGAGCTGCACCGCTCAGGGGTGAACGACGGCATCGGCTCGCTCACGGTATAACGCTCCGCGTCCCAAGTGGGGCTTCCCCCGCACGCCCTCCTCAGGCGGCAGGTGCTGCGCGCAAGCGAGCCGGAGACGGTGAGACCGTCGGCGACTGTGAGTCCGTCTGTGGCACCGCTGCGGGCCTCGGCGGCGCCGGCGGCGGACTGGGAGGACGCTTCCCCGTCGGTGCGGGACTCGGCGCCACCGTTCCGGCGGAGGTACCCGAAGGCGCGCCAGACCTCGGGGCGGGTGCATGCGCACCGTCTGCGGCTTTCGTGCCATGCACCGAGTGTGCTGCCGGGACACTGAGCGGCGGGCTTGAAGCGTCCCGCGACTGCTCGGATGCGGAATGCTCAGATCCCGACTGCTTTGTCGTGCGCTTCTGTACCACAGGCGTCTTGTCTGCCTGCGCCTTCTGCGCAGCGGTTGTCTGCCGCGCCCTCTTGCGCGCGACAGTGCGGGCCTTCCGGGCCGCAGCCGTGTGCGGGGCCGGCAATTGGTCCACCGCCACTGTCGCCACGTTCACCACCGAGGGATCGTCTCGGAGCTTCACGTAGAGCTTTCCGTTCACCGGATGGGGCACCGGCAGCGCGTACCCCGGAAAGCCGTCCGGCACCTGCACGGCATGCTGGAACGCCGAATCATTGGCGATGGCGTCGATCAGGAACAGGTCGGCGCCCGTCAACTTGCAGGCGAGTTTCGGGGTGGCCGGACAGACCAGTCGGTGCAGCTGCGGCAACCGCACCAGCGTCGCCAGCGGCTGCCAGCCGCCCTTGACGCCCTCATCGATGACCCGGAACTGCAGCGGCCCGAACGCCGAGGGTCCGAAGGCGCGGGCCGGATCGAGCGTCGCAATGGCCACCTGCTGGTTCTCGAGCGTGATGCCGCCGTTCGTCAGACTGAGGGTGGTGGAGTACAGACCGTCGGTCGTGGCCACCTGGATCGACTCGTCCTGGTCGAACACCATGGGCGCCACGGCGCGCACGGAGAACGTCAGCTGGGCTAGCTGGGGCAGCTCGTTGCCGTGGCCGAGGTGGATGTGGCTGGGCGCCGCCGAGCCCGACAGATACACGCTCTTGGCCATGAGCACGACGCTCGGCCGCGGCGCACCGACCGCCCCGCGGAGCGTAAGGACCCGACCGTCCTTCAGCTGCACGCGCACCACGCCGGCTTCGCCCGCCTTCAAACGCGCCGCGGCCTTCGGCTCCTGGGCCGTCACGGTGAGATGATCCACGCCGTGACGCGTCTTCAGCGCGCCTGGGATGAAGACCACCCGATCGATCGTCAGGCGCGCCACCTCGTCGAGACGGCTGCCCTTGAGCATCCCCTGGCTGTCCCCGGCATGGAACACGAAGCTGTCGAGGCTGGCGGGTACCGAGTAGGCATCCAGCGGCACCTGAACCGGCGCTGAGGTCCCGAACTGGTTCAGCAGCAGCGTCAGCGGACCCGGCGGCGCATTCTTCAGCGGTAACTGTACCTTCACCTGATTCGGATACACCGCCGTCCAGTGCACGGACCGTTCGGTCCCGGCCGAGTCGCGCACCGCGATGCTCTTGAGGCAGCTGAGACTCGGGGCGGTGAGGCGGATCGAGTCATCCCGGCCCACGATGACGGCGGCGTCGCCCGGTGTCGCCACCGTCCATCCCGCGGCGGAGGCATTTTCCAACCGGAGGCGCGGTCCCTGGTAGCGCGAGAACCCCCAGTCCCCGTGCAGCACGCCGTCCACCGCATTGCGGAACGGCGTCCCGCGGATGGGGCGGGTATCGACGACGAAGCCACCGACCTCGGCATCCGCCCACGCCGGCAGGTCGATGGTGTGGCCGTTCGCTTGGGTCAGCCGCAACCGCATGCGGTGCGCATAGTTCGTCGAGAACACCAGCGGAGCGCCCTCGACGGGCAGGATCAGGCGCTTGCGGCGGATGCAAAAGCTTTGCTGCGGGTTGACCGCATGCAGCGGCGGCAGCTCGGGGGCTTCGATCGCCGGCAGCGCCGTCACCAGCACCGACTTCGGGTCGTGGAAGGACGGCGGGGTATTCAGCGTCAGGGCCAGCACGTCCCCGTGCTGGGCCGCAAGCGCCGGGATGTACTCGTACTGCGCCGTGGTGAACGAACTGAAGATGCGCGCGATGTCGATGACCG
>JAJZFQ010000204.1 GCA_021805275.1 Pseudomonadota bacterium
CCGCCGTACGTCTCGGCCATCACCTTCGTCAGCGCCGCAGTCAACGTCGTCTTACCGTGATCAACGTGACCAATCGTGCCCACGTTCACATGCGGCTTGCTGCGCTCAAATTTCTCTTTGGACATGGAATGTTCCTCAAAGACGTCTGGGGGGCTGCTTGCCCCGGAAAGATCATCGACCCTGGCTCTCGACCGTTACGCGATGGAGCCCACGACCGGGATTGAACCGGTGACCTCGTCCTTACCAAGGACGTGCTCTACCAACTGAGCTACGTGGGCCCAGGATGCATCAGCCAACACAAACCTCTGGAGCGGGTGATGGGAATCGAACCCACGTCATCAGCTTGGAAGGCTGAGGTTCTACCATTGAACTACACCCGCCGATGCCGCCGTCTCCACCCGCTCATGCCGTTCGTAGTGTCATCCGCACCCACGCATCTCGACTTGGTGGAGGGGGTAGGATTCGAACCTACGAAGGCGTAAGCCGGCAGATTTACAGTCTGCTCCCGTTGGCCGCTTGGGTACCCCTCCGCGAAAACGAGCCGCGTATTCTGATTTCGGCTCCGGCTGGTGTCAATGCGTTTTTGGCGCGCAATTTGCACTAGCCCCGAGGCGAGCACCCGCCTCGCTCAAGAATCGGCCGGCGGCACGGCAGCGGCCGTGAGCTCGGCCAGGACGGCCGCCTCCAGGCGGCGCCACTCGCCCGGGCGTAGATCGCCCGGCAGGTTGACCGGTCCGTAGCGGATCCGCAGCAGCCGGCTGACCTCGTGTCCAGCCGCTTCCCAGAGCCGCCGGACCTCGCGATTGCGTCCCTCGTGCAGCACGACCCGGAAGGCCGCGTGGCTCGTCCCCCGCGTCGGCGACGCGGGCTTGGGGCTGCGCTCCTGGATGATCCGATCGAAAGCAGCCGGTCCGTCCTCCAGAATCAGCCCCTGGCGCAACCGCAGCAGCGTCGCGGCACTGGGGCAGCCCCGGACGCGGACCAGGTATTCCCGCTCGATCTGCCGCGACGGGTGCATCAGCCCGTGGGCCATCGCCCCGTCGGTGGTGAACAGCAGCAGCCCTGCGGTGTTGACGTCCAGCCGACCCACCACGATCCAGCGGCCGCAGGCTGGGGCCGGCAGACGATCGAAAACCGTCGGGCGTCCCTGGGGGTCACGGCGGGTGGTCACTTCCCCGACCGGCTTATAATAAAGTATCGCCTCCTCGGCCCCGCCCGGCCGCTGGATGCCAAGCTCGAGCTTGCGGCCGTCGAGCCGGATATCGGCCTGCGGCCCGGCCCGCTCGCCGAGGCTCGCCGGGCGGCCGTCGACCAGGAGGCGGCCCTCGCGGATCCACTGCTCGACCTGCCGGCGCGAGCCGATCCCGGCGGTGGCCAGCAGCTTCTGCAATCGGACCGGGGCAGGGGATGGGTTCATCGGATCGACGGCATCCTCGTGCAAGGCGCGCCGCTCGCCCGATGCGCCAGTGTGTCATCATAACCTGGGGATCTCACGACATATCCGCCCAATACTTGTGGGCGCTATCGACGGGAGGTAGAACGAAGCCCATGATCCACGACAGTATTCTCAGCACGATTGGCCACACGCCCGTCGTGCGCATTCGCCGCCTCGCACCCGAGAACGTCACCGTGTACGTCAAGTGCGAGTATTTCAATCCGCTGAGCTCGGTCAAGGATCGGCTCGCCATCGGCATCATTGAGGACGCGGAGCGCAGCGGCGCCCTGAAGCCCGGACAGACGGTTGTCGAGGCCACCTCGGGCAATACCGGCATCGCACTCGCCATGGTCTGCGCCGCCAAGGGCTACCCGTTCGTGGCCGTGATGGCGGAGAACTTCTCGATCGAGCGGCGCAAGATCATGCGCATGCTCGGGGCGCGCGTGGTGCTCACGCCGGCCGCCGAGCGCGGCACCGGCATGGTCCGCAAGGCCGCGGAGCTGGCCGACAAGCACGGCTGGTTCCTGGCGCGGCAGTTCGAAAACCCCGCCAATCCTGCCTACCACCGCAACACCACCGGCCCGGAGATCCTGCGCGATTTCGCCGGGCGGCGCCTGGATTATTTCGTCAGCGGCTGGGGCACCGGCGGCACCCTTACGGGGGCCGGTCAGATGATCCGCCTGGCGCGCCCCGAGGTACAGATCATCGCTACCGAGCCGGCGGCCGCGGCGCTGCTCTCCGGGCAGCCGTTCGCGCCGCACAAGATCCAGGGCTGGACGCCGGACTTCGTGCCTGCGGTGCTCGACCGCGCGGTGGCGCACCGTGTCGTTCCGGTGACGGATGCGGAAGCCATTGACGCCTCGCGCAAGCTGGCGCGCAACGAAGGCATTTTCTGTGGTATCTCCTCGGGTGGAACCTTCGCCGCGGCGCTCAAGGTCGCCGCCGAGGCCAAACCTGGCTCCGTCGTCCTCGCCATGCTGCCGGATACGGGGGAACGGTACCTGTCCACACCGCTGTTCGAAGGAATCCCGGAGGGCGGGGACACAGACCTATGAGATCGGCCGCCCCCCGCACCATGTCCTCACCGCAAGCGAATCCGACAGAGCCCGACGCGCGCCGCTACGCGCGCCTGCCGGAGGTGTTCGGGATGTGGCGCGGCGGGACGCTGCACGACGGGCGCGTGGCCTACGAGACTTGGGGCCGGCTGAACCGTGCACGCGACAACGCCGTGCTGTTGTTCACCGGCATGTCACCGCCGGCGCACGCGGCCGCCTCGCCGGAAAATCCGCGTGACGGCTGGTGGCAGCGCATGATCGGACCCGGACTGGCGCTGGACACCGAGCGCTACTTCGTGGTCTGCGTCAATTCCCTCGGCAGCTGCTTCGGCTCGAGCGGCCCGGCCTCGATCGATCCGGCGACAGGAGTGCCGTACCGCCTCACCTTCCCCGACCTCTCGCTCGAGGATATCGCCCGCGCCGGACACGAACTGGTGCGTTCGCTCGGTATCCTGCGGCTCGATACGGTGATCGGTCCCTCCCTCGGCGGAATGGTCGTACTGGCCTACACCGCTCTGTTCCCCGGCGCCGCGCGGCGCCTGGTCAGCATCTCGGGCACCGCCGCCGCCTCGCCGTTCGCGATTGCGCTGCGCTCGATCCAGCGCGAGGCCGTGACGTCCGATCCGGCTTGGCGCAACGGCCAGTACAGCGCCGAGCATCCGCCGGCCACCGGCCTGCGCCTGGCGCGCAAGCTCGGCACCGTCACCTACCGCTCCGCCGCCGAGTGGGCGCAGCGCTTCGACCGCGCGCCAATCCGCGCGGATCTCAGCGGCAGCACCCCGTTCGGCGCGGAATTCGCGGTCCAGGGTTACCTCGAAGTCCAGGCGAGTCGCTGGGTGAACGCGTTCGACGCGAACTGCTACCTCTACCTGTCGCGTGCAATGGACCGGTTTGATTTGTCCGCCCACGGCGATCCGCGCGTGGTGCTGCGCCGCGCCGATCTGGCACAGGCGCTGATCATCGGCGTCGAGTCCGACATGCTGTTCGCCATCGCCGAGCAGCGCTCACTCGCCCAGGACTTCGAGGCAAGCGGCACCGCGACTCAATTCGCCCCGCTGCCATGCATCGAGGGACACGACGCATTCCTCGTGGACACCGAGCGCTTCGGGCGCGTCATCGGGGATTTCCTCGCCGCCTGACTGAATGGCCGATCGCAAGGACGCTGCGGCACAGACTAAGTTCAATGGCGTGCCGCACGGCGCGGGCCGAGGCATAATGGCTCACGCCATTGGCGGACAGAAACCCAGGCACAGGGCGAGATACAACGTGGAACGTCGGCTGCATACCCGGCATCGCGCCCGCACCATCGTTTTCGTCAGCCTGCCCGGCGGCTGCCGCAGGCTCTGCAAGGCCATCAATCTCAGCGCCACCGGCGTGTTCATCGAAACCACCGATCTCGGCCTGCGCAAGGGACAGCAGGTCGTGCTGTCTTTCGCCATCAACCTCGGCGCGATCACGAAGGTGCACCGGCGTACGGCGATCGTCGCCCACGTCTCGCGGGGCGGCACCGGGCTGATGATGGAAAGCTACAGCGCCGCGCGCACCGGCTGAAGTTTGCGCTGCGGGGCGCCGCTGGGGCGCCATGTCCGAAAGCAGCCAGTCTGCCTCGCCTCCCTGGAGTATCGTCGCACCCATGGACAGGGGACTGCCGTACGAACGGGCGGTGCTGGAGCGGGCCCGCCGCAGCCGCGATGCGCGCTTCGACGGTCGCTTCTATCTCGCCGTCGCCTCCACCGGCATCTACTGCCGACCCATCTGTCCGGCGGCGCCAGCGGCCCACAGCCGCAATGTCCGCTACTTCGCGACTGCCGCCGGTGCCCAGGAAGCCGGTTTTAGGCCCTGCCTGCGCTGCCGCCCGGAAAGCGCGCCGGGCACGCCGGCCTGGTCCGGTACCTCGGCGGTGGTGCGGCGTGCGCTGCGGCTGATCCAGGACGGGGCGCTCGACGAAGCGACGGTGCCGCAATTGGCCGCGCGCCTGGGACTCGGCGCGCGGCAGCTCGACCGGCTGTTCGCCCTGCACGTGGGCGCCTCGCCGCTAGCGCTCGGGCAAACGCGCCGGCTGCATTTCGCCAAACGCCTGATCGACGGCAGCGCACTGCCGATGACGCAGATCGCGCTAGCGGCCGGGTACTCCAGCCTGCGCCGCTTCAATGACGCGCTGCGCGAGGCGTACGGCTGCTCGCCGCGCGAGCTGCGCCGGCAATGCTCCTCGGACCGGCCTCGCGCCGCTGCGGACGAGGTCAGCCTGACGCTCGCGTACCGTCCGCCGTACGATTGGTCGCGACTCAGCACGTTTCTGCAGCTGCGGGCCGTCCCGGGTGTCGAGACGTTCGAGGACGATGCGTATCTGCGAGTGATCCGCGCGGGCAATGGACATGCGGTGATCCGGGTCGCGCCGCTGGCCGGCCGGGACGCCCTCGAGCTGCGGGTCCGTGGGGCGCCGGCCCCGGCGCTGTTCCCGATCGCCGCGGCGATCCGGCGGATGTTTGATCTGGCGGCCGATCCGGCCCAGATCGCCCGCGATCTGGGGGTCGACCGCCAGCTCCGTGCATGGCTGCGCCTGCGGCCGGGGCTGCGCATTCCGGGCGCATGGGACCCGTTCGAGTGCGCCGTGCGCGCCGTGCTCGGTCAACAGGTCAGTGTGGCCGCGGCCCGCACGCTGGCATCCCGGCTCGTGCAACGCCTCGGCGAACCGGTCGATGCGGCGTTGCCCGGACTCAGCCGGTCCTTCCCCACGCCGCAGGCGGTCGCGCAGGGCGATCTGGACGGCCTCGGAATCACCGGTTCGCGCGTCGCGGCGCTGCGTGCCCTGGCGTGCGCGGTAGCAGCCGGCCGCATGGACTTCGGCTCAGGCTCCGAGTCCCTCGCCGCGCAGCTGACCGCGCTCGGCGGCTTCGGCGCCTGGAGCGCCCAGTACATTGCTCTACGCGCGCTCGCCGAGCCCGATGCCTTCCCGCACGGCGACCTGGTGCTGCGGCGCATGGCGGGGGGCGCGGCCGGCCCGCTGACGGCGCGCGAACTCGAGCGGCGGGCCGAATCCTGGCGGCCCTGGCGCGGCTACGCGGCGATACACCTGTGGTGCGCTGCCGGCGAAGCGCAAGCACGATGAGTCCGCCGGGCACACTGCAATCGTCGGACGAGACGGGAGACCCGATGGCGCACGCGACCGAGACACGCTACTGGCACCAGATCGACACGCCGATCGGGATACTGCTGCTCGCCGGAGACGGCGAACGGCTGACCCGGGTGCACTTCCAGTCCGGCCCGCATCCGCTGCAGCCGCCGCCCGCGTGGGTGGCCTCGGCCGATCCGTTCGCGGCGGCGATCGAGCAGCTGCGGGCCTATTTTTCCGGCACGCGCCGCAGCTTCGAGCTGCCGCTCGCACCCGAGGGAACGCCGTTCCAGCGGCGCGTCTGGCAAGCGCTTCGAGCGATCCCGTACGGCGCGACTGTCAGCTACGGTGAAGTGGCGCGACGCGTCGGCAACCCGCGCGCTTCGCGCGCGGTCGGGCTCGCCAACGGCCTGAACCCTCTACCCATCATCGTGCCCTGTCACCGCGTGATCGGCGCCAACGGCTCACTCACCGGCTTCGGCGGGGGTCTGCCGATCAAACGGGCACTCCTGGCGTTGGAGCGGGCCCTGCCGGCCACTGCGCCAGCCCAGCAGGCGCTCTGGTCCTGATCCGACCCGGTGATGCCGATGACCGAATGTAGAGCTGTCATTTAGTTGACTGAGTCAACTAAATCACCGAGGCTGTGGCCATGTCGAGCCACACCGCGGATACGGCCACCCCGGCCGAGCCGATCAGTGTCACCGCCGCCATCGACGGGGTCCGCGAGTTCAATCGCTTCTACACGCGCCATGCCGGGTTGCTGAACCGCCGGTTCCTCGACAGCCCGTACACCCTGACCGAGGTGCGGGTGCTCTACGAACTCGCGCAACACACTGACACACCCTCGAGCGCCACCCAGATCGCCGACCGACTCTCCCTCGATCCCGGATATCTCAGCCGGCTGCTGAAGAAACTCGAGCAACAGCGCCACCTCGAGCGCGGGCGTGCACAGCGCGATGGCCGCCAGCGGCCCCTGAATCTGACCGAGGCAGGCCGGCGCGTCTTCAACGGGCTCGATCAGGCATCAAGCGAGGCGATCGGCGCACTGCTCGAGGGGCTCTGTGCAGCCGAGCGCCGGGCGCTGCTCAGCGCCATGCGGACCATCCGGGACCTGCTCGAGCCGCAGGCGGCAGAGCCGGCCTATCGCCTGCGGTCGCTGCGCAGCGGCGACATCGGCTGGATCGTCCACCGCCAGGGCCTGCTGTATGCCGAGGAATACGGCTGGGATGTCAGCTACGAGGCGCTGGTCGCCGAAATACTTGCCTCGTTCGTCAAGAACTTCGATCCAGCTGGCGAAGCGGCCTGGGTTGCGCAACGCCGTGGCGCCGTCGTCGGCTCGGTCTTTCTCGTCAAAGAGTCCGCGCAACGCGCACGCTTGCGCCTGCTGTACGTCGAGCCCAGCGCTCGCGGCCTGGGCATCGGTGCCCGTCTGGTGCAGGAGTGCATTCGCTGCGCGCGCGAGAAGCAGTACCGGACGCTGACGCTCTGGACGAACGACGTCCTGGTCGCTGCGCGCCGGATCTACCAGACGGCCGGATTCCGGCTCGTCGGGGAGGAAGCGCACCACTCCTTCGGCCAGGACCTGATCGGTCAGACCTGGGAGCTGACGCTGTAGGCCACCACACCCCGAGGGAGCCTCAGGGCGCGCACCTCGGCGGGCGCGGCACTCTCGCCGCGCCCGCCAGGGCCCTCAATCCGACAGCGGTGGCTCGCCCGCAGCCCTGAGGCGCGCGTTGAGTTTCGGCAGATCCACCTGCCGCAGTTCCCGCCATTGCCCGAGTGCGGCCGCGAGCTGCCGGGAGAGGATGGCGAACGCGCCGTGCGCATCCGGACTCGGGGCCGCATCGGCATCATCCACCGCGCGCTGCAGGCGCGACAGATCCCCTGAGAGCATCGCCAGACTGCGGACATTGTGCGGCGGCCCGGCCCCGAAGGCGGGGCGGTGCTGGGGGAACGGCCACTCACCGGAAATGCTGCGCGCCTGGGCGTAGAACGCCGCCACGGCCGCGTGCTCGGCGCCACGGCCACTGAGGCGCAGATCCAGCGCATCGAGCAGCTTGACCGCATTTGCCTCGGCCGCAGAGGCCCTCAGCTGCGCCCGCTCCACCCGGCGGGCGAACCGGAATTCGCTCCGCAGCGCCTCCCGCGACGCCTTGACACGCGGGTCCGGCTTGACCGTGAGCGGCTCCCGATAGGTCACGCCCTCGACGCTCAACGCGACGCCGTAGCGGCCCGGCGGGGCCCACACCCCCGGCTGTTGCGGGGCGCCGGCGGCGGTCGGCGCGAGAGACGCGTAGTGCAGATCCCACACCAACCGGTGCATGCCCGGCTGCGCCGAAGGGATGACCGGCGGCGGCACCCACTCCGGTGCGAACTTGAGCGTCCCGGGATTCGGCGGCAGCACGCGCTCAGCGCTGCTGTAGCGGCGCACGAGGCGTCCGCGCGCATCGCGGATCGTCACGATGACTGGCCCCCGGATGCCGGCGGGCAGGAGGTAATCGATGAGTGCGCCATCGGGCGGATTGGCGGCTGCCGGCTCATCCTTGGGGAAAGGCGTGCCCGTGAAACCCGCCGGGCGCAGCCGGATGGCCGGGGCGGGCCTGAACAGCGTCACCGCGCCGGGTCGCACCGCCGCCATCTGCCGCAGCGCGGTGATGTCGTCCATGATCCACACGCCGCGGCCGTGGGTCGCGAGCACCAGGTCGCCGGCGTGGATCTTCAGGTCACGCACCGAACTCACGGGCAGATTCTGCTGCAGCGACTGCCAGTGCGCCCCATCGTCGAACGACACGAACACGCCGTACTCGGTGCCTGCGTAGAGCAGCCCCGGCTCGACCGGGTCCTCGCGCACCACGTTGACGAAGTCGTCCGCCGGAATGCCGGAGGTGATCAGACTCCAGGTTCTGCCGTCGTCGCGCGTCACATAGATGTACGGCCTCTGGTCATCCAGCCGATGCCGGTCGACGGCCAGATAGGCGGTGTGCCGGTGGAAGTGCGACAGCTCGATGCCGGTCACCTTGGACCAGGCGGTGAGCGCCGGCGGGGTCACGTTCACCCAATGGGACCCGCCGTCCGCGGTGCGCCACACCCGGCCGTCGTCGGTTCCGACCCAGATCACCCGGTTGCTGAACGCCGAAGGCGCGATCGAGTAGATCACGCCCCGGCGTACCCCGACGTCGATGGAGTCCCGGGCCGTGAGCGCACCCACGTTCGGCGGTACGCCCGGGTTCTTGCGGCTCAGATCCGGGCTGATGCGCCGCCAGTGCAGACCGCCGTCATCGGTGCTGAACAGGTACTGATTGCCGAAATACAGCGTCTTGTGGTCGTGTGGCGAGAACACGAGCGGCAACGTCCAGTCCGTGCGGTAGTGCGCGTCCGGGTAAGCGAGGGTCGGATCGACGTCGCGCACCTCCCCGGTACGCAGATCGAGCCGTGACACGCTGGTCGTCTCACCGGTTTCGTCGCCGTAGATGATGTGCGGATCGCGCGGATCGGGCACGATGTTGCCGTTCTCGCCCCCGGGGCTAATCTCGCGGAACTGCTCGAGCGTGATGCCGTCGGCGCCGCTGGTGCGGCTCGGCAGCGCCATGGCGCCGGAGTCCTGCTGCGACCCGTAGATCCAGTAGGGGAAGCGGTTGTCGATGCTGATGTGATAGATCTGTGCGGTCGGCTGGTTGTACCAGCTGCTCCAGGTCTTGCCGCCGTCGAGCGTGACCTGCGTGCCTTGGTCGCTGCCGAGAATCATCCGCTCGGGATCGGTCGGATCGATCCACAGCTGATGGAAGTCATCGCCGGTCGGATCACCCTTGAGCGCGATGAAATGCGCTCCACCGTCATCGGAGCGCAGCACGATGGTGTTCATCACGTACACGCGCTCGGCATTGCGCGGATCGACGGTGAGCGAGCAGAAATACCAGCCGCGGCCGAAGATCCGCGGGTCGCGCGAGACGTGCTGCCAGTGCACACCGCCGTCCTCGGAGCGATACAACCCGCCGCTCTTCCACGAGCCGGCAACGAGTGCGTAGAGGAGATTCGGCTGCGTCGGGGCGACCGCGAGGCCGATGCGGCCGGGGTGCGCCGGAAAGCCGTGCCCGACGATCTGACTCCAGTGCGAACCGCCGTCGTGTGACACATACAGCCCGGTACCCGGGCCGTTTGAGGGCGGATAGACGCTCCACGGGGGCCGGCGCGTCTGCCAGAGCGCGGCGTAAACCGTCTGCGGGTCCCCGGGCTTGAACGCCACATCGACCGCACCGGTACTGGCGTTGATGTACAACACCTTCTGCCAGTGCCGGCCGCCGTCGAGCGAGCGGAACACGCCCCGCTCGGGATTCGCTCCGTAGGGATGGCCGAGCGCAGCGACGAACACGATGTTCGGGTCGTGCGGATTGACGATGACTCGGGCGATCTGCCGAGTGCCGGCGAGCCCGATGTGGACCCAATGCCGTCCTGCGTCGGTGGACTTGTACATGCCATCGCCCTGAGCGAGGTCCGAGCGCATATCCGCCTCGCCCGTACCGACATAGACGACGTTGCTCGCCGAGGGGGCGATCGCCAGCGCGCCGATCGAACCGACCGGCTCATGATCGAAGATCGGCCGCCAAGTCCGGCCCGCATCGGCGCTCTTCCACACGCCACCGTCGACGGCCCCGAAGTAGAAGTCACGGCCATTGCCCGGGACGCCGGCGACCGCCAGGACACGGCCGGCGCGGAATGGTCCGATCAGGCGCCAGTGCAGCGCCTGATAATCGCTGCGCGGCACCGCTGCCGGGGCGGGCAGGGTCGAGTCGGCGGCGCACGCCACGGCGGCTACGGCCGCCCCCAGGATGAGCATCGCTCCAATACGCACTCGCACGGGCAGCCTCCAGAATCGAGGGGTGAGCTCCGGCGCGGCCCGCAGCGCGGCCCGACCAACGCTCCGATACCGTTGAATCTAACCGTTCGCCGGCCGATTTGCGCGACGCATCGCAGTGGCACACGATCAGGCGAGCAGCCCCGACGATGAGCCGTGCCGGGCCGTGCGACCGGCTGCTATGCTGGGCGCGATCCCCACTGCCGTCCCTGCGGAGCGATTGCCATGTCCGAGGAACCCCTGCTCACCCATCGCGGCGGCTGCCACTGCGGCCGTGTACGCTTTGAAATCCTCGCGCCGGTGGCGGTGAGCGTCTCGGAGTGCAACTGCTCGATCTGCAGCAAGACGGGCTATCTGCATCTGATCGTGCGCGCCGAGCATTTCCGGCTGCTCTCGGGCGAAGACGTGCTCACCACCTACACATTCAATACCGGTACGGCCCGCCACCGCTTCTGTTCGGTCTGCGGCATCAAATCGTTCTATGTGCCGCGCTCGCATCCCGACGGGTTCAGCGTCAATGCCCGCTGCCTGGACGAGGGCACGGTGCGCGAGATGACCCGCACGCAGACAGATGGGCGCAACTGGGAGCGCTTCTACCCGGCCGGTCGCGGCTCCTTCGATCGCTGAGATCGGGGGGGCCGAGGCGCACCCGCGGCTCGCCCGAACGGACCGGGCGAGCACTCCGGGAATCAATAGCGGTCGTGAGCCCAGTGGCCGCCGGCCAAGTGCCAGCCGCGCGGTCCACGCACCCAGCGGCGCGCCATCCAGTGAAACCCCGGCCGAGGCGCCGCCCAATGGCCGCGGACCCACAAGTAGCCGCGCGGCGCCCAGCGCCAGTAACCGCCGATCCAGAAATAGCCAGGGTACGGCGGTGCGCCGTAGTACTCGATGCGCGGCGGCGGCGGGGCGACGCCGACCACCGGGCCGTAGTAGCGGCCCGGCGCTGCCACGACGCAGCCACCGAGTGCCAGGGACAGGCCGAGCGCGGTCGCCGCACAGGCCGCTCGCAGATGAGACCGTCTCATGTACACCTCTTGTTCTTCGCCATTGACCCGTACAACGCGGCACCGCCCTGCCGGTGCACAACCGGCGTGGACGCAGGGCACCGTGACGATGGCGCCGCTTGCGCCCACCCGGCCGGGCCGGCACAGTGGCGCGAACCACCCCCGTTGCCCGGGAGACCGTCGTGCCCATCGTCTATGCCCATGAGCCGGAGCTCACCGCCGAGGCGTTTCGCGACGTGCTGATCGCCTCGACCCTGGGAGAACGCCGTCCAGTGGAGGATCTGCAGCGGCTGCAGCGCATGCTGCGGCAGGCCGATCTGGTGGTGACGGCGAGGGACGGTGCGCGCCTCGTCGGGATCTCGCGTGCGCTGACCGACTTTTCGTACTGCTGTTATCTATCCGACCTGGCGGTGGACGCCGCCTATCAGCGCCAGGGAATCGGCCGGCGGCTGATTGGCGAGACTCAGGCACTCGCCGGCCCGCGCAGCACCCTCATCCTGCTCGCCGCTCCGAAGGCACAGGGCTATTACCCGAAAATCGGAATGGTTGCGCACCCATCCTGCTGGGTGCTGCCGCGCGCGCAGTGAGGCGCTACGGCCGCGGAGCCGAACGCCCCGCGGCCGCCGTTCGCGCGATCAGTGAAACGCGTGGGTCACGACGTCGAATACGACGCCGGTCGCAATTGCCGCCAGGACCGCGTTGTTGTCGACTCGCACCCAGTAGTACCCGGGAGGAGGCGGCGCGAGATGATAGTAGGCCGCATCCGGGACGACGTACGCCGGCGCACGGAATGCGATCGGCAGCCGTTCGCCACGCCGCCAGGACCGGTAGTAGTAGCCGGGCGGACGACGGTACGAGCCGTCATCGAAGTCGCGACCCCGACGATCCCGCCAATCACGGCGGTCGCCGCCATGCCAATCGCGACGCTCACGCCAGTCACCCCGATGATCCTCCCCTCGCCAGTCACGGCGATCCCCACCGCCGCGCCCGTCTCGATGGTCGCCTCGATCACCGCCGTGGTCCTCGCGGCGCCACCCGTGGTGGTCGCCTTCGTGCGGCGGGTCCGCAAATACCAGGGGACTGACCAGCCAGGACAGCAGTATCACCGCCATGATCGAGCGCTTCATCTGAATCTCCCATCGCGCGGCCCGGAGCCGCATGCTCAGGATCGCGCCTCTTACCTGAGCGCAAGCTGAACGACGCGGGGCCCGGCGCGGGCCAGGCGGTTCTCAGGGGGCGTTTTTCTGCAGTTGCGCCGCGCGCGCCTTGATCATTTGACGTAATTCAGGAGTGTGCGCCCGGGCGATCTGCTCACCGAGCAGAGCCCCCTGGGTCGCCAGCATGGGCAACTCCCGGATGGCCTTCTGCCCGGTCGGGGTCTGGTAGAACCGGATCAGATCCTCGAGCTCCGAACGGGTGAACGCCTGGGCATACAGGCGTGCAAACTTCGGCCCGACCTGCGGCCACGAGAGGGTCTGCTCGGCCCACTGCATCATCACATCGCGGTACGGGCCCATCATCGGATTGGAGTGGATCATGGCATTGACCATGGCGCCCGCCGAGGCCACCGCGATCTTCTGCGCATTCAGTACCTGCAGCAGTTCCATGGCGACCTGCAGGCGTGCCGGCGAGGGGCTGGAGACCTTGGCGGGACTGTCGGCCGCGAATGCCGGTCCGATGCACAGGCAGGCGACCATTACTGTCATGAGCGACTTCATCATCTTTCTCCCGCGAGGTGGTCGCGAAGTTCTCAGGTTTGGATGCGCCACCGGCAAAATAGCACGAGCGCGCGGACGGGCGCGGCTCAGCGCCTCGTGAACACGTCATTGAACGGGCGTGCATAGGCGTCGTTACTCGTCAGGCTGGGCAATCCGAGCGCTGCCTCGATGACGCGCGCCGTGCTGTAGTGATCGTATCGACGGGTGGTGACGTACCCGGCCCTGACGGTGTGCCGGGAGCCGACCACGATGGTCGCGACGTGATCGTTCTTGAGCGTATTGGATTCATCCCAGGTGATGATGAGCAGGCTCTTCTGATCGCGCCACGCGGCTGAGCGGAACAGCGGCGCGAGCGTCTTGCGCAGCCAGGCGTCCTGAACCCGCAGGCTGTGCGGCGAGCCGTTGCCCGAGGCTTCGCCGTCGTCATAGTCATCGGCCGCGAGCCAGGCAAACGCGGGTGTGGAGGCGGCGCGCCGCAGATCGGCGAACCAGTTACGCAGCGGCAACAAATGAGTCCGGCAGCGGACCGCATTGGCGCGGATGTCGGTGAAGTTGAAGAACGGCGCATCGTCCGGCTCGTAGTACTTGTCATAGTGCGTGGTGGTGTTGCACGGCACGCCCATGCCCTGCTCGTAGACTTTCCACGATCTACCGACCGACTCGAGCAGGTCACCGAGATTGCGCGACGCGATGTGGATGTTCGGGAAGTACTGGCCGCCCGTGACGAAGGTGTCTCCCCCGGCGATGGCGAGGTAGTTCTCGTCGCTCGGGTGATAGACCGCCTGGTAGTTCGCCAGCACAGTCCCGCGCGCAGCCAGCGCATTGAGGTACGGGGCGTCCTTGCGGTCGCCAATGACCTGCCGGAAGTCCGTGTTTTCCATCATGATCAGAAACACGTGATCGAAGTGCGGCACATGCGCGGGCGGCGGCGCGGGCGGCGGAAAGTCCACGTGCGGCCGAACGGCGAGACGCAGCGCCCCGACATAGCTGGCCGCACCGCCGGTGCGGCCGCTGAGCCTGAGTGTCAGACGCAGCGCGACGGCTCCGCGGGGGACGACTCCGTGCTGGCCGCGTTGCATGAAACGGACGCGGATCGCCGGCGGCGATCCCGAGCGCAGCCCCCGCAGGGTGAACGGCGAGCCCATCGGGGCGCCCGATGGCCCGAGAAAGACCCCGGTGAGACGCGGCCCCGCTGTGTTGTGGCCGGAGACTCCAAACCACGCCGATGCCGCAAAGCGCATTGAGGCTGGTGCGGGGCGCGGGAAGCGCAGGGTCCGTTCGAGCGTGCTCGCTCCCCACGGCCCGCTCGCCACGATCACCCGCGGCGGGCGCCGCGCCGGCCAGGTCGCGCGCAGCGTGCCGGTGCAGAGCAACGTCGGGCTGCCCGCCGTGGTGAGCCAGCCGGGCACGGTGCTCGAGGCCCGCCGGTCCAGGGAGCAACGCAAGGCCGGCGCGAAGGCGAGGGGATTCGGGCCGGCCGCCTGCGCCGCACCGCCGGCGAGCACCGCCGCGGCAAGCACCGCCGGCACCCGTCGCCGCCGCGAGTGGCGCTGCCGCGCAGCCGGTGCGCTGCGCGGCTCGGCGCAGGCCGAATCACTGACCGAGATCAAACACATGAGTCCGTGACTCCTCTGGCAGCCGGCGGTCAATGTTGCGCGCCGACCCGTCGCGGCCGCGGCGCGCGTCGATCAGCCGCCGCCACACCGACGGGCTCGCCAAGCGTAACGCCAAACGGTCGCGCGGGCAGGCTCTTGCGGCGCGCCCGGGACGGCTGCGGCCGGCAGAGCGTTGCGACGGTCGTGCCGTTGCCGTATTTTGCCTCGGGTCGCAATGTCCGCGATTGGCCCGCACCTGCCGAGAGCCACTTCATGATGCATCACGCCAGCACGAGTCTGCTGGAGCGGTTGAACCTGCGCCTGCCGATCCTGCAGGCGCCGATGGCTGGTGTGTCCTCCCCGGCCATGGCGGCCTCCGTCTCAGAGGCCGGCGGTCTGGGTGGGATCGGTGTGGGCGCCGCCGGTGCGCTGCGCGCGCGCGAGATGATCGCGGCGGTGCGCGCGCGCAGCGCCGGCCCGCTGAACGTTAACGTCTTCGTCCACCGGCCCGCCACTGCGCACGCAGAGCGCGAAGCGGCCTGGATCGAGCGGCTGCGGCCGCGCTTCGCGGCATTCGGCGCCGAACCACCGGCCCGGCTGCGGGAGATCTACCCGAGCTTCGCCACGGACGATGCGATGCTGGCGATGCTGCTCGAGACCCGGCCCGCGGTCGTCAGCCTGCACTTCGGCCTGCCGGACGCCTCGCGGCTGCAGGCGCTGCGCGACGCCGGCATCGTCCTGCTGGCCACGGCCACGAGTCTCGCCGAAGCGCAGCAGGCGGCGGCGGCGGGAGTGCAGGCCATCGTGGCGCAGGGCTACGAGGCCGGCGGGCACCGCGGCATCTTCGATCCGCAGGCGCCGGACGACCGGTTGGGCACGCTGGCGCTGACACGCATCCTGGTTGCCCGGATCGATCTGCCGATTATCGCCGCCGGGGGCATCATGGACGGGCAGGGGATCCGGGCGGCGCTCGCGCTGGGCGCCGCGGCGGCGCAACTCGGGACCGCCTACCTCGCCACCGACGAGAGTCTCGCCGACGAGGGCTACCGAGCGGCGCTGTTCAGCCCGGCCGCGCACCACACGGTCATGACACGCGCGATCTCCGGTCGGCCGGCCCGCTGCCTGGGCAATCGCTTCACGGCACTCGGCGCAGAAGTCGATGCGGCGTCGATTCCCGCCTACCCGATCGCCTACGACCTCGCCAAAGCACTGCATGCCGCCGCAGTGCAGCACGAGGAATTCGGCTACGGCGCCCAGTGGGCCGGCCAGGGCGCGCCGCTTGCGCGCCGGCTGCCGGCCGGCGCCCTCACCCGTACGCTCGCCGCGGAGTTCGGTTAGCCGCACCGCCCGCCAGCCGGGGCACGCCGCTCAGTGCCGCGTGCCCCGGCAGACGGATCACGCCTCAGTACCGGAAGATCGCGGTGAGGCCGAAAGTGCGAGGCCGGAACGTGTACTGGTCCTGCAGGCGCGTGGACCGTTCGCACGCCGGGGTGACGGTCCCGTTGGCGGCGCACACCCCCGGGTTTACAGACCAGTCCTCGCCGGTGAGCGCATGAGTATCCGTGAGGTTGTTGACGAACGCCTCGATACGCCAGTCCCCGAAGCGCATACCGCCGCGCATCGACAGCAGGTTGGTCGAGCCAAGCTGATAGTACGCGGGGTCGTACTGCGCGCTTGCCGGGTCCAGCTGCGGCGTCAGCCAGTGATTGGCGCCGGTGTATTCGTCGTCCATGCGCAGGAACGAGCTGTGGTTGAAGAGCCGGAAATCATACTGCAGGCCGAGCGAGACGGTGACCGGTGGGGTGGGCGTGCCGGCGGTGCCCGAGCCGCTTTCACCGGTGATGGCTTCGCCCGTGACCACCAGATTCACCGGCGGGGGCCCCGGGAAGCCCGCGCTGCGCGTGAATCGCGCATCGGTGTAACCGGCGGTGAGATTGGCCGTGAGGTGGCTCGTCAGCAGCAACTCCGCCTGCAGATCCACGCCCTTGACGACGGCGGAGCCGAGATTGTCGATGAAGGAGATCTGGCAGATCGGCGGCACCACGGTCTGCTGGATGTTGTTCCACTTGATGTAGTAGGCGCTGGTGGACAGGCTCACCCGCTGAGCGAACCGGTTCTTGGCGCCGACCTCGAAGCTGTCGACCGTGTCGGAACTGAACGTCTGCGGCGAGCTTTGGATGCCAAAGTTCTTGAAGTCCGTCGCACAGGCCGCGTACGGCACCGGGTTGTTGGCGCCGCCCGGACGGAATCCCTTGGCATACGTCGCGTAGAACAGATTATTCGGGTTCATCTGGTAGGCAATACTGACCTTCGGCGTGAAGGCATTCTGGCTCTCGGAGCCGCTGCCGGTCTGCGCGTTCAGAAACAGCTGCGGCCCGCCGGTCAGGGTGTTGAACGTGTACTTCACATGCGACTCACGCAAGCCCACCGTGAGTTTCCACTGGTGGGTGAATGCGTAGGTGGCCTGCCCGTACCAGGCGTATTGCGTGTCCGTGGAGTGCGTCTGCAGGAAGTACGAGTCGTAAGGGAAGCGCGGATCATAGGGCAGTGGACCCAGGTCCGCACCGGTCACCGCGTTGTAGACGTAGAACGGACACTGAAAGTTCGTTCCCGGGCAAGTGTACGGCGTTCCGAGGTAGGCCTGCGTCAGCTCGTTGAGAAGCGGGTCGTGGATCTGCTCGAGATAGGTCTGGCGGTTGCGGCTGAAGAACAGGCCGGTGGTCCACATGAGCCTAGCGTTCGGGTTGTTCGACTGCAGCCGAATCTCCTCCACGAGGTTCTGCTGGCCGTTGTCGACGGTCGCGGGCGCGCGGTAATTGGTGGCGCCGGCGGGCAGGTGCACGCCACTGGCATCGAGCAGCAGCGGCAGGTTGTTCGCGACCGAAAAGAACACCGCGTTCTGATAGAAGCCGAGGTTATACAGCGTGCCCTCGTATCCGCTGGTTTCCTGGCGGTGGTAGTAGGCGACGTTATTGATGAGCTCGACGCTGCCGAAGTTGCCCGAGATGCGCAGCGCCGGCAGGTAGAATTTATCCGGGATCTGGCGCAGATCGGGATCGGCGCTCACGAAGTTGTTGTTGCCCGGATTGGAGTACAGCGGCCAGTAGTCGTTGGTATTGTGCGCGTTGCGGCTCTGGTACATGAACGACGGCCGCGCGGTCCAAGTGTCATTGATCTTCCAGACCGCCTCCAGGCGGAACATCTTCCAATTGACGTAATTGGCGTTGTGCTGCACAGAGGCGAGGGTCACCGGATTGATGAGGTTGACGTAGCCGCCCTCGTGTCTGTAATACAGATCGGCGCGGATACCCAGTCGCCCGGAGATGATCGGCGTGCCGGCAGCCACGCCGGCCTCGTACCCCGGCGCTCCGCCCTGCGTGTCCTCGACCGTCATCTTGCTGTACAGGCTTGTGCGGGTCAGACTCGCCGGTGTCGTGATGTAGCGGACGGTGCCGCCCTCGGAGCCGGCACCGAACAGCGTGCCCTGCGGGCCGCGCAGCACCTCGATGCGCTGCAGGTCAAAGGCCACCGGCAGCGCCTCGTCGGGGTCGAACGCCAGGGCGCGCATCTGGATCGGGGTATCGTTGATGTAGATTCCGGTCGTGCCCGAGCCGCCGTCGTTGGCGATGCCGCGGATGGCAATGTTGTGGGTGCCCGTGTCGTCGATGTGGATGCCGGGGATGAAGCGCGCCAGCTGCTCGATGTCCGAGATGCCGCGCATATCCATTTGCGACCGGGACAGCGCCGAGATGCTCATCGGTACCTTGCTGATCGGCTCCGCGCGACGCGTGGCGGTGACCACGATCTCCTTCAGTCGCGGAGCATTGCTTTGGGCCGCCAGCACCGGCGCGGCGCTGAGCAGACCGAAGGTGGCGAGCAGCACGGCCCAGCCGGCCCGTGCTGGACGATGAGATGCCTGGATAGCCTGACGCTGATCGAGCATGACGCGAACCCCCGTAGTCCCCGGAACAGTGTTCTGATCGAGTGCGTAGACGCGCCCCGCCCCCCTGTCTGGACACGTTCTGCGATGCCCGCCGAAATATCGATTAACAATATTTATAAATCGGCAGTTTTTACTGTAGCGCAGCGGACGCCGCGACGTCAAACCCGCCTATCGGTAACCGATAGGGTTATATACTTTGCCGATGGCCAGCAAGACGAAGCGCTCGCCGGAGGATCGACTCCCGGGCATGGCGCGCAGGGATTCGCGACCGGTCCTGGCGGCGACGCACGATCCACTGTTCAACGATTCAGCCCAGAAAGCCCTCGCGGTGCTCGAAGCCTTCGGCGGGGGTCGGCGGATCCTCAAGCTCGCCGAGACGGCCGAGCTCGCCGGCATCAGCCGGGCATCGGCACAGCGCTGCATCCATACCCTCGAGGTGCTCGGTTATCTGCGCCGCGACCGGCGCGGAACAGGCTGGGCGCTCACACCACGGGCACTCGGAATCGCCCATGCCTATCTGTCGGGGTACCGCCTGATCGAACAGGCGACGCGCCACCTCGTCGACCTGAACCGCGCGACGGGCGAGTCCGTGAGTCTCTCCGAGCCCGACGGCACCGACATGGTGTTCGTCGCCCGGTTCCCCAGCCACAAGCGCTTCCTGATCAACATGCCGGTCGGCGCGCGGCTGCCGATGTACTGCACCGCCTCGGGACGGGCGTATCTGTCCGCCCTGCCGACTGCCGAAGCCAGGGACCTGCTGCGCAGGTCCGTGCTGCGACCGTTGACGGCGAACACGATCATCGATGCGGGGCGGATCGTCGAGTGCATCGAATCGGCGTGCCACCATGGCTACGCCTGTTCCGACCAGGAGTGCTTCCGCGGCGACCTGACCGTCGCCGCGCCGGTCATCGGCGAGGGCGGCCACCCGATCGGGGCGATCAACGTCTCGGCGCCGAGCAGCCGCTGGACACTCGAGGAGATGCGCGCCAAGCTGGCGCCGCTGGTGGTCGAGACCGCGCGGGCGATATCGAGCGGCTCGGTGCCCCAGGCCCACGGTTAATTCGCATCGCATCAGGAGCGCCGACATGCTCAATCGTGCTGGGGGATTTTCACGCGGTGTGACGCTTGCCGTCCTGCTGCTGGCCGGCTCCATCCCCTGGAGCCGCGCCGCGGCGCCGGCGGCACACAGTGCCGTATTCGATACCAACTGCTCGATGTGCCACCAGCTCGGCGCCGTCGGGGTCGCCGGACAGTTTCCGCGGCTGGCGGGCCGGGCTGGCCGCATCGCCGCCACGCCGGCGGGGCGAAGCTACCTCGAGCACGTGGTGCTCTACGGAATGATGGGCACGATCACCGTGGACCACACGCAGATTGTCGGAGGCGTCATGCCCTCGTTCTCCGCTTTGTCCAACGAGGACCTGGCCGCCGCGCTCAACTACGTTGCCAACCTGGATGCCGCCGGCAAACTGCACTGGGAAGGCCCGGTGGTCACGGCGGCGCAGATCGCCAAGGTCCGCGCCGGCAAGGTCTGGTCACCGATGCAAGTGCACCAGCTGCGCCAGACCGTGCTCGGCAAGAAGCGCTCCTAGCGCGGCTCCAGCCGGGCTCTGCTCAATCAGGTCTTCACGGATGGCAGCCGCGTGCCGGCGAAGCGCCGGATGAGTCGGGCGCTCCAGCGCTTAACCCGCGCACGCCGCGGCCGGTCGCAGCGCGATCGGCGCCACGGTCCGCGTCATGATCAGGCCAATTTCTCGCCAATGGGCAGACGACGGATGCGCCGGCCCGTTGCGGCGAAAACGGCATTGGCGAGCGCCGGGGCGATCGGGGGCAGGCCGGGCTCACCAACCCCGCCGAGCGGCACGTCGAAGCTCGACTCGAGCATGTGCACGTGGATCTCGCGGGGCGCCTCCGGAAGGCGCAGCAGAGCGTAGTCGTCGAAGTTGGACTGCTGCACCCGCCCGCCCTTGAAGGTGATCGAGCCGTACTTGGCGAGCGTCAGCCCCATGATGCAGGCACCCTCCAGCTGGGCCCGGACCCGGTCGGGGTTGACCTGCGGGCCGCAGTCAAAGGCGATATCCACCCGCGGGACACTGATCCGGCCCGCCGCATCGACTTCGGCTTCGATCACGGCGGCCGCGTAGCTCATGAAACTATAGGTGGCCGCGAGCCCCAGGCCCCGCCCCTTCGGCAGCGTGCGGCCCCAGCCGGCCTCGCGGGTCGCCCGCTCGATCACCGCTCGCCACCGTCCGGTGTCGAGCGGATAGCGCGTGGGGGACTCGCCGTAATTCCACTGATCCGACAGCGTGCGCGGATCCACCCGGCGCGACGGCCCCAGCAGCGCCAGCAGGTAATCGCGTGGATCGCGCCCGGCCGCGTGCGCGAGTTCATCGATGAAACTCTGAATCGCGAAGCCGTGCGCGATGTTGTAGACGGAGCGGAACCAGCCGATGCGTGTGTAGGCCGGCACCTTGGGGATCTCCAGGCGGATGTTCGGGATTTGGAACGGGACATTGATCATGCCCATGCCATACTCGCTGTCATCCTCGCCCTCGGCTCCGGCCACGAACGTGGCGTCCTCGGTCGGTGAGGCCGAACGATGCAGCCACGCCACCGGCAGCCCATCGGCTCCGAGACGCGCCTCCAATCGCTCCATCGCCACGGCCTGGTAGTAGTCATGGCGGATGTCGTCCTCCCGGGTCCACATGACCTTCACGGGCGTACCGCCCATGGCCTTGCTCAATACCGCCGCTTCGCCAGCGAAATCGCCCAGCGACTTGCGCCCAAAGGCCCCTCCGAGCAGCGTCACGTTCACCGTGACGTCCGATTCTTTCATACCGAGCAGACCGGTGATCAGGTCGCGCACGCCCTGCGGATCCTGAACCGGCGCCCACACCTCGCAATGACCATCCACGATGCGCGCCGTCGCTGCTGGAGGTTCCATGGATGCATGCGCGAGGAACGGCAGATAATACTCGGCCTCGAGTCGGGCGCCTGCGCCGCGCAACGCCGCGAGTGCATCGCCGTCGTTACGAACCACCGTGGCCGGATGGCGCACGGCCTGCTCCAGCACCGCCTGGAACTGCTGCGAATCAAATTTCGCGTTTGGCCCGTCGTCCCACTGGATGGTGAGCGCCTCGCGGCCCTTGATGGCCGCCCAGGTGTTGCGCGCGAGAACGGCGACGCCGCCGAGCGGATAGCTCTGCGGCGGCTGCGGGTGCGAGGCGATCTCCACCACCCGCACCACACCGGGCACGGCAAGCGCCGCCCGCGCGTCGTAGTGCACGAGCTTCCCGCCCAGTACCGCCGGTCGTGCCACGACGGCATACAACATGCCGTCGAGCCGCGTGTCGATCCCGTAGCGGGCCCGCCCCGAGACGATGTCGGCCCCGTCGATCGCCCGCGTGCTCAGCTTGCCGATGTAGCGGAATTGGCCCGGCTGCTTCAATCTCACCCGGTCCGGGGCGGGCACTGATTCGCGCATCGCCGCCTCGGCCACCTCCCCGTAAGTAAGCGACGGTCCGCCGCCACGGCGCGAGACCCGCTGGCGCTCGGCCTGGACCTCGCTCACGGGCACGCCCCAGTGGGCCGCCGCTGCACTCTCGAGCATCATGCGCGCCGCCGCACCCACCCGTCGCATGGGCTGGAAAAAGTGCCGCATGCTGCGCGAGCCGTCCGTATCCTGGTTGCCGTAGCGCGCCTGGTCGCCAGGCGCCTGCACGACGCGCACGCGCTCCCACTCGGCCTCGAGCTCGTCGGCCACGACGAGCGCCAGGCTGGTGCGGATACCCTGGCCCATTTCCGGCCGCGCAACTGTGATAGTCACGCTGTCATCGGGATGAATGGCCACGAAGATCAGCGGATGCTCGACGGCGCCACCGGGCTCCGCATCGACTCCGTACTTCGGCGACGCAACGCCGGCGCGCGCGATGCGGCCCGATTCGTGCAGACACAGGACGAGCCCGCCGACCGCCACCACGCCTTGCAGCACCGCACGGCGCGTCAGCCCGGACGAACCCTGCCCCGCATCCTGCCGACCGCTCATGGAACCTCCCGAAGATGTTGCGCGGCGCGGTGAATGGCCGCGCGAATGCGCGGATACGTCCCGCAGCGGCAGATGTTGCCCGTCATCGCGTCATCGATCTGATCGTCGCTCGGCTGCGGCGTCTGGTGTAGCAGCGCGACGGCACTCATGATCTGGCCGGCCTGGCAGTACCCGCACTGCGGCACGCCGAGAGCCAACCAGGCATCCTGCACCGCACGTCCGACCCGATCTGCGGAAATATTCTCGACGGTGGTGATGGGGCGGGTCTGAACCGCGGAGAGCGGCGTGACGCATGCGCGCACGGGCTGGCCGTCGACATGTACGACGCACGCGCCGCACAATCCCATGCCGCAGCCGAACTTGGCGCCGGTGAGTCCGAGCTCATCGCGCAACACCCACAGCAGCGGCGTATCGGCTTGCGCCTCCACCACGACGGAGCGTCCGTTGATGCGCAGCGTGAGCGGCATGAGTCCTCCTATCAGCTCTTGGGTGATGGCGGCAATTTTACTCCCGGGCTGACGTAAGCGCTGCCACCACCATACACGCTGAGCGCGGCAGGTGCGCCGCAGTGGGCCTGCAGTTGCGCCACGACTTGGTTACGGTACGCCGTCAGCCCCGTCTGCGTCAGCGGTTCACGGCGCAGCCGCGCCACTTCGGCCACCGTGTACGGCCGACCCTCAGGGCCGCCGCTCACCGGAGCACCGAGATCGAACACGATCCAGTTCATCACTGACGTCAGCATCCGGTCCGACAGCGTGCTCAGGGCCACGTCCGGCAGCCGCACGATGAACTGCCGCCCCCGGCGCGTACACAGAAAGCTCCCGGTCAGGTGCCTCAGGGTTGGCACATCCCGGGGCGCCGAGACCCCCTCGACGCCGTGGCAGCCTCCGCAGGAGGTGAGATAGGCCACCTGCGGCGCCGGCAGCCGGCTCACATCGTGTTCGCGTACGCCGGCTCCCGCCGGATCGGATCGGCCCCCGTAGATCGCGGTCGACGGCGCCGTCGCGCCTCTAGGGGCTGCCTGTGCGGCGGCCGCTATCGCCGCGGCGCAGGCCACGAGCACGGACAGCGCGCATGTTCTCGCCCATGCGCGGCCCGCTGCTCGCCCTGCCGCCGGGTTCATTCCGCCAGCCCCACCAACACCGCCATGGAGCAGTGGTATTCGAAACTATTGGTTCCGAAGCACCAGATGATGTGGTTGTTCGCCTGCGGCCGATAGATGGGCATTGCATGGTCGGTGTTGAGGCAACTGCACTTGTTGCACTCATTCGCGCCGCAGCAATCCCGGTAGGCGATCAGGTATGCGCGCTGATCGTCCGGATTGATGCAGCTGCCGATCCAGGAGGTCGGCGAAGGTTGCGAACCGGGCGGGCACGAATGGACGCTGCCGCCGCAACAGGAGCACAGGTTGCCGTCGATGCCGCAGTAGCGCCAGTAATTGCACGCCGTGTCGTCATGCGTCTGGGCGTGATGGCTGAAGTCGGTTCCGTGAGGAGCGTCTGTCGCGCGGGCGCGCTGCACCGGCAGCAGCGGGAAGACCGGCGCGGCAACCAGCACGCCGCCGAGCCGCGCCAGAATGCTGCGCCGGGACAGCCCGCCGGCCAGGCGACGCGTCAGCCGCTCTCCCCAGGTGTCGAGATCGGATCGTTGCATGTCACTCTCCTCCCACTCTGACCAGGCCCGGCGTGACGATCTGCGTCGCGCGCTGCACGGCCCCCGTCTCGGCATTCATCACCCACAGCCACGCGTGCGACAGCGCAAACAGCAGCGGATGCGCGTCGGGGGTGACCGCCACCAGATAAGCCGACTCCGGCACCGCCCATCGGTGCAGGAGCCGGTGGGTGCGCGTGTCGAGCACCCAGATCTCGCTACCGGGCTTCTCGAAGCTCCACGGCGGTCCCTCGTGCATCAACACGAATAGGCGATGACGGGAGCGCTCGTACGCGAAGGGAACCTGTCCGCCCGGCCGCCAGGTGATCTGGCCGGTGTGCGAGGTGGCGGGCGACATGCCGGCGGCCTCCTCGATCGACCACGGCTTCTCGAAGGTCGGTGTATCGGCGAGGTGCACCGGATGGACCCATCCGTCGTAGGTAATGAACAGTGCCAGCCCGCTGTGCTCGTCGCTGAGGCTTTCGTCCATGACCGGATCGTGCATCACGTCGAAGAACTTCTTACTCCGCTGCACCGTGTATTGGCCGTTCGCCTTCACGTCCGCGGTCGCGAGCGAACCGTCTGCGCACAGTGAAGCGAATCCCCGCGGACCGAACGGGAATACGAGGCCACAGCCGGGGACTTCCACCGAGGTCATGACCTTGCGCGTCTTCAGGTCGATCACGCTCACTGCCGGAGCCGGTTGAAAGCTGTAGACGTACGCGTAGTGCCCGTCGGGACTCAAGGCGAGGGTGTGTGTCTTTGGGTCGGAGATGAGCAGCTGCGGCAGATCGATTTCCCCTTCGTTGCTCAGCGTCGGACCACCGTAGATCGACAGCACGTCCTCGCGCTTGCCGCGGTTGCCCAGCGTCCAGTAGGTTTCTGAGATGTAGAGCGTATGGTGACCCGGCCCCCACAGAAAATTCGCATACTGCGAGGAGTACACGCTCGCCACGAGCTTTGCCGTATCCCCGTCGATGATGCGGATACCGCCGCCGTCGATACCGTCCATCGCGCTGTAGCTGATGTCGTGCGATGTCAGGCCGGCGAACGGGGTGACGCCTGCCGTCTCGCTCTGCAGTACCGGCGGGGCGTTCGCGGAGGGCTTCTGTCCGGCGCCCCAGGCCGGCATGCCCAACCCTATGCCGATGAGCAGCGAGAGCGCAGCGCCGGCTGCCTTGCTCGCTGGGTGTGCGATTCGCTTCATGTTACGCCCCCTGGATATTATGGGACACAAAAGGATACGCCAGCTTCTCCACCGCCTGCTCCACCGCCCAGTGCGCCGTGAGGAACACGGCGTTGGAACCGCCAACGGGCGAACCGGAAGCTTGCTCGGCGTTTTTGTTCACGAGATCTCCACGGCCCCGGCCCGGCATGTCTGCCGGCAGACGAAAGGCACGCGCTCCCTTGCGCTCAACTGCTTTCCTTCACTGTACTGCCCGCGACTCGCTCGGCAGCAGCCTCTACCTGTGCGGAGCGCAGCATGGCGAGCGCGGCGTAGGTAACTACCGCGGCAACCAGCCAGCGAAGCAGGTGCGACGGCAATCGCTTCACGGCCAATGCGGCGATCACCGCACCGACCACACCGGCAGTGGCGATTCCGACGGCGGGGCCCCAGGCGAAGCGGCCACTGCGCAGGAAGCGCACGCCCGCGGCCGGAAGCATCATCGCGCCCGAACCCATCATGATTGGAAATGCGGCCCGCACGTTGAAGCCGAGCAGCGCCAATACGACCATGGTCGGGGCATACCAGCCGATGCCGATCGTCGAGAGTGCTCCGAGGGCAAAATTGCTGGCGACCGCCACGACGAAGCGCCAGCCACTCAGCGACAGCGCCGTACCGCCGACCGGGAAAGCCCCGAGATTGCCGATGACGAAGAACAGCGCCGCGGTCAACAGGGCGGCCCCCATGAACAGCTGGATCGAGCGGCGCCGCATGCGGCTGACGATGCCCGCACCAAGCCACGCGCCAGCCGTGGCGCTTGCGACCATCACGAGCAGCAGTTTCGGATCGACGGCGATGAGGGTGACGAAGATGATCGTCTCGGCGATGCCCACCGAGACGCTGCCGACGGTGAGGGTCCCCGGAATGAGCTCATCGCGCGGCCGACCGCGAAACTTGTACAGCGCCGTGGTGGTGGCGTACGAGCCGATGCCGAGGGCATCCCCGAAGTTCGTGAGAAACCCGATGCCGAGATCCGACCAGGTGGGCCGCTCACGCAGCTCGCGACGGCGGGCAATCACCGCCCACTGGGCGAAAAATCCGGTGCTCAGGACCCCGATCACCGCGAGCAGCACGATCTCAGCGGCGCTCATGCCGATGCCCCCGAGGGGCGACGCAGCGCCCGGTCGAGCGCATCGCGGGTTTGCAGGTAACGGATGGTCGCGCGGGCTGCCACGCGGCTCAGGCTGTGCAGACGGATCGGCTGCACCGGCGTGAGCGGAAAGCCGAGACTCTCAGCCGGCTCACCCAGCGCGCGGCGCCCCAGGACCTGGCCGAGCGCCGTCGCCATGGCGACACCCCGACCGTTGTACCCCAGGCCCGCGAGCAATCCGGGCTCGGGCTCATGCAGGTGCGGCACCCCGTCCCGGGTCATCGCCACGAATCCTCCCCACCGGTATTCGATCGCAACGCCGGCGAGCTGGGGATACAGCTCGACCATCGCCGTTTCGTGGATCGGCGTCGCCGCCGGGATCGGAATGTCGGCAAACTGTCCGCGCGTGCCGAGCACGAACCGCCCGGCCGCGTCGAGTCGGTAATAGCGCAGGATGCGCTGCGTGTCGGATACGGATTGTCCGCCCGGCAGGATCGTTGCCCGCAATTGCGACGACAGCGGCGCGGTCGCCACCTGTATGGACGGCACGGCAACTACCGTGCGTCGCAGGTTGTCGAACGTCCGATCGGTGTAGGCATCGGTTGCGACGATGACGGTCTGCGCCGCCACCGTTCCGCGTGCCGTTTCAACATGCCACACCTCGCCGCGGCGTGTCAGGCGGATCGCGGCACTGCGCTCGTACAGGCGCGCTCCGTGACTGAGACATGCCCGCGCCAGGCCGCGCAAATAGGCGAGCGGCTGCACCGTGCCGCCACGTCGATCGATCCAGCCACCGCAATAGCGCCGCGATCCAGTCAGCTCAACCGCTTCTCGCTCGGAAACCACGGCGACGTCGGCGCCGCGGTCGCGCCATTGGCGGGCCCGGCGCTCCAGGGCCTGCAACTGCCCCTCGCTGGCGGCGAGCTGCAGCCACCCGGCTCGCACCGCGTCGCAGTCGATCGCATGTTGTCGGATGAGCTCGAAGACCAGGTCCGGCGCCGAACCGGAGGTCTCGGTAAACTGTGCACCGAACTGCTCACCGTAGAGGTGCTCGAGCGCCTCGGGATCGTGCTTCAGGCCGGCGATGACCTGCCCCCCGTTGAGGCCCGAGCCGCCGCCACCGATTTCGCCGGCCTCGAGCACCAGAACGTCGCGGCCCGCACACGCCACGTGCAGCGCGGCCGACAGGCCGGTGTATCCGGCGCCGATCACCGCGATTTCGGCGCGCGCGTCTGCGGCAAGCGGCGGCAGGGTCGCCATCGGCGCGCAGCTCGCCATCCACAGCGAGACTGCCGGCGAAGTCGGGTTGACTCGACCCCCATGCATATTGATTATCGATATTTATAAATCGAGTAGTAATCGAGGATAGGCCAGCCCACCGGGCGACGTCAATCGGCCCCCGGGAGCGGCATGACGCGGGTGAGCGAGGCCAGGGCCCCTAATGGATCGAAGGCTGCGAGAAGGAGGGTCCGGCCGCGGCGATGCACTGCGAGCGCGGACCGGGATCGTTCAGACCGACGACGATGCGCGCTTGGCCAGATACTCCTGCACCGAGCGCATGCCGAGCTCATGCGCCGAGACCAGGCTTTCCAGGTGCTCGCGGGAATTGACCAGTCCCTGCGCCGCGATGATGCCGAGCTCATTCACCAGCACCGCGTACGGCAACTTGGCCACCTGGAACGCCCGGCCCGCCTCGGGCGCGTTGACGAACCGATCGGGTGCGAGCCCGTGCCGCTCGACCATCTGTCGCTGCTGGTCGAGATCCCCGTCACCGACGAACAGCAGATCCAGCTGTTCACTCTGCGCGAATGCTTTGACCGTCGGCATCAGCGATTTGCAGATCGGGCAGGTCGGTGCGACGAAAAAGAGCAGACGCAATGGCGCCCCCGGCCGCGCACCTCCGATCTCGATGGGATTCCCGGCGAGCGCGTGCACGGTGAGCTGCGGGGCGGCCTCTCCGGTCTGCGGCCCACGTCCGAGAGCCAGGGCCCCGACCGGCGCGATGCGCTCATGCAGCACCCCCACCTGGCGAGCCAATGCCAATACCGCCACCGCGAGCGCGACGACGGCGACCCACAACATGACCTGGGAAACCAGCAGCATCAAGCAAACCTCTTGCGAAGCTCCGCCGAAGACCGACGCAGCGAGAGCAACTGGTCAAACGCCCGGTACAGCGCGTAGGCGGCAATGCCGGCCCCGACGCCGTCCACCCACTGCAACGGCGTCGCGAGCGGCGTTGTTGCGACAAACAGAGACGAAAGCGCAGCTGAAAGCACGAGGTTACGCCCGATCAACCCGCCGCTCAACGTCTGGCGCAAACCCGACTGGAAGCAGCCGCAGTCGATCTCCCTCCGGCCGCGCGCGAGATTGATGCCCATCGCCAGCGCAAAGACGCTGAGCAGCGCGATCGCGAGCGCCGCGCCCGCCTTGAGATAATGTCCGCCGAGCAACGACAGCACCACCAGAGTCTCCAGCGCAACAGTCCCCCATGCGGCGGGCACGGCCAGTGCCTCGGGCAACAGGCGATAGTTGGCGACCACCCCCGCAAGCTCATGGCGATGCGTGAGCTTCCCGGCGACCGCCGTCGCGAACACGAACGTTCCGAGCAGGCGACACGCCAGCGCGATCGATGGGTCGATCGTCATCGGGCTGCCCGCCAAGCTCGCGAGTGCCGTGCGCCACACAATGCTTCAATCATGTCGCGAACTCGTTCGTCGCCGCAGAGATAATGGAAGGACCCTCACAATGGTATCGGCGCACCCGCGCCACAGCAATCCCGGTCCCATGCCGCGTCGTGCGCGCCGCGCTGCGAGTCGCCGGGTATCCGGGAGAACGGGCCGTGGACAGGTCCGCGGTGTCAACGCGCCGACGATGCTATCGCGATCGCTCGGCGGTGCGGCGGCGGACCAGCAGATACGCCGCAAAAGCAACCAGGATGGAGACCGCGCTGGCCCAGAATTCGCTCTGCATGTCCTTGTCGAAAGCCATGGCAGCGAGCACCAAGACCATCGCCACGACGGCTGCGTAACTTGCCCACGGAAAGAACCACATCTTCAGCGACGGCGGCCCCATCCCGGCGCGCTCGCGCGCTCGACGCAGGCGGATCTGAGCAAGTACGGTGATCATATAGATCACGACAATCAATGCCCCCGATGCGTTCACCAGAAATGCAAAGACGGCCGACGGCGCGAGGTCATGAGCGATGATGCCCAACATCCCGGCGGCGGTCCCGATCAGCACCGAGTTGGCGGGCACATGCCGCGCGTTCAGACGCACCAGCACCCGCGGCGCGTCTCCGCGGGCCGCCAGAATGAACATAACACGGGAAACGACGTAGAACGACGAGTTGAGGCAGGACAGTACCGCCGTCAGGATGATCGCGCTCATGATCGGCGCCGCGTAGGGCACGTTCATCGAGGCAAGCGCGATGACGAATGGCGACACGCCGGGGGGCACCTTGTCCCAGGCCACGATACAGACGATGAGGCCAATGGATCCGAGATAGAAGAGCAGAATGCGCCAGACGACGGTCGCGACCATGCGCGCGACCGCCTGGGCCGGATCGGGAGATTCCACGGCCGCGATGGTGGCGATCTCTGCGCCCATCATGGAGAAGAACACGGTGGTCACCGCGGTGACGACGGCCATGGGCCCCTTGGGAAACAGTCCTCCGTGGGTGCTCCACAGCTGCCATACGCTCTGATGCGGACCCATCGCACCGCCGAGAAATGCAGCGCATGCTGCGATGAATGCGATGATGGCAGCCACTTTGATGGAGGCGAACCAGAACTCGAATTCGCCGTACGAGCGCGTGGACATCAGATTCACGCCCGTCATCGCCGCCATCAGCCCTGCGCCGATCACGAGCTTTGGCACCCCCGGGAACCACCCCTGCAGGATCACCGCGCCCGCAATCGCCTCCACGGGAATCACAATGACCCAGAAATACCAGTACAGCCAGCCCACCGTGAAACCGGCCCAGTCGCCAAATCCCGCGCGCGAGAACTCGGTGAACGAGCGGATCTCCGGATGCGCCACTGCCATCTCGCCGAGACACCGCATGACGATCAGGAACAGCAGGCCCGTCAGCGCGTAGGTCAGGATCACCATCGGACCGGTCGCGGCGATGGCGACGCTGCTGCCGACGAACAGCCCCGCACCGATGATGCCGCCGATGCTGATCATCGTCACATGCCGGGGGCGCAGTGAGCGGCTGAGCTCGGGAACGTGGTCCTGTGCGCCGGAGGACGCCACAGGAGCCGCTCCCGCCGGTGCGGGCGTGTCTTTGGCAGTTGCAGTCATACGTGAACTCTCTGTGAAACTGGTGCGTTCGAGAATCGAGACATCGGAGGCGGCGGCAGCACCACCGGGCTCATGGGGAGACATCGCCTTTCGACGTTTGCCGTGATTCTCGGATCCGTCGATCGAGCCCTCGACCGGTCTGGTGTCGGCAACGTCGGCGCGCGCCCCCGAGTTGCTCTGCGCTCGCGGACGCGGCCGTTCGGGGCACGGCGTGCAGGAGTCGCGCACAGCGGCCTCGCGGTGCCCGGCGAGCCGGCGCAAGGCGACTGTGCTGACAACAGATCGGGTGCAGCAGGATATGTCTCCGTGGGCGGTCACCGCGACGATGCCGCCTCCCCCCAAGTCATTCGGCCTAGGGTATCCAGTTTGCGCTTGGGCGACCACTGGTGCGAACCGCCGGTCCGCAACCTGCGAACACAGGTCCGCACCGCGATCTGGTGCGACCTGGCGCGTGATCCGCCTAGTCGAGCGCACGCCTCGGCGCACGCACCACTGATCGTCGGGCTCGGCAAATGCCAAGATGTTCAATGGGTTGAACCACCGACGAGGTGAGGCGTTCACCGTGCGCCCACCCGCGCCAGCGCAATTCCCGAACAGCGCTCCTGTCCGCGCGGCGACGGCCGCCTGCCTGCAGACCGGCACAGTGGCTCGCGCCACACTACCTGGCGCTCGCCGGCCGGAAAGCCTGCGGTCACCCAGCACGTGAGACAAATGCCGCGCCGATGATCTCCGTTCGTCGCACGCACGGGGCAATGGAGCGAATTTCCGGCGCGCCCGACCTACTACCACTGGTAGTAGCGGCGTCCCGCATGGAACGATCTGCCGCGCGAAGGCGTACTCCTGGACGCGAGTCGCAGCGCCGGGGAGTCCATGAAAACAATGAGTCGGGTTATGCCCCGCGCCGAGCAACGCTGGGCTGCACTGCTGCTGGTCGCATCGCTGGTGCCCGCGCCGGCTCTGGGCGCGCACAGGCACACCTCGCCGGCAACGGCCAAGGAACCGGACCGCCGAACGCGGCGCGCGCGTGCCACGCACCGCCGGCTCAGCCAAATTGTCGTGACCGCGACTCGGCGGTCGAAGCCCGCCCAGGACGTCGCCATGGCGCTCACGGCGGTGAACGGCCGGGAAGTGCAATCCCTGCGCGTCCAGCAGCCGCTGAACCTGTCGATGCTCGATCCGAGCCTCTCAACGATGAACGCGCAAACCGACAGCACGCCGCTGTTTCTCCTGCGGGGCATCGGGCTCGACGACTTCAACAACAACAACAGCAGCGGGGTCGGGATCTACCTGGATGGTGTGTTCGCCAGCTTTCCGGGCTTTCTCACCGGCGCGATGTACGACGTCGCCCGCGTCGAGATCCTCAAGGGCCCACAGGGCACGCTGTACGGCAAGAACACCGACGGCGGCGCAATCAACATCATCTCTGCCCAGCCCACCAAGCAGCTGAGTGGCTACCTCGACGTGAGCTACAGCCGCTGGAACACCGTCGATGCGACCGGCGCGGTGAGCGGTCCTCTGAACGATTGGATCAAGGCGCGGCTCGCAGCCACGATGACGACCCAGGGTGAGGGCTACCAGACCGACCTCACGACCGGAAAGAAATACGGCAAATTGGATCGCGGCGGGGCGCGGGCCCTATTCGATCTGCAGCTCAATGCCCGCGCCGACCTCAATCTCAATTTCCATTGGGTCTACGATCATTCGACCCCCTCCTCACCGTCCACCCCGAACGTCGAGGCGCTCATCCCGAGCGAGCCCTTCCCGACAGCAGGCCTGATGGATAGCCCTCCCGGCGGCACGCTGGTGAGAGTCGGCGGGCTGCCACTTTACAAGGACGACATCGGTGGCGGCACCGCGGCGACGCTGAACGTCCGCTTCAAATCCGTTACGCTGACCTCGATCAGTGCGTACGACTACTTTTCGGATCACAGCCTGGACAATTACGACGGCTATCCCGCAGCCGACAACAATTGGACCAAGAATTTCCAGCAGTGGCAATGGAGCCAGGAGGTGCGGCTGACGTCGAAGACCGCCGGCCCGGTGGATTGGATCGTGGGCGCAATCTACTCACAAAACTGGTACCACAGTCGTGACGCGCTGGACTGGACCTTCGTTTATGGCCTCGCCACCTACATGACGCAGGGCGGCCTAGCCATTACGGCGGAGAACTTCGTCCAACGACAGCAATCCGCCGGAGTCTATGCGAACGTCGACACCCACCTGTCCGGTCGCTTGACGCTCGTAACGGGGCTGCGTTATTCGCACGACTCCGCCTCTTTCGACGGCGCGACGGTCGATCCAACTGGCCTGTTGACGTATGCCGCCAATCACTTTAGCGGCCCCATCGTGCCGAACACCGTACTGGCAACACTAAACGAGTCACGAGCAAATCAAAATCTGTCCTACCGCATCGGCCTCAACTATCAGTTGAGACCGCAGGTGCTGCTTTACGGCAGCGTGGCCACCGGCTACAAGTCCGGCATCTATTACGGCCAGCCGGCGCAAGTGCAGGTCGACTGGGGATATGTCAGACCGGAAACGAACGTGACGAGTGAACTCGGCATCAAGAGCCGATTTTTCGACAACTCCCTGCAGGTGGACATGGATGTCTTCGATTCAGTGATTCGCAATCGCCAGTCGAGCCTGTCGCTCTGGGCGGGTCCGGTCGGCACACAACCGTTGATCGCTGGCCTCGGCAGCGTGCCGCGGTCCAGAATTGATGGCATCGAGGCTGAGATCGATTGGCGCCCGATTCGCGGCCTGCTGATTCATCTGGCCGCGACGCGCCTCGATGCCCGCGTGACCGAGACACTGACCAACGACAACGGCCTCGCACTCTTCACGCCCGTCCGGGTCGGGCAGATGCTGCCGGACGCCCCGAACTTCGCCGGAAGCTACATCGTGTCCTACGAGCACCCGATCACGCAGGATCTGATCGCATACACGCAGCTGAACGATCGCTACGTCAGTGACATTCATCCTTACCTCGGAGATCCTACGACGTTCGGACACGGACACGACATGGGAGCGCGCATCGGGGTGCGCAACCCGGTTCAGGGCTGGGACGTGAGCCTCTGGTCGACCAATTTGACGGACGCGCGGCCCATGACCTACGCCTTTGCCGGCAGCGAAGGCCAGCGAGTTTCCTTCTATCAGAAGCCGCGCTCCGTCGGCATCGAGTTCAGGTACGCCTTTTAATCCAGGAGATGACGGCGCGCCATTACGCGACGCGCAGCGGACGGCCACATCGGGCATCCCGGCATCGCAGATGATCCCAGTCGGGCCGCACGAGACGGTCAGTCGCCCGCCGCGGCGGGCGCTGCGGCAGGCGCCAGCCGGATGGCGCGCATGTTAGGTCGCGTCAGTGAGAACAGCGCAATCGTGCTCAACGACAGCCCCGCTCCAACGAGCAGTTCAGACAATGAGAGCACCCTGAGCAGACCGCCGGCCAATGCGGCGGCCATAGGCGCCATCCCAAGAAATGTGAACATCACGATGCTCATCGTCCGGCCCATCAGCGCCTGCGGCACGCGCCGCTGCAACCAGGTCATCATGGATATCTGTATCGTGCCACCCAACAGGCCAGTCAGGGCCATGATGCCAGCGCCAACGGCCAACGCGTGGACCTGGCTCATGGTCGCAACCGCCAGCCCGATGATTGTGTCAGCGCAGAGCAACAAGACCCCCAGAGATCCGCGGGTTAGCCGCGTTACCGTCCCCGAGGCGAGGCTACCGATCAGCATGCCACTCGCATTGGCGGTCATGAGTATGCCGAACGCGGCGGCCCCCTCGGCCAATCGACTCTTGGCGAGCACGGGCAGGGCAACCTGCAGCGGACCACCGACCAGCACGGAGCCGGCGGCAAAATAGCCGATCAATGCCCTCATCTGTCGGTCACGCCACAACGTGCGGATGCCCTCGAGCAGATTGGCGAGGATGCCGCCCTGGGGAGCGGGCGGATGACGATCGCTCGCCACCCTGACCATGGCCAATGAGGCAACCGAGAACAGAAAGCTCACCGCGTCGACGGCAAAGGCAATGCCCGTGCCCCGTGCATCGTGCAGTGCGGCAGCTCCCGATCCTGCCTTGATCACGAACCCCGCCAGTGCCGGCCCGATCAACAGGCTCAGCTGTCGCATGCCCATGAAACTGGAATTTGCCGAGTGCAGCTGCGCGGGACTGACCAGTTGAGGTGCCAACGAGCTGCCGGCCGGATAGGCAAAGGCGGTGGCAAGTCCGATTCCAGCCGCCAATGCATACAACATCCACATGCGAATGGCGCCAAAGAGAACCAGAGTCGCCAGCAGCCCGACCAGAATTGCGTTGACTGCCCTCGCGTTGAGCAGCACACGCCGCGGGGACATCCGGTCCACCACAGCGCCGCCGATCAGCATGAATACCGCCCGCGGCAGGGCCATGACGGCGAGCACGAGCCCCAGCTGCGCCGGATTGCCCGTAAGCAAAAGCACCAGCCACGGCAGCGCCACCAGGGTGAACTGATCCCCGATGGCCGAAACGCTGCTGCCCATAAACAGGAGGCGGAACGAACGGTTCGCGAAGGCCGAGGAACCGGGCCCGTTTTCCATGGAGATCTCCGCAGAGCGAGCTTCGTGGAGCACCGATGATGCCTGATTCCGCGGCGCCGAGGGGAGTGCCAGGCGCGTGCGATCAAACTGCATCGGCACCATGGCGAACGGACAGTCGAGCTCGCCGATCCTGGCCACCGGACGGGTGAGGAAGCATGTCAGGGCCGATCAGGATGTCCCGGAACGCTCCCCATCTGAAGGCGACGCCATATGATGATGTTTCCATTCAGATTCCGGGGCTGCGGCCTGCAGCGGACCGTGGCGGTGCTTGGCTGCACGACGATCCGGCGGTCGGACATTAGGATGCGCTCAGGTAACCGAGAAATCCCTCAAGTCCCCGAATTGCTCGAGAATGTCTTCTTCGCGCGTTCCAGCTGCAGGAGACGGTGCGGCTTGTTTCGCGAGCGTGCGGGCCGCCTCGAGAAATTGCGCGTAAAGCTCGGCGCGCCGGCTCTCCGGAAGCGGCCTTGGCCTCCGGGTTCTCGCGGTGAGCGCGCTGTCCAGCGAAAACCGCGGACCACTCTCGCGAGCGGCGCAATGGGTCCATGCCCCCGTCAGTGGATCAAAGCGGTACCAGGGCAAAAAACGATAGCCGTCGGAGGCGATGAAGCGCACCGCATCGATCACGAACTGCACGTCCGTCAAGTCCATCACGTAATGCAAGCCGATTCGGCACCAGCCGGGCTTGATACCGTGATACCCCCGAGCTACCCAGGCGCGATATTGCGCGGAGTGTTGCGGATCGACGCCGAGCAACCGATGCCCGTACGGTCCGGCGCACGAACAACCGGCCCGCGACTGAATGCCAAATAAGTCCGAGAGCAGCGCCGTGACGAACTTCGGATGCAGATGGCCGCCGCGCGGGTCGCGCACAATGAACGAGACGATGCCGATGCGCCGGCGGGGGTCGCGATTGCCGAGAATCTCGATGCCTTCGCTTTCGGTCCAGCGCTCGAACACCTGCTCGAGGAACTCCCTTTCACGTGTCTCGATCGTTCCCACACCCACTGCCCGCTTGACTTCGAAGGCCAACGCCGCGCGCAGCGTTTGCAGGATACCCGGCGTGCCCGCCTTCTCCCGAGTTTCAATGTCCGCGATGAAATCCTGGTCGCTCGGACTCACGTAGTCCACAGTACCGCCACCACCCACTGTCGGGGGCAAGTCGTGACGATAGAGGCGCTCGTTGAACACCAGTACGCCGGTCGCACCCGGTCCGCCCAGGAATTTGTGCGGTGAAAGCGCGATAGCATCCAGCCATCCGTCGCCACTCGGATTCATATCGATCTCGACATACGGGGCGCTGGCGGCGAAATCAAAGCACGCCAGCGCCCCGTGCCGGTGCAGGAGCGCGGCGATCTCGTGCACCGGCGTGCGCATGCCCGTGACGTTCGAAGCCGCCGAGAACGAGCCAATCAGCAGGCGCCCGGCAAACCTCGGGGCGCGCAGCAGCGACCCGAGGTGCTCCAGGTCCACCCCGCCGTCGCGACTGAGAGCCACCGGCACCACCGTCGCGAGTCCCTGCCGCCAGGACACCTCGTTGGAGTGATGCTCGTACGGCCCAATCAAAACCACCGGCTGTCGGAGGCTCAGATGTTCGCGCAAGCGCTGCGTCGCTCCGGCCCCGAAGGTACTTTCGACGTTCGCGTCGAGACGCGCACGGGTTGCCGGCGCGAGCGCCACCCCGAGCAGGTGCTGCAGTCTGTCAATCGCGCCCGTCGCGCCCGTGCCGCAGGCGATGAAACGACCGTGCGGCCCAGCATTGACTGCCCGCTTGATCAGCGCCTCTGCTTCGGCCAGCAACCTGGAAGTGGTCCGTCCGGTAGCATCGTCTTCGGTGTGCGTATTGGCATATCCTCCGCACAGGCGTTGGATGTAGCGTTCGACAAAATCGAGCGACTGACCCGACGCGGTGTAATCGCAGTACACCATCAGCCGCTTGCCGAAGGGAGTGGCGAGCACGGAATCCATTCCAATCACTTGGTTGCGCAGCGTCTGCGGAGTCAAAGTCTTGATTTTCACGCCTCCACCTCGTTTATTTTCGCGCACAACAAGGCCCCCCAGCAAATTGCGTTCTCGCCTTCATAAGTCCCGCAAGGATCGCTCACCGACCGTCTGAGCGCCGCATGATCTCCCGGTAATTCTCCGTACCACTAGAATTCGGTCGAGTCGCCGCAAAGCTTCCATTGCCAGGTCTCGCGAGGCGCACCTCCGTGCATGCAAAGCCGCTCCTGCGCTCCCTGGAATGCATCTGTACGTCAATCGATCAACCACGATCCAAGTCACCCTCATCGTCCCCAGGTGGTGTGTAACCGTTGGTCGGCCATGTTCCGCATCCTCACTTGCCGCGTTTGGAAGCAATCGATCAAATTGACCAGTCCGACGGGACCTGAAGCATGGCATTGTCCATCGCATCGCAAAGAGGAACCATTGACCCGGCACCTTCGTAGACGCAAGCATACAACCGCAGCATCCTCCGCTGCCGAGAGTCACCGATCGCAGCGCTCCCAGGCTCCACCGCATCTGCCGCGACATTCCCGCGGATTCC
>JAJZFQ010000057.1 GCA_021805275.1 Pseudomonadota bacterium
CATTCGCTCGCGAAGACCAAGACCGACATCCTGCGCGGCCGCCTCGCCATGGCCAAGACCCTTGCCGCCGGCGGACTCGGCCCCCGCACCGACCGGAGCTGTGCACCGACATGAACGACCGTACCTCTCTTGAAAAACAGCTCGAGCAGCTGGCACACCAGGCGCTGCGCGAACTGCCGCCCTGCATCGCTCCCGCCTCGCTCGAAGCGCGCGTTCGGCGTGAAATCGAACGGCGTGCCGACTCACGATCCCTCGCGGGGATCTCCCGCTGGCCGCGCGCCGCTCGCGTGCTGCTGCTCGCCGCCTGCGCGCTGTGCGTGCCGGTGGCGTGGATGCTCGCCACGCGCCTGCGCGAGTACGTAGGCCACGTGCTCGCCGGCGCAGGCGTCGGGCACGTGGTGCGGGGCGTGCGCGGCACGAGCCGCACGATTCTCGATCTCGGCGAGCTGGCCGTGCGTCTGGCGCACGCGATCCCCTCGGACTGGCTGTTTGCAGGCTTGCTCGTCGTCGGGGCGGCCTACGCGATGCTGGGCGCACTCGGCTACCTCCTGCTCTATCCCACGCTGCCGCATTCCAAGGCACACACTGTATGAACAAGGTCCTCCAATCGCTTCTCCCCGCCACAGCGCTGAGCGGACTGCTCGCCTTCGGCGGCGGCATCGTACCGGCCGGGGCCGGACAGGCGGCCGTCATCAGCGCCTCCGGCGCCGTGACCACGGTCTCGCACCACGACGCGACTGAGGTGCAGATCGGCTCGCACGGCATCAATGTCGAAAACGGTTCAAGCCACATTCGCATCGGCCGCAACGGCGTCGGCATCACCGACAACGCCAGCGCGATCGTGACCGTGCACGACCACCATCACTCCTGCCCGGATGATCAGGAACTGGTTTCCGTCTTCCACAGCGTGCGGCTGCCGGCCGGCAAGAGCGCCTGCGACGTGGTCTCGGTCTTCGGCAACAGCGTAGCGGACGGCGACGTGTCGGACTCGGTGGTCGCGATCATGGGCAACCTGCAGGCCAGCGGCCGCGTCGCCAACAGCACGGTCAGTGTGTTCGGCGACTCGAGCGTCAATGGCTCGGTCGGCGGCAATGCCGTGGCGGTATTCGGCGATCTGAAGCTCGGCCCCACAGCGCATATCCACGGCCAGGCGGTGGACGTGTTCGGATCGGTGCAGCGTGATCCGGGCAGCGTGATCGACGGTGGCACCGCGAACATCATGTCCGGAATGTTCCACGGCGCCGCGGGCCTGCAATCCTGGAGCGAGCACTGCCTGCTCCTCGGCCGCTTGCTCGCGCCGCGTCTGGACATCGGCTGGGCGTGGGGCGTCGCCGGCGTGCTCCTGCTGTTCTACGCACTGCTCGCGCTGCTGTTTCGCGAAGGCCTGCAGAAGAGCATCCAGACCCTCGATGAACATCCGGGCGCGTCGCTTCTGGCCGCGGTCGCCATGACGCTGCTGACGCCGGTGCTGATGCTGGCGCTGGTCATGACCGTGGTCGGCATTCTGGCGATCCCGCTGTTCTGGCTCGCGCTGCTCGGTGCAGGCATTTTCGGCCGGGTCGTCGCGCTCGGTTGGCTCGGCGGGCGGATCCTGCGCGGCGTGCGCGGCGGCGGCGTCCACCCCGTGCTGTACGTCCTCCTCGGCGGCGTCATCGCTCTGGCGCTCTACATGGTGCCGGTGCTCGGATTCATCGTCTACGCCCTGATCGGCACGCTCGGCTTCGGCGCGGTCATCTACAGTCTGTTGCTCGCCCTGCGTGCGGCGCGCAGCGCCGCGGCACCGGCGGCGCCGGCGGCGCCGGCGGGTTTCGCCGGGTTCGGTCCCGCGGCCGGCACCGTGCCACCCCACGCGCCTGAGGGCGGTGCGCCCCCCCCGGAGGCGACCGTATCCGCTGCTGCAACGCCGCCCCCGGCACCGACGCCGATGGAACTCGCCACGCTGCCGCGCGCAGGATTCTGGATCCGCATGCTGGCGCTGCTGATCGACCTGGTGCTGGTCAGCTTCGCGTTGAGCGCGATCGAGCACCACGGCACCGACGGCCTGCTGCTCGTGCTGGCCACCTACGGCGCGCTGATGTGGAAACTGCGCGGCACGACGGTCGGCGGCATCATCTGCCACCTGCGTGTCGTGCGCATCGACGGTCAGCCCGTCAGCTGGGAGACGGCCATCCTGCGCGCCCTCGGCTGCTTCCTCTCCTTGATCGCCGCCGGCCTGGGATTCTTCTGGATCGCCTTCGACCGCGAACGGCAAGCCTGGCACGACAAGATCGCCGGCACCGTCGTGGTACTCACGCCGAAGACACAAGGACTGGTGTGAGAGGGTCCCGCACCCCGCCCGCCTGCGCAGCGTGCGGCTACGGCCCACCGGCACACCTGTCGCTCTCGATCACCACACTCTCAACACCCTTCGCCGCACGTCCATCTGACAGGGCAGTTATCCGTCATGAGCAACACCGATATCACGGTTGAACAACAGGGCAGCGACGTACTGGCGGCCCCCGCCGCTCCCAGCGCGCCCGGGAGCGATGCGCTCGGCTGGGCCGAACGCGACAGCGCCGCGGGCGATGTCCTCGTTCCGGCGCACCGCCGCCTGCGCAAGCGTTGGCTGATCACCGGCGCTCTGGTGCTCGCCGCGGCACTCGGCACGGGGCTGTGGCTGCATGCCGGCGCCAAACATGCCGTCCTCGTCCCGCTCGCGGACCGCCACTTCGTGCCCCTGGTCAGCACCATGGTGCCGGGACTGCAGCCGGTGAGCACGCAGGTACTCGTCACTGGCACCATCTCGGCGCGGCATGATCTGCCGATCGGGGATGGCGGTCAGGCCGAGCGCATCGTGCGGGTCGCCGTACAGGTCGGCGATCATGTTCGGCGCGGCCAGCTGCTCGCCCAGCTCGATGACTCGGTGCTCAAGCCCCAGGTGGCACAACTCGCCGCATCGCTCGCCAAGGCGCGGGCCCAGGCCGCGCTGTCGGCCGCCGAATACCGGCGGGCGCTCGCCATCGGCCCGAACGGCGGGCTGTCCCGGCAGAACATCGAGCAGAGCCAGGCCACGGCCGCCATGGACGCCGCCAACGAGCGCATGGTCGCCGCGCAGCTGCGCCAGAAGCGCGCCGAACTCGCCCTGACCCGCATCGTCGCACCGGCTGCGGGAATCGTGCTGACCCGCGACGCCGAGGTCGGCCAGGTGGCGAGTCCCGGGGGACCGGCACTGTTCACCTTGGAGGAGGCCGGGCGTGTGGAGTTGAAAGGACAGGTGACCGAGCAGGACCTCGCGGCGCTGAAGATCGGTCAGCCGGCTCAGGTCTACCTGATCGGCTACCCCCACCCGTTCTCGGGGCGGATCTGGCTGCTCGGGGCCACCATCAATCCCGAGACCCGCCTCGGCCAAGTGCGCATTGCGCTGCAGCCCAATCCGGCGCTGCGCCCCGGTGCATTCGCGCGCGCGGTGATCCTGGAGAGCCACGCGGAGCGACCGGTGCTGCCGCAGACCGCGGTCATGACGGATTCGGCCGGATCGTATGTGTTCGTCGTGAACCGCAAGAATGTCGCCGTACGCCGCTCCGTCATCCTCGGCGGGGTGATCGCCACGGGTGTCGTCATCGACCGGGGACTCACCGGCCGTGAGCGCGTGGTGACGCTCGCCGGGGGCTTCCTGCAAAGCGGCGAGACGGTGCAGGTGCAGGCGCACACGGTGCGCTCATGAGACGCCTGTCGGCCTGGGCGATCCAGCACCCGCTGCCCCCCATCGTCCTGTTCGTCGTGCTGCTGTTCATCGGCGCCACGGCGTTCGTGCGCCTGCCGGTGACGCTGAATCCCCATCTCTCCTATCCCATCGTCTCGGTGGTCGTCACCGAGCCGGGTGCAGCGCCCGAAGAGGTGCAGACTCAGATCGTGCGCCGCGTGGAAGCGGCGGTGGCCGGCATCGGCAACATCCGCCACATTCTCTCCAAGGCCTATCAGGGCGGAGAGGAAACGGACGTCGAGTTCGAAATCGGCACGCCGATCGACCGCGCGGTCACCGAGGTGCGCGATGCGGTCACCCAGGTACAGGCCGATCTGCCCACCGACATCCTGCCGCCGGTGGTGCAACGAGTGAAAATCGACGGTGGGCCGATCGTCTACTACGCGGTCAGCTCGACGGACATGAGCGACCGGGCGATCTCCTGGTTCATCGACAACACCATCACCAAGCGGCTGCTCACCGTACCCGGGGTAGCCCAGGTGTCGCGCTACGGCGGGGTCGACCGCGAGATCCGCGTCGAGCTCGACCCGGCGCGCATGCAGGCGCTCGGCATCACCGCCGCACAGGTCAATGGCCAGCTCACCAACCTCAACATCGACCTGCCCGGCGGACGGGCGGATCTGGGCAACGGCGAGCAGACGATCCGCGTGCTCGGCGGGGCGCAGACGGCCTGGCAGCTCGCGCAGACCCAGATCGCCCTGCCCGGCGGACGCTTCGCGCGGCTCGGCAGCATCGCCACGGTGCGCGATGGCGCCGCCGAGGTGCGCAGCATCGAGAAGTTCAACGGCGAGCCGGCGATCTCCTTCGGCGTGCAGCGAGCACCGGGCACCTCGGACGTGACGGTGCTGAAAGGTGTGCAGCAGGAGCTCGCCAGGATTCGTAAGGAATTTCCCCGCGTCAACATCCACCGCACGTTCTCCTCGGTCACCTACACCAAGCAAACCTACCATTCCGCGATTGAGGCCCTCATCGAGGGCTCGATCCTCTCGGTGCTGGTGGTGTGGCTGTTCCTGCGCGACCTGCGCGCAACCCTGATCTCCGCCCTCGCCATCCCGCTCTCGGCCATTCCTGCCTTCGGCGTCATGTACTGGCTCGGCTTCACCCTCAATCAGGTGAGTCTGCTCGCCCTCTCACTCGTGTCCGGCGTGCTGGTCGATGACGCGATCGTCGAGATCGAGAACATCGTGCGCCACAAGCGCATGGGCAAGAGCGCCTTTCAGGCGGCGCTCGATGCGGCCGACGAGATCGCGCTCGCGGTGGTGGCCACCTCCTGCACCATCATCGCGGTGTTCATGCCGGTGAGCTTCATGAGCGGGATCATCGGCCAGTACTTCAAGCAGTTCGGCCTGACGGTCGCCGCGGCGGTGTTCTTCTCGCTGCTGGTGGCCCGGCTGCTGACGCCGGTGATCGCCGCCTATACGCTGAAATCCGAGCCGCTACCGGAACAGCACGACGGACCGGTCATGACGCGCTACCTGCAGGTGCTGCGCTGGTGCGTGCATCACCGCTGGATCACGATCTTCTTCGGCGTGATGTTCTTCGCCGCCTCAATCGGCGGATTGATCCTGGTGCCGAAGACCTTCGTGCAGAACTCCGACAGCAGCAGCGCGTCGCTCTCGATCGAAATGCCGCCCGGAGTGCAGCTGAAGGATACCGAGAAGGTCGCCGATGAGGCGTATCGCATCCTCGCCCGTCAACGCTACGTGAAGTCGATCGACGAGTCGGTCGGCGGCAACGGCAGCGTACGCGGCGCGAACCTGTATATCAGCCTGGTGCCGCCCACGGAGCGGCCGATGAGCCAGACTCAGTGGCAGAACCAGATGCTCGCCAAGCTGCGCCGCATTCCGAACGCGCAGATCTACTTCCAGAACTTCAACGGGGACAGCGACGGTCACGACATCACCATAGACCTCACCGGCGACAACCTGTCGTTGCTCGAGCACACCGCTCACCGGGTCATGAGCCAGATGGCGGCACTGCCGGATCTGCGCGACGTGAGCTCGGCGGACGGGCTGCCGCGGCCGGAGATCCGCATCCGGCCGCGCTTCGACCTCGCCGCCGAGCTCGGTGTGACCGTGGCGGACATCAGCCAGACGATCCGCATCGCAACACTCGGGGATCTGCTGCAGAACGACGCGAAGTTCACCCTGCCGGACCGCCAGGTGCCGATCCTGGTGAACCTGAAGCGCTCGGCCCGGGCCAACCTCAACACGTTGGAGAACCTGCCCGTGCCGACCGCCAGCGGTGGCTCGGTGCCGCTGAAGGCAGTGGCGGATTTCGGCTTCGGGCAGGGACCGACCGAGATCCACAGTCGCGATCAGCGCCTGCGGATCGCGATCGATGCGGACCTGAACGGCGTCCAGCTCGGCAAGGCGATGAAGCAGATCCATGCGCTCTCGGGGCTGACTCACCTGCCGTCGGGCGTGCACCTGGCCGAGACGGGCAACGCGCGGCTGATGTCGGAGCTGTTCACCGACTTCTTGATCGCCATGGGCACCGGCATCCTCATGGTGTTCGCCGTGCTGGTGCTGCTGTTCGCCCGAGTGCTGCAGCCGATCACCATCCTCTCGGCGCTGCCGTTGTCGATCGGCGGGGCGGTCGCGGCGCTGTTCATCACGGACCGGCCGCTGTCGCTCGGCGTGATGATCGGCTTCCTGATGCTGATGGGTATCGTGGCGAAGAACTCCATCCTGCTGGTGGATTTCGCCATCGAGGAGATGCGCGCCGGCAAGGACCGTCTGACCGCACTGCTCGAAGCCGGACACAAACGGGCCCGTCCGATCGTGATGACCACCGTGGCGATGGTGGCGGGCATGCTGCCGGTGGCGTTCGCGATCGGCGATGCGTTTCGCGCCCCGATGGCGATCGGCGTCATCGGCGGTCTGGTCACCTCGACCGGCCTCACCCTGGTGGTGGTGCCGGCGGGATTCACGCTGATCGACGATATCGAGCGTTGGGTCGCCCCACGGATCATGCGGGCGGTGATCACCGAGCCGCACGGCACTGCGGCCGCGACCGCGCAAGTCAGTCAACCCTCCTGAATCGCCTACGCGGAGAGAGTCGCTCCATGAACCGTCGAATCGCGCTGCTGATCGGTGCTCTGCTGCTGCCCACGCTGGCCGCTCTCTCGGGGTGCACGGAGCACATCAGCACCTCGAGCCGGCACGGTACGTTCGCCATCGAGGGCACTGCGGTGCGCATCAGTGCGCCCGGTGTCGCCGACGCCTACGTGCACGCGAGCGGTCGGCTGGTGATCGCGCGGCACACCGTCGCGCTGAGCCCCGCCGAGCAGACGGTGGCGCAGCAGTACTACCTGCACGCCCTCGGGATATCCGCCGCCGGCGTCGCCGCCGGCCAAGCGGGCGGCCGGCTGGGCGTAGACGTCGTCGGATCGCTGTTCAGCGCACTCTGGCAGGACAACTCCTCGGTCATCAAACGCACCGCGCACCGAGGCTCGGCGAAGGTCAGGGCAGACGTGCGCTCACTTTGCGCGCAGATGGCGCAGCTCGCCGCGGCGCAGAATGCGCTCGCGGCCGACGTAGCGGCCTTTGCGCCCTACCGGATCGTGCGCCGCAGCGACGTCGCGCAGTGCCTCCGTGGCGCCAGGCGACACACCGAGCCCAACCGCTGAGCGCGGCTGCGCCGATCTCTCCGGCGAGCGTCGTCGGCAGCAGGAAGGTCGTGCGCGCCGCCGCGCTCGCAAGACGCTCGGGGCGGTAGAGCCGCTCGAGCACCCACCCGTCGAGAAGGTCCGGATGGGCCAGGGCGAACGCCTCGAAGGTCTCCGCGCCGCGCCCTGACATGCGCTCGGCGAGCCGCGACAGAAAGGCAACGGGGATCGTCGGGTGAAACTTCCCGGGAACCCCGGCCCGGGCGGTCAAGGACTGCAGCGCGCGCGAGTCATACAGCGCGGTCTCGGGAAACTCGTCACGGCGCAGCATCTCGAAGGCCATGCGCAGGTGCTCCCGGTGCGTGAATGTGGCCGGCTCGAGCTCGCCGCGCCGAAAACAGGCGAGATCCGCGGGCCGCTCAATCATGGTCTTCGATCTCGTGCATGCGGTGCGAGTCCTCGGCGGCGAGGTCCAGACCGTAGACCGCCTTCAGCGCCCGGATCTTGCGCAGCGTCGTGGCCGAAAACGGCGCCTTGCCCTCGAAGGCGTGCAGCACGATGCCCTCGAGCAGGTCCCCGAGGGACATCTCCAGGTCCGCGGCCAGCGCCTTGAGCACTTTCAGCAGCCGGCGCTCGAGCCGCACCCCGGTCTGCACACGAGTGATGGTTTTCATGCCGCAGATGGTACCACGGTAATATGGTACGCGTCATCCGGCCGCTGAAGTCCTGTGCTTGGCCGAGCGGGTCGGTTCGCTGGCCGGTAATATGTCCTCTGGCATTTTTTGGCCGGGTCCGGGGTCCCCGCATCGTGGCGTCGTCCGGGAACCCCAGCGGCGCTGCAGGGTCAATCCCGCTCTCGGGAACACTCTGGAGACCCTCCGCCATGACCGGCACCGGCCCGCTCGCCCCTTCCGCCCCTGCCGCGCACCCCGCCCCTCCCGGCGGCGCCGCGCAGGCCGCGTTCGCTCGGCTGCGCACCTACCTGCGCAGCCAGATCCTCGGGCAGGAGGCGCTGGTCGAGCGGCTGCTGATCGCCCTGCTCTGCGACGGCCATCTGCTGGTGGAGGGCCCGCCCGGGCTTGCGAAGACCCGCGCCATCAAGGCGCTGGCCCAGGCGGTGGAGGCGGACTTCCAGCGAGTCCAGTTCACGCCGGATCTGCTGCCGGCGGATCTGACCGGTTCGGACATCTATCGGCCCGAAGAAGGCTCGTTCCGCTTCCAGCGCGGACCGTTGTTTCACAATCTGATCCTTGCCGATGAAATCAACCGAGCGCCGGCGAAGGTGCAGGCGGCACTGCTCGAGGCCATGGCCGAGCGGCAGATCAGCGTCGGCGCGGCGAGCTATCCACTGCCGCCGCTGTTCCTGGTGATGGCGACGCAGAACCCGATCGAACAGGAGGGCACTTACCCTCTGCCCGAGGCGCAGCTCGACCGCTTCATGCTGCACACCTGCGTCGATTATCCCGACCGCGCCACGACGCTGAAGGTGATGGCGCTGGCGCGCGCCGAGGCGATCAGCCAGCGCGAGATTGCCCCGCCCACGCAACGGATGAGCCAGACCATGGTGTTCACCGCGCGGCGGGAGATTCTCGGTCTGACGCTCTCCGATCCGGTCGCCGAGTACATCGCCGCTCTGGTCGACGCCACGCGCCGCCCCGAACCCTACAGCGCGCAGCTGCGTCAGTGGCTGCGTTGGGGCGCAAGTCCACGCGCGGCGATCGCCATCGAACGCGGCGCACGCGCGCTCGCCTGGCTCGAGGGCCGTGATTTCGTCAGTCCCGAGGACGTGCAGACGATCGCCCCGGACGCGCTGCGCCACCGGCTGCTCGTCGACTACACGGCGCAGGCGCAGGGCGTCAGCGCCGAGAGCTGCGTCCATGAACTGCTCAGCCGGGTGCCGGCACCCTGAACGCATGAGTCTCCCGACGCTCGAGGAACTGCTCGCGCTGCGTGGCGCCGCGCACGGTCTGTCGCTGCAGCGTCAGCGGCGGACCCGCGCGGCCGTGCTCGGTGCGCACTCGAGCGCGCAGCGCGGCCGCGGCCTGGAGTTCCAGGAGGTGCGGCTGTACACCCCGGGAGACGATCCGCGCAGCATCGACTGGCGGGTCACGGCGCGACGCGGGCGGC
>JAJZFQ010000106.1 GCA_021805275.1 Pseudomonadota bacterium
GCTCAGCGGCTGCCTGCCGCCGTGAGCCGCCCCGGCATGCGCCGCGCGCGGATGGCGCTGCTAGAATGGCGTTCCGCGCGGGCCTGTAGCACAGCGGTTAGTGCAGGGGACTCATAATCCCTTGGTCGTAGGTTCGAATCCTACCGGGCCCATACTCCCTGCCGAGATGCATTGCGGACCGCCTGACGGCCCGGGCACCGGATCGCACCGGCGCTGTTCGGCTAGTCGAAGTAGCTGAGCGCGGCGACCGGGGTCACCGTGGCGGTCTGGTTGCGGCCAGCGGCCGTGACGCGCGCACCGAAGATCACGCCCAGTCGCGCGCTCCAGTTGTATTCAAACGCCGGCGCCACGTACAGCACGCGCCCCACGCCCGTGTTGCTCGCGTAACGCGCGGGCGCACCGGACGCGCGCACGGTTCCCCCGAGGCGCGTCGCGCCATCCCGCTCGGCCCACACATCGCAGGCCAACACCCAATGGCGGCTCAGGCTGTACTCCAGCCCGAGGTCCCCGAAGGCGCTGTCGCCCGGCCAGGCCTCGCCCTGGAATCCCGCGGGCGTGCCGTAGACGCTGCGCCCTTGGAGCGCGACGTGGCTCGAGCGTGCGTAGGACAGATCGAGTCGCGCGCGCAGAATCCTGCCGTTCGGCAGCCAGAAATAGGACATGAAATACATCGACAGCGTGGTCGTGTAGGCGCCGGCGCCGAACCCGTCGCTGTAGCGCCCGAGGCGCTGGTAGCGGCCCGTGGGCAGCGTCTCCTGGAGATTGATCGAGGCGATAGGCACGCGGCTGTGCGGATCGAGCGGCGTCAGGCGGTATTGGGCCTGAACCGTGAGGTCGCCGATGCCGACCCCGGAACTGCCCGGCGCATCGGCTGGCCGCGAGTAGCCGAAGCGCGGGATCAGCCCGACCGTCAGCCGGCGGTTCCAGCCATAACTGAGGTAGGTCAGGGACCCGAAGTTGTTCGCATACGGCGCCGGCCGCGAGCGTCCCGTGGCGTCGAGCCGGGCGTACGGCATCGAATCGTACAGGTAAGGCTCCAGATACACGTGTCCGGCGGGCAACGTGGCGGCGTTGGGCGCCAGCAGCGGCCCGGTCCACCACGCATCGCTCAGCAACTGCGGCGCCGCGGCAAGCGGCGCAATCCCGAGCGCCAGGGCGGCCACCATGGCCACCGGCAACCCTGGGCTGAGCCGCCCGAAATGTCCCCTCGTTCCCATCGCACCGGCCCCCCGCGGGCGCATTGTCGCGCCCACGTAGAAGGTGGAGCATCTGCCGGTGCCGGGCAAGCGGCACCTTTCACTTGGCGGGGCGTCACGTGCACTGGTGGCCGGCGCACCTTGCGCGCTACGCTGCGCACCCGGACGCAGATTGTCCTATGACGGCCTATATTGCTCTGCTGCGCGCGGTCAATGTCGGCGGCACCCAGCTGCCGATGGACGCCTTGCTCGCGATGTGCCGGTCGGCCGGCTTCGAGCAGGCGCGCACCTATGTTGCCTCGGGTAACGCGCTGTTCCGCAGCCGCCTGCGGGCACAGCAGGTCAGACACGCCCTCGAGACACGGCTCGCCGAGTTCCTCTGCAAGCCGGTCGGGGTGCACGTGCGCACCGCCGCAGAACTCGCGACGGTGCTGGCCGAGAACCCCTTCACCGGCTCGCCCCCGAGCCGCACCGTGACCGTGTTTCTTCACGGACCGCCGCCAGCCGGTGCGCTCGAGGACGTGCACGGACTCGGCGCGGAACAACTCGCGCTCGGCCGGCGCGAAATCTACGTGGCGTACCCGAACGGGATTGGCGCCTCCAAGCTCGTCATCCCGGCGGCCAGGACGGGCACGGCACGCAATCTGAACACAATCAGCCGGCTCGTCGCGCTGGCCACGGCGCTGTAGATAGAGAGGCGGCCCGATGAGCAAGACGGTCGATGAGTGGCTGACCGAGTATTCGCACTCGCATCAGCACCCGGTCAACCGCGCACTGCACACGGTGTGCGTGCCGATCATTCTGTTCGCGATCGTGGCGCTGCTGTGGAGCAGCCGCATCGCCGGGGTACGCGCCTCGTATCTGCTGATGATCCTGGTGGCCCCGTTTTACCTGCGTCTCGGTGCGCGGGCCGCGATCCTCATGGCGGCGCAGCTCGGCGCGTGTATCCTCGCGCTGCATCTCTGGCCGGCAGAGATCCCCTTGCGCCCTGCCGCCCTCGGGCTGTTCGTGCTCGGGTGGATCGGTCAGTTCCTCGGACACGCCATCGAGGGACGGCGCCCGAAGTTCTTCCAGGACCTGACGTTCATGCTGATCGGCCCGTTGTGGGTCGTACTGAAATGAGCGCCGTGGTGGCGCTCCTCCGAGCCGCGTGCCGGAAGGAGTCGTGATGTCCGCTGAGGCTCTCTTCCCGCTCGATGGCGGCTGTGACTGCGGCCGCGTCCGCTATCGGCTGGCATCGCGCCCGCTGTTCGTGCACTGCTGCCACTGCCGCTGGTGCCAGCGCGAGAGCGGCGCCGCTTTCGCGCTGAATGCACTCATCGAGTCGGAGCGGCTGGTGCACCTGCGCGAGGAGCCGCAGATCATCGATACGCCCTCCCAGAGCGGTCGCGGCCAGCGGATCGCCCGCTGCCCGCACTGCCGGATCGCGCTGTGGAGCCACTATTCCGGGGCCGGACCGATCCTGCGCTTCGCGCGGGTCGGCACGCTGGATACCCCCGATGTGCTCGGCCCGGACATCCACATCTTCACCGCCTCGAAGCAGCCCTGGGTGGTGCTGCCCCAGGGCACCCCGGCGGTAGAGGAGTTCTACGACCCCAAGGCGTACTGGCCGCCGGAGAGCCTGGAGCGCCGCCAGGCGTTTCTGCCGCAGCTGCTCGCCTACCGGGCCGCCCGCCAGGCGAGCTCGCCGCGAGGCCCCTGAGCAGACCCGCGGTGGCCCGCGCCGGACCGCCGGGATAGGCTGGCGCGCCCCCGCCGGCCAGCCGGGCGGCGCTGCAACTTTTTGGCGCGTCCGGTGTTCTTGCCTCAAACGACGATCTACCCGTGCAATTGGCAAGCTCAAGGCCCGATTCCAAAGAGTTCGCAGCGTTCATGCGCGCCTATCAGGACATGGTTTTCTCCACGGCAGTGCGGCTGACCGGCAGCCCCGCGCAGGCCGAGGACATCAGCCAGGACGTGTTCCTGAAGGCGTACGAGAATTTCGAGCGGCTGCGCGACAGTGCGACGGCTGGCGGCTGGCTTAAGACCGTCGCCACCCATCTGACGCTGAACCACCTGACCCGTCACCGCAAGCGCTGGCGGCTGTTCTCCGAGGTGTTCGCCGAGGCGGCGGGCGAGGAGGAGATCGAGGACGCCAGCGCCACGCTCGAGGGCGCGCTACAGCAGCTCGACCGGGCACAGCGGCACGCACTGCTCGAGCAGGCGCTGCGCGGACTGCCGGAGCACCAGCGCGTGCCGCTCGTTCTGTTTCATTTCGAGGAGATGTCCTACCAGGACATCGCCGCCCGTCTCGGCCACTCGCTGGCCAAGGTCAAGACCGACATCCTGCGCGCGCGCCTGGCCATGGCCAAGGCGCTCGCCGGGAGCGGGCTCGAACCGAGCACCGACCGGAGCTGCACACCGTCATGAAGTCCCGCAATCCCGAACACGAGCAGCAGCTCGAGCGCCTGGCGCACCAGGTGCTGCGCGAGTGCCCTCCCTGCCCCGCACCGGCCTCCCTGGAGGCACGCGTGCTGCGGGCCATCGAACAGCACGCGCAGCCGCACGGCGCCGGCCTCGCCCGCTGGCCGCGGGCCGCACGCGCGCTGCTGATTGCCGCATGCGCGCTGTGCGTGCCGCTGGTGTGGATGCTGGCGGCGCTGCTGCGCGGCCATGTGACGCACGCGCTGGCCGATTCCAGCGTCGGGCACGTGGTCATGGGCGTGAGCGGCACGAGCCGCGCGCTCCTCGGCCTCGGCGAGCTCGCCGTGCACCTCACGCACCTGATTCCCTCAGACTGGCTGCTCGGCGGGTTGTTCATCGTGAGCGCGGTGTATGCGGGACTGCTCGCGCTCGGTTACCTGCTGCTCTATCCCACCCTTCCGCATTCCAAGGCCCATTCCGTATGAACAAGGTCACTGGCTGGCTTCTGACTGTCACGCTGCTCACCTGCGTGGGCGGCTGCGGAGCACCGGCGCACGCCGCCGCGCATTCGGGCAGCCCTCCGGCGCACACTGGCGCAACCTCCCACGATGGCACCACCGAGGTGCAGGTCGGCTCGGGCGGCATCAACGTCAGCAACGGCTCGAGCCACGTCATCATCGGCGGCTCGGGTGTCAACATCGCCGACGGGGACAAGTCCGTGATCGTCGCGGGCGATGCGGACGAATCCTGCCCGAGCGGCCGAGAGATCGTCGCCGTCGGTCACGACGCCAGGCTGGCCGCGGGCAAGAGCGCGTGCGACGTGGTCGCGGTCTTCGGTGACAGCGTGGTGCACGGCGATGTATCGGATTCGGCCGTTGCCGTCATGGGCGATCTGCACGTCGACGGCAGCGTCGGCAACAGCGCGGTCAGCGTCTTCGGCGACGCCGACATCAACGGTCCCGTCGAGGCCAACGCGGTGTCCGTGTTCGGCGATATGAAACTCGGTCCGAAGGCGGTAATCCACGGACAGGCCGTAAACGTGTTCGGCACGGTCGAACGCGATCCCTCCGCGGTGGTCCAGGGCGGCGCCGTCAACGTGATACCCGGCATCTTTCACGGCGCGCACGGCCTGAAGATCTGGAGCGAGCACTGTCTGCTCCTTGGACGGCTGCTCGCGCCGCGGCTGGATATCGGCTGGGCCTGGGGCATCGCACTCGGGGTGCTGCTGCTGTACGCACTGCTGGCGCTGTTGTTCCGCGAGAGCGTACAGCGCTGTATCCAGACGCTCGAGGATCACCCGGGCGCCTCATTGCTGGCCGCGTTCGCCTCGGCACTGCTGACGCCCGTCCTGATGCTCGCGCTGGTGTTCACCATCGTCGGCATCTTCGCCATTCCGCTGTTCTGGCTGGCGCTGCTCTGCGCCGGCGTCTTCGGGCGGGTGGTGACACTCGGCTGGCTGGGCGGGCGCATCCTGCGCGGCTTGAAGGTCGGGCTCACCCAGCCGGTGCTCTACGTGCTGCTCGGCGGTGTCGTGGTACTGGCGCTGTACATGATTCCGGTGCTCGGCTTCATCATCTACACCCTGGTCGGACTGCTCGGCTTCGGCGCCGTCATGTACACCCTGCTGCTCGCCCTGCGCGCCGCGCGCGGCACGAATGCGCAGCCGACCGCCGGCGGCTTCGCGCCGCCGGGCGGCGCCACCGGCATCGGGGATGCCGCCGCCTCACCTGCCGGCGCGGGCGAACCGTCCTTCGGCGCGGGCCTGGGCGCCTCCTCGCCGATGGAATTCGCGACGCTGCCGCGGGCAGGCTTCTGGATCCGCATGCTCGCCCTGCTGATCGACATCGTGCTGATCGGATTCGCGCTCAGCCTGATCGGCCATGACGGGCACAGCAGCATGCTGCTGCTGTTGGCCGCCTACGGGGCAATCATGTGGAAACTCCGCGGCACCACGGTCGGCGGAATCGTCTGTCATCTGCGGGTCGTGCGCATCGACGGCCAGACGCTCAACTGGGAGACCGCCATCCTGCGCGCCCTCGGCTGCTTCCTCTCGCTGGTGGCCGCCGGCCTGGGATTCTTCTGGATTGCCTTCGATCGGGAACGGCAGGGCTGGCACGACAAGATCGCCGGCACGGTCGTGGTGGTGGTGCCGAAAGTACGGGGATTGCTCTGACATGGATAGCCCAGTGAACCGGGATGCCGACATCGAGCGTGGCGCGCAGGGCGAGGCGCCGCACGCCGAGTCGGCCACCGGGATCGGCCGCGAGGCCGCCCGGCGCGCGCAGCTCGGCCAGACGCCCCGAGGTACGCTGCGCAAACGCTGGCTGATCGGCGGCGCCACGGCACTCGCGGCCGTGGTGGCTGGCGGCGTGTGGCGGCACGTCGCGGACAAGCCGGCCGTACCCGTGCCGCTCGCCGATCGGCACGTCGCCCCCCTGGTGAGCACGCTGGTGCCGGGACTGCGGCCGGTGAGCACCCAGGTGCAGATCACCGGTACGATCTCGGCGCGCCACGATCTGCCGATCGGCGACGGCGGGGAGGCCGGACGGATCGTCGCGGTCTACGTCCAGATCGGTGATCGGGTGAGCCGCGGTCAGGTGCTCGCCCAGCTCGATGACTCAGTACTGAAGCCGCAGGTTGCAGAACTCTCCGCTGCGCTCGCCAAGACGCGTGCCCAGGCGACACTCTCGGCTGCCGAATACCGGCGTGCGCTTGCGATTGGGCCCGACGGCGGTCTGTCGCAGGAAAACATCGAGCAGCGTCAGGCGACGGCGGCCATGGACGGCGCGGCTGTCCGGATGGCCGAGGCGCAACTGCAGCAGACACGCGCGCAGCTGGCGCTCACCCGCATCGTCGCTCCGGTCGCGGGTATCGTGCTGACCCGCAGCGCCGAGGTCGGCCAGGTGGTCAGCCCCGGTGGGCCGGCGCTGTTTACCCTCGAGGACAACAGCCGAGTCGAGCTCAGGGGCCAGGTGCCCGAGCAGGACCTGGCGGCGCTGAAGGTCGGTCAGCTGGCGCAGGTGCATCTGATTGGTTACCCGCAGAGCTTTGCCGGACACATCTGGTTGCTCGGCGCGACCGTCGATGCGCAGACCAGCCTCGGCGAGGTGCGCATCGCGCTGCAACCCAATCGCGCCCTGCGTCCCGGTGCCTTCGCACGTGCCGTGATCATTGAGAGCCATGCCGAGCGCCCGGTGGTGCCGCAGACCGCGGTCATGGCCGACTCGGCCGGCTCGTATGTGTTCATCGTCGATCACCACAACGTTGCGGTTCGGCGACCCGTGCGGCTCGGTGGAGTCATCGCCTCGGGCGTCGTCATCGACGGCGGCCTGAGCGGACGGGAGCGGGTGGTGACCCTCGCCGGCGGGTTCCTCCAGAACGGCGAGTCGGTCCGCGTCGCGCCGGCGAGGAGGCGAACGTGAAACGCCTGTCGGCCTGGGCGATCCGCCACCCGCTGCCGCCAATCGTACTGTTCGTGGTGCTGCTGTTCGTCGGCATCACCTCCTTCGTGCGCCTGCCGGTGACGCTGAACCCCCACCTGTCCTACCCGATCGTCGCGGTGACCGTCACCGAGCCGGGTGCAGCTCCGGAGGAAGTGCAGACCCAGATCGTGCGCCGGATCGAGGCTGCGGTGGCCGGCATCGGCAATATCCGCCACATCCTCTCCAAGGCGTACCAGGGCGGGGAAGAGACCGATGTCGAATTCCAGATCGGGACACCCATCGACCGCGCCGTCACGGAGGTGCGCGACGCGGTGACCCAGGTGCAGGCCGATCTGCCCACCGACATCCTGCCGCCGGTGGTGCAGCGGGTCAAAGTCGACGGCGGACCGATCGTGTACTACGCGGTCAGCTCGACCAGCATGAGCGACCGGGCCATCTCCTGGTTCATCGACAACACAATCACCAAGACGCTGCTCACGGTCCCCGGCGTGGCACAGGTCTCGCGCTTCGGCGGCGTCGATCGCGAAATCCGCGTCGAACTCGACCCGCAGCGCATGCAAGCGCTCGGCATCACCGCCGCGCAGGTGAACCAGCAGCTCACCAACCTCAACATCGACCTGCCGGGCGGGCGGGCCGACCTCGGCGACGGCGAACAGACGATTCGCGTGCTCGGCGGCGCGCAGACCGCCTGGCAGCTCGCGCAGACGCAGATCTCCCTGCCCGGCGGGCGCTTCGTGCGCCTCGGCAGCATCGCCACGGTGCGCGACGGCGCCGCCGAGGTGCGCAGCCTCGAGATGTTCGACGGCCAGCCGGCGATCTCCTTCGCCGTGCAGCGCTCGCGCAACACCTCGGACGTCACGGTGCTCAAGGGCGTGCAGCAGGCGCTCGCCACCATCCGCAAGGCGCACCCCGACATCAATATCCACAGCATCTTCACCTCCGTCACCTACACCAAGCACATGTACCACTCGGCGCTGGAGGCGCTGATCGAAGGATCGATTCTCTCCGTGCTGGTCGTCTGGCTGTTCCTGCGCGACACACGCGCCACGCTCGTCTCAGCGCTCGCGATCCCGCTGTCGGCCATTCCGACGTTTGCCGTCATGGACTGGCTGGGCTTCACACTCAACCAGGTCAGTCTGCTCGCACTGTCGTTGGTCTCCGGCGTCCTGGTCGACGACGCCATCGTCGAGATCGAGAACATCGTGCGTCACAAGCACATGGGCAAGAGCGCCTTCCAGGCGGCGATCGATGCGGCCGACCAGATCGCCCTTGCCGTGGTCGCCACCTCATGCACCATCATCGCAGTATTCGTGCCCGTGAGCTTCATGGGCGGGATCATCGGCCAGTACTTCAAGCAGTTCGGCCTGACGGTCGCCGCCGCGGTGTTTTTCTCACTGCTGGTGGCGCGGCTGCTGACTCCAGTCATCGCCGCCTACACCCTCAAGTCCGACCCGGCGCCCGCGCACAGCGACGGGCCGATCATGGCCTGGTACCTGCGCGTGCTGCAGTGGTGTGTGCGCCATCGTTGGAAGACCATGTTGTTCGGCGTCGCATTCTTCGCCGCCTCGATCGTCGGGCTGGCACTGATTCCGAAGACTTTCGTACAAAGCTCTGACAGCGGCAACGCCTCGCTGGCGATCGAACTGCCGCCGGGCGTGCAACTCGCCGACACCGAGAAAGTGGCGAACGAGGCTTATCGCATCATTGCCCAGCAACCGGACGTGACCTCCGTCGACGAGTCGGTCGGTGGCAACGGCACGGTGCGCAGCGCGAACCTGTACATCACGCTGGTACCACGCAGCCAGCGCTCGCTGAGTCAGAACCAGTGGCAGGAGCGGATGATGAAGCAGTTGCGCAATATTCCGAATGCGCAGATCTACTTCCAGAACTTCGAAGGCGACAGCGACGGCCACGACATCACGATCGACCTGACCGGTGACAATCTGACGCTCCTCGAGCACACTGCCCACAAGGTCATGAGCCAGATGGCCGCACTGGCGGATCTGCGCGACGTGAGCTCGGCGGACGGCCTGCCGCGCCCGGAAATCCGTATCCGGCCACGGTTTGCCCTGGCCGCCCGGCTCGGCGTGACGGTCGCCGACATCAGCCAGACCATCCGCATCGCCACGCTCGGGGATTTGCTGCAAAACGATGCCAAATTCACTCTGCCGGACCGGCAGGTGCCGATCCTGGTCAACCTCAAGCGATCGGCGCGCAGTGATCTGACCACGCTGGAGAACCTGCCCGTGCCAACTTCGCGCGGCGGATCGGTGCCGCTGAAGGCGGTGGCCAACTTCGGCTTCGGGGAGGGCCCGACCGAGATCCACAGCCGCGATCAGCGGCTGCGCATCGCGATCGATGCCGACCTCAACGGGGTGCAGCTGGGCACCGCCATGAAGCAGATCCACGCCCTACCGGCGCTGCGCCACCTGCCCCCCGGAGTGCACCTGGCAGAGACCGGTAGCGCGCGGCTGATGTCGGAGCTGTTCAGCGACTTCCTCATTGCGATGGGCACCGGTATATTGATGGTGTTCGCGGTGCTGGTGCTGCTGTTCGCGCGGGTGCTGCAGCCAATCACCATTCTCTCCGCGCTGCCGCTGTCGATCGGTGGAGCGGTGGCGGCGCTGTTCATCACGCACAAACCGCTGTCTCTCGGGGTGATGATCGGCTTCCTGATGCTGATGGGCATCGTGGCCAAGAACTCCATCCTGCTCGTGGACTTCGCAATCGAGGAGATGCGCGCCGGGAAGGATCGGCTCACCGCACTTCTCGAGGCGGGCCACAAGCGCGCCCGTCCCATCGTAATGACCACGGTGGCCATGGTCGCGGGCATGCTCCCGGTGGCCGCAGCCATCGGCGATGCGTTCCGGGCACCCATGGCGATCGGGGTGATCGGCGGACTGATTACCTCGACCGCCCTTACCCTCGTGGTCGTTCCGGCCGGGTTCACGCTGATCGATGACATCGAGCGCTGGATCGCCCCGCGCGTGGCCCGTGTGGTCATCGCCGAGCCGACAAGTGCTGCGAGGCAGGTCAGTCAGCCCGGATGACACAGACAGCAGTCGGAGATCCAGATCATGAACCGTCACATCCCTGCCCGGATCGCGCTGACCGGCCTACTGAGTGTCGGCTTGCTCGCGGCATGCACGCGGCACGCGCAGATGAACGCGCACGGATCGCTCAGCGTGGCAGGCAATGAGGTCCGCATCACCGTGCCGGACGCACCGACCGCGTACGTGCAAAGTGGCGGCGGCGTGGCGATCGGATCGAGCACGCTGGCGTTGACGCCGGCCGAGCAGACCCTGGCGCAGCGCTACTACCAGTACGCGAGCAGACTCGGCGCGGCCGGCAAGGCCACCGGCGAGGCGGGCGGGCGGATGGGCATCGCGGTGATCGGCTCGCTATTCTCGGCGCTCTGGCACGACGATTCCTCCATCATCGATCGAACGGCGCATCAGGGCGCGGCCAGCATCAAGACCCACGTCCAGGGCCTGTGCGCCCAACTGTCGGGACTACGAACTACGCAGGACGCGCTCGCCTCCGCCCTGCCGGCCTTTGCGCCGTATCGCATCATTCGCGCCAATGACGTCACCGAGTGCTTCCAGGGCGCCGAGCGGCACGGCGCTACCGGGCGCTGATCGCGCACCGGCCGGCTGGGCCGGCGATCACCCCGGCGGCCAGGCCCACCGTCGTCCCGATCCGAGGATCACTCCGGGGCGGCGCCGCCTGAGCGATGCGGGCCTGCACCGCGCTGCGTCAGCATGTCGGCGGGCGCACCCAGATAGAGACTCGATCGCGACAGGCGGCGCAGAATCCGCTGATCGCGCGCTGCCTCCTGCGCGGGAAATTCGCGCGCGACACTGCGCGCGCTCGCTACGGCGCGGAACACGCCGGCCTGAATGCGGGCGCGGCGCTCGTAGTGAATTCCGCCAGCCGTACGATCGATATCCGCGCCGACGACGCTGAACCCCTTGCCTGTCTGCGGCAGTCGGATCGCTTCGCGGGTTCGGGTATAGAACGGATAGGCGACCGCATAGGGTGCGGCGCGGGCCGGGCCGGGCAGGCGGGTGAAGTCCGCCTGGAAGCCGACGCCGAGGCCCTCGAGGAGGTAATCCCGGCCGCGCCAGCGCAGCTGCGCGGTGCCCTCCATCTGGAAGCGCTCCGCGTGCCGCTTGCGGTCGTAGCGGGCCGAAACCGACTTGATGTCCACGAAGCCGTATTGCTGCGTCCAATAGCGACGCAGGGCGTCATCGAGCTGGTCCGGCGTGAGATTCGCGAGCCGCTGCTCGATGTACAGACCCGCGTCGCCGCGCATGCTTATCTGCGCCCGAAAGGGCGCCGGTCGGAGGATGCCAGCGGACGCATCGATGCGGATGCGCGTGTTGCTCAATGGCCGGCGCGGCGGGGGCGGCACCATGGACAGCAGCTGCGCACCGTGCCCGACGAGCGGCAGGCCCCAGTGGTAGTACGGCACGCGCAACTGCGCGAGGTTGCGGTCACCGAGCCGCGTGCCATCCAGCCAATACGTGCGCCCGGCAATCACGGCGCGCACGAGCACGTGATTGAACAGCTGGATCATCGGCAGCCGCCCCTGCACCGCATCCCCGGCCAGCAGGTTCACGGCCACCGGTTCGGCCTGGATGCCGAGCGCGTGCAGCAGCGCGAGCAACAGCACCGTCTTGGCCTTGCAGTCGCCAAAGCGCCGCGACCAGGTGAGTTCCGCCGGCGCCGGATTCAACCCGCCGTCATTGAAATCCAGGAACAGATAGCGCACCTGCGATTCCACCAGGCGCAGCGCGAGCGCGGCCTGACGCAGCGGGTCGGCGCTTGCCGCGCGGATGTGCGCCACCTGCTTAAGCAGCCGCGAGTGCGGTGCGAGCTGCGCGGCGCGGCGGTAAAGCGGCGCGAAGCGCCGCGCCAGCTGCGCCCAGGAGCGGAACGCGGTGAAGTCCACGCGCCGGTCGACAAGAAAGCGCAGCGGCGCAAGTCGCGGCTGCAGCACCGGCGGCACGTTGCGCATAGTCAGGCTGATCCCGCGCTCGCCCCCGGATTCGATCCGCTGCGCGACCGCGAGTCCCTGCCCTTCCTGCCAACGGATGGGCAGGGACCGACTCCAGAGCGCCCGGATGTGCAGCCGCGACAGGGGCAGCGACCAGGGCACTTGCACCTCGGCCGAGGGGGTTCCGGCGAGCAGCGGCTGGCGGCGCACCAGGGTGTAGGCGACATCCACGATATCCCCGACGCGCAGCCCCGGCGGCTGCAGGATGGCCGTCAGCGTATCGTCGAGCGTCGCGGCATCGAGGTTCGTCTCGCGCTTGGCAATCGTGAAGCGCCGCCCGTCGGTGAGCAGGTTGATGACCTTGCCGTCGCGGATCAGATCGACCTTGTGCACGACCAGCACGTCGGTGTCCGGATCCCAGATCAGCGTAATGGTACCGAGCGCCGACAACCCCTGCGGCGTCTGAATGCGAATGGCGTTCTCGACGTAGTATTTGACGGCTTTCGCGGTCAGCTCGATCTGGCGGTCGGCGAGCAGAAACTGCACGGCGGCTCCGGTCGGCTTGATTGCGCTCGGCACAGCCTGCGGCACGACCCACGCCGCCGGCGCCGCAAAGCGCAGCTGGTGACCTGCCAGAGCAACCCCACCCCACAGCAGCGCGAGAACTCCAGCGACGATGCGACGCCTCAACACGATGCCCCCGCTGGTGTCATTTTCCCCTCGCTCCGACATTCCGCCGCAAGCGACTCTCCCCCGATAAGCATCTTAACATCGGCTCCCCCCGCCGCCGGGGAGCCAGACCCGATCAGCCCGCCGGGTTGGGCAACAGAAAGGCACGCCGCGCCGCTGCGCTGGCGAGACGCTGTGGGCTGTACCAGCGGCTCAGCACGGCGGGGTCAAGCAAGTCGGGGTTGGCCGCCGCGAAGGCAGAAAAGTCCGCCGGCACCTCGGCGGTGAGCCGCTCGGGGATCAACGCGAGGAACGCCAGGGTGATCGTCTGGTGAAACTTCTCCGGCCGGCCGGCGCGCTCGCACAGGCGCCGCAGAGCCCGCGAGTAGCGCACCGCGGCGTCGAGAAACTCGTACCGGCGCAGTGTCTCGAATCCCAGGGGCACGTGCTCGCGGTGGGTGAAGCACGCCGGATCGATCCGGGCACGCAGGAACTGCTGCAGGTCCGCGCTCGCCTCAGCGGGGCTCATCGGATTCACGCAGCTTGTGCGCGTCGGCGGCACTGAGCTCAAGACCGTAGATGCGCTTAAGTGCCCTGATCTTGCGCAACGTCTCGGCGGAGAACGGCGCCCGGCCCTCGAAGGCATGCAGCACGACGCCCTCGAGCAGGTCCCCGAGCGACAGATCCAGATCAGCGGCGAGGGCTTTCAGCACCTTCAGCACGTGCGCTTCGATGCGTACGCCAGTCTGCACACGGGTCACGGTCTTCATCGAATTATGGTACTAATGTACCGCGGTAACATGCAACTCGGATGGATCGCACGCCGCCGCGCCCACCCCCGCCCCGCCCGGTAGAATGCCCCTTCGTCGCAAATCGGGAGCTGGAGCACGACCGGCCGGTGCGCCGCGGGGAACCCCGGCGGCGCGCACCGGTCAATCCGGCTCTCGGGATCACTCTGGAGGCACATCGCCATGACCGGCACCGTCTCGCTCGATCCATCCGCCCCGCCTGCAGGCACCCCCGGGGCGGGCAACGCCGCACAGGCCGCGTTCGCGCGGCTGCGCGAGTACCTGCGCAGCCAGATCCTGGGTCAGGAGACACTGGTCGGACGGCTGCTGGTGGCGCTGCTCGCCGACGGCCACCTGCTGGTGGAAGGACCGCCGGGACTGGCCAAGACCCGCGCCATCAAGGCGCTCGCGCACGCGGTGGAGGCGGACTTCCAGCGCGTGCAGTTCACCCCAGACCTGCTGCCGGCCGACCTCACCGGCTCGGAGATCTATCGCCCCGAGGAGGGCTCGTTCCGCTTCCAGCGCGGACCGCTCTTTCACAACCTGATCCTGGCCGACGAGATCAACCGAGCGCCGGCCAAGGTGCAAGCCGCGCTGCTCGAGGCCATGGCCGAGCGCCAGATCAGCGTCGGGGCGGCGAGCTACGCTCTCCCGCCGCTGTTTCTGGTCATGGCGACCCAGAACCCAATCGAGCAGGAGGGCACCTATCCGCTGCCCGAGGCGCAGCTCGACCGCTTCATGCTGCATACCCGCATCGACTACCCCGATCGCGCCACGACCCTGAAGGTGATGGCGTTGGCTCGCAGCGAGGCGATCAGCCAGCGCGAGCTGCCGCCGCCGGCGCAGCGGACGAGTCAGGAGATGGTCTTTGCCGCGCGCCGCGAGGTGCTCGGCCTGACCTTGTCGGATTCCGTCGCCGAATACATCGCCGCTCTGGTCGATGCGACGCGCCGGCCCGAGCCTTACAGCCCGCGACTGCGTCAATGGCTGCGTTGGGGAGCGAGCCCGAGAGCGGCCATCGCCATGGAGCGCGGGGCACGTGCCCTCGCCTGGCTCGATGGCCGCAGCTATGTCAGCCCCGAGGACGTGCAGGCGATCGCTCCGGATGCCCTGCGTCACCGCCTGCTCATCGACTACACGGCGCAGGCACAAGGTGTCAGCGCCGAGAGCTGCATCGAGGAGCTGCTGAGTCGGGTCCCCGCGCCCTGAGGCCAGCATGGTCATCCCCACGCTTGAGGACCTGCTGGGACTGCGCGGTGCCGCGCACGGCCTGTCTCTTCAGCGCCGCCGGCGGGCGCGCGCGGCGCTGATCGGCGCGCATGCGAGCGCGCAGCGTGGTCGCGGCCTGGAGTTCCAGGAGGTGCGCACCTACACTCCGGGGGACGATCCGCGCAACATCGACTGGCGCGTGACGGCGCGGCGCGGCCGGCCGCACACCAAGCTATATCAGGAGGAGCGCGAGCGACCGGTGTGGCTGCTGGTCGATCTTCAGCCGGGCTGCTTCTTCGGCAGCCGCCGGCAGCTGAAGTCTGCTCTCATCGTTCGCGCCTCGGCCCTGCTCGCCTGGATCGCGGCCCTCGACGGCGATCGGGTCGGCGCGCTCATCACAGGCGCGCGCGGGCCGACACACATCGTGCCGGCCCGCGCGCGCCTGCAGGGCGTGCTGCCGGTACTCGAAGCGCTGCTCGCGGCGCAGCCCACCGCCCCCGGCGAGCCAGCACCACAGTCGCTGCACGAGACGCTGAGGGCCGCGGCGGCCTTGATCCGGCCGGGCAGCCAGATCCTGGTGCTCAGCGACTTCTGTGCTCCGGCCACCGCGAACGACGGTCCGTGGCTGCCCGTGGCGCGGCGCAACGATATCCGGCTGTTCTGGGCCACCGATCCGCTCGAGGAGCAGGGCCTGCCCGATGGGCGCTTCCGGGCCGGTCTGCCCGGCCGGCTCCTCGCGCTCGACGGACAGCGGGTGCGCGCCACATGGCGCGCGGCGTGGCAGGAGCGGGAACGGCACCTGACACGGCTATCCCAGCGCCTGGCGGCACCGGTGGTACGCCTCGACACCGCCACGCCGGTCGAGTCGTCGCTGCGCGCGGCTTTGCTCGGGGGATCCTCGGCGACATGAACGGTGAGTGGCTGACACGGCTCGCGCCGCCGCATGCGCCGCCGCCGCCCTCGCTCTGGCCGCCGGCGCCGGGCTGGTGGCTGCTCGCAGCTTTGGCGCTCGCCCTGACGGCGGTCACGCTCTGGTGGTGGCGGGATCCGCCGCGGCGTCGCAGGCGCGCGGCGCTGCGCGAGTTGGGAGGAATCCGCGCCGCGACCGACCCGCGTGAGAGTGCCCGCGCCATCGAGAGTCTGCTGCGCCGTTATGCGATGACGGTGTTCGGCCGCGAGCGGGTCGCACGACTCACCGGGGCCGCCTGGCTCGAGTTCCTCGGCGGCGAGGGTGGCGCGACGCTCGGCGGTGAGCCGGGCCGGGATCTGCTCGCGGCCGCCTTTGGCGGCACGGTCCACGACCGGCGCGCCGAGTGGCTCGCCGGCGCCGAACGGTTCGTTCGCCAGGCGCGCGGCACGGCGCGGAGGCGGCGCTGATGTTCCATTTCGCGTGGCCGTGGATGATCCTGCTCGCACCCCTGCCCTGGGTCCTGCGAGGCGTGCTGCCCGCAAGCGGGGCGCGCGGCACGGCGCTGTTCATGCCGCTGGCGGCGGAGCTGGCCGCCGCCGGATCCGGCGCTCCGCGGACCCCGCGGGCCGACGCCGTACTTCTTACCGGCACCTGGCTGCTGCTCCTCCTGGCGGCGATGCGACCCCAGTGGCTGGGCTCGCCGGTCCCGGTGCACACCGTGGGCCGGCAGATCATCCTGGCGGTCGACTGTTCCGGCTCCATGGCCACCGAGGACATGGGCGCAGGCGAGAGCCGGCTGCAGGTGGTGCAGCAGGTCGCCGGCCGGTTCGTCAGCGGCCGGCACGGGGACCAGGTCGGATTGATCCTGTTCGGCACCCGACCCTACCTGCAGGCGCCGCTCACGGGCGATCTGGGCACCGTGCACCGCTTCCTCGACCAGGCGATGGTGGGTGTCGCCGGTCCGCAGACCGCCATCGGAGATGCCATCGGGCTGGCGATCAAGACACTGCGGCAGGACAACCGCGCGGCGCGCGCACGCCGCCAGCCCCTGATGATCCTGCTCACCGACGGGGGCAACAATACCGGGGTCATGCCGCCGCTCGAGGCAGCGCATCTCGCCGCGCAGACGGGGCTGCGCATCGACACCATCGGAGTGGGTGCCGCGGTGCGCCAGACATTCTTCGGCACCAGCGGCAACACTGACCTCGATACACGCCTGCTCAAGCAGATCGCCCAGATCACCGGCGGCCGCTACTTCCGCGCCACCGACCGCGGAGCGCTGCGCGCCGTGTACCGACAGATCAACCGCCTAGAACCGGTGGCCGGCGACCGGCGCTGGCTGCGCCCGGCCACGGAATGGTTCGGTGTACCGCTGGCGCTGGCACTGCTGCTGAGCGTTGCGGCGTCGTGGCGCATGTCGGGGCGCGCGTAGCGCCATGACGCACATCATCCACTTCCTGCACCCGCTGTGCCTCTTGGCGCTGCCGCCTTTGTGGGCGCTCGCATTCTGGTTCGCACGCCGGCGCGGGCGCGACGGCGCTTGGCCGCGCCTGGTGGATGCCGAGCTGCTGGCGCTGCTGCGGCTCGGGGGCGGCGCCGGGGGCGGCCGCTCACCTTGGCCCCTGATCGCGGCAGTGTGGACCCTCACCGTGATCGCACTCGCCGGTCCGAGCTGGCAGCGTCAGTCGACCGCCGCCTATCGCCTGCCGGCCGCATGGGTGATCGCGCTGCAGCTCTCACCGTCCATGGAGGCGAGCGACCTGCCGCCAAGCCGTATCGCACGTGCGCGCTTCGGGGTCGATGATCTGCTGTCAGCCGCGCACGATGCGCGCGTAGGGCTGGTGGCGTTTGCCGGCGAAGCGTACACGGTTTCCCCGCTGACCACGGACCACGCCACAGTGCGCAACCTCAGCCGCGCGCTCTCGCCCGGTTTGATGCCCGAGCATGGCGCACGGCTCGCACCGGCTCTCGCCAGCGCCGCGCGGCTGCTGAAGGCATGGGCCGGCCCCGACCGACAGATCATCGTATTGATGGATGGCGTGCAGGATCCGGCGCGCGCGATGCACACGGCCGCGGCGCTGCACCGGGCGGGAATCGTCGTCAACGTGGTGGGTGTCGGGACTGCGGCCGGCGCACCGGCGCCCGACGGCAACGGTGGCTTTCTGCGCGGACCGGACGGGAAGGTGCTGTTGACGCGACTCGACCCCAGCGTGCTGGGCCAGATCGCCGCGGCCGGCGGCGGAGAGTTCGTTCCGCTCGCGCAATTGCCACGGCTGATCGCCGATCTGCACGCGCAGGGACTGCGCAGCCTCGGCAGCGCGCGCGCCGCGCCGCGCGTGCGCCTCTCGGACTGGCTGAATGACGGCATCTGGCTGTTGCCGCTGATTCTGCTGCTGGCCGCGCTCCTGGCACGCCGGGGGTGGGCATGAGGCGCGGCGCGCTGCTGCTGCTGGCCTGGTTGGCGAGTGCACCGGCGCTCGCCGGCGTCTGGGCGAATCTCTGGCAGACTCCCGATCAGCAGGGCGCTGCGCTGTTGGCGGCCGGCCGCCCGGCGCAGGCGGCCGCACGGTTCTCCAGTGCGCGGCGCAAGGCCTACGCGGACCTCGAGGCCGGGCACTATGCCGCGGCGGCCCAGCTGCTCAAGCCGTACCGGGACGCGACCTCCGAATACAATCGCGGCAACGCACTCTCGCACCTCGGACATCTGCGTGGCGCGCTTGCAGCGTATGAGGCGGCCTTGAAGCAGGCCCCGCACGATGCTGACATCCGGCACAACCGCGACCTGGTGGCGCGCATGCTCAAGAACCACCCTGCGCCGCCGGGCGGCGCGGGCCAGCAGCAGACGGGCCGCCCCGCACAATCCGGATCCGCAGGCTCTCAGCCCTCGGGGACGCGCCCGCCAACCGGACAGCATCCGGGAAGCCGATCGGCAGATCGCAACGGGTCCACCCCGTCGCCGGGCACGCCGCGGTCCGCTCGGAACGCCCCATCGCCGGGGGCCTCCGGCGAGCAGACGCCCGGAAAAGCCGCCTCCGCGACGGACACTGGGCGCCCACGCACGGGCAACCCGGGACAGGCGCGCCGCGATGCGGCCGCCGCCGCGGCCATCGCACGCCAGCAGCAGCGTGCCGGTCACGGCCGCAATACGATCCCGGTGAGCCGACCGGGCACGCACGGTCCGGTGAGGAGCATTCCGCAGGGCCCCGACACCGGCCGCTCTGAGCCGCCGAAGCCGCGCAGCGAGAAGACCCTGGCGCTCGATCAGTGGCTGCGGCAGATTCCGAATGACCCGGCCGGATTACTGCGCCGGAAATTCCTGATCGAATACATGATGCGTCACCCGGAGTCGAACCCATGAGGGGTCGCATTGCCGGGGTCCTGCTGGCGCTGTGTCTGTGCGCTGCCGGCGTGCCGGCCCGGGCGGCGATCACCGCCGCGCTCAGCGACAGCCAGATTGCCGCCGGCACTACGGTACAACTGACGCTGACCTACGACGGTCTCACCACGAGCGAGCCGAACCTGGGACCGCTGCGCAGGGACTTCGAGATTCTGGGGCAAAGCTCCAGCACCAGCGTTCAGCTCGGCACCGGCGGCAGCTCCGAGACCAGCCAGGTGGTGCTGACCCTCGCTCCGAAGCGCACCGGCGCGCTGAGCGTTCCGCCGCTCTCCTGGGACGGCGAGCACAGTCCGCCGCTCGCACTGCAGGTCACACGCGCCACCGCGGGCGCGTCTGCACCGCAGGGTCCGCCAGCGCAGACGCCCGTATTCATCGTCAGCCGCGTGACCCCGGCGCAGCCCTATCTCCAGGCGCAGGTGCGGCTGACCGTACAGATCTACGCCGCCGAACCGCTGTATCACGGCACTCTCGATTTCTCGGGCAACGGGGCGGTCCTCGTCAAGCAGATCGGCGCCGATCAGTACGGCAGTGCGCTACGCGCCGGGCGGACCTATCAGGTCATCACGCGTCGCTTCGTGTTGTTTCCGCTGCGCAGCGGGCGCATCCAGTTGCCGGGCCCGCTGCTCGACGCCGACGTCGCCGCGCCGCAGCGCACCCCGGCCTGGAGCGGCAATCCGTTCAGCGGATTCTTCGGTGGGCTGCTGCGAACCTTGCGTCCCATCGAGACGCGGGGCGACCCGATCGTTCTGTCGGTGCGTCCGCGACCCGCCGGCGCTGCCGGACCCGACTGGCTGCCGGCGAGTCAGCTCACGCTGAGCGCCCAGTGGTCCCCGCAGTCGTTGAGCGCGCATGCCGGCGACCCGCTCACGGTCACGCTGGATCTGCAGGCCACGGGCCTCACCGGCGCACAGCTGCCGGATCTGTCTCGCCGGCTCGCCCCGCCAGGCGGCCTGCGCGCCTACCCCGATCAGGCCAAGCTCGCCGACACGGTGCAGGGCGGCAGCCTCGTGGGCAGCCGCGAGCAGACCATTGCGTTCATCGCGCGCCGACCCGGGCGCTACGTCCTGCCGGCCGTCACCCTGCGGTGGTGGAACACCCGCACGAATCGTCCCGAAGTCGCAACGCTGCCTTCACGGACTCTCCTGATCCTGCCCGCGCCGGCGCCAACACCGAGCGTCACGGCGAGCCCATCGGCTGCAGCAGGCGCACCGGCACGCGCTGCGCCGCCAGCCACGCGAGCATCCGGCCACGCGCCCTCTCGCCTCGTGTCGCAGCGCACGCTCTGGCCATGGCTGAGCGCAGCGCTGGCCGCGCTGTGGCTGGCAACCGTGGGTGCCTGGCTCTGGTCGCGCCGCCGCCAGCCCCGACCCCGACCGCACGCGGCGGCGACTGCCCGGCGGCCGGCTCGCCCCGACGCGAAGACCGAGCAGAGCGCCTTCCGGGACGCGTGCGCGCGCAATGACGCCCGGGCCGCCCGACGACACCTGTTGAACTGGTTGGCAGCCGCCTGGGGGGTACCCGCGACGAGTCTCGGGCCGCTCGCGGCGGTGAACCGCGACCCGCACCTTGAGGCGCAACTGCGTGAACTCGAGCAGGCCTGCTACGGCGGCGGGGACTGGCAGGGTGCGCCGCTTGCCGGGGCGCTGCGCGAGCTGCCCGCGCGATCCGGCGCGGCGGCGGAACGCGACGAGCCGCTTCCGCCCCTGTACCCGTGACGCTCAGGCGACCCCGTAGCGCTGCCGGTAGGCCTTGAGTGCCGCGAGTTCCTCTGCGCTGACGGCCGGCCCGCCGGGACCGGAGAGCGCCGCGATCAGATCGACCAGGGTGAGCACGCTCAGGCACTTCGGGCCGTGCTCGCGCTCAATCTCCTGCGTCGCACTCAGCTCACCGCGGCCACGCTCCTGCCGATCGAGCGCGAACACACACCCCACGGGCTGCGCGCCCGCGGAGCGAATCAGCTCGAGCGACTCGCGCACCGCGGTGCCGGCAGTCACCACGTCGTCGATGACGAGCACGCGGCCGGCGAGCGGCGCGCCGATGAGATTGCCGCCCTCCCCGTGAGTCTTGGCCTCCTTGCGGTTGAACGCGTAGGGCACGTTGCGTCCGTGGTGATCGAACAGTGCGGCCGCCGTGCTCGCCGCCAGCGCGATGCCCTTGTAGGCGGGCCCGAACAGCATGTCGAATCCGAGGCCGGAGGCGCTGATCGCTGCGGCGTAACAGCGGCCGAGCACGGCGATCGCCTCGCCGTCGCTGAACAACCCGGCGTTGAAGAAATACGGGCTCTCCCGGCCGGACTTGAGGGTGAACTGCCCGAAGCGCAGCGCGCGGCGCGCGAGCGCCAATTCGATGAATTTGAGCTGGTAGTCCTGCATAGCGCATATCATTGTCCGATGCGCCCTCACACCGTCAACCATCCGGAGGGGGTTTTTTGACCCCGGCCACCGCCCCCGCCGCCCGCGGCGGGGTGATTGCCCGCTGGTGGCGCTCGGCTGCGATCTACCGCCAGCCGCGCCTCGTCGCAATGCTGTTTCTCGGCTTTTCGAGTGGCCTGCCGTTCCTGCTGGTGTTCTCGACACTTACGGTCTGGCTGCGCCAGGCGGGCATCGAGCGCGCCACGATCGGCATGTTCGCCTGGGTGGGCATCGCCTATTCGTTCGAGTTCGCCTGGTCGCCCGTAGTCGATCGGCTGCGTCTGCCGCTGCTGCACCGGCTGCTGGGACAGCGCCGCTCGTGGATGCTGCTCGCGCAGATCGGGGTGGGACTCGGCCTCGCCCGGGTAGCGGCCACGCAGCCCGCCGCGGCAATCGCACCCACCGCCGGGGCGACGCTGTTCGTGGCGTTCTGCTCGGCCACCCAGGACATCGCCATGAATGCCTGGCGCATCGAGTCCGTGCCGTTGCCGATGCAGGGGGCAATGGCGGCCAGCTACCAGGTGGGCTACCGCATCGCCATGATTGCCGGCGGCGCCGGCGCGATCGCGCTCGCGGCCGGATTCGGCTGGCATGTCAGCTACGCGGCAATGGCCGCGCTGGCCGGAGTCGGCATCGTCACGACGCTGCTGGTGCGCGAGCCCGACCCGCCGGTCACGCGCGCCGAGCAGCAGCGCGAGACCCGCGTCGTGGAGTGGCTGGAGCGCCGCTCGCACTGGCCGCAATCTCTGCAGAGCATCGGCGAGTGGTTCATCGGGGCGGTCATCTGTCCGATGACGGAATTCTTCGGCCGCTTCGGCGCGCGGGTCGCGCTCGCGGCGCTCGCCTTCTTCGGGCTGTATCAACTGGCCGAGTTCGCGATGGGGGCGATGGCCAATCCGTTCTACATCGATCATCACTACACGCTCGAGCAGATTGCGCTGGTCGGAAAAGTCTGCGGCTACACGGTGGGCATCGCCGGGGTGTTCCTCGGCGGGGTGCTGGTGGCGCGCATCGGCCTGGCCCGCTCGCTCGCCGTCGGCCTGGGCGCGTCCCTGCTGTCGAACCTGAGCTACGCGCTGCTCGCTACGACCCATACCGCGACCCTGCTCGGACTCGGCATTGCCAATGGCATCGACAATCTGGCGCTGTCGCTGCAGGGGGTGACGCTCGTCGCCTTCATGTCCAGTCTGACAAGTCCGCGCTACACCGCGACCCAGTACGCGCTGTTCGCTTCGCTGTTCGCGCTGACTGGCAAGACGCTGGAGGGCACATCGGGCTTCGTGGTGCAGCGGATCGGCTATGTGCACTTCTTCCTTTACACCGCGAGCCTGACCCTGCCGGCGGCCGTCTTGCTCGTCTGGTTGTGGCGCAGGATTCCGCGCGTCGGCGCCCCCGAACCACTGCTCGCGGCCGGTTCGGCCGAGCCCCTCGATGCCGGCCCCGGCTGAGATCGACCTGGAACGGGTGATCTGCCGCCTGGCGGACCTGGAGCAGACCGGCGCGCGCGCCTTCCGTGTCGGCGGCGGCGACTGGCCGCTGCGGGGCTTCGTGGTGCGCTGCGGCACGACCGTGCGCGGCTACGTCAATCACTGTCCGCATGCCGGGCATCCGCTCGATCTGCGGCCGCACCATTTCCTGACGCCCGATCAGGCGCTCATCGTCTGCGCCTCGCACGGCGCACTGTTCGACAAGGAGTCCGGGCAGTGCATCGCCGGCCCGTGCTCCGGCCAGTTGCTGCGCTCCGTCGCGCTCAACGTGACGGACGGACTGATCTTGCTTGCACCGGAGGTGGATATCGCCGCGCTCGCCGCGGCGGCGTCCTGATCACTCGAACAGATCGAGCCCATCGAGCGAGCTGGCGCGCGGAGTCGCCTCCTCGCCCGGTACCTCGGACCCGGCGGGCATCGCGTCGTCGCCGTCGCCGTCTACGTCCACCGATCCGCTCCAGTCCTCCGGTGGTTCAGCGGCCTCGATCAGACCGTCGTCCCACTGCGCTTCCCAGTCCTCGCGGTCCATCTCCTCGACGGTGCCGTCGAAATGCTGGATGTCGATGGTCGCATCACCCTCGTTGATCGCGACCACCTCGAACAGCTCACCGCCGCTCAAGCGGTACCAATCACCAATTCCCGGCTGTGGAGCGACCATGGACAGACCTCCCCGCCGCGCCGTTGCCCCCTGGCGCCGCGGTGTCTCGGTCCCGCGGGCGGACCGCTCGATGCGCCCGGCCGCCGCGAAGCTGATATCCTGCGGCGCCGAGCGAGGGACGGCATCCATGTTGCGCCTCGTCCGAGCCCCTTTCAAGAACGGAAAACCCCGCCGCCCATGCTCGAGGAACCGCTGAAATTCTTCGTGGTGTTCTTCGCGGTGGTGGAACCGGTCTCGCTACTGCCGATTTTCAGCGGCCTGACCCAGGGCGCCAGCCGCGAATACCGCCACCGGATGGCGGTGAAGGCAACCCTGGTGGCCGCACTGATCCTGGCCTTCTTCGCCCTCGTCGGCGCCCCGTTCCTCGCTCTCATGGGCATCAGCCTCGGAGCATTCCGCATCTTCGGTGGCGTGCTGCTGTTCTTGCTCGCCCTCGAGATGGTCTTCGCCCGCGAGTCCGGCAGCCGCACCACCAGCGACGAGCAGGTCGAGAGCCAGCGCCGAGCGGACATCTCGGTGGTGCCGCTGGCGTTTCCGTTCATTTCCGGCCCCGGCGCACTCGCCACCGTGCTGTTGTGGTTCGGCCCGGTGCACCTGTTCGGTCACCCGCTGCTGTTCTTCAGCCTGTTTGTGGCAGTGGTGCTGGTGTTGGCGATCTCGCTGGTAATCATGTGGCTCGCCGAGCCGCTGATGGGCATCATTGGCGTCACGGGCGTAAACGTGGCCGGACGACTCTTCGGCGTGGTCCTCGGCGCGCTTGCCGTGCAGTTCGTAGTGGACGGCTTGCGGGCCGTATTCCTGCTGCACGGCGGTTGAGCGGCCGACGCGCCGGACGGTCACAGGCGCGTGAAGGCGAGATCCCACACCGGGTGGCCGAGACGCTCGCCGCGCCGCTCGAAGCGCGTCGCGGCACGTTCCGCCGGTCGCGCCACGAAGTCGCCCTGCGCCGAGAGATTGCGCAGCCGCGTCTCGGCGTTGAGCGTACCGAGCATCGCCTCGGCGTACGCGGACCAGTCGGTCGCCAGGTGCACCACCCCCCCTGGCTTGAGGCGCCCGGCGAGCAGGCCGACGAACGACGGTTGAATCAAGCGCCGCTTATGGTGACGCTTCTTCGGCCACGGGTCCGGAAAGAGCACCATAATCTCATCGAGACAGTCCGCCGGCAGCGCCCGTTCGAGCACTTCGACCGCGTCATGGCAGATTACCCGTACGTTCGTCAGTCCCTGGGTCTCTAGGCCGAGCAGCACGCGCCCCACTCCGGGCCGGTGCACTTCGATGCCGAGGTAATCCCGCTGCGGATGTGCCGCGGCCAGCGCCAGGAGATTCTCGCCGTTGCCGAAACCGATCTCGGCTGTGCGCGGCGCGCTGCGGCCGAACAGCGCATCCAGCTCGAGCGGCCCCGCCAGATCGACCCCGAACTTCGGCCAAAGCACCTCCAGCGCGCGCTCCTGGGCCGCTGTAATGCGCCCGGCACGCGTGACGAAGGAGCGGATCGCGCGGGATGGATGATCGGTGAGGTTCAACCGGACGCCATTAGCTGACGATCGGCAGGCTCAGCGCCTTCCAGGCAACGATGCCGCCGGCCATGTGCGCGGCAGGCTGCCCGGTCGAGCGGCGCAGCCGCGCCGCCGTCAACGAGCGCCCACCGGCGGCGCAGTAGAACACCACGGCCCGAGCGCCGTCGGCCGGCAGATGAGCCGCATCGAACGTCGAGAGCGGGTACAGCAGCGCACCCGGAATGCGCTCCCGGGCGTACTCGTCCGGCTCGCGCACGTCGATCAACAGGATCCGGCCCTCATCGAGCAGGCTCTGCACGTCCTGGGGCACATACTCGATGACCCCGTCTACGGTGACTCTGTTCATTGGCGTGATTCTAGCCGGTCCGCGAATCGAGGTCGCGGTCCTCGAATGCCGGCAGACGTTCATGCACCAGCGCGGCGGCCAGTGCGTAATCGATGCCACCGCCGGCGGCGCGCCCGCAGTCGAGCTGCTCGAGGATCCGCGCCTGGACCTCCCCACGGCGCAGCGCCTCACGATAGGGAATCTCCGGATGGAACGTCACCATCGAGTAGCGGGGAATGAACCGCTGGGGAAATCTGCGTTCGAGCTCAAACGCCAGCTGCTGCAGACGCGCGAAGCGGGCATCGCGTACCTGCTCGCGCATTTCCTTGTAATTCTCAAGCGCCATACGCGCGATCGCCTCGGTGTCCGGACGGCGATCACGCTCGAATTGCCCGTAGAGCGCCGCCCAATCCCCACCCGGCTCCAGCAGCTCATCGAGCCGCGCGCAGTCCTCGAACGCGGCGTTCATGCCCTGGCCGTGAAACGGCACGATGGCGTGCGCGGCATCGCCAAGCAGCAGCGCCTGGCCGCCGAGGTGCCAGCCGCGCGCGTGCACTGTGGCGAGCTGCCCTTGTGGATTGCGGCGAAAGTCCTCGCAGAGCGGCCCATGATGGGGCTCGAGGTCGAGAAACTGCTCGGCGAAAAAGCGGCGCAACGCCGCATCTTCGGTCAGCGAGGCAAAGCTCACCGGCCCCGAGCGCGCCAGGAACAGAGTCAGGGTGAAGGAACCCTCGGGATTGGGCAGCGCGATCAGCATGAACCCGCCGCGCGGCCAGATGTGCAGCACGCCGGGCTCGAGGACAGGCCGGCCGCCCGGTCCGGCCGGCAGAATCATTTCCTTGTAGTCGTGTCCGAGCGGCTCGATGCGCACCGCGCAGACTCCGGCCTCGATGAGGCTTGAGCGCACCACGGAACCCGCCCCGTCGGCCGCGATAATCGTCTCGCTGTCGAGCGCGTATTCCTCGCCCGTGCGCTCCTCAGCGCAGTTCAGGACGTGGGTCCGTGGGTCGAGTCCCAGGCACCGCTGATTGAAGCGCAGCACGACACCGGCCTGCTCGGCGGCGCAGAGCAGCGCCTGATTGAGCGAGGCACGACAGACGGAGAAGTTGAGCTCCTCCGGGCGCTGGCCATAGGGCTGCAGGGTCGACTCGCCCGACGGCGCGTGCAACATCCGTCCGCGCATCGGCAGCAGCAGCGGCGTGACGTTCGCAAACACACCGGCGCGCTCAAGCGCCCGGATCCCGCGCGCCGAGAGCGCCAGATTGATCGACCGGCCGCCGCTCACCGGACCGGTGCGCGGATCGCTCCGCCGCTCGAGCAGGACCACCGGCAGTCCGCGCCGGGCAAGCAGCACCGCGATGAGCGGGCCGGCGAGCCCCGCGCCGATGACCGTGACGGCGCGCCGTGCTGCGCCGCTCATGCCGTGCGCAGCGCCTCCTCGAGGCGCGTCACGAAGTGCAAGACGTCGGCATAGCCGTTGTACAGCGGAGCGGCCGAGACGCGAACGATGTCCGGCTCGCGCCAGTCGCAAATCGTGCCCTGCGCGCCGAGCCAGCGAAAGATCCTCCGAGCCCGCTCGGGGTTGGCGCCGATGCGTAGCGACAGCTGCGCGCCGCGCGCCGCGCTCGAGCGCGGCGTGATGATGCGCACCTCGGGCAGGCGCGCCTCGAGAAGCTGCGCGAAGAAATCAGTCAGTCCGAGCGATTTCTCACGCAGCCGCTGCACGCCCGCCTCGCGGAACAGCGCAAGGGAGGCGATCAACGGCGCGGCGCCGAGCACCGACTGGTTGCTCAGCTGGAACCCCGCCGCTCCCGGGGCCGGCACGAATGCCTGCGGCATCTGGAATCGCGTGGCGAGCTCGTGACCCCACCAGCCCGCGAGCCGCGGCCGCTCCCTCACGTGATGCCGCCGGTGCACGAAGCAACCCCCGGTGGCACCGGGTCCGGCGTTCAGATACTTGTAGCTGCACCAGACTGCAAAGTCGGCGGCAAGATCCCGCAGCGGATAAGGCATGTTTCCCACCGAGTGCGCCAGATCGAAGCCCACCAGCGCGCCGGCGCCGTGCGCCGCGCGCGCGATACGCGGCAGGTCAAACGACTGCCCGGTCAGATACTGCACGCCCGGCCAGAGCACCAGCGCGATCTGCTCCCCGCGCGCCGCAAGCAGCGATTCGATGTCCTCCTCGCTCACGCAATCCTCGCCGGGTCGCGGGGCGAGTTCGATCAGTGCCTCGGTCGGCTCCACACCGTGCCAATGCAGGTGCGTCACCGCCGCATACCGGTCGGATGGGAAAGCGCCGGCCTCGATGAGGATGCAGCGCCGCCCTCCCGAGGGGCGGTAGAAGCTCGCCAGCATCAACTGCAGATTGACACTGAGGGAGTTCATGATCGCGATCTCCTCGGTGCGAGCACCGAGCAGTTCGGCGGTCGGTTCCGCGAGCGCGTCATGGTAGGTGATCCAGGGCCGGCGTGCGTGCTCGTGGCCGAGCACGGCGAGCCGCTCCCAGTCCTCCAGCGCCGCGCAGACCTCCTCGCGTGCGGCGAGCGGCATCGGTCCCAGGGAATGGCCGCAGAGATAGATCGGCGGCTCGCTCGATCCCGTGCGAGGTAATGCGAACCGGTTGCGCAGCGCCCGCAGAGGGTCGGCGCCATCGCGCTCGAGCGCGTGTGCGAGAGTCAGGGACGTCACACGATCTCCCCCGCCGGCTCCGCGCCGCGTCGCTGGTCGGTCGGGCCTCGCTTCAGCAGCAGAAGCATAGGTGAGATGGCCAGCACGAACAGCATCAGGGCGCGAAACACATCCGCGAAGGACATCATCAGCGCTTGACGCCGCATGAGCGCGTAGATCTGGCCGATCGCCATGTGGGTCGCCGCCGCCGCCGACACCCCGTGCACCATGAAAGCCTGCGCAAGTGAGCGAACGGCATGCTCGAAAACAGGGTTCAGCGGCTGCAGGCGGCTCACCATGCGCGCCTGATGGAACTGTTCACGGCGCGCGAACAGGGCCTGAACCATGCCTATTCCGACGCTGCCGCCGACATTGCGGGCAACATTTATGATGGCGGTCGCGTTGCCCGTTCGCTGCGGCGGAACGCCAATGTAGGCGGCGCTCATCAACGGCACGAATAGAAACGGGATGGCTCCGGATTGCCAGGCGCGGGCGATCGCGATTTCGCTGAAGGTTGTCTCGACCGTGAACCGAGACATCATCCACAGAGACATCGCGATCACTGGGAACGCAATGCCCATGAGAAGGCGTGGTTGCACGCGTCCGCTGAGGGCCCCGGCGAGCGGCATGGTGACTATGGTGATCATGCCGCCGAATGTCAGCACCAGCCCAGCATTGGTCGCCGTGTAACCCAGCACCTGCTGAACAAGTTGCGGAACGAACTGGGTCGTTCCGAACAAAATCACCCCAATCACCATGACGATGAGCGAGCCAGCGGCAAAATTGCGGTTCTTAAACAGATGCATGTCTAGCAGCGGCTTTGGAGTCCACAACTCCCAGATCACGAAGCCGGCGATGCACGCCGCGGCGGTCAGAGCGGCAAAACGGATCAACGGACTGCCGAACCAGTCGTCCTGGACGCCGCGATCGGTCATGATCTCAAGAAAGCCCAGGCCTAGCGCAATCAGCAAAGCCCCTGGGAAATCGAAATGGATTCCACGACGCCAACGCTCACGTCGCTCCTCGACGAGCAGGGGCGGCTCATCGACTAAGCCGCTGACCAGGCTCAGCGACAGCAGACCGATCGGCACATTGATAAGGAAGATCCAGTGCCAGGAGAAGCGGTCGGTAATCACTCCGCCCAGCAGCGGTCCCAGCATCGGCGCCAGGATCACGGTGAAGCCGTACACCGCCATCGCCTTGCCTCTGGAAGAAGGCGGGAAGGAATCGACCAGCATTGCCTGCGTATTCGGCTGCAGACCACCGCCGCCCAAGCCCTGCGCGACACGTGACACGATCAGAAAGGGCAGCGAGGATGCAATCCCGCAGCACAGTGAGGACGCCGTGAACAGCGCGACGCTGAACATGTAGTAGCGCTTGCGCCCGAACACGTCACTCAGCCAACTGCTCATCGGGATGACCACAGCGTTGGCAACGAGGTAGGTGGTCAGCACCCAGGTCGACTGATCGTAGCTGACTGCCAGAGAGCCCGCGATGTGACGCAACGATACGTTGGCAATGGCGGTGTCGAGGACCTCCATGAAGGCTGAAATGGAGATAACCACAGCTATCAGCCAGGGGCTATGCCTCCCGGCGGCGGAGCGAGCGGGCGTCCAGATGTTGGCCGCCGCGCCCTCCCGAGCGGTCGCAGCCATGTCAATTGAGCCTGATGTCAGGTTCGACCGACATGCCGGGACCGAGCACGCAGTCGCGCGGCAGCGCATCGAAGTCGATCCGCACCGGTACGCGCTGCACGATCTTGACGTAGTTGCCCGTGGCGTTCTGCGGCGGCAGCAGATCGAACGCCTCCCCCGAACCGCGCTGAATCGAGGCGACGCGCCCGTGTGCCCGGGCGTTCGGACAGGCGTCGATGTTGATGCTCACCCGCTGCCCGGGATGAATGAGGTCCAGGTCTGTTTCCTTGAAGTTCGCCGTGATCCACAGCTGCCGCGGGACGATCGCCATGAGCTCCTGCCCCGGCGCGACGTAATTTCCGACCGCCAGGGATTTCTGCGTGACGTGACCGGCCTGCGCCGCCTCTACAGTGGTGTAGCTGAGCGCCAAGCGGGCCGACTTGACCTCTGCGCTCGCGCTGGCGAGTCGCGCGCCGGCACCAGCAAGGGCAGCCCGCGCGGCTACGAGTTGCGCCCTGGCGCCTTTGACGCGCTGCAGTGCGGCGAGAGCGTTGGCACTCGCGCTGCGTGCGGAAGTCAGCACTTGGTCCATCTGGGTCCGGGCAACCGCCTTCGCATTGCGCTGGCGCAGGACGCGGTATCGGTCGAGGTTCGCCCGGGCGTTTTCCGCCTCAGCCGCGGCGCCGACGTACGCCGCGCGCGCCTGCAGCACCGCAGCTTGTGCCACCGCAATGTTAGCGCGTGCTTGGGCCAGCCCGGTCTTGGCCAACCCCTTCGCCGCCAGCGACTGTTGCAGCGCGACCCGGTAGGGCGTCGGATCGATTTGCGCCAAAACCTGTCCGGCGTCGACCCGCTCGTTGTCGGTCACTGGTACCGCGATCACCTGGCCGGCTACGCGCGAGGCGACCGCGACGATGCGGGCGTCGATGAAGGCATCGTCGGTGCCGAGCCAATGACTCCCGTACCACCAGGCGAAGATGCCCACAATCACGACCGCGGCGATCACGACGATACCCGCGATCATCAATGCGGTACGGCGGTGCTGAGGCGAATGCTGCGCTCCCATTCCCGGCTGGTCGGCGTGCGCGGCGGACAACGCTGAGTCTTTGCGCGGCTCGTCATGGCCGCTGGAGCTGTTCGTTGAATCCATGGGAAGGAATCATAGCTTACGACCCGCGTCGCCTTCTTGTTCGTGCCGCCGCCGAGCGCAGTGGATTTATTAACTTTGCAATGTGAAGTACTTGACGAATATGAAGGACGGCACTAGAGTTTGGCTTCCATGTGGTTTCATTAGACCCGCCTGATGCGATCGAACACGCCGGTGGCCATGGACAGCCACGCGCTCGGAACGCTGAACTACATCCGCGCCTCGATCGAGGCCGCCGGCGCCTTCGCGGTGCCCGGCACCGCCGGCATCGCCATGGGCGTGGTGGGATTCGTCGCTGCGGGACTGGCCTCTGTGCCGGCGCTCGCCTCTTACTGGCTTCTGATCTGGCTGATCGCGAGCGTACTCGCGGCGGGGCTCGGGGTCGTGCTGGTGGCGCGCCATCGGTCAGGTGCGGGCCTGCCGTTGTACCGCGGACCGGCGCGCCGCTTCGTGCTCTGTCTCGGTCCGGCGCTGCTCGCCGGAGTCGTGCTCACCGTCGTGCTCTACCACGCAGATGAGGCACGACTGATTCCCGGCACATGGCTGCTGCTTTACGGCAGCGCCGTGCTGTCGGCCACTCTGCTCACCGCACCGGTGATGATGCGTCTGATCGGCACCATGGGGGCGTTGTTCGTGCTGCTCGGCGTGATCGCCTACGCGGGGGCGCCGGGCTGGCGCAACCTGCTGCTCGGCAGCGGCTTCGGCCTGCTGCACCTGGTATTCGGCCTGCTGATCCGGCGTCTGGACGCAGCGGAGCCCGCGGTATGAAGCCCAGTACCCGCCGGCAAGAAGCCCCGATGCGCGCACCGCCGGCCGAGAAAGGCGTGGCGCAGAGCGCAAGCGCCGGGGAGACGAAATTCGACCGACTGGTCTACGAGCGCGTGCGACTCGGCATCATGAGCGCCCTGGCGGTGAACGAGCCACTGACCTTCAACGAGCTAAAAGCACTATTCGATGTCAGCGACGGCAATCTGAGCGCGCACGCCCGCAAGCTGGAGGAGGCCGGATATATCGAATGTGCCAAGTCGTTCGCGGGACGTCGGCCGAAATCCGAGTACCGTCTCACGCCGACCGGGCGCCAGGCGCTGTATCGTTACCTCGATCACATCGAGGCAGTCATCAAAGCTACGCGACGCTCATGAGTGCGACGAACTTTCACGTCGCCATCATCATGGATGGCAACGGCCGGTGGGCCCAGCGGCGCGGCCTGCCGCGCAGCGCCGGGCATGCCCAGGGCGCCAAGTCCGTCCGGCGCGTCGTGGAGGCGAGCGTGCGGGCCGGGGTGCGCACACTCACTCTGTACGCATTTTCCGCGGACAATTGGGGCCGACCGAGCCCTGAGGTTGACGCACTTCTGCGCCTGCTGCAGTGTTATCTCGCCAGCGAGACGCGGCGCTGCCTGCGCAATTCGGTGCGTATCAACGTCATCGGTCGGCGGGATCGACTGCCGGCGAGCCTGGTGCGAGCGGTCGAGCAAAGCGAGCGAGCGACAGCGCATTGCACGCGCATGCGACTGCGAATCGCAGTGGATTACTCCTCCAAGCACAGCATCGTAGAGGCGGCGCGGCGCGGCGCGAGCAGCGGGCTGTCGGCGCAAAGTTTCGAATCACTGCTTGCCGAAGTCGACCACTCGGTCGCGGAGGTCGGCCCGGTGGATCTGCTCATACGCACCGGCGGCGAGCAGCGCCTGTCGGATTTCCTGCTCTGGGACTGCGCTTACGCGGAGCTGTATTTTACGGACGCGCTGTGGCCGGATTTCGGAGAAGCCGGCCTACACGCCGCTCTCGAGGACTTCTCGAACCGCCATCGTCGCTTCGGCAAGGTCCTGGCCGAGACGGCCTGATCAAACTAGGCTATATGGCGGCGAAATCTCGCGCCGCGGATGTCCACTCCGACGCACTCTCCAGCGCTGCAGGCACGTGCTCGGGTTGCGCGACGATCTGCCACATTCCCAGGTGCCGCTCGTCCATGAACCGCTCACGCACGGTCGCTTCGAGCACGGCGCGCAGCGGCTCGAAGTAGCCTCGCGTGTTCACCAGCACGATGGGGCCCAGAAACAGTCCAAGCCGCTTCAGAGTCAACGCTTCGAACAGCTCCTCCAGGGTTCCGCTGCCGCCCGGCAGGGCGATGGCAGCCTGCGCCCCGGTGAGCATCAGGTGCTTGCGCGTGCGCATGTCCTCGACGAGCTTCAGTTCCGTAAGCCCCCGATGACCCCATTCGAGGTCCGCCATGAAGCGCGGCAGGATGCCGACCACGCGGCCTCCCCGGCCGAGCGCGCCATCGGCCAAAGCCCCCATTGAGCCCACTGCGCCGCCTCCGTACACGATGGCGATGCCATGCTCGGCCAGCACCTCCCCCAGGCGGAACGCCGCACGCCGGTACTCCGGATGAGCGCTGCGGCTCGAGGCGCAGTAGACGCACACCGACCTATCGAGCTGCCGTTCCGGACTGACGCTCACGGGCAATTGCGCCGTTTCCGTCTACGAGGCTCGATTTGCATGCATGCTCTCCCCGGCATGAATGCGGCATCTTCCGCGACGGCAGGGGCGCCCGCAAGGGGATCCACCCCGGGGCCGTGCGGCTATCGGATCGGTTCGGCCCAATCCCCGGCATCCGCGTTTGGCCAGCGACGCCAGAGAATTGCCAGGAGGCCCCTGGATTCCTTAATATCTCGCGACCCGCGCGGGTGTAGTTCAATGGTAGAACTGCAGCTTCCCAAGCTGCTAACGTGGGTTCGATTCCCATCACCCGCTCCATTCCCAGGCCATGCCGGGCAAGCTGCGGCAACAGCGGCGGCGGGAAATTTCTGATTGTTTGGGCAATTCCATGGCCAGAGCCCGTTGGGGCTCACCCGTGTCATTGCCGCGGATTGCCGGGCATGGCCCCAGCATTCGCACCCACCGTAGCACTTGCCTCGGATTGTGATTTCCAAGAGCGATTTAGATGCCGCTAGCGCTATCGCTCACCTCGTCAGAAGGCTATGCATTGCAGTCAGCGACGGGACTGGACTTCCGCTGTCGGCTAAAGCGGCCACTCGCATGGGGCAGGACGGTACCGATTGAGCGATTGCAACGAGAGAGAGGAGGTAGATGTTGATGAACCGGCAGCACCTCATTGCGTGATCAACACCGAGCGCATTGGAACTCTCATCACGGCTCTCCTTCTGAATCAGGGTTTGCGCGCAGCAGCGTACGCAGCGACGGCAATCATGTCATTGAGTGTCAACTTCGACACTTCCTGCTGCATCGGCAGCGTCGCGGGGCCGCGGCGCTTGCCGTCCTGAAAGTCGAGCAACTGATGCACGATGTAGGTCGGCATGCGCCCAGCGAGCGGTGGAATATCGCCGGTGCCACGTAAGTTGGGGCCATGACACGACTCGCACGCTGGCGCGGCACCCTCGCCTTTCGCAGCGATCGTCGCGCCACGCTCGATGCTGCCGGGCGGCACGTAGGCAATGTATCCCGAACGCGTGTCCCCCAACCAGGTGAGTTTCGGGTTCGCTGGAACAATGATGATGCGGTTGCCGATCGCTTCGTTGCCAGCGCCCTGGGTCGGCGCCAGTCCGTAGTACTCCATGTGGGTTTTCGGCACGCTCGCCGTCTCAATCACGCGCGTCCAGGGCGTGAAACGCAGCGAGGAGAAATAGCCGGCTGCCCGCTTCACGTCGGCATCGCTGACATGGCTCAATTCCTCGTGCATGATCGGACTAGCGCGTTCGCCATCGCGGAATGCCTTGACCTGTTCGAGGATATAAGCGAGCGGCAACCCAGCCGTCGCTGCATCTTCCGGCCGCCCCAGCCCGCTCGGCAGATGGCAACGTGCACAAGGCCATGCCTTGCCGCGTCCGTGCGCGACGATTTGCGGCATCGTCGGATGATCCTGCGGCCACCAATCAGGTGCCACGAACAAGCTCAGGATCTGCGCGCGAGTGTACCCCTGCGTGCTGCTGCCGGGAATATGCAGAAGCGTCTTGTGATCCGGCGACGCAGCCATGACCGTGAAGGTCGCAAGTGCCAGCACTGCTGCCGAGAAGACCGTCTTTTTCATCGCAGTTCTCCGCTCGCGCGCCCATCAAGGTTTGCGCGAGGCTGCATCGGCCATCGACGCGATAACATCCTACAAGGTCAGATGGGAAGATTCCTACACCATCGGCGCGTCGCCGGAATTGGTGCGCTCGCCCTCGCAGAACAGGATCAGTTCGCGGGCGATGTAGGTCGGCCAGCGGTCGGCCAGATACGGATGCCGCCCGCGCCCTTCAGCTTCAGCGCCGTGGCAGAATTCGAACGCCGGTGCCGAGCCTGCGCCACACCGTGCCCGTGTACAGCACCGCCCTCCGCAGCACGTTGTGGCGCGTCCATTCCGCAAAGAATGACCGCCCTTGAACCGCCTTACAACGATTCCCCGCCGGGAAAGTGGCCGGCCTCCACTGGCCCGGGAGTATGCAATCCTCGGAGCGCTACGCAAATATTAGCCGCAGCTGCGATTCCGGTCGGCTGCTACATTTCGGCTCGATGCGCCAGCCGTGACGCAATCGGCGGCTCTCCCCAAGGCGGACCTTCGCGAACGGCGGCAACAGGTCAATCTGGGACATTCTCACCAAGAACAGGTAGCCGAGATATTACTGGAGCTGAGCCAGGCACATTCCTCGCACGAGATCCGCCGCTGCATCAACATCGTAAGGGCCGTAGTCGGAACGGAGGAGTTGGCGCATGTCGTTCCGGAAGCTTCGATCTGCGAGGCGTCCGGTCAAGCGGCGCTCCGCCTCGTCCCGTCCCATTCGCGTACCTTCATGCTCAAGGTACCAGTTGAAGGCTTCAATCACGCGTCCGCCATCGATGGCACGAGTTGGCGTCGCACGGGGTCCAAAAGTCGCGGCGTGATAGAGATCAAAGAGATCTCGACCTTGCTTGCGCTGCATCAGCGCTCTCAATTTGGTGCCCAGCATTTCGTGGATATCGTAGGAGCGGGCGGAGCAGTTCGTAAGCTCTCCGTCGTCATCGAGCAGATCGAGCTGTACGTCCATAAACGGAAACAGGGATCGCTGCTCGTTTAGATTCACCTCGACCTTGACCGTCATCGGGTAACGCAGCCATCAGTTAGTTCCGCTGGCTGTATTAACCGTGCATTCGCGAGTGCGCGGTATAAAGTCGATTGAAGCGGGTGATGGCTACGGGCCGTGGTGACCGGCAGTGTAGCGGGTGCACTTCCCATTCCACAGACGGCTGGCGACGCCATCGCGTCCGCCACATAGCCGCCGTTCGGTCGGACCGCTTCGGGTCGTTTTAGTACTTTGTCCGCACTGCGACCACCTTGACCGCACAAAATGATGAATGCGCAAGTCAGGAATGCCTTTTGCGCTTCCGCGGCATTGACTTGCGAATCGCGGAAAGGAAATCACCTGTCGCCAGAGAACTCAGCGGCATGACACGGACTTGCGAATTCAAGTCATATGCGCGTGAGCCCGGGTAAAGAACCATCAATCGATCCAGTCCGAGATCAGCGATGGCAATTCGCATCGACGGTGTGATGCTTGGCGCGTCACTGCGTTTGATCTCGATACCCAGGCGGCGACCATCTTTGAACAGAAGTAGGTCGAGTTCAGCGCCCTGATGTGTCGCCCAGAAGTATGCCTGCTCAGGCTCAAGCACGCTGAGCACTTCCTCGACGGCATATCCCTCCCAAGATGCACCACTCTTCGGATGGGATAGCAGATCTCGCTCACTCCGAATGCCGAGCAGCGTATGCATCAGGCCGCTATCGCGCACGTATACCTTCGGCGCCTTGACCTGGCGTTTGCTCAAATTTTCATGCCACGGCTGCAGCTGCCTTACAACGAGCAGGCCCGTGAACAGATCAAGGTAGCGCCGCACCGTCGATTCGCCGATGCCCAGCGACCGGGCAGGATCAGCGGCATTCCAGATTCCCCCATGACTGTGCGCCACCATGGTCCAGAAGCGAAGCAGAGCTGAAGCTGGAATTGTGATGCCGAGCTGGGGCAAATCTCGCTCTAGAAACGTCTGGATAAACTGCTGTCGCCAAGCAAAGCTGTCTGCATTCGTTCGGGCGAGGAAGGAAAGTGGGAATCCTCCCCTGTGCCAATGGCGGGCAAGAGCCCGAGGACCAAGCTCATCGAGGCTGAACCCTGCAACAGGAATCGTCTCGATTCGACCGGCGAGAGTTTCTGAAGACTGCCGGAGGAGCTCAGGTGATGCGCTGCCGAGAATCAGAAATCGCGCAGGCAGCGGCTTTCGGTCGGCCAGTACGCGGAGCACCGGAAAGAGATCGGGCCGGTGCTGAATCTCATCGATGACGACAACGCCACGGAGGCCCTGGAGAGCCGTCATGGGCTCGGCGAGAAGTACGCGACTTGTCGGATCCTCTAGGTCGAAATAGTTGCCGGTTCCATTTGGCACAATCTGCCGCGCCAGCGTAGTCTTCCCGCTCTGTCGCGGACCGATCAGCGCAACAATACGGCTACGTTTGAGTCCACGCCGTATCTGGTCAAGTAACCGAGGGCGTTCCAGCATGCAATCACGTTATCATGAATTTCCGTCAGCGACAGCTGGAATTTCGTGGTATGTCCGGAACAGCACCTCAATCTCTGGCTCAGACATACGGATTGAGATCAGGCCGTGTCTTGCCCCAGCATTCGCACTCAGAGTCGCACTGGGCACTGGTCTCGGATTCCAAGTGCGAATCAGAGGCCGCGATAGCCATCCCTCAACTCATCATCAACCAACGACCCGAGACCGACGACCATTGGGAGCTTCCGCAATCGGCCATTTGCGGACGCTCAACGCCGCGTCCTCGACGTACGCTGATCACAGTGCGGAGGGGGTCCATTTGGACGCGCACCGACACTTTAGTGTATTTTC
>JAJZFQ010000159.1 GCA_021805275.1 Pseudomonadota bacterium
TAGGAGTCCTTGCCGCCGGAGAGGCACACCATGACCCGGTCGCCCGGGCCGATCATGGCGAAGTCCTCGATGGCCTTGCCCACCTGTCCGCGCAGCTTCGCTTGCAGACGCACCAACGTCCGCGACAAATGCACCGGTGCGTCCATCTATGCGGCCTCGCTCGCGGCGGGCACCAGATACTTCCCCTCCACGTAGCGGATGTAGGCCGCGGCGGAGAGCGGTTTGCGCGTGGCCCCGCGCAACAGCTCCTGCACCGGCACTTTCGCGCCGAGCCCATGCACGTGGGTACGCAACCACTCGAACAGTCCGGAGAACTCCCCGCGGGCGAGTTGCTCATCGAGCGTCGGCACGTCGTTGCGCAGACTCTCGTACAGCTGCGCTGCGATCATCGCGCCGAGAGCGTACGAGGGGAAATATCCGAACGAACCGACGGCCCAGTGCACATCCTGCAGGCACCCCTCGGTGTCGTTCGCCGGCCGGATCCCCAAGCGCTGCTGCATCCCCTCGTTCCACGCCTCGGGCAGATCGCGCACCGCGAGTTCACCGAGCAGCAACTGCTTCTCCAGCTCGTAGCGCAGCAGCACGTGCAGCGGGTAGGTGAGCTCATCGGCATCGACCCGGATCAGCCCACGGCGCACCCGCGTCAGGTGCGCATACACGTTCTCCACCTCCCACTCCGTACCACCGAGGCCGAAGTGTTTGGCGATCAGCGGCTGCACGTAGCGCACGAACGGGCGGCTGCGGCAGACGATCATCTCCATCAGCAGCGACTGGCTCTCCTCGAGCGCCATACCGCGGTCGCGGCCGACCGGCTGGTCGAGCCAGTCCTGCGGCAGCCCCAGGTCGTACATGGCGTGCCCGGTCTCGTGCATCGCCCCGAGCAGCCCGGTGAAGGGATCCGCGACATCCAGGCGAGTGGTGACGCGGATGTCGCCCGGCACGCCCTCGGTGAACGGATGCTCGCTCTCATCGAGGCGGCCGCGATCGAAGGGGAAGCCAATCTGCTTCATCACCTCCATGATGAGGGCCCGCTGCTTGGCATGCGGGAAGCGGCCCTCGAGCGGGCGCGGTGGGTGGCTCTCCTGAGCGCCGATCACCTCGCGGATCAGCGCCGGCAGCCGCCGCGAGAGCGCCTTGAACATCGCATCGATGTCCGCGGTCGTGATGCCGGGACTGAACTCATCGACCAGCGCGTCGTAGGGCGCGAGGTTCAGCGCCTGACCGAGCAGTGCCGCCTTGTCGCGCACCAGATGCACGACCTCCTCCAGGTGCGGTGTCAAGAGGTCGAAGCGACCCTTGGCGCGAGCATCCTGCCAGCAGACCTCGGCCCGCGAGACGGCCTTGGTGAGGCGCGAGATCAGCGACACGGGGGTGGCGATGGCGTGATCGCGCTCACGGCGCATCTCGCGCAGGTTGGCGATCTGCCAGTCCTCGAGCCCCTGGGTGTTGGCTTGCGCCCGATCGAGCAGCCGGCTGATGCGCGGGGCCGTGAGCAGTGCATGGTGTTCGGTCTCGAGCGCCGCGAGCTGCTCGCCGCGCACGTCCGCGCTGCCGCGCGGCATCATCACTGCGGCGTCCCAGCGCAGCAGCGAGAGCGCACCGCGCAGCGCGTGCAGCCGCTTGAATTCCTCTTCGAGCTGTTCGTAGGGGGAGGCCGACATGATGGAGGCGTTCCGGGCGCCGGGCGTGAACCGCTCGCCGGTCCGGCCAGAGCGTGCCGCTCACTGTGTGGGAGAAGGCCTCTAGTTTAGCAGGGGGGCGCACCGCAGACAGCGAGCGACGCCTTAAATACTTTAAAATTCAATCAGATACGCATGTTGCGGCAGCTTGACAGCACACCGCGGCATGGCGATCCCAGACCCGTCGTCGCCGCGCACCCCGGAATGCCGCACCCTTCCGGTACACTCCGGCCTACAGCCACGGCCAGCGGGCCACGAGCACCCCGACCCCGATCGAGAGCGCGAGCAGCAGCGCGAGGACCACGGCAATGAGGAAGCGGCGCATCGTCCCCATGATAATCCGGACCCAGACTCCATGAGCCTGCGCGTTGCAATCCTGGCCTCGGAAGCGACCCCGCTCTGCAAGACCGGGGGCCTGGCGGACGTCGCCGGCGCCCTCGCCGAGTGCCTCCATGCCGGCGGCCATGACGTGCGACTGTTCATCCCCGGCTATGCCAGTATCGAGCGGTCACGATACGGACCACGGCCTGTCGAGGGCCTGCAGAACGTCGCGCTCGAGGTCGGCACACACCGGTATGTCTTTTCCGTCGGGCAGCTCTCCCTCCCCGGCTCCGGGGCGCTGGCGTATCTCATCGAGTGCCCGGTGCTCTTCGGACGCCCCACGCTCTATACCGGGGATCCGGACGAGCACCTGCGCTTTCTCGCCTTCACCCGCGCTGCCCTGATCGCCTGCGGCAGGCTCGGCTGGGCACCGCAGATCGTGCATTGCAACGACTGGCACACCGCATTCGCGCCGCTGCTGCTGCGCACGCATTTTGCGCAAGAGCCCGCGTTTGCGGCCGCCCGTTCGGTGCTGACCATCCATAACATCGGCTACCAGGGGATCTTCTCCGCCACGGACGTGGGCGACCTCGCCCTCGGCGATCACGCGTTCCTGCTGCACCAAGACGATCTGCGCGCCGGAGTCATCAATCCTCTGCGCCACGGCATTCTCTACGCCGATGCGCTCACCACGGTGAGTCCCACGCATGCGCGCGAGATCTGTTCGGACGAGTACGGCATGGGACTGCAGGACTCGCTGCGCATGCGCGAGCTCGACCTCACGGGCATTCTGAACGGCGTCGACTACGGCATCTGGGATCCGCGCGTCGATGTGAACCTGCCGCAGCACTTCGATGCCGAACACCTCGCCGTCAAGACCGACCTGAAGCGCGCGCTCCTCTCGCGTCTGGGATTCACCTCCGATGGGTCGGTCCCCCTCGCCGGCATCGTCAGCCGGCTTGCCCGGCAGAAGGGTATCGATCTGATGATCGAGGTGCTGCCGCGAGTGCTCCGCGCGCGAGCGCTGGCGCTGGTCGTACTCGGCACGGGGGACGCCCCCTACGAGCAGTTCTTTCGCGACCTCGCCGAGCAGTTCCCCGGCCAGGTCATCTTCCACCGCGGCTACGACGATGCACTCGCGCACTGGATCGAGGCGGCATCGGACCTGTTCCTGATGCCCTCGCGCTACGAGCCCTGCGGACTGAACCAGATGTACAGTCTGCGCTACGGGACGGTGCCCGTGGTGCGGCGTACCGGGGGACTCGCCGACTCGGTCGAGCATTTCGATCCGGCCAGCGGTCAGGGAACCGGTATCGTCTTCAACGACTTCGACGCGCCGGCCCTCGAGTGGGCTCTGAACACCGCGCTCGACTGGTACGCCGACCCGACGCGGTGGCGACGGATCATGCGTAACGGCATGGCGAAGGATTTCTCCTGGACGCGCCAGAGCGGCCAGTACCTGGAGATCTACCAGAGACTCTCGAGCCCGAAATAGCGCGCGTCACTTGCGATCCGGCCGCGCGCCCCGCCGGCCATCCTGATCCAGCGCGCTTTTCTGGCACGGCTTTTTGTCCCGTGCATACTCCCCGTCACGAGCTACCTGGCAAATCCATGCCGGCGCGAAAGCTGCTGAATCTCGCAGCGCGGCGCGACGAGAATGCTCGGCGGGTCACGCCAGGTCTGTTCGACGACCTCGCCCATGCGCTCCTGCAGCACAAATCTGTGCCTATCGCTCGCGACACAACATGTACGCGATTCCGGATCGGCGTACCGAGCGGCCTCTTCATGCGCCCGTCATCCAACGGCGCCTCGCGGCTCCCGAGAGCAGAACACGTACGCTCGTGTACAATCCGTTAGGATGTGCTGAGGCAGAATCGGCGACCGCAATGTCTCGATCTCGCGACAACGTGGGATCGGCGCAGCGCATCCCGACCCGCGGACGGACTTTCAGTTGCGACGGTCCTCGGGCCAGACGAATTCCGCGCGCTGCACTCAGGCTCAGCCTTGAGCCCGCACCATGGTGCGGCGCGCGTCCGACAGAGTGGAGTCGAAGGAGAATCACGCCATGTCCAGTTCACCTATTTCCCGCCGCATCTCGCGCCACGCCGCCACGACAGTGCTGCTCGCCGCGACACTCACGGTCCTGCCGCAAGCCCATGCGGCGACCAATTTGTTCAACATGTATGTCGGTGCGGCCTACGCGCGCTCGAACCTGCGCGCTCGGGACAGCAGTCCGCTCCCCTTCGGCAGCGGCCCGCTCAGCAGCTTCGATCGATCCGATTCGGGCTACCAGTTCAGTCTCGGGGTCCGCGGCCTGGAGATGCTCGGCGCCGAGGTCGATTACTTCGATCTCGGCAGCGGCGGCGTCTCGAACTTGGCCACGGTGGGCGGAACAGCGGGCGTCGTCTCCAGCGCGAATGTAGGGCAGAAGGGCGAGGCGGCGTTCGCGATGCTTTACCTGCCGGTACCGATTGTCGACATCTATTTGAAGGCCGGCGTCGACCGAATCAACTCTAACTTGAACGCAAGCTACCTCCCGCGGGGCATTTTTTGCGGAGTACTCGGCTGCCAGAATCAATCCCTAGCGACCAGCAGGACGACCACGGGACTGGCGCTCGGCGCCGGCGCACAATGGCAGTTTGGGAATTGGGGCCTGCGCGCCGAGTACGAACGGTTCACGGCCTACGGAGGGCACCCTGACCTCGTGTCGGTCGGCGTCATTTGGACGTTCCTCTGACCCGGGGGCTTCCCGCCAACGCGAGCCTCACAATACGATGCCGCCCCGAATTCACGACCACTGAACGGCACGGCACGGCTGGTTCAGATGACAATGCCGACTCGCTCCTGCGCGCAGCCCAGCGGTATCGCCGCGCCCGACTCGCCGAGGAGCAGGTACAATCACAACGCGAGAAGCGCAAAGTTGCCCTAACGCTGGCTCGTAACCCATTTCCTGGATTTCACCCTCCTGGCTCCGGAGGGACGCTCACCTGAACCGGGAGCTCATGTGCATTGCGCTTTGAGCTTCTTCGGCCGCCCCAGGAGTTCCGCGTCACCATTTACGCATACCGACCCGCGGCCCAATACATCGTCAAGCACCTGTAGGTGCAGCGGCTCGAAAATCCCGGCGAACCGATTGCCTCCTCCGGGCTGTCTCCGGCCCACACCCATGCACCCATGGTCCTACCCAGATAGGACTCGTTTTCAATGTTACTCGACCGGGCTTGCGGGCATGTTCTCGCATCACCCCGCAAGGACATCCTCATCTGATCACGAACTGCACCTACGTACGAACTGCTTTGTTAAGCACGATATCGCAGCGCCGCAGACGTGGCGCATTCTCGATGCGCCACGTCTGACTACGTCACAGCCTAGAATCTCGCACGCGCACTCAATTCGAACATGCGCCCCAAGCTCGCCGGGCCGTAGGTCCACGGTTGCGGCGGCGCCTTATTGAAAACGTTGTACACGTGCACCCCGACCTGATAATGCCTACTGAAGTTGTACAGCAAATCAATATTGTGAATTGTACTTGACGGGATCGTGAGCGGGAGCTGATTGGACGCGGTGTAGGTCAAATTGAAGTACTCACGAGAAGTGTAGTTGGTCTGCCAATACGCCCGGAACGGTCCGCGGTGATATCCAAGAGTTCCTTGAAATGACCACCGCGGAAGACCAATCGTGTCCGCGCTTTCAATGACATCAAATCCCTTTCCGGATACGGAACTGTTGTTTTCACGCATATCAGCCGCATTGACCGTCAGTGAAATCCGGCCCGGGTCCGCAAAGCGATCCAATAGCGGCAGACTCCTCAGCGAATGGTAGTAATTCAACTTATATTGAATGAGCCGCAAGTGGTTGAATCCAGCGTTTATGAATGTTTCGTTTGCGCTGACCACCTGTCCCGTACCCGCCTGCCGTGTGAAATCATTACACGTTGCAGTCCCGTAGGTCGGTGCGTCGTAGCACTGTTCCATCAGTACGCCAACGCTCGCGTATTCGATCGCTTGACTGACCAGAATCTGAATGTAATCCGCGCTCACTGTGAGGCCCGGGACCCATCGCGGCGTCAAAACCACCCCGACGTTCATCGAATGAGCCGTCTCGTTATTCAAATTTGGATTTCCACCCGCAGTGACCGGAATAGTGAAATTCTCCACATTTGAACTCGTAAAGGTCGCCAGATTTGCGCCAATAGCCGCAAATGCCTTCGCGCAATTGGCTTGTCTGGCCGCTGGATTCGGACCCGAGTTAATGTTGGCCACAGTGCAAGGATCCGTGCCGGTATCAAATGCGCTGGTTGTCGGTGAGAACGCCTCTTGCAACGAGGGCTCACGGTAAGTGCGAGCCCGGCCAAATCGGAATGCAATGTCACGAGTTGGCGCAAAAACTACGCCAAAATTCCATGCACTGTTGTATCCAGCCAGACTGCTGTCTACTCGCCGAAAGGCCGCATCGAAGCTCAGCGTATGAGCGAATTTCCAATGATATCGTCGACCGAGCAACGGGATACGCATCTCGGTGTAGATCTCGTGCGTAGCGAAATGCCCGTGCGTTGAAGTGATCGGCACCGAATAACCAATGCCCTCAAGTGAAGCAAGGGATGGATTGAAGCTGGCATACTCGTATCGCGACTCAGCACCAGCCGAAAGCCGAACTTTGCCTGCAGGCAGAGACAAAATAGGTGCCTGAATATTCGCTTGGGCATCGTCCTGCCAGTTGACAGCGGCGTTGCCAAAGTTAGCCGTGACGTACCGGATAGCGGCGGCGCTGTTATTGCCAACTCCAAATGGGTCGAACGGAACGCAGTTCGCAATATATGGATTTGTCGAATTTGGATTCTGCTGCGTAACACTACATTCTGGCTGTCCATTCTGGCCCATTACTGAATTGAGCGCATACCCTAGAACGTTCGGTACGTTGTACTGAGAGTTGCCATACACAAAATTATAATTCGAATAGCTGGAGTACGCTTCCCCGTGCGAATACGACACGTTCCAGTCAAAGCGCCGATTGAGCAGGTGAAAATCTCCGTTCAGCTCTGAATTAATGTTGAAAGTGCGAACGAAGGCGTTGATCGGCGACGGAGTGGCATCCACATTGCTGCGATTTAGGTAAAATTGCGTGATGCCATCCGCCGCGAGCACGGATTGCGCCTGGCTGTTCAAGAATGGATTTGTCGCATTGATCAACCAAGCCGTACCAGGCGCCGGTTGATCAACTGCGTTTGACGTTCCGAATCCCGTGTAGGAATAATTTGGCTGATTGTAAGCCTGACGGGCGCCGACATAATTCAAAGACACGGAGGTTCTGAAATGCAAAGATCGGCTGAAATTATAACTCGCGATCCCATAGAACAGCGCTCGCTTCAGTGGCGCCTGAAGAGATGAGAGCGGCGCTAAATTGAGAGAGTCGCCACCACTGGACTGAGAATCATACAGCGGATTTCCGTTCAACCCGTTGTAGGCTGACGGTCCGTAGACCGTACCCGGATTAAATGGAACCAAGTTTCCGTTATTGGCGAACATCGCCGGGGTATTGGTTCCCGGCAAATAGATCAAACCAAATGTGTTTGGGTTAACTGGCAACCCGCCGTTGGTGACTCCGTAAAAGCGCGCATTGTCGGCAACGATCTGCGCCGGTCCGGTTGCGGATGGATTGGGCGCAAATTGCTGCTGAATCGCCCCCCAAGGGCGCTGCGCGTAACTGACGGCAGTGGTCTGGTCATATTCCGCGTCGAACGCAAGATTGAGGCGGTGATTTAGGAAATCTCTACCGAATGCCGCTTCTACGTCATATTCACCAGCGTCCCATGCGGCCGAGTTCGTCACGCTCCCCTGAAATTCTTCGCCAACGTAATGTTGGATCATTTGGATGTTCACGACGCCTGCGACGGCATCTGCGCCATAAACCGCAGCCCCGCTTGCCGGAACAATCTGTACTCGCTTAAGGAAGAATGACGGGAAATTGTTCAAGTCGACCTGCGTGCCGCCCGAATTCGCAAAAATGTTCGCCGGGTTATCCGAGACATAGCGCAGCCCGTTGACCAGCCCTAGGGTCCGATTCGACCCCAGGCCGTAAAGATTTACATAATTAACGCCGACGCCAAAACTGTTTTGCGCGCCAGCGGGTGTCGTGCTGCCTTGCATTTCAGGCAATGAGTTCAATGCGTTGGCGACGTTAGTGTACCCGTGCTCGTCCATGTAGGCAGAGTTGACGACGGTATCTACCGGAAACGCCGTCAGATGCGCGTGACGTGTTTCGATGCGCGAGCCTGTAACAACGACTTCACTTAGTTGTGTGGGTGGAACCTGCGCCTGAGGAGCAATGGGACCGGTCGCGGCGGCTTTATGGCCCTTCTTGCGCTTGACAGTTCGAGTGGGCGCTATCTGCGACGATTGGGGCTGCGTAGCATGCCTCGGGCTTGCATATGCCTCGCTGACTCCGGCAGTAACGCACAGGAGAATGGCCGTAACTGCAGTCGCAACGTCATATCGATCTCGGGACAAATTTAAGTGACGGTTCGCCATGACTTCCCCATTTGGTTTCTATTTTTTCTGGAGTGTGAGCGCAGTTCCTGCGGTGAAATGCGCGCGCATCTCCATCCATTTTTCCTGGCGTTGTTGATATCACAGAACGTATTATCTGTAAAGATACAAAAGAATGGATGCATCGTAGTCGCCAGAATCGATCGTAACTATCTGTTTTAGCGTGTATTTATCTATCCATCTTCCTGGCGAAGACTCCTTCGTTGCGGAAATCAGACAGCTCTGAAGAAGGCGGAAATCGCAGCGACAAAAATACGTCCTGGACAATGTGCGCTATCGAGGGTCAGTCCCACCGCGCAGTTGTCCGTGCACTCTCTTGCACCTCATTTTCTGGACGCATGGGTGTTTCATTGAATTTGGCGGCGGTCCGATTCGCCGCCCGAACATACCGGCACGTGCCGCCCGGCAGCCATGCATCACATGCTGAGTACATCAAAGCAAGAACTCCGGCATCCCCGTTCGTCCGCCTTTGAACAGAGCGGCCGATGCTCTGGGCCGCGACGAGTGGCCGCATGCCGAGAGCGAACGATGAACGAGCAGAAGCAAGCGGAGTGCGTATTCCATCAATCGTGAACGCCGATTCCAGGGCATGGTGGACGGCTCTCAGGGAGTTGGCGCGGGACGACGCCCGCTGTGCTGAGGTGTCTGCGATGACTTGTGACCGATGACGAATTTCGATTGTCCCTGTCAGCCCCTCGCAATACCCTCATGGCGCGCGCTGGCCGTTGAGATACGTCGCTTTGGCTCAGGAGTTTTCTGCTTGAGTCTTCGTCCCGTTCACCGTGCCGCCACGGCATCGTGACCATCTCTCCAGCGCCCTACGGATGATGTCCACGATCAGGGTCAT
>JAJZFQ010000239.1 GCA_021805275.1 Pseudomonadota bacterium
GCGCTGCGGCGGAGCGGCCGAGGTAGGTAAAGTGCGGCTCGCCCTTGGCGCTCTGGCTGATCTGGTAGACGAAGCCCGGCAGCGTATCGCTGATGCCCTCGAGCATCTGCGCGAAGTGATCCTGAGCCGCCTGCGCCTCGTGCCGGGCAGTGACGTCAGTCAACATCCCGGCGAAGGCGATGACGCGCCCGGCGTGGTCGCGTACCGGGGAGATCAGCAGCTGGTTCCAGAACGTCGAGCCGTCCTTGCGGTAGTTGAGCAGTTCGCATCGCACCGGTTCGCCGCGCCGGATGGCCGCGCCGATCTGCGCAATCGTCGCGCGGGAGGTGTCCGCGCCTTGCAGGAAGCGGCAGTTGCGCCCGAGCACCTCGTGTTCGGCGTACCCGGTCATGGTGAGAAAGGCCGGGTTGACGCGCACGATGGGCTGATCGGGATGCGTCGCGTCGATGTAGACGATGCCGCTGTCGGTGGCCTCGATGATCGCCGTGTGCGGCAGCAGAGGGATGCGCCCGGCGGGTCCTTCGACCCCGGAGAGTGAAAAGAGGCGCGATCGCGGCAGCTCGCGCAGCTCACCGGTACAGCACAGGTAGTCGACGTTGAGGCGCTGTGCGAACTGCGCGTCGGCCTGCGTTGTGCAATGGGCGCTGAGCAGCGCTATGCCGTGCGCGTGCAGCCGGGGCGCGAGTGCCTCGAGCCGCTGCGGGTCGCTGCGGTAGCCGTCGGCGAGGCGCTCGGCGGGCAGGGCGAGCATCGCGATGCCGAGGTCTGCGATCGACTCCGGCAGCGCATCGGGCGTCTCCAGCGCGAGGGCGAGCTGGCCGGCGAACGGACGCAGGGCCTCGAGCGCCGCGGCGAGCGCGGCGGGGGGCAGGTTCGGCGGCAGCGCATCGAGCATGAGCATCAGACTCTGGCGCAACGCCTCGGGCAGTGCGCGACACGCAGCCAGGAACGCCATCGAGTGTTCGCGTTCGGAAAAGACGCTGAACGGCACCGGCACGATGTACGTTCGGTTCACGCCGGTTCGCTGCTCGCGGCGCATCACGGCGGCCACGCGTTCGATCTGCCGGCGCACATCGGCGCCGCGCAGCAGTCCGGACTGCAGCGCGAGGATCGGCACTGAGCGCCCGGCGGCATCGAGCAGTGGCCGGCAGAGGATCGGGACTTCGCTCTCGATCGCCGCGGGCACCTCGTCCGTCGCCCACCGGGAGTTGCTCTGCATCTGCAGCGTCATCAGGTGCAGCGGACGCTCGGTCGGCGCGTTCAATCCCGCCAGCGTCACGGTCAGCTCGGCGTTGGTGCCATCGAGGCGGCGGACATGGGCGGGAGCAAAGCGGCTGCGACCCGGTTCGAGCGGCAGGTGACGCAGCTCGAAGTCACTTTCCCAGGCCTCCAGGCTGAGCAGTGCCGCGACGCGCACGCCGATCAGCGCGGGCTCGCTGCGCTCGAGCACGGCGCAGAACGCCGGATTGACGGCGAGCAGACACAGCGTCTCATCGGCGATGGCGGCGGCCATCGGCAGCGCCGCGAGCAGCCCGTTCAGCCACTGCTGCGTCGGGGCCGCATCGAGCGTCGCGAGCACCGCTTCGCCGCTCAGTTCGCTCGCCGGTTGTGTCCCTCGCTCGGTGCTCATGCTCCGACCGTTCGTACCGGCGGGAACATTTGCCGCGCGCCTGCATGCCGCATGAAACCCTCCGGTTGTTGATCGGTGTGCGCAGCGGGTGCCACGCCCTCTGATAACGGTACGATACGCAGCGCAGCGGTGCGCCGATGCCGGGAGCAACGTATGCGGGCCGTGGGGAGTTCTTGACGGGGCGCTCTCCGATTGGAATGCAATCGTTTGTATTTGAACGGAAGATCGACCGAGCGATGGCTGCGACCCCGCTCAGGGCGTTGTGCAGTGACCTTGCCGGCCGACCAGCTGCGCCAGGCCGTCGAGCTGCGCGGCGATGACCCGCAGCAAATCGTCCGTCGAGACCACCCCGAGCAGTGCGCCGTCGCGATCGACCACCGGTGCCCGGCGCACCTCGCGGGCCTGCAGGTTGCGCAGCGCATTGTCGATGCCGACGTTCGCCTCCAGCACCAGCGGCTGCACCGTCATCACGTCCGCGACATTCAGCGTCGAGAGCGCGCCGGAGTGCTTCAGGCGCGCCCGCACGATATCCCGGTCGGTGAGCATGCCGGCGACACGGAGGTGTCCGCCGAGATTCTCCGTGACCACCACCGCGCCGGTGTGCCAGCGCAGCATGAGCTCGGCGGCCTGTTCGAGCGAGGCCCCCACAGGAACCGTCACGGCCGGTATGCTCGCAATTTGCCCGGTATTCACGGCGGAACACCTCCTTAAACTATTGACGCATGGCGCTGCGCGCCGTGCCATGCGTATGAGTGCTGATGGTCCGCGGCGCACGGGGGTGCGAGAGTCCGCCGTGCGGGAGGTGCGTCGATGCGAATCGGGGATTTGTGCAGCCGCGATGTCCATCCGGTCACGGCCGAGGAGCCGGTGCTTGATGCGGTGCGCGAAATGCATCGCCGTCATGTGGGTGCGGTGGTCGTGGTCGACCAACCTGGAGCCTCAGCTCGGCCACTTGGCATCGTCACGGACCGCGATGTCATGCGGGCCGAGATCACGCAGCGGGCGGACGTGTTTACGCTGACCGTCGGGGACGTCATGAGCGTCGAGCTGTTGACGCTGCGCGAATCGAGTGAGCTGACCGACGCGATCGAGCTGATGCGTCGGCGCGGCGTACGGCGAGCGCCGGTCGTGGATCCTGCCGGAGTGCTGCTCGGCATCGTCACGCTCGATGATCTGTTGCCGGCCGTGGCCGGGCAGCTCGATGCGCTTGCGCGCCTGCTCGGCCGCCAGGCGCGGCACGAGCACTGAGCGCACGGCTGCATCGATGCGCTCGGTGCTATGCTGATGCGCGCCAGCATCAGCGGGGGCCGTGATGAGCAATGCCAAAGCGGGAGCGCGCGAGCGCCTGGAATCGGTCCGCAGCGATTTGATCGCATTGAGTCACCGCATCCATGCTCACCCGGAGCTCGGCTTCGAGGAGGAGAAGGCGAGCGCGTGGCTGTGCGAGCGTCTGAGTGAGGCGGGTTTCGCGGTCGAGAAGGGCATCTGCGATCTGCCCACCGCGTTTCGCGCCCGCGCCGGCGCCGGGCCGCTGCACGTGGCGTTCTGCGCCGAGTACGACAGCCTGCCGGCCATCGGACACGCCTGCGGACACAACATCATCGCCGCCGCTGCAGTGGGAGCGGCCATCGCCGCTGCGCAGGTCGCGGACGAGATCGGCCTGACGGTGAGTGTGATCGGCACGCCCGCCGAGGAGGTCGGTAATGCCAGTGGCAAGATCCTGCTGCTCGAGCGCGGTGCGTTCGCCGGAATCGACGCGGCCATGATGGTGCACCCGGCGCCGATCGACATGTGCCGCGCGAAGATCATCGCCGCCTCGATGTTCGACGTCCACTGCACCGGCAAGGCGTCCCATGCCTCGGCATTCCCCGAGCTCGGCATCAATGCCGCCGATGCGCTCACCGTGGCGCAGACCGCCATCGGGTTGCTGCGCCAACACATCCGCGATACGGATCGCATTCACGGCATCGTCACCCACGGCGGCGATGCGCCGAACGTCGTGCCGGCGCACACCTCGGCGCGCTACATCATCCGTGCCGAAACGCTCGAACAGCTGGCCGAGTTGCGCGAGCGGGTGCACCGCTGCTTCGAGGCCGGGGCGCTCGCCACCGGCGCGAGTGTCCGGATCGTCGGGGGCGAGAAGCCGTATGCGCAGATGCGCCACGATGCGCGCCTGGCCGAGCTGTATCGGCGCAACGCCGAGCAGATCGGGCGGTCGTTTCCGAACCCCGAGGTGTGGGAGAACCGGCCGACGGCATCGACCGACATGGGCAACGTCTCGCTCGCCGTCCCCTCGATCCATCCGATGATCGGCATCAATTCCCTGCCGGCGGTCAATCACCAGCCGGAGTTCGCGGCCCATTGCGTCAGCCCCGATGCCGATCAGGCGCTCGCCGAGGGGGCGCTCGCGATGGCGTGGACCGCGATCGATCTGGCCGCCGCCGCGCACTGAGGCCGGGGACTGCGCTCAGTGCAGTGCGAGCACCTGCTCGTCGCGGTCGACCGAGGGCACCGACAGCACGATGCGCTCACCGGCATGTAATCCCGAGAGCACTTCGATGCGATGGATCGAGCCGACGCCAAAGCGTACCTTGCGCCGCACGGCCCGGCCGCCCTTGGCCGTCAGAACGAAGACACGCGCCTTCTTGCCGCTTGCGACGCCGTTCGGTCGCGCGACGAAATCGACATGGTGTAGCGTCGCCACGCGCAGCGTCGCATCCACGCTTTCGTTGGCGCGTGAGCCGGCCGGCAGCGTGCCGGTGAGGCGCACGTACACCGTGACCACACCGCCATTGACGGTTGGGTCGACGCGCAGCACCTGCCCGGCAACGATGCCGTCATGCGTGTCGATGCTCACTCGCAGTCCGGGCTTGACGCTCGCTGCGGAGTACTGGCTCACGTGCAGTTGCGCCATGAGCGCATCGGGCGAACTGATGCGCGCGAGGTCTGCGCCCAGGGCAACCTCCTGGCCCATCTGTGCGTTGATTTCCTCGATCTGGCCGGCGACCGGTGCCCGTACGGTGAGGGTGGCGAGTTCCGACTCGCGCAGCGCCGTCAACACGGCCTGCTGTTCGACGCGCTCCCGTTCGGCGCGCAGCAGCGCGCGATTGCCCGATCTCAGGCGCGCCAGGCGCTGCACCTCCAGGTGCAGCTGCTTTTGCTGCAGCCCGTAGCGCAGCTTCTCGTCCGCGTACTGGTAGTGTCCGACGATCCCCTCGGCTGCGAGCTTGCGGTCGGCCGCGACGTGCATCGCGGAGCTCTCCAGGTGCACTTTCATGCTCGCGATCCTTGAGCGTTCATTCAGGACTGCGCTCTGTTCGCTCTGCTGCTGCGCGATCAGCTCCGCCTTCGCGGCGGCCAGGGCCGCCACGGCGCTTTGCGCCGAGTTGGCCAGTTGCGGGTTCGAGAGCGTCACGAGCGGTGCGCCGCGACGAACCCGTTGACCGGGCTCGACCCAGACCTGCTCGACCACGCCGGTGTTCGGTGCGGCGATCCAGCGCGACTGTGCCGGAAAGAGTTTGCCCGTGGCCTTCACCCGCACGGGGAAGGTGCCGTACTCCACCGTGCCGATCGACAGGCTGCGCAGAGCGACGTGGGCGACGTTGCGCGTGCGAACCTGCCAGGCCCAGCCGGCACCGGCGAGCAGCGCGATCAGTGCCGCGACGATCCAGCCGCTGTGCCGCCGCCACCACGGATGCTGCGGCAGGGGCTTGTGGCCCTCCCATGGGGGAACTCGCAGCGACTCTGGCTCAACACTCATGCACATTCTCCACCGGCGCCGCCTCAGCGGCGCGCCGTCGCGGCCGCAGCCGCCCAAAAACTAGAAATATCGAGCGGGCCGCGCCGCCGTCCGGCGCAGTCCGTGATCCGTCCCGGGGTGCGAGCCCGTGCTCGCGGGGTCCGCGACGTCGGCACCGCCGTCATCGTCGCCGCCGGCCGGCGGGCGAACCCCGATGACGAACGTCGCAAAACGGCGACAGCGGAGAACTTGCCCGGTCTGCCCCCTGCATGTCAACCGCGGAGTGAGCCTCGGCCGTACGGGTTTTGCGCTCACGGGGTCCCTGGCGCATGGGCGCCGTCGGATGGTTCCGGGCGAGAGCGAGGACGGCCGGCGGGGGCGGCGCCTGTGACCTGCTGCCGGTACGCCAGGGGCGGTGCACCGCGAGTCGTGGGCGGTGGCGCCTCAGTGCCTATTGTGCCCGAGCCGTGTGCGCAGGGATGTGGCCAAGCACACAGCCCATCGATGGAAAGGGGCGCATCGGCTCACGGCGCGTGGCGCGCCGCCGCGACCGCGCAGCTCTCGATCGCCGGTGGCGCGTCTCAGGGCGCGCCGCAGCCCTCAAGCGGCGAGTCCGCGTGCGGCCATCTCATGGGTGTTGCGGCTCAATCGTGCGTCCGCCAGGATGCGCTGCAGCTCGGCGCGCATCTTCGCCCGGCGCTCGGGGTCCATCCGCCGCCACGGACACAGCGGAGCGACCAGCCGGGCGGCGACCTGCGGATTGACCGGATCGAGCGCGAGGATGGTGTCGGCGAGGAAGGCGTAGCCGGCGCCCGAGGCGCTGTGGAAGTGCACCGGGTTGCGGCTGCTGAAGGTGCCGACCAGCGCGCGCACCCGGTTCGGATTGCGCAGATCGAAATCGGCATGGGCCGCCAGGGCGCGCACGGCCGCGGGGGTTTGCGGCAAAGAGGCGCACGCTTGGATGGCGAACCACTTGTCGAGCACCAGCGCATCGGTGTGCCAGCGGGCATGAAATGCCTGCAACGCCTCGGTGCGCTCCGGGCACTCGACATGAGACAGCGCGGCGAGCGCCGCCAGCACGTCGGTCATGTTCCCGGCGCGGTCGAACTGGGACTTGGCGAGCCTCAGGCCGTCGGCCTCGCCGGCGGCGAGCAGATAGGCGAGGCAGGTGTTGCGCAGCGCGCGCCGACCGATCGACCCGCCGTCGATGCGGTACGGTCCGGAGTCGCTGAGCCGCTCGTAGGTGGCGCGCAGTTCCGTGCGCAGCGCCTGCCCCAGTGCGCGCTTGGTCGCCTCACGTGCCGCGTGGATCGCCTCCGGATCGACGAGCTCGAGCTGATCGGCGAGGTACGCCTCCCCCGGCAGCACGAGCGCCTGGGCCGCAAAGGCCGGATCGGCCTCGGCCGTCGCGAGCGTCGCGGCCGCCGCATCGATCACCGCCGGCTCGAGCTCGGGCGTCTCGCCCCGGCGCCAGGCCTGTGCCATCGCCAGCATCACGTCGGTGGCGTAGCGCTGGCCGGCGTCCCAGCGGACGAACGGATCGCTGTCGTGGGTGGCCAGCAGGCGCAGCTGCGCGGCGCTCAGGCCGCTGAGGCGCACCGGGGCGGAAAATCCCCGCAACAAAGAGGGCACCGGCCGGCGGGGCAGCGCTTCGAACACGAAGCGGGACTGCTCGGCATCGGCCAGCAGCACGCGCGGGCCGGCGGGCGTCGCCGCCTCCCCGGCGAGCCGAGCAGGCAGGGGGGCCCCGGTCTGATCGAGCAGCCCCAGGGCAAGCGGCACGACCAGCGCCCTCTTGTGCGGCTGGCCGGGCGTCGGCGGCGTGCGCTGCGTGACGTTGAGCACGTAGCGGCCGCTGGCGTCGTCGTATTCGTCGGTGACGGTGAGCTCGGGCGTGCCGGCCTGGTGGTACCAGTCCTTGAAGCGGCTCAGATCGACGCCCGAGGCGTCTGCCATTGCCGCGACGAACTCATCGATGGTGACGGCCTGATTGTCGTGGCGGGCGAAGTACAGGTCCATGCCGCGGCGAAACGCATCGCGACCGATGATGGTGGCCATCATGCGGATGACTTCAGCCCCCTTGTTGTACACGGTCGCGGTGTAGAAATTGTCGATCGCCTCGTAGCGGTCGGGCTGCACCGGATGGGCGAGGGGACCGGCGTCCTCACGGAACTGCGCCTCGCGCAGCAGGCGTACGTCGCCGATGCGTTTCACCGCGCGCGAGCCCTGATCCATGCTGAATTCCTGGTCGCGGTAGACCGTCAGACCCTCCTTCAGCGACAGCTGGAACCAATCGCGGCAGGTGACGCGATTGCCGGTCCAGTTGTGGAAGTACTCGTGGGCGACCACCGACTCGATGCTCTGGTAGTCGGCGTCCGTGGCGGTCTCGGGGTCGGCGAGCACGCACTTGGTGTTGAAGATGTTCAGACCCTTGTTCTCCATCGCACCCATGTTGAAGTCGGACACGGCGGCGATGTTGAACACGTCGAGGTCGTATTCGAGGCCGAACCGCTCCTCGTCCCACCGCATCGCCGCCTGCAGTGAGCGCATGGCGTGCGCGCAGCGCCCTTGGTCGCCGGGGCGCACCCAGATCGCCAGCGCCACCTCGCGTCCCGAGCGGGTGGTGAATCGGTCGCGCACGGCGACCAGCGCGCCGGCGACCAGTGCGAACAGGTAGCAGGGCTTCGGGTGCGGGTCGATCCAGGTGATGCGGTGGCGCCCGTCGGGCAGCAGCTCCAGCGGTCCGGGGTTGCCGTTCGAGAGCATCACCGGGCAGGTGGCGCGATCGGCGGTGATGCTCACCGTGTAGCGCGCCATCACGTCCGGGCGGTCCGGGAAATAGGTGATGCGGCGGAAGCCCTCCGCTTCGCACTGAGTGAAAAAGGCACCGTTCGAGACGTACAGGCCCGAGAGCTCCGTATTCGCCGCCGGGTCGATGCGGGTCTCGATCTCGAGCAGGCAGCTGTCCGGAACCGCATCGATCACGAGCGCGGTGTCTTGCAGGCGCCAGCGCTCGGCGCTCAGCGCGATGCCGTCGATGGCCATGGCCAGCACCGGCTGACCGGCTCCCTCGAGCCGCAGCGCCGCGCGCCGCTCGAGCGCAGGATTGCGGCGCAGCGCAAGCCCCGAGCGCACCCGGGTGGCCTCAGGGTCGAGGGTGAATTCCAGTCGGACCGTATCGATGAGGTAGGCGGGCGGCTGGTAGTCCGCGAGCCGGGTCTCGCGCGGCGCGGGGGTGGCGGCGGCGGCAGATCGGGGGGAGTCGGGCATGGCGCGTCCGGAATCCGAAAATGCGATGGGAGGATGAGCGGGAAAACTACCACGAAGGGCGGAGGGATTCCGCTGGGAACGGCCGTCCCCGGGCCGATCATGCGCCCCCGCCGCCGCACGGGCAGCCCTTCGAGCGCCCCCGGCCGGGCGCCGGGGCGTTCATGCGGCTATCGCGCCGCGGCGCGCAGCAGCAGCGGACTGTGTCCGCGGGCCTGCGGTCCCATGGCGTACAGGTACGGTCCGGTGACCTCTTGCGGCGTCGGATGCGCCCCGCTCGGCTCACCCGGGTAGTGCAGCCGCCGCCCGGGGGTCATCACCGCCCCGGTGTCGATCCCGAACACGCGCAGCGGATGCGCACTGCCGGCGTGATATTCGTCGGCCAACACCCCGATGAGCGCTTCCTGCGCGCCCTTGGCCATGGCGAAGCCGCCCCAGAACGCCCGGTCCGCCGCATGCAGCGAGAAGCCGACGACCGGATCGGGCGCCTTGTGCAGCAGCGGCATGCACCACTGGGTGAGGAAGAACGGTGCCGCCAGATTGATGTTCATGACCTTGGTCCAGGTCGCCGGCGGATAGTGCTCGAAGGGCGTCAGCGCACCGATCCAGGCCGCATTGTTGAGCAGGCCGTCGAGTCGTCCGAAGCGCTCATCGA
>JAJZFQ010000257.1 GCA_021805275.1 Pseudomonadota bacterium
GTGCCAGTGAGCCCGGCTCCGGCGTCTGGGTCGCCGGCGCGGTGGCGCTGAGGTTCGTCACGAGCACGTTCCCGGCGGGCGCCGACGGATTGTCGGCCGTGATCACCAGGTAATTCTGGGTCAGCCCAGTGAGCGCGATGTTCTGCAGCACACCACCGGTGTTCGACGTGACCGCCGCCAGCCGTGACAGATCGCTCGGGTTGAACCAGTAGTTGCCCACGGTGCCGCTGAGCGCAGTGCTCGGCGAGAACACGTCCACCTGGCCGCCTTCACCGCTCTGGATCGAGCCGATACCGAGTGAGAAGCTGGTGTAGCCGCCCTGGAGCAGGTTGCTGATGTCGAGGACCAGCCACTCGTTCGAGGCGATCTCCAGGGAGCTGCCGTTGCTCGCCGTGTCGCTGCCCGAGGCCACACCGAGGCCCACTTCGGCACTGCCGGCGGCGCCGAAGCGCTGCGAGACATCGCTATTGCCCTGCCACGCGCCCACCTCGTTGAGGGCGAAGGACAGCGCCGTCAGGGTGATGCCGTTCGAGGTGTAGGTCTGGGTGTTGCTGCCGAGAATGCAATTGCCCGTCGTGCAGGTTGCGCCATTCGCGGCGAGCGAATTGAAGTCGTAATTGACGGTCATGCTGCCGGCGAGGGCTGCGCTGGTGGCGAGCAGGCTGGCGGCCAGGCCGCCGGCGAGGAGCGCGGCGTGGCGGACGTGGGATCGAGTACGCATCGTGATCTGTCTCCGTGTTTTACTTTATCCCCGTCGCCGTCCTGAATCCGGTGGGACCGTACGCGGTCCGCACGCTTCGGGGGCGCCTGGGGGGCGAGGAGACGCAAGCAAGAGCTGTGCCGATCTAGATTTTCCAATAAAAACAAATAGATGAAGACTCATGATTTTCGGCTTCGGGAGGCGATGTAAACTTTTTCGACAGTTTTCGCGGTCACCGCGGCCGGTCGGCCGGGGGAGCTCTCGAGGTCTTCTGCTCCCCGGCACAGCCGCCAGCGCGTCCCCGGTGTCCCGGTTTACACTGTAACCTGGAGCAGCCTGCGTTCGGCCCTGGGGGTTGGGCGGGCAAAGGACGGGAGGAACGACATGCTTCGCCAGAAAAGACACCGCCGCGCGCTCTGGGCCGCGGCCTTCGCGGCGGCCCCCATCGGGGCCCACGCCGGACCCGTGGCGCCGAGCGCGACCTGCACGACGCAGGGGGAGCTCAGCACCCTCCAATGGGGCCAGGGCCCGACCCTGACCGGCAACGGTTCGGTCATCGCGGCGACGGAGAGCGGCGGCTACAACATCAACCAGACCAAGGGCACGGGCGGTTCTCAGCCGCTGAACGTGCCGTTCGTCTGCGGCTTCGACCTCACCAAGGTCAAGAGCGACACCGGTGCCGTGACGCCCGGCGCGAACGTCTTCGCCACCGCCACGCTGAACTCGGGCAGTGCGTTCGCGATCGATTTCGGGGCCTTCAGTGGCCGCGGCATCCTGCACACCAAGGAGCGGGTGGATTACACCCCGGTCCTCTCGGCCGCATCGTACTCGCTGTCCGGGTATGGTCAGATCGCCACCAAGGGTGTGGTCTCCGGCCGCACGGTGGTGACGGACTTCAACCTCTATCTGAACGGCACCAATCCGTATACCGAGCTGCCGCTCGTTCGGGACTACCTCGGCGTGCAGGTGATTTCGGGGGCGAGTGTGATCGGGAGCAACGATCGGTTCTTTATCGGGAGCTTCGAGGGTTCCACGACCTCGCAACTGGTGTTCGACCCGTCGTTCTCCGGCACCGCGACGGTCAATCTGCTCACCTCGCCCGATCCGGCGCTGACGGGGGCGTCCTCCTCGGTGCCCGAGCCCGGCACGCTGGCGCTGCTCGGTGCGGGCTTCATCGGACTGCTCGCGGCGTTGCGCCGGCGTAAGCGGCCCGAGGATCGAGAGTCGGAGGTTTGAGCAGCCGGAGTCCGTACGACGAGCTGCACTACCCGGGGAAGTTCTACCCCCAAGGCGCTCCGAGTCGCATCGCCACGGCGGCCACCCTGTTCGGGGTGCGAGCGCCGCCGCTCGCCACCAGCCGTATCCTCGAGCTCGGGTGCGGGGAGGGCGGACACCTCGTGCCGATCGCGGCGGCCTATCCTCAGTCGAGCTGCCTCGGCATCGACTCCTCCGCGAGCGCGATCGAGCGAGCGCGCGACTATGCCGAGCGCGGCGGCGTGAGCGCTTGCGAATTCCGGGCCGAAGACGTGCGGTCGTTCCCGGAGGATGCCGGGCAGTTCGATTACATCCTCGTCCACGGCGTGTACTCCTGGGTTCCGGAGGCGGCGCAGCAGGCGATTCTCTCAATCTGTGCCCGGCACCTGAAGCCCGAGGGTCTCGCCTACCTCAGTTACAACGCCTACCCCGGCGGGCACGTGCGCCAGATCCTGCGCGACCTGAGCGTGTTTCACACCAAGGACATCGCCGACCCGCACGAGAAGGTGCGCGAGGCGCGCCAGGTGTGCGAGTTCATCATCGGGGCGATGCCGCCGAACACGCTCGAGCGGCAGCTGTTCGGGCGCCTGCTCGGCGCCTACAACGATTCCGATGCGCTGATCCGCTACGATCTGCTCGCCGAGGAAAACGAGCCGGTCTACTTCCTCGACTTCATGGACGGGGCGCGTGCGCTCGGGCTGCAATTCGTCGCCGAGTCGGGGTTTGCGGCCCGGGAACGGCCACGCCTGCCCGAGCCGGTGCAGCGCTGGCTCGAGGCGATCCCGGATCGCCTGGTGCGCGAGCAGTATCTGGATTTCATCGGCTGCAGCGGGTTTCGACAGAGCATCCTGTGTCGCTCGAACCGTTCGGTCGAGGCGCGTCCCTCGGCCGCGACGCTCGCGCAGGTGTACCTGCGCAGCTCCCTCGGGGCTGTGCCGGAGGCGGTCCTGACGGACGAGAGTGCCGTGACGTTTCGCGACGTCTTCGGGCGCGAGCTCACCTGCAGCGAGCCGGTCCCGAAGGTCCTCTACGCCGAGCTCGGTGCGGTGTTTCCGGAGGCGCTGGCGTATCCGCAGCTGCGCGCCCGGATCGAGGCGCGGCTCGCCGCCGCCGCGCCCATCGATGCGCTCACCGAGGGCAAACTCGTGAGCCTGCTGCTGCAGTCCGAAGACACCGGGGCGCTGGAGATGTACGCCGAGCCGCCGAGCTTCGTGCTCGCGGCGGGCGCGCAACCGCAGGCGAGCGCCGTGGCACGTCTGCAGGCCGAGCGCGGCGAGGCGCTCACGGTGCGCGGGGCCTCGGGCCTGCTGGCCGCGGATGCGACGCTGCGCGCGCTGGTCGGCCTGCTCGACGGGGATCGGGATGCGGCGCGCTTGGAGCGAGACTGGCTGCGCGCGATCGGGGTGAGTGAGGCACCGCACCCGGGGGCGCTCGAGCGCGCGCTGCGCCTGTTGGCCGGGCAGGGGCTGCTCGTCGCCTGAGCGATGCGCGGCGAACGGGTCTGACGATCGGTCGCGGTCCTACGAGTCGCAAGGGAACGGGCTCAGCGCGAACGCCCGTTCGAGGTCAGGCCGGAGCGGGGAACGGCGGATCGCCGGGGACGCCGTCGGACGGCGCCCTGGCGTCAGCTGGCGGGGCAATCTTCATCGAACCGTTCAGGCCGCTGATGCACCAGACCTCGAGTCCGCCACACGGGCGAAACGCAATGACACAGGTCCGTTTTCGGGTTGATTTTGCCGCCGGGTGCTCGATCGGTCCGGGCAAGGTGGAGCTGTTGGAAGGCATCGAGCGTACCGGCTCGCTGCGCCAGGCCGCGCGCGGCCTTAAGATGAGCTACCGGCGGGCCTGGCTGCTGCTCGATCAGCTCAATCATTCCTTCGCGACGCCGGTCACGACCGCCACCGTGGGCGGCTCGGGCGGCGGGGGAGCGGCGCTGACGCCGTTGGGTACAGCACTCATCCGCGCCTACCGCGCGTTCGATCGCGAAGTGCAGGCGCTCGCGAGCCAAGCGCTCGCTCCGATCGCCTCGTGCGCCAAGGCCCCATCGCCGTCTCAGGCCCGGCGCCGGCCGAATCGGCAGCGCCGGCGGCTGTCGCGCGCCCGCGCTGCGGATCGCGCCGAGTGATTCGGGTCGCGCCCCGGACACCGGCCCGAATCCCCCTCACTCGGTTGAACCCGGCGAGGATCCAATGCACGGATGCGTTCGCAGGGTTCTGCTATCTTTCGTGATATACGAATGAATATGACCGATCCTCGGGATGTCGAGGGTGCCGGCGCGCCCGGAGGATCCCGGGAGACGCCCCGGCTCCGTTTTCGCGTAGAGGGAGTGGGCGGAAACGGTGTGCGGTGGCCCTGACACGTCCGAGGACTGTCAACGGGGAGTCTTCATCTCGCAGTGGCTCCTCGGTGGTATAGTTGCCACGTGACTGCGAAGATGACATCTCATCTGGAAATGATCGCGGGGCACTTGAACGCGCCGTACGGGCGTGTACTGTCTACGGCCGATCTGGCTCTCGCATTGCGCTCGGGGTCAGTGGCGGGTATCGGATCCGATCTCAGTCGAGCGCTCCTGATGTCGCTGTTTGTCGAGTGCCCGCCGCAGTCCATCTTATTAGCTGCCCTGCAGGTCGGTGGCACGTGGCTCACGGTCCGCTCCCTGTACCAGGAAACCGTGGCGAACGGCATGCAGCGCGCGAAGGCATGGGAAAGTGCCGCGTGATAACCCAACAGGAAATCCGTCAATTCAAGGAACACGGCTCGTGGCGCGAGCTCGTAGCGCTGGCAGCCGAGATTGCCGCGGATGCCGAGAAACATGCGGGCGGAGCGTCCATGAACCCGCTGATGGGTGGGGGAACGCGACTCATGCTGGCCCTTGATCATCGGATCAGCGATGACGTTGACTTATTCATCCATGATGCTCAGTGGATCGGATTCCTGACGCCGCGGCTCAATGAGGCTCTCGAGGATCGTTTGAGCGGCTACGAGGAAGACGCCACGTGGGTGAAACTCAAACACCCGTACGGGGAAATCGACTTCATCGTCAGTGGTTCATTGCTGAATCGGAAGTCCGAGTGTGACCCCACGCTGCCGTTTGCGCTCGAACCTGTCGAAGAGGTCATCGCGAAGAAACTCTTCTACCGGGGCTGGACACTGACCGCGCGCGACCTCTTCGACTGGAAGACGGTGAGCGAGCACCCGCAGTATCGACACGTTCAGGACGTGCTCGCCACGGTGTTAGGGGCCGATCGACTCGCATTGCTGTCCGCATCCGTCGAGAAATTGAGCGCTCTGCCTCAAGCCGCAACGCAATGGCAGGCGATTCGCGCAGCCGACCTTCCCGCCCTTCCCGAGGCCATTAGGTGGGCCCGGGTTGAACTCCAGTCTCTTGCCGAGCGGGCCGAACGGAGGATCGAGGCGGCCGAGGATCGCGATCTCTGCGAGCACACCGGGCGGTAAGTCCCGTGTCCCGCCCCTCGGAGAGCCGCCGATCCTGAGTCGGTGCCAGCGACTGCGCCGAGCGCGGTATCGATCAGGGCGCCGTGCGCCTATCGGCCGAGGACGTGCTCCTCCCCACCAGGCTCAATGTCCTCCCCATCGATCAGCCCTGTATCATGCGCACCCGCATCGGTGATGTCCTGCTCGAGGACCCGGAGATCGAGGTGAGCGGCGAGGCTCAGGGCGCATGCACAGGTATCCGACCGTAAATCTGCGTGAGTCGGATGATGCCGGTTCCGGCGGGACGCCGCGTCACACATTGACGTAGGAGTGGGGCAATGGCGAGGAACCGCCTTGCACCTTCCGCGCCGGGACGACATCTGAGCCTGGTGGGCCGAACATTGGGCGTCCCAGCCTACCGATTGCCTCGTGCGCCGAGCCCCCATCGCCGTTTCCGACCCGGCGCCGGCGGCTGTCGCGCACCCGCGCTGCGGACCGCGCCCGACGTGCCCCGGAGGCCGGCCAGATTCCCGGTCACGCGGTTGAGCCCGGCGAGGATCCACTGCACGGATGCGTTCGCAGGGTTCTGCTATCCTTCGTGATATACGAATGAATATCACGAATCCTCGGGATGTTGAGGGTACCGGCGCTTCGCCGCAGGATCCCGGGAGACGCCCCGGCTCCATTGCCGCGTAGACGGAGTGGGCGGAAACGGTGTGCGATGCCCCTCACGCCAGAGGACCGTCCGACCCCCGACGTCTGTGGTTTCGCGGTGCCGTGGGAGTGGGGCGCCGTCCGCCGGAAGCGGCGTGCAGCGTGATGTCGGGTGGCGCCTGCGCCCGAGCGGATCGCTGGGACTCGATATATCCCACTGAATATTACGCGGGGGGCGGGGGGAGAGAAGCAAATGCAGAACACCAAAGGCTCGTACGCCGCACGGTGTCCGTTCGTGATGGGGTTTGCGGCAGTGGCGGTGTTCGCCGCCGCCCCGCGCGCGCAGGCCGCCCGGCAGACCCCCCGGCACCGCACCGCGGCCGCGAATGCCCGTCTCAGAAAGGTGGTCGTGCTGGGATCGAGAGAATCCGCCGTCACGGTCGCCGCCAGCTCGGTCCCGGTGCAGCGCGTGAGCGCGTCTGCGCTCAGCGCAGCGGCGGGCAATGCCAGCCTGGTCGCGGCGCTCGCCCAACTCGTCCCGGCCTTCACCGCCCAGCCCTTCGGCAATGACATGGCCGGACAGACGCTGCAGGCCCGGCTGCGCGGGCTGAGCTGCAACGATGTGCTGGTGCTCGTCAACGGCGAGCGGCGCCATACCACGGCGAACATCGAGGTGGACAGCGGCCCCTATCAGGGCTGTGCCGGCACCGATTTGAATTTCATTCCCGTCGCGGCGATCTCGCGCATCGAGGTGCTCAATCAGGGCGCGGCGGCCCAGTACGGCAGCGGTGCGATCGCCGGCGTCATCAACGTCATTCTGAAGAAGCGCGCGTCCGGCGGCACGCTCAGCGGCACTTACGGCGGGGACATGGATGGTGGTGGCCTGACCGGTGACGTGTCGGTCAACGTCGGTTTCGCGCCGCTCCCGCACAGCTACCTGAACGTGACGGCAGAGGTGCATCACCACGGCAGCAGCAACCGCAGCGCCATCGACGAGCGCGTCATCAATCCGGCGAACCTCGCCACCTACCCGGATTCGAACATGCGGGACGTCGCGGGCTACCCTTACCTCGGCGCCGAGGAGGGCGACGGGCAGTACGATCTGAAGCTCTTTGAGCTCAATTCCGGGTTCTCCCTCCCCGACGGCCTGCACCTGTATGTCTTTGGCACCTACGGCTTGAAGCGCGCCCAATCCTTCCAGAAATACCGCCTGCCAAGCGCCCTCTCGTATACCGATCCGCTGACCGGTGCGGTCACTTATCCCTTTCCGTTCGGCTTTGTTCCGCTCGAGGCCAGCCGCGAAACGGATGACTCGCTCACCGCGGGTCTGAAGGGTACGGGTTCCCGCTGGCATTGGGATCTCAGCAGCACGTACGGCCGCGATCGCTTCGTTGCCGAGACGCTCCATTCGGCCAACGCCGCGGTTTACTCCGCGACCGGACGGCCTACGCCGTTGAACTACTATGACGGCTATCTGCAAGCGACGCAGTGGACGTCGAACCTCGACGTGGACCGCGATTTCGCGGTCGGGCTCGCCGGTCCGCTGAACGTCGCCGCCGGTGTGCAATACCGCGAGGACAGCTACGGGATTGGCGCCGGAATTCCGATTTCGTATCTCGACGGCGGCGCGCAGGGCTACCCGGGGTTCACGCCGAGCGATGCCGGAACGCATCACCGGCGCACCGAGGCGCTGTATGTCGAGGTCGCGGCGCGCCCCGTGCAACCGCTGCAGCTCGATGCGGCCGGCCGCTACGAGCATTACAGTGATTTCGGCTCGGCCACCGTCGGCAAGTTGACCGGCCGATACGAGGTGACGCGGCGCGTCGCCCTGCGCGCCACCCTCAGCAGCGGCTTTCGCGCCCCCGCCCTGGCCGAGGAGTACTACTCATCCACGAACGTGACGCCGACCAGCGCGTTCGTGCAGTTGCCGCCGAACTCCCCCGGGGGCCGGCTGCTCGGGCTCGGCACCGGTCTGCGGCCTGAGCACTCCGTGCAATACAGCGTCGGACTGGTCTGGCAGCCCAGCTCGCGAGTGATTGGCACCCTCGATGTCTATCGGATCAATATTACCAACCGGATCGTCGCTACCGGCAATCTGTACGGTACGCTGAACGGCGTCGCGCAACCGTCTGCGGCCGCGATCAACGCGGCCATCGCGGCCAACGGCAATCAGCTCGATCCGACCGTGCTGAAGACCGGCAGCACCGGGGTCACGCTGTTTACCAACGGCATCGACACTTGCACTCAGGGCGCGGACTTGACCTTCGATGTTCCGCGGCAGTACGCCTTCGGGCGGATCGATTGGTCGGTCGGCGCGAATGTCAATCAAACCGCGATCACCCGGATGCCGGGCACCCCATCTCGGCTGGCGGGACAGACGCTGTACGACGCCACGGCCGTGTCGGATTTGACGACGGCGAGCCCGCGGTACGTGATCGATCTCGGCGCGCGCTGGCAGGTTCGCAAGCTCACCGTCGATCTGACGGAGCAGATCTACGGACCGAGCTCGGAGTGGGAGAGTGACGGCGGTGATAATCCGGCGAACGTGCCGCAATACTTCAAGACGACGATCGCCACCGCGGCGCTGACCAATCTGAGCATTGGGTATCGCCTGACTCACCGACTGGCCGTGCGGATCGGAGCCCAGAACCTCTTCAATCGCTACCCGACTCGATACAACCGCACGCTGCTCGCGCACTATGACTCGTTCAAATACGGCGACACCCTCGGGGTGTTCCAGTACCCGATGTTCTCGCCGTTCGGGATCAATGGCGGGTATTACTATGTGCGCGCCACACTCGGGCTTTGACCTGCGGTCGCGACGAAGTGTCGCGTCGCGTCGGACAGCTGAGCGAATTGCTCATCGCTCATCAGTTCCTCGCCCCCGATCGGCGCCAGCATGCTCAGCGCGCGCGCGTTTGGGGTCGTCGAACCTGTGCACCATGTCCCGGCTGCGTTCGTCCATGCGCCGGGAGACCTCGAGGTCGCGCGGGTGCAGGCTTCGGGTGCCGTCGTGAGCCGTTCGCTCGGCTCGCGGCACCCAAAAATGACGCTGCAGACCGTCGCGGCCGACGTGAATTTCGATTGGGGGGTGACGACGGTCATGCGGGAGTGCGGGTGGCTTGCGCACCGTCAATCATCCCAAGGTGTGCAGGTCAGA
>JAJZFQ010000276.1 GCA_021805275.1 Pseudomonadota bacterium
TGTTGAGCGCCGGCTCGCGCCCCTCGCGCGTCAATCCCTACGCGATCGAGGCGATGCGCGAGGTCGGCATCGACATCACCGGGCATCGATCGAAGTCGGTCAGCGAGATCGATCCGGCCAGCGTCGACCTCGTGGTGACGCTGTGCGCCGAGGAGGTCTGCCCGGTGCTGCCGGGCCGGGTGCGCCGTCTGCACTGGCCGATCGATGATCCGGCGAGCGAGGATCCGGCACTCGCACCGGAGCAACTCCTGGGGCGCTTTCGCACCGCGCGGGAGGCAATCCGCAGCCGTCTGGTGGCGCTGGCGGGGGAACTCACCCCGTCTTGAGGGGAGGCGCTGCGGGCGGCGCGAGTGGCTGCCACGCAGCGCCGGTGGGGAAGCGATAGCGGAGGAGTGTTTCGGGACGCATCTGCGCCGAGAAGCCTGCGGCCGCGGGCGCGCGGTAGCGACCCTGGCGCACCTCGACCGGATCGATGAAGTGCTCGTGCAGATGGTCGACGTACTCGATGGCGCGCTCGTCCATCCGGCCGCTGATCGCCACGTAATCGGCCATGGCGAGGTGCTGGACGAGTTCGCACAGTCCGACGCCGCCCGCGTGCGGAAAGACACGCACCCCGAACTTCGCGGCCATCAGGAGGATGGCCAGGTTCTCGTTGACTCCGCCGACCCGCGTCGCATCGATCTGCAACAGATCGACGGCGCGAGCCTGCAGCAGCTGTTTGAACATGACGCGGTTGTGCGTGTGCTCGCCGGTGGAGATCGGCATCGGGGCCACCGCTTGGCGGATGGCGGCATGTCCGAGGATGTCATCGGGACTGGTGGGCTCTTCGGCCCAGGCGATATCGAAGCCGGCGAGCGCCTGCAGCCAGGGGATGGCCGTGCGCACGTCCCAGCGCTGGTTGGCGTCGATCGCGATCGCCACGCCCGGTCCGGCCGCGGCGCGGGCGATCTGGCAGCGACGCACGTCGTCCTCGAGGTTCCGGCCCACTTTGAGCTTCAGCGTGCGAAAGCCATCCGCGACCGCCTCTCGGGTGAGGGTGGCGAGCTTCTCATCCGAGTAGCCGAGCCACCCGGGTGATGTCGTGTAGGCGGGATAGCCGTGCGCGAGCAGCGTTGCGGTCCGCTCGCGGCGGCCCTCGGCGGCGACCGTCAATAGGGAGAGCGCCTCGGCGGGCGTCAGGGCATCGCTGATGTAGCGGAAGTCGATCAGGTCGACGAGCGCTGCGGGACTCATCTCCCCGAGCAGTCGCCAGAGCGGCTTGCGGGCGCGCCGTGCGGCCAGATCCCAAACGGCATTCACGACCGCGCCGACGGCCATGTGCATCACACCTTTCTCGGGTCCCAACCACCGCAGTTGCGAATCATCGGTGAGCGACCGGGCAAACCCGCCGAGATCCTCCAGCGTCCGTTCGACGTCGCGTCCCACTACCCGGTGCGCCAGAGCGTCCAGCGCGGCCGTCTGCACGTCGTTTCCGCGTCCGATGGTGAAGACGAAGCCGTGACCCTGCAACTGCGGCTGATCGGTGCGCAGGATGAGGTAGGCGGCGGAGTAGTCCGGGTCCGGGTTCATCGCATCGGAGCCGTCGAGCTGCGCGGAGGTCGGGAAGCGGATGTCGTGGGTCTCGAGTGCCGTGATCACGGGCATGGAGTGCAGCCTTGTGCGAAAGAGGAGACATCGAGCCGGTAGAGGCGCACGGCGGTGTGCCGGAACACATCGTCTTCATGTCCCGGGGCGTGGCGCCGAACCAGTTCGAGCGCCAGATCGAGCCACTGGCCGTAGGATGATCTGAGCGTCAGGACCGGCCAGTCGCTGCCCCAGAGGATGCGTTCGGGACCGAAGTGTCGAAACAGCGTCGCGACGATCCCCTCGAGCGCCGCTGCGCCGGCGCCCGCGGGCGCCTCGCTGAGCAGTCCGGAGAGCTTGCAGTACAGCGGGGTTGTGCGAGCCAGGGCTGCGATCTGCTCGGCCCAGGGGGCCGCGGCGTGTGCCGCCGGATCGGGCTTCCCGGCGTGATTCAGTACGGCGCGCAACTGCGGATGTCGGCGCAGGCGAGCGGCCAGCGCGGGCAGGTGCCGGGGCCGGACCAACGCATCGAAGACGAGATCGCCCTCGATGAGGGCATCGAAGGCGGGATCGAGTGCGGGGCGGGCCAACCAGTCGGGATCCTGAAGGTCCTGGACCATCGGCCGCAGCCCCTTGAGGTAGCCTCCGGAGGCCTGGGCGAGGGCGCGGATGCGCTCGGGCGCCTGCGGGGCGTCGAACGCCACCCAGCCGACGACGCCGGCGATGAACGGGTGTGCGCGGGCGAGCTCGAAGAGGAACAGACTCTCCGCTTCGCTCGGCGCGGCCTGCACGAGCACCGTGGCGCGCACGTCGGCCTGCGCCAGTGCCGCTGTCAGGTCGGCCGGCTCGAAGTCGCGATAGAGCGCACCGGCGGCCGGGGTGAGCCCACTGTAATCGCCGCGTGCGAGCCGCCAGAAATGCTGGTGGGCATCGACCCGCATCACGGGGTGGGGAGTGCGGCGGCGAGGACTCCGGCGTCGCGCAGTCGCTCCCAGAGCGAGGCCGGCAACGGCGTGCGCGTGCGCTCGACGGTGCTCGCGGCTTCCTGCGCAGAGCGAATGCCTGCGATGACCGACACCACCGCCGGGTGCGCCAGGGGGAACTGTAGCGCCGCTGCACCGACGTCGACGCCTTCCTCGGCACAGATCTGGTACACGCGCTCGGCACGCTGGCGCGTGGCGGCATCGACGGGGAGGTAATTATAGGTCTCCCCCGGTGCGTTCGGTGCCGCGAGCAGCCCGGAGTTGAAGGGTCCGCCGATGAGCACGCCGACGCCGCGGCGCAGCGCCTCCTCGAGCACCCCGCCGCCGGGCCCGGTGGCACCGAGATTCTGTTCGAGCAGCGTGTAGCGTCCGGCGAGCAGGAGGTAATCGAGAGGGAATCGCGGCAGGATCTCGAGGCATACGGCCGCCTCGTTCACGCCGATGCCAATGGCGCGGCACACGCCCGTGGCCTTCAAGTGCGCCATCGCCGGAAGCGCCTCCTCGAGCGCCTGACGCAGCATGCGCTCGTGCTGTGCGCCATGCGTCTCGCGACCCACGTCATGCAACAGCAGAATGTCGACGCGCGTGCGGCGCAGCCGCTCGAGGCTCGACTCGAGCGAGCGCAGAACGCCTTCGCGCGAGTAGTCGAACAGCGCGCGCTGCCCGCGGACCTCGAATCCGTCGCCGGGCGCAGCGCCGTCTTCGGCCGGCACGATGCGCCGGCCGACCTTGGTGGAAATGATCACCCCGTCGGGCGTCGGGCCGCCAAGCGCCGCGCCGAGACGGCGCTCGCTGAGACCGTAGCCGTAGAACGGTGCGGTGTCGAAATAGCGCACGCCGAGCGCGAGGGCCTGCTCGATCGCCTGCGCCGCGCTCTGATCGGAGAGAGCGTGGTAGAGGTTGCCGAGCGCCGCACCGCCGAAACCCAGGGCCGGGACGGCGAGCGCGGCTGCGGGCCGGGACCGCCGGGCCGTCGCAGACGCTGGGTGCACAGATCGGGTCGGCGGTTCAGAATTCATAAATAAAAAGAGGTTCTACGGGTAAGATACACCGATGCGACGCCGACCTGTCAAGGGCGCCTCGTCCTGCCGTAGACTCGCTCGGCTCAACATCACGAGGGAGTGACTCATGCCGCTGATGCGTCCGTACCGGGCCCCGGCCCTGGAAAAAGGGCTCGAGATTCTCGAGTTCCTCGCGCCGCAGCCCGGGCCGGTGACTCTGTCGGAGATCTCCGCCGGCCTCGGCCGTTCCAAGAGCGAGCTGTACCGGATGCTGCAGGTGCTCGAGGAGCGCGGCTATCTGCGCCGCGCACCGGGCACGGAGGGCTACCAGCTGAGCAACCGCCTGTTCATGCTCGGCATGGAGCATCCGCCGGTAAAGGGTCTGATGGAGGTGGCGCCGGCGCACATGCACGAGTTGGCCGACGCCATCCTGCAGCCCTGTCATCTCGCGGTCGCCTCCGAGGAGTTCATCGTCGTCATCGCCCGCGTGGAATCCCCGCACGACATCGGTTTCATGGTCCGGGTCGGGCACCGCCGTCCGATTCCGCACTCGACCTCCGGTCTGGTGCTGTTCGCCTTCCAGAGCGAATCGGTGCGCGAGCAGTGGCTGCAGATGCTCGAGCGCAAAGCCGTCACGTTCACGCGCAAGCGGATGATCAGCGCGGCGCGCACCATTCGCACCCGCGGCTACGTGAGCATCGCGAGCGAGGTGGTCGGCTGCGTGACGGACCTGTCGGCGCCCATTGTGCTGCGCGGTACGGCGATCGCAGCCCTCACCGTTCCATTCGTCGAGCGCCGCGGGGCGAACAAGGCGGCACGCGAGCAGGCGATCGGGCGGCTGTGCGCTGCAGCCGAGCGGATCTCACGCACGCTCGATCACGGCGCTTGACGGCGTCGCGGAACGGGTTTTATATGTGGAGTACGATTTCACCAGCGAGAACTGGCGTGGCGCCGTCCCGGGGGATGCGCAAGCGCCGGCACTGAGCGGGTTGGGCAGGGGGGCGGTGATGTACGAAGTGGAGGGCACCGTGGCGACACGCGCCGGCACTCTCGCCGAGCGTGCGCGGCGCGGCGTGCTGCCGCTCGTGCTGATCGTGAGCCTGTTCTTCCTGTGGGGCGTGGCGAACAACCTCAATGACATTCTGATCCGCCAGTTCAAGCGCGCCTTCGAGCTCACCGACCTGCAGTCCGGGTTGGTCCAGTCGGCGTTCTATCTCGGCTACTTTCTCTGTGCCCTGCCGGCCGGACTGATGATGCGTCGGTACGGCTACAAGGCCGGGATCGTGCTCGGGCTGTTGCTGTACGCCGCGGGTGCCTTGCTCTTCTACCCCGCGGCGCAACTGCGCACGTACGGGTTCTTCCTCTTCGCGCTGTTCGTCATTGCGAGCGGTTTGTCCTTTCTCGAGACCTCGGCCAACCCTTTCGTCACGGTGCTGGGTGCACCCGAGGGGGCCGAGCGGCGGCTGAACTTCGCCCAGGCGTTCAACCCGCTCGGCTCGATCGCCGGGGTGGCGATCGGCCGGTTTTTCATCTTCTCGGTGGCCCCTGACACCCGGGCCCAACTTGCGGCGCTGAGTCCGACGGCACGGGCGGCCTACTACGGCGCGCAGACCCGGGTGGTCCAGATGCCCTACGTGCTGATCGGCGTGACGGTCATTGCACTGGCGGTGCTCATCGCGGCAACGCGCTTTCCGCTGGCGCAGGACGGTGCGCTCGGGACACACCCGCAGCGCAGCGGGTGGCGCGCGTTGCTGATGCGACCACGGCTTGCGTTCGCCGTCGTGGCGCAGTTTTTCTACGTCGGGGCGCAGGTGGGGGTGTGGAGTTATCTGATCCGCTACGCCGAGGGCACGATCCCGGGCACCGCCGATCGGACCGGCGCGGACTATCTGCTCCTCTCGCTGGTGCTGTTCATGTTCGGGCGCTTCGCCGGCACGGCGCTGATGCGGCGGGTGGCCCCGGCCCGGCTGCTGGCGCAGTTCGCGGCGATCAACGCGCTGCTGGCGGCGCTCGCCGTCGCCGTGCCGGGACGGATCGGACTGACCGCGCTGATCGCCATGAGCTTCTTCATGTCCGTGATGTACCCGACGATCTTCGCACTCGGCGTGCAGGGTCTTGGCGAGCTGCGCAAGCTGGCCGCCTCGCTGCTGGTGATGGCCATCATCGGCGGGGCGGTGCTGACCCCAGCGATGGGCGCGCTCTCGGGCTGGGCCGGCATCCGTGCATCGATGGCGGTACCGCTGATCGGATTTGTCGTCGTGCTGGCGTTCGCGGTGTACGTGCAGCATCTGAGTGTTCGGGAGAAATTCGTATGAAGCGTCTGGTGTTCGCGTTGGATCTGGTCGATGACCGTGAGGCGATCGCCGAGTACGAGGCCTGGCATCAGGCCGGTCGAGTCTGGCCGACGGTGCTCGAATCGTTGCGCGCCTGCGGACTGGAGAACGTGGAGATCTTCCGCACCGGCAACCGGCTGTGCCTGATCATGGATGCGCCGGAGACGTTCTGCCTCGAGGCGAAGGCCGCCGCCGATGCCGTGAATCCGGAAGTGCAGGCGTGGGAGCGGCTGATGTGGCGGTTTCAGCGTGCACTCCCGTGGGCCGCGCCGGGCCAGAAATGGGTGCCGATGCCGCGGATGTTCTCTCTGGCGCAGCTCAGCGCGCCGGCGGCCCCGGCGCCGGCGGCCGAGGTCGCGACGCGGCGCAAACCCGTGCCGATGCATGCGCCGCGGACCGGACTGCCGCGCAGCGAATCGCGCGCGGTGGTGCGCGGACGGGCGGAATTCCTGGCGTTTCGTGCGGCGACGCCGACGGTGGACCGATCGGGCGCCGAGCACGTGGCCCGCAGGTCCAAATGAGGCTCGCGGTCCTCAGGGTGGGGCCGGTGCTCGCGGCGCTGGCGCTGTGCGCGGGCGTCCCGGCGCGCGCCGAGGCGGCGGTTGCGCCGGGCCCCTCGGCGCCGCTCCTGTATGCCACGTTCCAGGACCATGCCGTGCTGCAGCGCGGCGTCGCGATCCCGGTGTGGGGTGTGACCCGCCCGGGCGCGACGGTGCGCGTACGTCTGGCCGGTGAGACGGGCAGCGCGCGCGCGAGCGCATCGGGCCGCTGGCGCACGACGCTTTCGGCACTGCCGGCCGGCGGGCCGTACACGCTGAGCGCGGTGAGTAGCGCCGCAGCGCACGAAACGGTGACCGACGTGATGATCGGGGACGTGTTCCTGTGTTCCGGTCAGTCGAACATGGAGTACCCGACGCGCATCGCCGACGGCTACGACTCCGCGGTGCGCAGCGCGCACAACCGGATGATCCGGCTGTTTCACGTGCAGCGGTGGCGCAGTGCGGTGCCCCGGCGCACCTTCGGTGCCGGGGCGCGTTGGCGGGTGGTGAGCCCGAAGTCCGTGCGCAATTTCTCAGCGGTGTGTTACCTGTTCGGGCGCTCGCTGCAGCCGGCGATCGGGGTGCCGATCGGGTTGATCGAGTCGGCGTGGGGCGGCTCGCTGATCCAGGCCTGGATCGGCGCGCGGCACATCCGCCGGCTGGGCGGGTTTGCTCCGCAGTTGCAGCTGCTGCCCGTGTACCAGGCCTCACCGGCGCGGGCCGAGCGGGCGTGGAATCGGATCGCCGCCGCGTGGTGGCACGCGCATGATCCGGCCAGTGCCGCGCCCCTGCCGTGGTTCGCACCGAGCTATGACGATGCGCATTGGGCGAGCATCGTTCCGGATGGCACGTGGCGCGTGTGGAACGTGCCGCAGCTGAAGACGTTCAACGGCATCGTGTGGATGCGCAAGGCACTCACGCTGCCGGCGCAGGCGGCCGGCGAGACGGCCGTGCTGTCCCTCGGAGCGATCGATCAGTCGGATATCACCTACGTGAACGGGGTCGAGGTGGGTGCCTCTGAGGGATACGACGTGCCCCGGCGGTACCCCGTCCCGGCAGGCGTGCTGCGGGCCGGACGCAACGTCATCGCGGTCGGGATCTTCGGCGGGGCCGGGCTCCTCAGCCCGGCGAATCGGCTCTCACTGCGCCTGTCCGAGGGGGCGACCGTGCCGCTCTCGGGTCGCTGGCGCTTCAAACGCTCGGTGCCGATGCGGCGCACCGGGCAAATTCCGCACGTGCCGTGGCTGAACCAGTTTGGTCTCACGGTCCTCTACAACGGCATGATCCGTCCGCTCGGCCGGACCCGGGTGCGCGGCGTCGTCTGGTACCAAGGGGAGTCGGACGCCGATCAGCCGCAGGCCTATGTGCGGCTCTTGAGCTCGCTGATCGGCGACTGGCGCGGGCAGTTCGGTGCCCGCACGCCGTTCCTGATCGTGCAGTTGCCGAACTTCATGGCCTATCACACGCGGCCGCGGCACTCGGACTGGGCCTGTCTGCGCGAGGCGCAGCGGCGCGTCGCGAGGGCGCTGCCGCGCGTGGGACTCGCCGTGACGATCGACATCGGGTCGCGGCGCATCATTCACCCGGCCGACAAGGCCGATGTTGGGAGGCGGCTGGCACGGCTCGCCCGCACATTGATTTATCACCAGGCCGTGACCGGCCAGAGTCCCTCACCGGTGGCCGCCTGGCGCGCAGGCGAGCGGGTCATGGTGGGTCTGGACTCGCACCACGACGGTCTGCTCACCGAGGAGTCGAATCGGCCGCTCGGCTTTCAGCTCTGTCACCGCGGGCGCTGCGCCTTTGTCGATGCCCGTCGCGACGGCGCCGCGATCGCACTGAATGCGGCCTCGGTGCCGGGCGCCACTCGGGTCCGGTATTGCTGGGACGACAGTCCGATCTGCAATCTGTATGACCGTGCGGGCCTGCCCGCCGTCCCGTTCGAAATGCGGATTCGTGCGCGTCAACCGGCCGCCGCGGGGGCCTCCGACCGGCGTGCGGCCGACGTGCGACTGCCGGGGTGTGCGGGAGGGTGATGGCCACCGACGATGCCCGTGCGCAGGGAGGCGTGCCGGGGAGTTGAGTGACCTCGGCAGTGGACATCCCGGCGCCGCGGCGGGATCGCCCACCCGAATGAGCACACCCGCTGGAGAAGGCACTCTGGGGGGACAGGGATTGAAAGTGCTGAGCAGGACGCACCTCGCGTTCTTCGCCGAGGTGCCTCAGAGCGATGACGGGGGTCGCCTGAGAGGAGGGTGCGCCCAGCGTACTCGCCGGCGCTCGGCGAGCACCGATGACACCGTAGACCGACGTGATCGACGCTCTCCCGGGGAGTCGGGTCCGTGAGCGGCAGAATTGCGACATCCCGGAGCCGGTGTCCGGAGCGTGCCGTGCCGCTATAGGCGTTTTCCGGTCCTAAAAACAGGAAAGAACAGTACAGGCAGCGCTGCGGCGGGGGCATGAGCCTCGCCGGCTCTTCCTCAGCCTCCGCTCAAGTCGGCACCGCCGAGGCCTCCCCGCCCCGTCAGGTACGCGGCACTGTCGCGAGCGCGCGCCCTGGAAATCAGGTTCGGTGCCATCGTATAAACCGTATTGATACAGATGATGCGGAGAACGCGATGCAGACCATCAGCGCCACAGATCTGGCACGTAAGACCCGCGAGATCTTGGATGCGGTCGCTGGCAATGGAGAGACCGTGATGATCGAACGCAACCACGTCGTGATTGCCCAGATCGTACCGC
>JAJZFQ010000143.1 GCA_021805275.1 Pseudomonadota bacterium
CCGCACGTGTCTCTACACCCCCATCATGGTGGTCTGACTATAGAGCGGCCAGGTGAACCTGCCCTACGTCGCGGTCCTCTGGAATCCTCTCGACGCCGCGCAGTCGCGCGACGCCGCGCGAGCGAATCTCTCCTTGCAGGCGACAAACTGGATTCCGACGCTCGAGATCGACGGTCTTACCGTCCACACCCGAGGGAGCATGCCGCCGTATTTGTGCGCGCACGTTCTGCCAGGTGGACACGGATTGATTCTCGGTGTCCTATTCGACCGTCGTCGAAACCGGCGGGTGTCGCCAGAGGAACTGCGTGCCGACCCGCAATTGTCATCCGCCGACCCCGGCGCTTTCCGTCATCTCACGCAGGCGTTCTGGGGCGGCTATGTTGCACTACTGGCGAATTCCCGCGCCGGCGAGTTCTACGTGCTCCGTGATTGCTCCGGAATGCTCCCTTGCTATTACACGAACACTCGCGGAATCACCCTCGTCTCGTCCAACGCTCGAAATTTTGTTGCACCCTGTCGCGCTGCGCATGGGCAGCCGTTGAAGCACACGTTCAATATCAACTGGCAATACATCGCCGCATTCCTGGCGCACAGCCGAATCCAGATCCGCGAGACTGGTCTTGAGGGTGTCCACGAACTCCTTGCCGGAGAGATACTGATCGGCCGCGACGAGCACTTGGCCGTCGAACTCGCATGGAGCCCGGCCGAATTCACGGAGCCCGGCCCATCCAAATCGCCGGAGGACCAGTGTGAGGAGCTTCGCTCCACCGTTCAATCCTGCATTGACGCGTGGTGCAGCGTCCATGACCGCGTGGTACACAGCCTGTCAGGTGGGTTTGATTCATCCCTAGTGTTGGGCGTGATGAGCCGTTCACCTCGTAGGCCACTCATCGTATGCGTTAATCGCTATGCCGACGGGCCGGCGGAGGACGAGCGCCGATATGCACGCATCGCCGCGCGAGCCGCGGATGTATCACTCGTCGAGTGGCCCTGGACCTTCGATCACTATGCTCTTGACGACTCGAGCGTGGCTCTTCCCTTAGGTGCCAAGCCCTCGATTCCCGCTCTTTTCGCGCCACCGGAAATCTCATTCTTCCGTACCCTGTGCGCAGCTCAGCGCTTCGACGCAATCTGGACCGGTGAAGGTGGTGACCACCTATTCATGGCCGTGAGAACCACTCTGGCGATCGCCGACTTCGTGCAATCCCGGCGTCCCCACCGCGGATTGCTGCGCATATTGACCGAAACCAGTCGGCTCACGGGGCACTCCATACCTCACCTCGCATGCGGTCTGATTTCTTTACCTCGCTGGTCACCCGTCTGCGATTACGTGCGCGCCCTACCGAACAACCCGCTGCTTGCCACGCGATCACGCCGCACCCAAGAGCAGCAGAGGTATCTCCTGCACCCATGGCAAACTGCTATGCGCAACACGCCGCCCGGGAAGCGGCACCATGTCTCAATGCTCGCGGATGCCATTCATAGAATCCGTCCTCTCGAAGGCAGCCCGGACTCCGTAGAGCTGCAACCGTTACTTTCCCAGCCGATTATTGAGCACTGTTTGAGCATCCCTACGTTCGAGCTCCTCCGTGATGGATGCACGCGTGGTCTTGCGCGACGCGCCTTCAGCTCGGTCGTTCCGCCGGCCATACTGAACCGCGAACAGAAGGGCCAAACGACACATCACGTCTTCGGTATCATCGAACGAAGCCTGCCATATATCTCCGATATCCTCGTGAATGGTGAGCTCGAAGCACGCGGCCTGCTAAATTCGTCGCTTCTGAAGCGGCTCATGGCGACGCAGATTCCAATCACGGAGATCCGGCTTACCCCCCTCCTTGCCTGTATCGCCGCCGAAATTTGGATTCGAGCGTGGCAGGACGCGGACGAGCGTTGACGTGTGCTGCCTTCGCCATCCACCAACCCGCTCTTGGCCTCTTCAATCCGACTGAACGAAGCTCCGAATCGGTGACAGCCTTCGGTCCCACGAGATTCAGTTCGGCCCAATAAAGATTCCTCAATCGCGACACTCGAGCCTCTGCTGGAACCGTCAGCGCATGCGGACTCTGTCGATATGCAAAGGCTTCGACGTCCGAACCGACTGCACGCCACTCCTCTAGCAGCTGCCCAGCTCCGGGGTTGCGACTTGCAAATTCGAACAGAATTGGCCCATGGGCGGGCTTCCCGCTTCCCGCTGGGTCGAAGAACTGATAGCGCTTCAAATATTGCGCCACGGGCGGCCCACCAAAGTACCAATCCGAAATACTGCGCCAAAAGTCATTACTCAGCCCGTATTGCGTCACGTCATATGCCGCTGGATCGCCAACCTCAGCCGCAACGTACTCGGGAAGCGATTCAATCGCGTGCGCCGCAAACAACCCCCCAAAGCTCCAACCCATAACCTCCGCGCGGCTGATGCGGTACCCGGCAGCCTCAACGCTCGGCACGGCATTCTGAAATAGCGATAAAGCACTTGCCAAAGCGCGCTTGTCAACTGCAAATGGTGTCAGGTGCGCGCCGGTCGTTCCAACACCAGCCCAATTCAGTAGAAGCACCGCAATGCCAGAGCGCACCAATCTGTCGACCGGATACGCCTGAATCCATTGAGCGTCACGAGCATATGCCTCGCTAAAGCCGTACGCCATAACCGCCAGCGGGACGGGCTGCCGACGCGCGCGCTTCGGCACAGCTAGAAACGCTGTGGTGTACCGACCAAAGCGATTTGCCACACGCACCGTCACAAACGAACAGGCCAATGGACGCTGCGCGGGGTCCAGTTGACCCAGATCTCGCATCGCACCAGTCTTTAAGTCCAGCTCAACCAGCACCGGCGGATCGTTCAACGTCTGACCAATGCAAACAGCCCGATCACGCATGGAATCAAATTCGCATGCGTGAGCCAACCCACCCAGGTCCCCGCCCGGCCAATAGTAAGTCCGAACGAGTCGATTGGTCCGTGTATTCAACTCCTCCAGGAACCATCGCATTGCACTTCCGCGTGGTCTTTCTCCCATCATCTGGATGAAAAGCCTCCGGCCCCCGGCCCACCACATCCCTGACACGTCCATGAGAAACTCGTCATGGGTCGCCGCAGAAATCTTCTCCGTTTTTTGACCAGGACTGATGGTATAGAGGTGCGTGTCCGCACCACATCCACAGCGCGGCGTCGCTCTGTTCAACCATCGGCGAGTCGCCAGAACCGCCAGAGCGCCCCTATACGACGACTGCTCGCCCAGTAGGCGATAAAACGGCATCTTTCGCAGAATCTGACGCCCTGACTCGACATCAATCAGTCGCATGCGAAGCGAGTCCTCAGCGGTCTCCGCAGCCACCAGCCTACCCTTCAACCACAGAAGCGTCGGCGGGAAAGGGTTCGTAAATCGCTTCACTTTAAGCGCAATGGGACTCGCGGGCCGGATCGCATGCAAGCCGTTGATGCGCACCGCCCCAATTACCGCTGTGCGCGGCCAGCGCGCCCACGCTGGCGCGATGAGCTCGAGGGTCGTCATAGCATTGGTCACGCGTACAGAATCACGATGATTCCAATGCCATGCCTCAAGATAGTCGTACGCCAGGAGACGCCGCACGCGGTCGACCGCCGCAATCGAAATCGGATGCGAAGACCTGATCAGCGTGCGCCGAGCGCCGGTATCTATGTTCTCAAGAACAATCCTGCCACCACTGGAGTTGCAAACGAAGACCACCTCGTCATTCCGCATCCAGTAGAGTGTCCCTATGCCCTTTGCGACGAACACCGTTCGGCCGGATCGAGACCAGTTCGCAAAACTTCGAATGACGATATGCAGCCGCGGCCCGAGCACGGCGCCCCCAACCTCCACTTCCGCCAGCCGCTTCCCATCTGGCGAGATTGCGTACGACACCACACGCGATGGCTGCTGAGCGACATATCCAGGCGTCTCTGCAGCGACAGCGGGGACGCCATGCATGGCGAGGCACGTCAAGATGATGCCTGTTAACCTACCACAGCCCCAACGCCATCTCCTGTTATTACAACCCGACAGCGCTTCAGACTCATCGGACCACTCAATCAGGCCGATCCTGCCACGCACCGACTGTCGGACCCCAGAATCTGCGGGCTGGTAGATCACCAGCGCACCGTCACAGTGGCACTGAGAAAGCGACCCAGCGCGTTGGCATTCGCCGGATCATAGCCAAGGTAATCACTGATCAATCGCACCGCCGGCGGCGCCCGGTTGAGGCAGTTGATGCAAGAGAGGTATAGACGAGCTCCACGCCACTCACCCAACCGACCAAACAGTTGGTACCAAGCACTGAGGTTCGCGGTGGTCCAAGATGCCACGGGAACCGGCGCCCCTGTGGTCAGATCCCGGTACCGATTAGTGTAATTCAGAAACGCGGTCAATCCCCACAACGCTCGCCGCACACCCGCCGTTACCCGGCCGCGAAAATTCACGGGGTTATTCAGCGTGTTGAGCTCACTAAATTCAGCGGCACCCGGAACGTTCCTGTTCGTGAAGCTCAGTATATATGCACCATTGAATCCAACGTGATAATGGAATCCAAGGAATTCGTGCCGATACTCAATCGTCGTGATAAAGCCGCTCGTTCTCGATTGCCCCACATTGTGAAATCGTCCGTCAACGATTGCGACCGCCTCCGCCGGTGTGCGTACCGGCCCAAAGCCCGGCAGTGTGGTGAGGTTTTGATACAGATACGGCGGCGCCATCCAGAAATTTAATTGCGCCAGTGTCGGATTCTGCTGGATGTATGCGGCGTATTCAGCACCCTGATCGAGAGAGGCGGTGAGCGGAATCCCCGGATCGACAATTCGCTCTTTAAAATTCACATGATAGAACGTGAGATGCGTCGATAGACCCGCAATTTCGGGTGGCGAATAATCGATTCCCGCAGTCCATTCCGACGCCTTCTCCGCCGTCAGATTTGGATTCGACCCAAGTAAATACATGACCGCCGCACTGCTCGTGGGCGGAAGCGTCGGCTCAGGCGAATTGACCAGAACCGAATTCTGCTCACCGTAGAGCTCATAAAAATTCGGCGCCTTGAACGAAGAACTGACCGTTCCCCGCAGCTTTAATCCCGTCACCGGCGCCCAGGCAAGTCCAACCCTGGGGTTCTCTGAAGTCCCGAAGTCCGAGTAGTGGTCGATCCGCCCTGCCAAGTCGAGCGTCATCACCTGACGCCGTACACCGCCATGATTTGACGCAAGCAAAGGAATTTGCGCCTCCAGGAAGGCCGAATCGACGGTGCGGCGCTTGTTGATATCTGTAATGACGTATTGCCCGGTGAAGAGACTGGAAAGGTTTTCGTAGCGTGCCTGCACGCCAGCTGCCGCTTTGAGCTCCCCTGCGGGCAGCGGCAGGATCGATCCACTCACATTAACTGAGGCGGTTGATAGTCTATTGTCCCCAGATAGCGCTCCGTCGGAGGTGGTCAGCTTCGTGTCATTGCCCCCGTACGACACGCGCGCGTGCAGCTGCCAGTTTTTGCTGAGAAAGTAGTTCGCGCCGACGGCGTACGAGAATTGGGCGGCATCCCCGTATCCATAAAATGGTTGCGTTCCAGCAGCACCCTCTTCCGTGACGCGCCTCTGCGAGTACAGGACACTCGGGTCGATCCGCCACCTATCGGCCAGTAGATCGGTGGCCGAAAGATAGACACTGCTCTGCGTTGTACCGGGAGTCAGCATTCCAGGTGCGGACGGCGCACTAAACGGTCTATCGAGAACGTTGAGCGGCGTCTCGTCGTGATACTCATACGACAGCAGAGCGCTGCCGGTGCTCCAATTGAAGCCATACGAGGTCGAGGCACGATAGTCCTTCATACTACCTTTGGTAACCGACCCATACTCAAGAGAGGTTTCGCCGCCCTCCTGCTTGTTCCGAAGGATGTAATTGACCACTCCGCCAATGGCGTCTGCACCATAGATTGCAGATGCACCATCCGTGACGATTTCAACACGCTTGACCGCACTGAGAGGAATTACTGCGATGTCGGTGAATGCCCCATTGATGCCAGCAGGAGCCAGCCGATGTCCGTTGACCAATACGAGACTTGAGTCATATCCGAGGCCAAGCAGATCAACGGCGGCGCCATAGCCAAAGTTCCCGCCGTCCAACTCCGTCTGAGATCCGTTTTCCTCGGATCCCATTGAATTGAAATTTTCGGGTAGGGAATCCATGAGTTGCTCGACACTCTGATAGCCCGATTCGCGTATGTCTTGTCGGGTAATCGTGATCAAGGGCTCCGATGGCGGTGGTCCACCGCTTATGTGGGTACCAGTTACGATGACCTCGCGTAACTCTGGCAGGACAGACGCCGCACGCTGCACCGGCGACACGGTCTGCTGGGTCAATCCGCCTTTCCGCGATTCGGTCAATGGAGTGACATCCGAAGGTCGCGGCCGTGCATTGCCGGATGAATGTGCTTTCGCGCCGCGGAACATCCTGGGGAAGATCTCAAGAGTATGCTCCGAGAGGGCGTACGTCAGCGCAGAGCCTCGCAGCAGCTTCGTGAGTGCCTGGCGAAGCGTGTAGCGTCCCTCGAGCCCGACCGAGCGAGCGTCGTGCGGCGGAGCTTCTCGCAGAATTACCTGGATGTGGGCTTGCCGGCCGAGATCCAGCAGCGCCTGAGTCATCTTTTCGGCACGGATGTGGAAGGTGGCGACCTGGTCAAGCACGCCGGCTCGCGCCGGCGCAATCAGAATCGTTGGCACACATCCGAGGAGCGCGACGCACAGCATGTACATCAGCCCGCGCCGCGCGTGAACTCGTCCATCAAACCAATGCGAAATCTGTCGCACGATGAGATCCCCCGGTTCGTTGTGTTCTTGGGCGATAGACGCCCGGGGGAATGTGAAGGGAAAGGATTGGGAGATTTCTTGCGTTAGAGGATTGCAGATCACGCACGCAGCAAGAGCCGTGCGTCGCAGCGTCGTCTCTACCGTTTAGGGCAGGTGTTGTCGGGCGGCGTTTTAGGGTGCGTGCGTAGCCGCACGCATATTCCGACGTCGCTCTGTGTTACCGTGACCGGCAGCGCCCTGCTCAATCCATTGAGCCACTGCGGGACGTCGTGGCTGAAAACGAGCGTCGTCACGCGCAGCTCGCCAGCTGCGGGCGACACCGCGATCGGTTGCGGCGCATAGCGGCTGACGTTCGCAGCCACATCGCGCAGGGGCTCGTCGGAGAACTCCAGCTCACCGTTCGTCCAAGCGAGTGCCATCCGCGGATCGACGGTGCGTACGGTGCCTAAAACATTCGCACCATAACTAAGTCGCTCGCCGCGCCGCAGGCGGACCGGCTCGAGCCGCACGCCTTGCAGCCGGGGCGCGGAGATGTCGTGAGCGTGAGCGAGCGCGATCTCGACCCGCCCCTCGGTGACGGTGACTTCCACGCGGTGAGCCTCGCGATCGACCACGAACGCGGTCCCGAGATCGGTGATCGTGCCGGCTCCGGCGCTGACGACAAACGGCCACCGGGGACGGTGAGTCACGTTGAACCAGGCCTCTCCGTGTGCAAGTGTGACTGACCGCCGTCGCCGGGTCAGCGTGACAGTCAATGCCGTCTCGGCGCCGAGGACCACGGTCGAACCGTCACTCAGATGAATCCGCCGGGTCTGGCCGGAACCTGTCCGGTAGAGAGTGGGAGGACCCAGAGCAGCCTCGGCGCGTACGGGCAGGACGTGCCCGTCGGGCTTGAGCACAAGGACTGCACAAGCAATGGCCGCGCCCAGCGCCACTGTGCCCAGGAGAAGCCGCCGTGGCGCGGTCCTGTGCACCCGGGTCGCCGAGGGAGCGCGCTGCGCGCGGTCGGCCCGGGCGGATGATGTTCGCAGGGGGAGCTGCTGGGCGTCCACGTGCAGTCGCGCACACGCCCCATAGATCCGGCGATTCTCCCAGTCCTGCCACCATCGACGCCAGGCGGCCTGCTGCGTGAGCGTAACCGCTGTGGGACCGCACCGCAGCGCGTGCCACTCAACCGCCTCGAGCCAGCGGCGTTCCCTGTCCTCGCACACTTCGCGAGGCTCGCTCACAGGTCTTCCCCCGATTCTTGTGCGTCCTCGACTGACGCGTGCAGAATCGCCAATGCGCGCGCCACGTAGATCTTCGCCATTCGGCCGCTGATGCCCATCTCCCGACCCACCTCGTCGAACGGTCGGCCCTGCACAACCCGGAGCACGAATGCGTCTCGGCACCGAGACGGCAGCTGTCCCACCGCCACTTCGATTCTCTCCAGGCGCTGGCGCGCATCGACCACGGTCTCGGCCGACGGCGCCAGCTGCTCCGCTTCGGCCCGGACCACCCGCGCAAATCGCTCCCGGACCGCACGTCGACGTCCGTGATCAGTCATCAGATTCAGCGCGCTGCGCCACAGATAGCTGGCCAGCGAAGCGATCGAGCCCTGGCGCTCCACCGCCAGCACTTTGACGTAGGCATCCTGAGCGATCTCCTTGGCCTCCTCCACCGAGCCGGTGCGCTGCGTCAAGAAGCGCAGCAGCGGCGCATGGTGCTTCCGGGCCACCTCGGCCAGGGCCTCGGCACGACTCTCGCGCTCCTCCGGGCAAAGACCTTCTCCCGGACTGTCAGCCGGATCTTCGCCACTGAGCGGTGCATCGACGCTACGAACATTCACGGATGGACCGCACCAATGAGAGACGCGTGAGCGAACGCAGGAGGAAGTGCACTCAGTCGCGATTTGGAGTGGATGCTGCTGTGCGACACGATGTCCGTTCCGGACGGCAATCTGTACTCCAAACCCGCATCCGAATGCGTGTTGGTCCGTAGCCACACTCAGGAGACTGTCAGCGAGCTTTGTAGACTATAGCACTCAATATCTGCGCGACGGCAAGCGTTTTTTTCGCTCTGTTGGTTTTTGAGCGCGCCGAACGATCTTGAAGCAGCGTCGCAACAGCGTCGCGACAGGCGTCAGATGGAGACGGTGGTTATAAGCGTGATGAGACGCACGGTGAAATGGATGACCAGGATGGGGTTCGAGAAGCCCATCCGAAGGGGCTGCGCAGCGCTAGCTCGCCGTCGCCGAACCCAGCAGCTCGCGCAGGGTCATGCAAGCCG
>JAJZFQ010000094.1 GCA_021805275.1 Pseudomonadota bacterium
CTGCAGTTCCAGTTTGTGCAGCAGACTGCCCCGTATCTCCTCAAGCAGCATTTCGTGGCGTGGGGCAGCACCGAGGCTCGCTGGCGCGAGCGGAAGTCCGGTGACCCGGCGGCGCTGCGTCGCCAGGCGCTGGCGGAGCGGGCTCGGCGGCTGCCGAGCAAACCGCTGAATGAGCTCGCCAAGGAGTTCCAGCGCGGGCGCCTCAATGAATTCGGCGCGCCGGTGCGCGAGCAGTGGCGGGTGCAGACCGGACTGATCCGCGACGGGGTGCTCTACTACCACGACGCGCGCACGCCACACGGCAATTTCCCCTATCCGCTCGAGATGCGCTTCGGCGTGCGCTCGATCCTCAAGGCCGTGGGCGTACCGCTTGCGCTGCTGCGGCTCGCGCAGGTCTACGGTCCGTACGTGCTGGCGCTGAAGATCGGCGATTACCTCGAGGGGCTCGATCCGAAGTACCGGCGCGTGCGCTTCATCGATGCGGCCAACATGGCGAGTGGCTGCGGCGGTGCGGGCAGTTGGAAGACGCATCCGAACGATCCCATGGATGGGTATCTGGAGGGCGGCTACGACGAGTGGATGGCCGCGCCGACCCACGAGGCGAAAGTGCAGCACATCGCTGCCACGGGGCGGCTCTATCCCTGGGAGCCCGGCACTGTGATGCGCTATCGCGACCAGGACTTCTACCTGCTCGGGGCCGCGATCGACCGATTCCTCAAGAGCGTGCGCGGGCCAACGGCGGATGCGTGGGACATGCTGCGCAACGAGGTGTTCAAGCCCATCGGGATCCTCCAGGCACCCCTCGTGCGCACGCGCGAGCCGGAGGGCAGGCGTGGGGTTGCATGGTTTCACTCCGGGTACTATCCGCTGCTCGATGATCTCGGCAAGATCGCGCTGCTGTTTCAGAACCGCGGCGCGGCCGGTTCGCGGCAGCTTCTGCATCGCGAACTGACGGAAGACCTGCTGAACGCCAAGGACGCGTTGGTGCAGAACGGGGATGCCTCGCTCGGGGCGCTCGCAGGCGCCGAGCGCGGTCCGACGAGCGGCAGCCTGTACAAGATGGGGTTTCACTTCGTGCCCTACGTGGGCGCGCTGAGCGGTCGGCAGTACTTCTTGCCCACCATGCGCGGCTGGGGCGAGAACGAGGTCGTGCTGTATCCGAATGCGCTGATCACGATCCGCATTGCGAAGGCCGGCCAGCTGCCACCCGGCGAGCGGCCGAATTCGGGCGCCGCCAGTCGTACCATCCGCATGGTCGATCGCATGTCGGCTCTGTAAGGATCGAGCGGGCCATGCGCTATTCACTGTTCACACTCCTGCGCCAGAGCCTCTCGGGCCACCGCGGCTGGCCGCTCGCCTGGCGCGATGCAGCCCCGAAGTCCGCCTACGAGACGGTGATCGTCGGAGGCGGGGGCCATGGGCTCGCCACCGCGTACTACCTGGCGAAAGTGCACGGCATGCGCGATGTGGCGGTGCTCGAGAAAGGCCCGATCGGCCTGGGCAACGCCGGACGCAACACGACGATCATCCGCTCCAACTATCTGCTCCCGGGCAACCTGCCGTTCTACGAGTTCTCCATGAAGCTGTGGGAAGGTCTCGAGCAGGACCTGAACTACAACGCAATGGTCAGTCAACGCGGTGTCCTCAATTTGTTCCACTCGGACGCGCAGCGCGACGCGTACGTGCGCCGTGGTAACGCGATGCGCCTGCACGGCGTGGATGCCGAGCTGCTCGATACAGCCGACGTACGGCGGATGCTGCCGTTGCTCGATTTCGACAACGCACGCTTCCCGATCCAGGGAGGTCTGCTGCAGCGGCGCGGCGGCACGGCCCGCCACGATGCCGTGGTGTGGGGCTACGCCCGGGCGGCCAGCGAGCACGGCGCGGACATCGTGCAGAACTGCGAGGTGACCGGGCTGCTGCGCGACGGGGAACGGATCTGCGGTGTGCGCACGACGCGCGGGGACATCTCGGCGAGGCGCGTCGCGCTCGCCGTCGCCGGCCATTCCTCGCGGCTCGCGGCGATGGCCGGCCTGCCGCTGCCCATCGAGAGTCACGTCCTGCAGGCGTTCGTGTCCGAGGCGATCAAGCCGCTTATTCCCTGCGTGGTGACCTTCGGGGCCGGGCACTTCTACATCAGCCAGTCAGACAAGGGCGGGCTGGTGTTCGGCGGCGACATCGACGGATACAACTCCTATGCGCAGCGAGGCAATCTGCCCGTCGTGGAGGATGTCTGCTCGGGGGGCATGGCCTTGATGCCGGCGATCGGTCGGCTGCGCATGCTACGTTCCTGGGGCGGGATCATGGACATGTCGATGGACGGCTCGCCGATCATCGATCGCACGCCGCTCGAGGGGCTGTTCCTGAATGCCGGCTGGTGTTACGGCGGATTCAAGGCGACGCCTGCCTCTGGGTACTGTTTTGCCCACCTCCTGGCGCGCGGGCAGAGCCATGAGCTGGCCCGGGCGTTTCGTCTCGACCGTTTCGCGAGCGGCCACCTGCTCGACGAGAAGGGTCAGGGGCCGCAGCCGAATCTACATTGAGAGCTCAGCGTGCGTATCGAATGTCCCTTCTGCGGCGAGCGCGATCTCAGCGAGTTCACCTATCGTGGGGCGGTCGGGGACTCTGCGGCGAGCACTGCTGCAGCGCGGCTCCTCGAGCCGCACGTCGCCACGGTGTACCTGCGGAGCAATCCGGCCGGCGTGCACCGCGAGCTGTGGCGGCACGGCTACGGCTGCGGATCGTGGCTCGAAGTCACGCGTGATACGCGCACCCACCTGATCAGCGCGGTGCGTCTCGCCAAGGACCCGGTGCCATGAATCCGAACCGACTTGACGGCGAAGGGGCCATCCGGCGCGACCGAACAGTGTCTTTCACGTTCGACCGCAAGCACTACCGCGGTTACGAGGGCGACACGCTCGCCTCGGGGCTGCTCGCCGCGGGCGTGACGCTGGTGGGGCGCTCGTTCAAGTACCACCGGCCGAGGGGCATCCTCAGCGCCGGCTCGGAGGAGCCCAACGCGCTGGTCGAGCTGCGCAGCGGTGCGCGTCGCGAGCCGAACACGCGTGCGACGACCGTCGAGCTGTTTGAGGGGCTTGCGGCATGCAGCCAGAACGCATGGCCGTCGCTCGCCTTCGATCTCGGCGCGATCAACTCGCGGCTCTCGCGGCTGCTGGTCGCCGGCTTTTACTACAAGACCTTCATGTGGCCTGCGGCCTGGTGGGAGAAGCTTTACGAGCCGGCGATCCGGCGGGCGGCCGGCCTGGGCCGGGCGAGTGGCGAGGCCGACCCGGACGAGTACGAGACCGTCTACGCGTTCTGCGACGTGCTGGTGATCGGCGGCGGTCCGGCGGGACTCGCCGCGGCGCTGGTGGCCGGGCGTTCGGGAGCACGCGTCCTGCTCTGCGACGAGGACTTTCTGCTCGGCGGGCGGCTGAACGGGGAGCGTCACGTGATCGACGGTGAGTCCGCCTCGGACTGGGCTCGGCGCGCGGTAGCAGAGCTGCGTTCGCTGCCGGAGGTCCGAGTGCTGCCGCGCACGACCGTGTTTGGAGCCTACGACGGCAGCACCTTCGGTGCGATCGAGCGCGTGGCCGATCACCTGCCCGCGCCACCGGCACACCAGCCCCGACAACGGTACTGGAAGATCGTCGCCCGGTGTGCGGTGCTGGCCGCGGGGGCGCAGGAGCGCTCGATTGTATTCGGGGACAATGATCGACCGGGCGTCATGCTCGCCTCGGCCGTACGAACGTACGTCAACCGCTTCAGGGTGGCGCCGGGACGTAGGGCCGGGCTGTTCACGAGCGGTGATGACGGGTGGAAGACGGCGCTTGATCTCATCGCCGCGGGGGTCGAGGTGGCGGTGATTGTCGAGGCGCGCCGTTCGATTCCCGCCGCGCTGCTTGAGCAGGCGCGCCGTCACGACATCGAGGTCATGCCGGGGGCTCATGTCATGGGTACGCGCGGGGGCAAACGTATCGAGGCCGTCGAAGTGCGCGATGCAGGCGGCCGTCTGCGCCGGGTGCATCTCGATGCCCTCGCGGTCGCCGGCGGCTGGAGTCCGCAGACGGCGCTCTCGACGCATCTCGGCGGACGGCCCCGCTGGAGCGAGGCGATCAGCGGTTACATCCCCGGGGAGTTGCCGGGATCGATGCGGGCGGTCGGAGCGGCCGCCGGTGAGTTCTCCCTCGCGGGCGCGCTGCGCTCGGGGGCCGAAGCCGGTCGGGATGCGGCGCTGGCGGTGGGCTTCGCACCCGCGCTGCAAACGTGGCAGACCGACGAGGAGGGCACGGGGGCCGTCGCGCTGTGGTTCGTGAGCGAACTGCGGGGCAAGGCGTTCGTGGATCTCCAGCACGACGTGACGGCTGAGGATGTTGCGCTGGCAGCGCGCGAAGGCTTTCGCTGCGCCGAGCATCTCAAGCGCTACACCACCCTCGGTATGGGTACCGACCAGGGCAGGACCGCTCAGGTGAACGGCCAGGCGCTGCTCGCGGCGCTGACGCAGCGCGAGCTCGGGCAGCTCGGCACCATCGCCTCCCGCCCACCCTACACGCCGGTGGCCATCGGCGCCCTGGCGGGTCGGGCGCGCGGTGCGCAGTTTCGTCCCTGCCGCCGCACGCCGAGTCATCAGTGGGCTGAGGCGCGCGGGGCGGTCTTCGTCGATGCGGGGCAGTGGCGGCGCGCCCGATGGTTCCCCCTGCCGGGCGAGACCGACTGGCAGCGTACGGTGAGCCGGGAGGTGCAGTCCGTTCGCACCGGGGTGGGGGTCTGCGATGTGTCGACCCTCGGCAAGATCGACGTGCAGGGCGACGATGCGACAGAGTTCCTGGAGCGGCTGTATGCCAACACCCTCGCGACGCTCGCGGTCGGCAGGGTGCGTTACGGCCTGCTGCTGCGCGAGGACGGCATCGTGCTCGATGACGGCACCGTGGCGCGTCTCGGGGAAAACCATTATCTGGTCTCGACGAGCACTGCGCATGCGGCCGGAGTGATGGCGCACCTGACGCATGCGCACCAGGTGCTCTGGCCGCGGCTCGATGTCCAGTTGACCTCCGTCACCGAGCACTGGGCGCAGTACGCGATCGCTGGCCCGCGCGCCCGAGCGTTGCTCGAGTGTCTCATCGGGGAGTCCCTCGAGCTGTCAAATACGCACTTGCCTCATCTGGCCTGCGCACAGTTCCCGTGGGCTGGCCGGACCGCGCGGCTGTTCCGGATCTCCTTCTGTGGGGAGCTCGGTTACGAGCTGGCGGTACCGGCGCGTCACGCCCACGCGCTGCTCGGGGCGCTCATGGTGCACGGCGTGCCGCTGGGTGTCGTTCCGTACGGTACGGAGGCCCTCGGGGTCATGCGTATCGAGAAAGGACACATCGCCGGTCCCGAGATCAACGGCACCACGACGGCGGCCGATCTCGGTCTCGGGCGCCTGGTGTCGATCCGCAAGGACTTCATCGGCCGGTTGCTCGCTCAGCGCCCCGGTCTCACCACCACCGACCGCCCGGTGCTGGTCGGACTGAAGCCCGTGGACCCACGGGAGCGGCTCTCGAGCGGCGCGCATCTGGTGCGCTCGGCGATGGCGGTGACGGTGCAGAACGATGAGGGATTCGTCAGCTCCGCGGCATTTTCCCCGACGCTCGGGCAGTGGATCGGGCTTGGATTTCTCAGTCGCGGCCGCGAACGGCACGGCGAGCGGGTTCGCGCCTGCGACCCGCTGCGCGGCCGGGAGACGCTGGTCGAGGTGGTGGATCCGGTGTTTTACGATGTCGATGGCCTGCGAGTGCGTACGTGAGCGTCGCATCCCATCGGGGTGGTCCCGCGGCGTCCGTGCCGCCATCTGCCGGCGAGCCGGCCGCACCGTACCAGGTGCTCGCGCAGGAACGCGTCGGGCTCGAGGTCGCGCGTCTGACCGTACGCCGCGAGCAGACGAGCGAACTGTGCCGGCGGGTCTACGGTCGCTTCGGCATCGAGCTGCCACAGCAGCCCCGCCAGGTGTCGGCCGGCGCTCTGGTCGCGGCAGGGGTGGCGCCGGGCGCTTGGCTGTTCGTCGCAGAAGCCGCGGGAAGCGAGTTCATGCCCTCGCTGCGCGCGGCGAGTGAACGGTGCGCGACGGTGGTCGACCTCAGCGATGCCTATGCGATCGTTCGGCTCTCGGGTACACGGGTGCGCGAGTGTCTGGCGAAGCTGTTGCCCCTCGATCTTCACGAGCGGCGCTTCGCAGTGGGGCACCTGGCGCAGACGGTGGCGGCGCACATGAGCGTGATGGTGTGGCGCCTCGAGGACACACCACAGGGTCTGGCGGTATTCGAGACCTGGGCGGGATTGAGCTTCGCGGCGAGCTGGCACCGGGCGTTGCGCGAGAGCGCGGCGGAATTCGGCTTGCTGTTCCAGCCGGCCGCTGATTCCTGAGCGTGCTGCAGCCCCGGCCCCGCCGCCTGCGCTCAGTGGCCGGGTGACTGTGGGGCGTCAGCCTCAAGGGTGTAGTAGTCGGACTTGGCGGCGACGAAGATGTGACGTTCCAGCGTCAGGTGCGTGGGTGGATCGAGCGTGCCGGCCAGGATGCCGGTCGCATCGCTGCCCAGGCGTCGCCAGAGGAGGTTTCCGCCGCAGCGGCGGCAGAAGCGGCGCTCTGCGCCCGCGGAGGAGCGAAACCAGGTGAGTGTCTCGGCGGTGCTCAGATGCAGCCGATCGTTGGGCGCGGACGTGCCCGCTACGAACTGACCGCTGGTGCGCCTGCATTGGCTGCAGTGGCAGGCGATGACTCCGCGCAGGGGCCTTTTCCACGGTGTAGTGCACACCGCCGCATAGGCAGCCACCGGTTCGCATTAACGCGCTTCTCGTGCCGTCTGCTCCCGGCAAGTCGGTGTGTTGCACGGTCCGAAAAAAAAATGATAAATTTATAATCAATATCAATGAGATATTGATTATATTTACCCTGAATTCGCGCCTCTCGGAGCCCCGCCCAGTGCACAAGCGATACCCGCCCGCGCACTGGAGCACATCGGTGCGCGGCTCGTGCCCGGTACACCGCGCGGGCCGGTATCAATGCTCCGTGTCGCCGAGCAGCGTGACGCCCGGCGGCAGGCGCTCGGCCACCTGGGCGTAGCGGGCGCGCTCCTCGAGAATCGAGTCGGCATCGATGGCGCTCACCGCACGCCAGCTGGCGATGCGCGCCAGTCGGGCCAACTGCCCCTCGATCGCTTCGCGCCGCGCGCACCAGAGGGTATCGAAGAACTGCCCGAACGCCTGCCAGGCCGCGTGCGCCAGTTCTGGCGATGCGGCCGACAGCGCGCTCTCGAGGCGCGTGAGCGCCTGACGGCTCGTCCCCTCGCGAGCTGCCAGCTCGGCGAGCTCGGCCGGTACCGACGCCTCCGGCGTTCCCGGGGCGGCGGCGCGGCTGGCGGTGATGAGCTCCCCGAGCAGTTGATCGCGCTGCTCGAAGCGGCTGAGCACCCAGGCGAGGTAGCCCACGCTCGCCTCGCGAAACGCCCCTGACTGCGCCGGGGGCTTGCGTGCCGCGCCGAACACGATGCGGCAGGCGTTGACCACCTGGGTGGCGTGGATGCGCTCGGTGGCCAGCTGTCCGCGGAGGATCGCGCTTTCGTCCATTGGGGGGATTGTACCGGCACGCCTCCCTGGGGGGTGATCCGTCGGTTGATCCATTGCGCGCGCCGGTGCGCATCAGTAGAGTCGCACGGCTCTCCCTCAGGTGACCGGTAACTCCATGTCGAATTCCGCACCCTGGATCGTGCACAAATTCGGCGGCTCGAGCGTCGCCGATGCCGCCTGCTTCGAGCGCGTGGCCGCCATCCTGGACGCCTCGCCGGGCGAGCGCCTGGGCGTGGTGCTCTCGGCCTGCAAGGGCGTGACCGACGGGCTGCTCGGCTTGGTGCAGCTCGCCGAGATGCAGGACGAGGGCTACCGGGCTGAAATTGCCGCGCTGCGTGCGCGGCATGCCGCGATCGCCGAGGCGCTGCTGCCGGTCGAGGTCATGCGCCGGTACATGGCGGGCTTCGATCGGGACTGCCGCGATCTGGAAGGCATCCTGCACACGGTCAAGCTCACCCGCTCGGCCGCGCCGAACGTGCGCGACCTGATCGCGGGCTACGGGGAGATCTGGTCGACCAAACTGTTCCATCGCTTCCTCGAGACGCGACCGCAGCGCCGCGGACCGGTGCAGTGGATCGACGCGCGGCGGGTGGTCGTGGTCGACTGGGGGCCGCTCGGGCCGGCGGTGCAGTGGGAGCCCTCCCGGGCCCAGCTCGGCGACCTGGTGGACGCGGATTTCAAAGGTACGCTGGTCATCACCGGCTTCATCGCGGCGGACCGGCGCGGCGTTCAGACCACCCTCGGGCGCAATGGCAGCGACTTCTCGGCGTCGATCTTCGGCGCGCTGCTCGCGGCGGGCGAGATCCACATCTGGACCGACGTCGACGGGGTGCTCTCGGCCGACCCGCGCCGCGTGCCCGATGCCACGGTCATCGACTCGCTCTCCTACAGCGAGGCGATGGAACTGGCCTATTTCGGCGCCAAGGTGATCCATCCGCAGACCATGGCTCCGGCGGTGGGCGATGCCATCCCCATCTGGATCCGCAACACCTTCGCGCCCGAGAAGCCGGGCACGCTGATCTGCGCCGATCCAAAGTCGCTGTTGCCGGTCAAGGGCATCGCGAGCATCGACCAGGTCGCGCTGGTGAACCTCGAGGGCGCCGGGATGATCGGAGTGCCCGGCACGGCACACCGGCTGTTCGGCGCGCTGCGCGAGGAAGGCATCTCGGTGATCGTGATCTCCCAGGGCAGCTCGGAGCACTCGATCTGCTGCGCTGTGCCGCGCAGCGAGGGCGAGCGGGCGGGCGCGGTGGTCCGGCGCGCCTTCGAGCGCGAGTTGCTCGAGGGACAGATCCAGAGCGTCGAGGTCGATCTGGACCTGGCGATCCTCGCCGTGGTCGGCGACGGCATGGCCGGAACGCCCGGTGTAGCGGCCAAGGTGTTCAACGCGCTCGGCATCGCCGGGGTGAACGTGCGCGCTATCGCGCAGGGCGCCTCGGAGCGCAACATCTCCGTGGTCGTCGAGGGCCGCTCGGCGACGCGCGCGCTGCGCGCCGCGCACGCCGGTCTGTACCTCTCGCCGCACACCTTGTCGGTCGGCGTCATCGGTCCGGGGACCGTCGGGCGGGTGCTCCTTGAGCAGATCGCCTCGCAGACCGAGCGGCTGCGCGAGCAGTTCAAGCTGGATCTGCGCGTGCGCGGCATCCTCGGCTCGCGACGTATGGTGCTATCTGACGGCGGCATCGCGCTTGCCTCCTGGCAGGAGCAGTACGAGCGCAGCGACACCGGCGCCGATCTGGATCGCTTCGTCGAGCACGTGCGCGTCGATTATCTGCCGCACACCGTGCTCATCGACTGCACCTCGAGCAGCGAGGTGGCTGGGCGCTACGCCGAGTGGCTGCGCGCCGGCGTGCACGTGATCACGCCGAACAAGAAGGCCAACAGCGCGGATCTGTCCTACTACCGGGCGCTGCAGGCTGCGCGCCGCGCCGGCCAGGCGCACTACCTGTACGAGGCGACGGTCGGAGCCGGTCTGCCGGTCGTGCATACGCTGCGCGATCTGCGCGAGACGGGCGATGAGATCGCGAGCATCGAGGGCATCTTCTCCGGCACCCTGGCGTATCTGTTCAACGTCTACGACGGCACCGCGCCATTCTCGGACATCGTGCGCGACGCCCGCCAGCGCGGCTACACCGAGCCCGACCCGCGCGACGATCTATCCGGCATGGACGTCGCGCGCAAGCTGATCATTCTCGGGCGCGAAATGGGACTGGAGCTTGAACTCGCCGACGTGCGGCTCGAGAGCCTGGTGCCCTCGGGCCTCGAGCGCGGTTCGATCGAGGAGTTCATGGCGCGTCTGCCGCGCTCGGACGCGGCGATGCGCGAGCGGTTCGAGGCCGCCCGAGCAGCCGGGCGCGTGCTGCGCTACGTCGGGCGCCTGCGCGCCGACGGGCAGGCCACGGTGGGGCTGGTTGAGCTCGATGCAGGGCACGCGTTCGCCAACATCGCGCTCACCGACAACGTCGTGCGCTTCGCTACGCGCCGCTACTGCGACAATCCGCTCATCGTGCAGGGGCCGGGTGCGGGCCCGGAGGTCACAGCCGGGGGCGTGTTCGCCGATCTCCTGCGCCTGTCGGTCTACCTGGGGGCACGCCTGTGAGCGCGCCACGCTGGGCAACGGCCTTCGCGCCGGCTTCCTCGGGCAACGTCGCCATCGGGTTCGACATTCTCGGCTTTGCGGTCGATGCGCTCGGCGACCGGGTGACGGTGAGCCGCAGCGAGCGGCCCGGTGTCGTGATCTCGGCGGTGAGCGGCATCGCCGGAGAGCTGCCGACCGATCCGGCGCAGAACACTGCCGGGCGCGCGCTGCTCGCCATGCACGAGGAGCTCGCGCCGGGATTTGGCTTCGAGATGCGCATCGAGAAGGGCATTCCGCTCGGTTCCGGTCTCGGCGGTTCGGCCGCCTCGGCCGTCGGGGCGGTGGTGGCGGCCAACGCGCTGCTCACGAACCCGTGCGAGAAGCTCGATTTGCTGAAGTTCGCGATGCAGGGCGAAGCGGTCGCGAGCGGCTCGATGCACGTCGACAACATCGCGCCCTCGCTCTACGGCGGGCTGGTGCTGACCGTGGGCATCGAGCAGCCGCGCGTGAAGCGCATTCCGGTGCCGCCGGCAATTCGCGCCGTGATCATCCATCCGCACATGTTCCTCGCGACGCGCCAGGCGCGCGCCATTCTCAAGCGCGAAGTGCCCTTGGCGGATTTCGTCTGGCAGACCGCCAACCTCGCGGGTTTCATCTCCGGCTGCTACACGGATGATCTGGACATGATCCGCGCCTCGTTCGAGGATGTGGTCATCGAGCCGCAGCGCCAGGCACTGATTCCCGGCTTTGCGGCCGTGCGCGCCGCGGCGATCCGTGCCGGGGCGCTCGGTTGCTCGATCTCCGGGGCGGGACCGACGCTGTTCGCCTGGGCCCTCGAGACGCAGGCGGGCGAGGTGCTCGCGGCGATGCGTGCCCCGTTGCTCGCGACCGGCACGCAGGTCGATGAGTGGATCGTCGACCTTCGCGGCAGCGAGGGTGCACGCGTGGTGGCCAGCGGTTGACCGGACGAGCGAGGGCATGGGGCATGCGATTTCTTAGCACCCGCGATGAGCGGCTGACGGTGGGATTCAGTGAGGGGCTCGAGCAGGGACTCGCGCCGGATGGGGGACTGTACGTGCCGCAGCAGTGGCCACAGCTGTCCCTGGGGGAGCTGGCCGCGGCGGGGCGAAAGGGGCTCGCGCCGCTCGCCGAGCGGCTGATCGGGCCGTTTGCCGCGGGCGATGTGCTCGAGGGGGGGCTCGGGCGGATCTGCGCCGAGGCGTTCAATTTTCCGGCACCGCTGGTACCCCTGGAGGGCGATCGGCTCGGGGTGTTGGAGCTGTTCCACGGACCCACTGCGGCCTTCAAGGACTTCGGCGCGCGCTTTCTCTCAGCGTGCCTGACCCGGCTGCGTGCCGGACAGCCGCGGCCGCTCACCATCCTGGTGGCGACCTCGGGGGACACCGGCGGGGCGGTGGCGGCGGCGTTTCACGGCCGGCCGGGCATCGAGGTCGCGGTGCTCTTTCCCAAGGGTTTGGTGTCCCCGACCCAGCAGCAGCAGCTGACCTGCTGGGGCGGCAACGTGCACTCGTTCGCGGTGCGCGGGACGTTCGACGATTGCCAGCGGATGGTCAAGCAGGCCTTTCTCGATGAGCGGCTGCGCGCGGCGCGTACGCTCTCATCGGCCAACAGCATCAATCTTGGCCGACTGCTGCCGCAGGCCTCGTACTACGCGGCGACGAGCCTCGCGCTCGCTGGTGCGGGCGGCGAGCCGGTGTCGTTCATCATCCCGAGCGGCAACCTGGGCAACGCGCTGGCGTGCATCTGGGCGCGTCGTCTCGGGCTGCCGATCGGCGAGGTGGTGCTGGCGCACAACGCCAACCGCACCGTTCCGGACTTTCTGGCTGGCGGGCAGTGGCAGCCGCGCCCGAGCGTCGCGACGCTCGCCTCGGCGATGGACGTCGGCAACCCGAGCAACATGGAGCGCCTGCGCGCGCTGTATCCGCAGCTCGAGGAGCTGCGCATGGCGGTGAGCGCCTGCAGCATCGAGGACGAGGCGATCCGCGCACGTATCGTCAGTGATTTCCGCCGCCTGGGACGGATCTGGTGCCCGCACACGGCGGTGGCCGCCGAGGCCTATGCGCGCTTGCCCGAGGCGCGCCGCAGAGCCGGGCGCTGGGTGCTGGTGGGAACGGCGCATCCAGCCAAGTTCCGCGAGATCATCGAACCGCTGATCGGGCAGACGGTGCCGGTGCCGCCGACGCTCGCGGCACTGTTTGCCCGCGCAAGTCAGTACCGCGAGATCGATGCCGATCTTGCTGCGCTGCGTGTCGCTCTCGCCGGCGAGGCGGCCTGAGCAATGACTGTGAGGCAGCTATTGCGCCAGCCTTTTGTCCCCTGGGCGATCCTGGCACTGGCGCTCGTGCTGATCGTCTTGGCAGTGTGGCTGTTTCGCTGGCACCGTCGGCGCCGTGCGCGCCGGGCGCTGCATGGGGCAATCGCCGGGGTCGGTGCGGAGCACCTGATCGACATGTCGGTGCCCGATGGCATGGGCGGCGGCTATCACGTCGATTTTCTGCTGTTCAGCGCCTACGGCATCCTGATCGTCGACGTGCGTCAGGTGCGCGGTAACATCTTCGGAGGCGATCAGATGGCCGAGTGGACCGTCATGGACGGGCCGCAACGCTTCACTTTCGTCAACCCGCAGAGCGGTCTGTACGACCGGGTCGCGGCGATTCGCGCGATCGCCGGCGAGGTGCCGATCGAGGCGCGGGTGGTGTTCACCGGCGGAGGGCGCTTCCCGAAGGGATTGCCCAAGTGGACCGTGATGCTCGAGGAGTTCGGTGCGGAATTTCCCCCGCTCGCGCCGGAGGTCACGGCAACGATGCTGGATCACTACCGCACCGGCTGGGAGCGGCTGCGCGCCGCGGTCCGCCCGAGTGCGATGGCACACATGCGCTGAGGCGCGGCGCGCTTGCTCAGCGGCGCGGTGCGCGGGCGTGGTCGGCGAGCACCAGCGCCACGCAGGCGGTGAGCTTCTCGGCGTAATCGAGGTGCAGGAACTCGTTGGGCCCGTGGGCATTGGCGTGCGGACCGAGTACCCCGGTGATGAAGAATTGGGTGTGCGGAAAGCGTTCCCCGAGCATGCCCATGAACGGAATGGTTCCACCGCAGCCGAGGTGCACGGCGCCGAGCCCGTAGATTCGGCGCGAGGCCTCATCGATCGATTTTTCGAGCCATGGTGCGAACGATGGGGCGTTCCAGCCCGCGGTGGGCGCCCCCGGTGAGAACCGGACCTCGGCGCCGTACGGAGGGTCGCGCTCGAGGGCGTCTTTGACCGCGCGGGCCGCACGCACCGGATCGCAGGTCGGCGGCAGGCGCAAGGAAAGCTTCAGGGTCAGTGCCGGTAGCAGCACGTTTCCGGCCGAGAGGGTGGGTGGCAGACCATCCGCCCCGGTCACCGAAAGCGTTGCCTTCCAGGTGCTGTTGATCAGCAGCTCGACCGGGTCGTCGCTGACGGCACGCACGCCCTGCGCCCAGGGGAGCTTGCCGGCGACCGAATCGCCGAGTATCCGCGCGGCGGCGCGCATCTGCTCGAGCCGGTCCGTGGGAATGCTAACGGTCAGTTCCGGTGGCGTGAGCGTGCCGTCGAGCGGCTGCTCGATGCGTGCAAGCAGCTGCCCGATGATGCGGAACGGGTTCGGTGCAATGCCGCTCGCCATGCCTGAGTGCACGCCTTCCTCCAGCACGCGCACGGTGAGCTCGCCCACCAGGTTGCCGCGCAGGGAGGTGGTGCACCAGAGCTGCTCGTAGTTGCCGCACTCGGCGTCCAGGCACACCACGAGCGAAGGCTCCCCGAGCCTCTCGCCGAGCTTCTCCAGGTGCGCAGGCAGATCGACGCTGCCGCTCTCCTCGCACGCCTCGATCAGGATGACGCAACGGGCGAGCGCCACGCGCTGCGCCTTCAGGGCGGCGATTGCTGCGAGCGAGCTGAACAGCGCATAGCCGTCATCCGCCGCGCCACGTCCGTAAAGCTTCCCCTCGCGCAGTACCGGCTCCCAGGGTCCGAGGCTCGGTTGCCAGCCGGTGAATTCCGGCTGCTTGTCAAGATGACCGTAGAGCAACACGCAACCGGGGAGCTCTCCGGGCACATCGACGAGCAGCACCGGCGTGCGTCCGGGCAGGCGCAGCAACTCGACTTTCATGCCCGGGATCGGCTGCGTACGGCACCAGTCGGCCATCAGCTGCGCGGCCGCCTCCATGTGACCGTGCTGTTCCCATTGCGGATCGAACAGCGGTGACTTGTTTGGAATGCGTACGTACGCGGCCAGGCGCTCGACGATCGAGTCGCGCCAGGCGGCGCCGATGTGTTCACGGAGCTTGTGCACGTCCACCCGACATCTCCCGGGATTGGCGAGGATCCGCAGCAATGGGGCGGCGGACATCGCCGCGCTCCGTCGCCGCCGGTGCGCGGATTATGGGAATGGCCATGCGCGGGTGCAAGGGCGCATGGCCGGGGCCGCTCAGCCGGTGGCGTGCGGCAGGGCGAACAGGCGGCGCGCGGCCTGGGTGGTGGATTCGGCGAGCGCCTCGAGCGGCTCGCCGCGGGCGCGGGCGATCACGGCGGCGATATGCGCCAGGTACTGCGGCTCGTTGCGGCGCGAGGCCGGGCGCGGCTGCAGATCGCGAGGCAGCAGATAGGGACCGTCGGTCTCGATCAGGAGACGGTCGGCTGGAATTCGCTCGACGAGCCGCAGCAGGTGCGCACCGCGGCGTTCGTCGCAGATCCAGCCGGTGATGCCGATTGCGAGGCCGAGGTCGAGGTAGCTGTCGAGCTGCTCCGGCCCGGCCGTGAAACAGTGTGCCACGCCGCCGGTCAGCGCCGGCCAGTGCTCGCGCAGGATGGCGAGGAAATCGGCGTGGGCGTCGCGCTGATGGAGGAATACCGGTTTGCCAGCGCGGACGGCAAGTTCGAGTTGTTCGTGGAAGGCGCGCCGCTGATCGGCCTGGGGCGCCAGGTTGCGGAAATAATCGAGGCCGCACTCGCCGATCGCGACCACCTGCGGTGCGCTCGCCAGTCCGGCGAGTTCCGCCAGGAGCGCATCGGTGAGCTGTGCGGCGTGATGCGGGTGCACGCCCGCGGTGGCGAACAGCCGCCCGGGGTGCGCTTGCGCCAGCGCAATCGCCTTGTGAGTGCTCGGCCCGCAGGAGCCGGTGACGATCATCTGCCCGACGCCGGCGGCGTGTGCGCGTGCGATGACCGCCTCCCGATCGGCGTCGTAGCTGTCATGGGCGAGGTTGATGCCGATGTCGATCAGGCTGGGCGGGGCGGGCATGGATGGGGACATCTAGCTCGGCGGTGGCGGGCGTTCAGTATCGACGAATCGGGCCGTGCGCGGCAGGACGGCATGCCGCACCTCACGCCGTCGTCTGCTCCGGCTCAGGCCCAATCCGGCTCGTTGCCGGGCTTCCACTTGATGCTGCAGCCGATGCTGGCGTGCTGCGTCTCGATGGGCCGGCCTACCAGGAGCGCCTCCACCGCCGCACGCAGCTCGGTGCCGCTGACCGGGATCTGGTTGCCGGGCGAGCTTGCATCGAAGCGACCACGGTAAACGAGCCGACGCTCGGCATCGAAGAGGAAGAAATCCGGTGTGCAGATCGCCTCGTACGCGCGAGCCGTGCGCTGTGTCGGGTCGGTCAGGTAGGGAAAGGTGAATCCCTTCTCGGCCGCAACGCGGGCCATGTGCTGCGGCGCATCGTCCGGGTAGGCGTTCGAGTCGTTGGGATTGATCGCCGCGATTGCCAACCCCCGCGGGCCGTACTCGCGCGCGAAGGCGACGAACTCCTCGAGGATGTGCTTGACGTAGGGGCAGTGATTGCAGAGGAAGGCCACGAGCAGCGCGCGTGCCTCACCGAAGGACGCGAGGCTCCAGTGCCGCCCGGTCGGATCGGGCAGGGAGAACTCGGGTGCGGCAGTGCCGAGCGGCAGCATGCGTGATTGGCGGGCGGGCATGGCGATCTCCTCCGGGGCCGATCAGGAATCGGGCAGGGCGCCGAGGGCTGCGCACAGCGCCTCGACGTGCGTCTCGTTCTGGTCCCACGCGGGCACCAGTCGGGCGAGTCCGGCGCTCTCGGCGCCCCAGTCGTAGAACTCGAAGCCCGCCGCGCGCAGCCTGGCCTTGCCGTCGGTCCCGAGCCGTACGAACACTTCGTTCGCCTCCACCGGCCCGAGCAGCCGCTTGCCGGCCGCTGCGCCGATCCGTCTGGCGAAGCCGTTGGCCCGCGTGGCGTTGCGCCGCCAGAGGTCGTGCTCGAGGTAGGCGAGCAGCTGCGCGGCGACGAAGCGGGACTTCGACAGCAGATGTCCGGCGCGCTTGCGTCGCAGTTCAAAATCGCGCACCAGACTCGGGTCGAAGAACACCACCGCCTCGGCGGCGAGCGCACCGTTCTTGGTGGCACCGAAGGAGAGCACGTCGATGCCGGCGCGCCAGGTGACGTCGCTCGGGTGGCAGCCGAGGAAACACAGCGCATTGGCGAAGCGGGCCCCGTCCATGTGCACCTTCAGACCGTGCGCATGCGCAACCCGGCACAGCTCGAGGAGTTCCTCGGGACGGTAGGCCGCACCGAGCTCGCTTGCCTGGCTCACCGAGAGGGCCGCCGGCTGCACGGTGTGCACCGAGACCGGGTGGGCCTCGAGCGAGGCGGCCAGTGTCGCAGCGCTGAGCTTGGCGTACTCGCCCTCGAGCAGCATCAACTGCGCACCGCCGGAGTAGAACGCCGGGGCGCCGCACTCGTCGCTGGCGATGTGTGCCTCGTGGTGCGCGAAGATCGCGCCGTAGGGTGGACTCAGCGTCGCGAGCGCGAGGGCGTTGGCAGCCGTGCCCGTCGCCACGGCGAAGGCGCGCACGGGCGCGCCGAAGAATGCGCCAAGTGCCGCATCGAGCCGCTGTGTCCAACGATCCTCGCCGTAAGCGACCTCGAGTCCGTGGTTGGCTTCGGCCAGCGCGGCGAGCATTTCCGGGCAGGCCGTGGCCGTGTTGTCGCTCATGAACCGCATCGTCTGTGTCGTCATCTGTGCCTTATCCCCTAAATACGCCACTTGAATGACCAGGCGCCAAAGCCGAGGAAGACCAGCGTCACCGCCCCGAGGTATGCCAGGTTCGGGGCGACGGTGCCGATGCCGGCGCCGTAGAGCATTACCTCGCGCGCCGCATGCAGCATCTGCGTCAGGGGCAGGGCGTCGGCCACCCACCGCACCCACTTCGGCGAGCCGGCCAGCGAGAACCACACACCCGAGAGCAGCATCATCGGCCAGGTGAGCAGGTTCAGCAGCCCGTTGACCAGTTCCTCGCTGGCGAAGCGCGCCGCGATGGTCAGTCCGAGGGCGATCATCGAGAGCGCCCCGAGCACCAGAATCAGCAGCAGCAGCGCGAGGCTGCCGGCGCTGTGGAAGTGAATCATCGCCCCTACGGCCGCGTAGAGCGTGGTGGTGACAAGCACGATAATGGTCAGCCGCGAGAGCACCTGGGCGCTCAGGAACTCGAAGGCCGACAGGGGGGTGGCATTGAGACGCTTGAGGAAGCCGCTCTGGCGGTAGCGCAGCACGACGTAGCCGACGCCGAACAGGCAGCTGAACATCAGGTTCATCCCGAGGATCCCGGGAAAGAGCCAGTCGAGGTAGCGAATCGCCTTGCCGCTCACCGGCTCGCGCGCGGCGGCCGGATCTGCCGCGAGCAGCAGCTTCTCGGTAACGTAGCCCTTGGGCGAGTCTGTGTTCACCCAGTAATGCGGTGGGCTACCCGCTCTGAGCAGCAGGTCGATGCGCTGTCGGCGCACGTCGCGCAGACCGACCGCGGCACTTGGTACGGCCAGGAATTGCACATAGTGCGTCTTGAGGAACGCGTCGGCGCGTGCGGCGGCCGGCCCGCCGATCACGCCCACCTTGAACAGCGGGCGCGGCGGTCCGCCGAAGATGAAGGCCATGCCGACGATGATCGAGACTGGCAGCAGCAGCGTGAACACCAGCGTGCCGCGGTCGCGCACGAACTCGAGGTTGCGGGCATGCCAGACGGACAGCAGGCGGCGGATCATGCGCGCAGCTCCCGGCCGGTCAGCTCGAGGAACAGATCTTCGAGGTTCGCCGGCCGGATCCGCAGGTTGCGCAGCGGCACGCCGGCCCCGAGCAGCGTGCGTAGCGTGGCATCGAGGTCATCGGTGGTGATCTCCACCCGCTCCTCGCTGTCGATCATTTGCAGCGGCAGGTGGCGCGCTGCGGCCGGAAAGTCGGTCCGGGGCAGCTCGAGCAACACCGCCGCGAAGTGCTGGCGGAGCAGCGCCGCGGGGGCGCCCTGGGAGATGATGCGGCCGCGATCGACGATGGCGATCTCGTCGCAGAGCAGCTCCGCCTCCTGCATGTAATGGGTGGTGAGGATGATCGTCTTGTGCTGGGCCTTGATCGAGCGGATGAGTGACCAGAAGTTGCGCCGTGCCTGCGGATCGAGTCCGGTGGTCGGCTCGTCGAGAAACAGCACGGCCGGATCGTTCACCAGCGTGATCGCGAGCAGCAGCCGCTGCAACTGCCCGCCGGAGAGCTTGCGGTTGTCGCGTCCGGCGAGCGCCTCGAGCGAGCACAGCTTGAGCAGCTCATCGAGGTCCCGGCCGCGTGCGTACAGGCCGCGGAACATCGACAGGCTCTGGCGCACGGTGAGGAAGTTCTGCAGCGCCGTCGCCTGGAAGAGAATCCCGGCTTCTTGGCGAAAGCGCTCCCCGAGCGGCTCGCCGCGGTAACGCACCTCACCGGAGCTTGCCGCGAGGATCCCCTCCATGATCTCGATGGTGGTGGTCTTGCCGGCGCCGTTCGGCCCAAGCAGTCCGAAACAGGTTCCCGGCGGAACCCTGAAGGAGATGCCATCGACCGCCGTCACGCCCGGGTACTGCTTCACGAGGTTGCGGACTTCGAGAATCGGTGTGCTCATTGCGAATCCCATCACCCGGTGCTGCGGCATCCTAGCCGATCGACGGGCGGCACGTCTGCCCGGGGCGCTGGCTGCTAGAATGGGCCTCGACGATGGGGCGCGCGACGGGGTTGCTGTGATGGGTGAAGGGGCGGCAGCGCAATTGACGCTGTGGTCCGAGCGGGATGTGGCGTGCAGTGTGCGGGAGAGCCGCCGGGCGCGACGCATCGTGGTGCGGGTCTTTCATTCCGGCCGGGTGGAGGTGGTGGTGCCGGTGAAGACGCCGCCGCGCCTGATCGAGACGTTTCTCGAGCGACACCGGCAATGGATCGAGCACAAGCGCGCCGAGGCACGCCGGTCGGCAGCGGCGCCGGAGCCGTTTCCGCCCGTCCACATCGATCTGCCCGGCTGCGCCGAGCGCTGGCGGGTGCACGTGGCCGGCGGCACCGGGAGGCTGCGCCTGAGGGGCGAGGCCGGACTGCTCACCCTGAGCGGCGATGCCGCGGACCGAGGCGCGGTGCACCAGGCGCTGCGCCACTGGCTGCTCGAGCGGGCACGCGCGGCGTTCGAGCCGGCCCTGGCCGAGTGTGCCCGCGAGTTCGGCTTCCGCTACGAGCGCATGGTGGTGCGGCGCCAGCGCAGCCGCTGGGGCAGTTGCTCGGCCCGGGGGACCATCAGCCTGAATGCCTGCCTGCTGTTCCTGCCGCCGGCGGTGGTACGCTACCTACTGATCCATGAGCTCGCCCACACCCGCCACATGAATCACTCGCGCCGTTTCTGGCAGTGCGTGGCGGGCTGTTGCGCCGAGTACCGACGCCTCGACCGGTTGCTCACTGTCGGCTGGCGCAGCGTTCCGGCGTGGGTGTTCGCCGAGGAGGAGGCGTGAGCCGGCGCCGCTACGAGCGCAGCGAGCGGGTCGACCTGAGCGGTGAGGCGATCCATTGGGATCTCGGCGAGTCGCTCTCCTACGGGCAGTATCTGCAGCTCGACAAAGTGCTCGATGCGCAGCGCCCGCTGTCGAGCGAGCACGACGAGATGCTCTTCATGATCGTGCACCAGGCCGCGGAGCTGTGGATGCGCCTGATGTTGCACGAGCTCGAGGCGGTATTCGCGTGCGTCCGCCGCGACGAGCTCGGACCCTCGTTCAAGCTCTTGCGGCGCATCGGACGCGTGCAGTCGCAGTTGCTCGCCGGCTGGGAGGTGCTCTCGACGCTGACGCCTGCGGATTACTCGGCGTTCCGCAACGCGCTCGGGCGCTCCTCGGGCTTCCAGTCATGCCAGTATCGGCTGCTCGAGTTCCGGCTCGGCAACAAGAATGCCCAGATGATCGAGGTGCACCGGCACGATGCGGCGGCGTACGCGCAGCTTGAGCGGGCGCTGCACGCGCCGTCGCTCTATGACGAGGCGCTGCGGCTGCTCAGTCGCCGCGGCTATGGGATTTCCGAGGAGCGGCTCAATCGGGACTTCAGCGAGCCGTACCAACCGAGCAAGCAGGTCGCCGGCGCGTGGCTCGGCGTGTATCACAACGCGCAGAAAGACTGGGACCTGTACGAGCTCGCCGAGCGGTTGATCGATCTGGACTACCAGTTTCAGCTGTGGCGGTTCCACCATCTGAAGACGGTCGAGCGCATCATCGGTCACAAGCGCGGCACGGGCGGAACCGGGGGCGTGTCCTATCTGGCCAAGGCGCTCGAGCTGAAGTTTTTCCCGGAGCTGTGGCAGGTGCGCACCTCGATGTGAGGTCCTGCGGCGTGCTCAGCGCCAGCGCACACAGTCGAGTCCCGCGATCCGTGCGGCACGGCGGGCCCGTGCGCTGCCGTTGACCAGTACACCGTGCTCGACGAGCGCGAGGTGGGCGATGTCGGCCATTGAGTTGCCATAGGCGCTCGCCTCACCGGGCAGCCGCTCGCGCAGCTGGTGCAGACAGTGGACTTTCTCCGGCCCCTGGCGGTTCGGCGTGCTCAACCGACCGTCGAGCCGCTCCCCGCGCCAGCGTACCCCGGTGCAGATCGATTCGTGAAAGCCCAGTGCCCGCGCGATCACCGGGACGTACAGCTCGGGGCTCGCACTCATCAGCACCAGATGATCGCCGGCCTTGGCATGGGCCGCGATCCGCTCGCGCGCCGCGGCGAACGTTCCGCGCTCGAGCAGCCGGCGTACGAACACCGCGCTCCAGCGATCGATGTCGGTGCGCGTGAGACCGCCCAGCGCCGAGCGCATCAATGCGGCCTTCAAGGGTCCGCGTCCACACAGTCCCAGTGCGAAGCCGAACAGCGCCGGAAGCACCCCGAGTGCGCGCGGCACGCGCCAGGGGTGGCGCAGCAGAAAGCCGCACACGTACGGAGCGAGGCTGTCGTGGCGGGTGATTGTCCCGTCGAGATCGAAGATCGCAAGCCGCATGCGACGGCGCTCCGCCAGGAGCGGACCGGGGAGCCCGTCTGACACAGGCGGCTCCGCGGTCCGACCGGCTATCAGGCGCGGCCCGCGCCGGCGAGCTGACGCAGCACGTACTGCAGGATGCCCCCGTGGCGGTAGTACTCGCGCTCCTTCGGGGTGTCGATACGCACACGCGCCTTGAAGGTGAGGGTCTTGCCACCGTCCGCATCGCGCGCCGCAACCGCCACCTCACGCTCCCCGGCGGGGAGTCCGGTGATCTGGAACACCTCCCGCCCGGTCAGTCCGAGCGACTTGGCGCTCTCGCCCGGCAGAAACTGCAGCGGCGCGACGCCCATGCCGATCAGGTTCGAGCGGTGGATGCGCTCGAAGCTCTCGGCGATCACCGCACGTACCCCGAGCAGCATGGTGCCCTTGGCCGCCCAGTCGCGCGAGGAACCGGTGCCGTACTCCTTGCCAGCGAGGATGACGAGCGTCGTTCCCTCGGCCTTGTAGCGCATGGCCGCATCGTAGATCGAGGCCTGCTCGCCGCTCGGCAGGTGCAGCGTCACGCCGCCCTCGACGCCGGGCACCAGCTGATTGCGCAGACGGATGTTGGCGAAGGTGCCGCGCATCATCACCTCGTGATTGCCACGCCGTGCGCCGTAGGAGTTGAAGTCCTTCGGCTGCACGCCCTGCTGCTCGAGGTAGCGGGCCGCGGGGCTGCTCTTGGCAATGTTGCCTGCCGGGGAGATGTGATCAGTGGTCACCGAGTCCCCGAGCACCGCGAGTGCGCGCGCGTCGCGGATATCCCCGAGCGGCGGTGGCGTGGCGGTCATGCCGTCGAAGTACGGCGGATTCTTCACGTAGGTCGATTTCTCGTCCCACGTGTAGAGCTTGCCGGCCGGCACGCCGATCGCCCGCCAGTGCTCATCACCGTCGAATACGCTGGCGTAGCTGTCTTGGAACATCTTCGAATCAATCGCCCGGGCGAGGGTCTGCTGCAGCTCCTCGTCGCTCGGCCAGATGTCCGCCAGGTACACCGGCTTGCCGGCGCTGTCGGTGCCGATGGCATCGCGGGTGAGATCGATGTCGAGCGTGCCGGCGAGGGCGTAGGCGACCACGAGCGGCGGGGAAGCGAGGAAGTTCATGCGCACCTCGGGGTGCACCCGGCCCTCGAAGTTGCGGTTGCCGGAGAGTACCGAGCAGGCGGTGATGTCACCGGCCTTCACCGCTGCGGAAATCTCCGGCTTCAGAGGACCGGAGTTGCCGATGCAGGTGGTGCAGCCGTAGCCGACGAGTTCGAAGCCGACCGCGGCAAGGTCCGCCAGAAGGCCGGCTTTGCGGAAGTAGTCGGTGACGACACGCGAGCCGGGCGCGAGGCTGGTCTTCACCCAGGGCTTGGCGGCGAGCCCGCGCCGACGGGCGTTGCGAGCCAGCAGGCCGGCCCCGAGCATCACCGAAGGGTTGGAGGTGTTGGTGCAGCTGGTGATGGCCGCGATTAGCACCGCGCCATCCTTCAGCTCGAAGCGCTTGCCTTCCAGGCTCGCCTCGGCGCTGCCCTTGGCCTGCGGCGCGCGCGCGGTGCGCTCCGCGGCGCTTTTTTGCGCATTGCTGCGGTAGATGCTCTGAGCGGACTTCAGCGGCACGCGGTCCTGCGGGCGGCGCGGCCCGGCGAGGCTTGGCTCGACCGAACCGAGGTCGAGCTCGAGGACGTCGCTGTACGCGGCGGCGGGCGCGCCGCTGCGGCGCCAAAAGCCCTGGTGCTGCGCGTACGCCTTGACCAGATCGATCCGTTCGCGGGAGCGGCCCGAGAGCTCCAGATAGCGCACCGTTTCCTCGTCGATCGGGAAGATGCCGCAGGTGCTGCCGTACTCCGGGGCCATGTTCGCGATGGTGGCGCGGTCGGCGAGCGGCAGATTCGCCAGCCCGTCGCCGAAGTACTCGACGAACTTGTCGACCACGCCGCGCTTGCGCAGCATTTCGGTGAGGGTGAGCACCAGATCGGTGGCGGTGGCGCCGGGCTCGAGGCGCCCGGTGAGCCGCACGCCGATCACCTGCGGGATCAGCATGGTCACCGGCTGGCCGAGCATGGCGGCCTCGGCCTCGATGCCGCCGACGCCCCAGCCGAGCACGCCGAGACCGTTGATCATGGTGGTGTGCGAGTCGGTGCCGACCAAGGTGTCCGGATAGGCGCTCACCACCCCGTCGCGCTCGGCGTCGAACACGACTCTTCCCAGGTACTCGAGATTGACCTGATGCACGATGCCGGTGCTCGGCGGCACAACCGCGAAATTGCGGAACGCCGACTGGCCCCAGCGCAGGAAGGCGTAGCGCTCGCCATTGCGCGCGAATTCGATGCGGGTGTTCGCGTCGAAGGCACCCGGTGTGCCGTACTCATCCACCTGTACCGAGTGATCGATCACCAGCTCGACCGGGGCGAGCGGGTTGACCTGCTCGGCATTACCGCCGAGGCGCACGATCGCCTCGCGCATCGCGGCGAGGTCCACCACGCACGGCACGCCGGTGAAATCCTGCAGGATCACCCGCGAGGGGGTGAAGGCGATTTCGTGGGACGGGGCGGCCGCCGGGTCCCACGCGAGCAGCGCCTCGATGTCGGCGCCGGTGACGTTCACGCCGTCTTCGAAGCGCAGCAGGTTCTCGAGCAGGATCTTCAGCGAGTAAGGCAGCCGCTCGACTTTCTCGCGCGGCAGGGCCGCGAGGCTGTAAATCTGGTAGGAACGGGTGCCGGCCTTGAGGGTGGTGCGCGCCTTGAAGCTGTTCGACATGAGCGGAGATCTCCCGGGGAAACGCGGCGCGGATTATATCGGGTCCCCTGCGCCGCTGCGCGCCGGACCGCGCCTCCTCAGGCTGGCTCGAGCGCCTCGATCACCGCCCCGCCGAGACAGCGCGGGCCGTCGTAGAGGACGGCGTACTGCCCGGGCGTGACGGCCCGCTGCGGCTGCTCGAAGACGATCCGCACCGCGCCCTCGGGCAGGGGTTCGAGGCGGGCGGGCTGATCCGCCTGCCGGTAGCGTACTTTCACCGTGCAGCGCGGCGGGACCTCGTGCGGCGCGGCGAGCCAGTGCACCGCCGCGGTGCGCAGCCCGCGGCTGTAGAGCAGGGGGTGATCCCGGCCCTGCACCGCGATCAGCGCATTGCGTGCACCGTCCTTGGCGGCGACGTACCAGGGCAGCGCGGCCATCCCCGCCCGACCGCCGATGTTCAGTCCGGCGCGCTGCCCGAGGGTGTAGAACGCCAATCCCCGGTGCGTGCCGAGTGGCTCACCCGTGCTCGATTCGATCGGGCCGGGCCGCTCGGACAGGAATTGCGCGAGGAATTCCCGGAACGGCCGCTCGCCGATGAAGCAGATGCCCGTGCTGTCGGGTTTGTCAAACACCGGCAGACCTGCGGCGCGGGCCCGGGCGCGCACCGCCGATTTTTCCAGCTCGCCGATCGGCATCAGGGTGCGGGCGAGTTCGTGCGGCGCGACGGCATGCAGGAAATAGCTCTGGTCCTTGCCGGCATCGCGTGCCTTGAGCAGCTGCGCGCCGTCTCTGCCGGTGACGATACGCGCGTAGTGGCCGGTGGCGAAATACTCCCCGCCCAGTCGCGCGGCGTACTTCAGCGCCAGACCGAACTTGATCTCGCGGTTGCACAGCACATCGGGATTGGGCGTGCGTCCGGCGCGAAGCTCGCTCAGAAAGTGTTGAAAAACGCGCTCGCGGTACTGCTGCGCGAAGCTCACGCGATGCAGCGCGATGTCGAGCTCCCGCGCCACGGCCCGCGCGTCCTGAAAGTCCTCGGCGGCCGTGCAGTAGCCGTCTTCGTCCTCTTCCCAGTTGCTCATGAACAGGCCCTGCACATCCCAGCCCTGCTCCTTCAGGCACAGCGCCGCGACCGCCGAATCGACGCCGCCGGAGAGACCGACGATGACGCGTTTCATACTTCGCGCGCCGCGGCGGCCTGCGCTGTGTCCAGATCGAGGCTCGCGACCGTCTTCAGCGGCGAGCGCACACCGGCGAGGTAGTCCTCGATACAGTGCAGCACCAGCGGGCTGCGCAGGCCCGCGGCGCGTGCCCGGATCTCGGCCTGGGTGAGCCAGTGGGTGGCGACGATGCCGGTGTCGAGCGGCTGGTCCGGGCGGTGGTCGCTGACTGTCCCGGTGAACGCAAATCGCTTATAGACACGCGGTGTGCCGGGCACGCGCCACAGGTACACCCCGAGCAGCCACGTGGGAGAGAACTGCCAGGCGCTTTCCTCGCGTACTTCGCGCACGACAGCCTCGAGCAGCGTCTCGCCGCGCTCGAGGTGCCCGGCCGGCTGGTTGAGCACGAGCCGGCCCTGGATCCGCTCCTCGATGAGCAGGAAGCGGCCGCCACGCTCGGCGAGTGCCGCAACGGTGATTTCGGGAGTAGACATGGGCGGAATTATATCCGCCCGAGGTGGTGACGCTCAGGCCGGTCGCGCGATGCGCAGGCCCTCCGGTGGCGTGCAGGTGTCCCAGAGCTGATCGAACTCGTGCAGGTACAGCCGCGCCACGGGCGCGTTGTCCAGATCGGCGATGCCGTCCCAGCAGTCCGCGCGCAGCCGGTACATGATGGCCCGCTCGTCGGCGATGACATAGGCGCAGTGCGGAGCGCCGTGGCGGGCCGGGAGGTTGCGCACGTCGATGCAGCTCGAGAGCCGTCGCGCCATGGCGAGGAAGCGGTGACCGTCGATGCTCGAGCGGCCCGGCTCCCCGAGCAGCAGGCGAACCTTCGCGAAAGGGCGGGCGAGCACAAGGCGCTTGGTGATCTCGAGGAACTCGCTTTGGTCGTAGAGCTCCGGCTCGAGGTTCGGCGTATAGATCGACAGCAGGCGTTGGGCGCGTGCGGCGACCTGGTTGACCGCGGCGCGCGCCTCGGCGACCGATGTCAGAACCGTCAGCGCCTCGAGAGTGCGGTTGTATTCTCCGGAATCGGTCTCCGGCGCATAGCGCGCATGCGCCAAGCCTTCCAGGACGTTGTGCGGGGCAATCTCGACACCGGGAGCCACGATTTCATTCCATCATCCGCGTCTGCTGCGCAGACCAGGATGGGCATCTTAGTGAGGCAGGGGCCGGCGGCCTTGCCGAGCCGGTCACAGATTCTCCGGTCCGCCGCGGGAGAATTTGTCATATTGCGGCCGCGAGCTCCGCGGCGTAGCCGATGTAGTCGGCCGGGTGCAGGGCACGCAGCCGCTGCTTCTCCTGCGCCGGCAGCGGCAGCGTGTCGATGAACTCGCCGAGCGAGTTGGCATCGATCGAACGCCCGCGGGTGAAGGCTTTCAACAGCTCGTATCCATCGGGCACGCCCGCGGCGCGCAGTACCGTCTGCACTGCCTCGCCGAGCACTTCCCAGGCGCCATCGAGGTCGGCGCGCATGCGCGCCGCGTCGGCCTCGACCTTGGCGAGGCCGCGCGCGAGGGCGCGCCAGGCGATCAGCGCGTGTCCGAGCGCGACGCCAAGATTGCGCAGCACTGTCGAGTCGGTGAGGTCCCGCTGCCAACGCGACACCGGGAGCTTCTCGGCGAAATGTCTGAGCAGCGCATTGGCGATGCCGAGGTTGCCTTCGGCGTTCTCGAAATCGATCGGGTTGATTTTGTGGGGCATGGTCGAGGAGCCGACTTCACCCGCCACCGCGCGCTGGCGCAGGTAGCCGAGCGAGATGTAGCCCCAGAAGTCGCGGCTCAGGTCGAGCAGAATGACGTTCAGACCCGCGAGCGCATCGCAGTACTCGCCGATCCAGTCGTGTGGTTCGATCTGCGTGGTGTAGGGGTTGGCGGCGAGGCCGAGCGAGACGATGAATGCGCTGCTCACGGAGTGCCAGTCGACCTGCGGCAACGCGGCACGCTGAGCGTTGAAATTGCCGACCGCGCCGTTCCACTTGCCGAGGATCTCCACCGCCGCCCAGCGGCGCTCGGCGCGGCGCAGGCGCGCCACGAAATTCGCCACTTCCTTGCCGAGGGTCGTCGGGCTTGCCGGTTGGCCGTGCGTGCGCGCGAGCATCGCGTATCCGGCCGCGCGGTGCGCCAGGGCGGTGAGCTCGCTGTCGAGCGCGGCAAGCGACGCGTGCATCTGCCCGCGCGCCGCGCGCAGCAGCAGTGCGTAGCTGAGATTATTGATGTCCTCGGAGGTACAGCCGAAGTGTACCAACTCCAGGGTCGCCGGCTCGGCACCGGCGGCGGCGAGTTCACCGCGCACGTAGTACTCGACGGCCTTCACGTCGTGGTTGATGCGCGCCTCGATCGCTTTGACCGCCGTCGCGCAGGCGGCATCGGGGGCGTGGGCGAGCTGGCGAGTCCGCTCGCGGACCGCGCCGCTCAGTCTCGCCCCGGCGAGGCTTGGCACCGCGCCGGCGAGGTGTTCGAGCCAGGCGGCTTCCACCCGCACGCGCTGGCGGATCAAGCCGGCCTCGGACAGCAGCTCGCGCAGCGGCGCGGTGGCGGCCCGGTAGCGGCCGTCGACCGGGGAGAGCGCTAGAACGGCGGGCAGATCGTCGTGGGGCGTGTCGCTCATGCGCTATAACAAAAGGAGAGGGTTCAGGATGCATTATGATATCCCATACCGTGCCGTGTCCGCAGGCGGCCCCCGCGGCACGGGCACCGTTTCGCGGGCCACGGAGCCATTTGCATGACGAATTCCTTCCGAACCGAGCACGACAGCATGGGGGAGCTTCAGGTGCCTGCCGAGGCGCTCTGGGGCGCCCAGACGCAGCGCGCGGTTGAGAACTTCCCAATAAGCGGCTGGCCCATGCCGCGGGCGTTCATTGCCGCGCTTGGCCTGGTCAAGCAGGCCGCCGCGCGGGCCAACTGCCGGCTGGGGCTGCTCGAGCAGGCTCCCGCCGCGGCGATCGAGGCGGCCGCCGGGGAGGTCGCCGACGGCCAGCACGATGCACACTTTCCGATCGATGTGTTCCAGACCGGTTCGGGCACGAGCACGAACATGAACGCCAATGAGGTGATCGCCACGCTCGCGACGCGGCGCCTCGGTCGGCCGGTGCACCCGAACGACCAGGTCAACATGGGGCAGAGCAGCAACGATGTCATTCCCACCACGGTGCACGTGAGCGCCGCGCTCGCGCTGCGGCGGGACCTCGTACCGGCGCTCGATGAGCTGTGCCGCACGCTTGCCGCCAAGGAAGCGGAGGTGGGCGCAGTGATCAAGACCGGTCGGACCCATCTGATGGATGCGATGCCGGTGACGCTGGGCCAGGAGCTGTCGGGCTGGCGCGCACAGATCGAGAACGGGCTAGAGCGGCTCGCGGCCAGCGCCCCGCGCCTGCACCGGCTTGCCCAGGGCGGCACGGCGGTCGGCACGGGCATCAACGCCCATCCGGAGTTCGGCGCACGCTTCTGCCAGGCGCTCGGCGAGGTCACCGGCTGCCCGTTCGAGCCGGCTCGCAACTACTTCGAGGCGCTCTCGAGCCAGGACACGGCCGTGGAGCTGTCAGGGCAGCTGAAGGTGATCGCGGTCAGCCTGATGAAGATTGCTAATGACCTGCGCTGGATGAACAGCGGCCCGCTTGCCGGGCTCGGGGAGATCGCATTGCCTGCGCTGCAGCCCGGCAGCAGCATCATGCCCGGCAAGGTGAACCCGGTGATCCCGGAGGCCACCGCCATGGTGTGCGCGCAGGTAATCGGCCAGGATGCCACCATCACGGTCGCCGGGCAGTCGGGCAACTTCCAGCTGAACGTCATGCTGCCGGTCATTGCCTACAACCTGCTCGAGAGCATCCGCTTGCTGGCAAACGTCGCGCGGCTGCTCGCAGCGCGCGCCATTGCCGGCTTCAAGGTCAATCCGGCGCGCCTCGCCGAGGCGCTCGAGCGCAATCCGATCCTGGTGACTGCGCTGAATCCGGTGATTGGCTACGAGAAGGGTGCGGCGATCGCCAAGAAGGCCTATGCCGAGGGTCGGCCGATCCGCGAGATGGCCGCGAAGATGACCGATCTGCCCCGCGAGCAGCTCGAGCGGCTGCTCGACCCGCAGGAACTCACCCGCGGAGGCATCAAGGGGGGCGCCGGCGGCGGTGGCTGAGGACGCCCGAACGGCTCGCTCCGTCGCGCCGGCCTCCGGGGCGATCACGGTGGCGCGCGTTGCGGCGAGGCTGGCCGGCAGCCGGCCGCGGCATGCCCCAGAGGGGTGGCTGGTGCCGGGCCAGAGCCCGCAGCGTAGCCGGGAATTGCGTCGGTACTTCCCGGCCCAGCCGGTGCCGGCGGCGGTGCTGGTGCCGCTCGTGGACCGCCCCGAGGGACCGACCGTGCTGCTGACGCGCCGCGGGCTCGGCCTGCGCAACCATGCCGGTCAGGTGAGCTTCCCGGGCGGACAGATCGAGGCCGATGACGCCGATCCGGCGGCCGCCGCGCTACGCGAGGCGCGCGAGGAGATCGGACTGGAATCGCGCTTCGTCAGTGTCATCGGCTACCTGCCGGACCATGTGGTGATCAGCGGCTTTCGGGTCACGCCGGTGGTGGCCCGCGTGGCGCCGGGCTTCGAACTGCACCTGGAGGGCCAGGAGGTCGACGTGGTGTTCGAGGCACCGCTTGCCTACCTCTTCGACACGCGCAATCACCGCCTGCGGCGTCACCGCTTCCGCGGCACGGACGTCGAGGTTGATTTGATTGCCATCCCCTACGGCGAGCACGAGATCTGGGGGGCAACCGCCGGGATGCTCATGACGCTGTACCGACTGTGCTGCGCAGAGGCCGGCGATGGACCAGGCTGAGCCGGCCGAGGCACTCACGGCGCTGCTCGAACTGATGGCGCGGCTGCGCGATCCGCAGCGCGGCTGCCCATGGGATCGGGCACAGGATTTCCGCAGCATCGCACCCTACACGATCGAGGAAGCTTACGAGGTGCGCGAGGCCATCGAGCGGGAGGATGCGCACCAGCTCTGCGATGAGCTCGGTGATCTGCTGTTCCAGGTGGTGTTTCATGCGCGCATGGCCGAGGAGCGTGGCTGGTTCGACTTCGCCGCCGTGGCGAGCGGTATCCGCGAGAAACTCGTGCGCCGCCATCCGCATCTGTTCGCCGGCACCGCCGCACCCGCGGACCTCGCCGCGCAATCGCGCAGCTGGGACCAGTTGAAGGCCGAGGAGCGGGCTGCCGCCGGCGGCGATGACCCTAGCGTCCTCGCGCAGGTACCGCGCAGCCTGCCGGCGCTGATGCTTGCCGCCAAGCTCGGCCGGCGCGCTGCCCGGGTCGGATTTGACTGGAGCGGGCCCGAAGCGGTGCGACCGAAAGTGATCGAGGAGCTCGGCGAGCTCGACGCAGCGCTCGGCGCCGCCGGCGGTGTGCCCGACGAGAGCGTGCACGAGGAGTTCGGCGATGTGCTCTTTGCGCTGGTGAACTGGAGCCGCCATCTCGGCATCGATGCCGAGGAGGCGTTGCGCCGGGCCAGTGAGAAGTTCGAGCGGCGTTTCCGGCGCATGGAGGCTCTGGCCGGGGCCGGCGAGCAGCCCCTGGAGGCCCTCGACGCCGATCAATGGGAGGCGCTGTGGCGCGAGGCGAAGGCGCGCCCGTGAGCAGGGCGCGGCCTGCAGCGCGGACGTATTCAGCGCCGATTCACGGGTGGTAGTCTAGGGTGCCCGGCGGCAGATCAGCCGCAACGGCGCGGCCCAGAGCCCCGGAAAAGATGTGCACGTGCGAACCGTCCTGAACAGCCTGTGCCTGGCGACGGTCCTGGCCGCGGCCATGAGCGGGGTCGGCGCCTGGGCGGTGCCCGCGCCCGGTGCCGTGGCAGGTCACGCGAGAGCCGCGCCGGGGATGTCGATGGGCCAGGCCGTGCGCATGGTCGAGCAGCGCTTTGGCGCGCGCGTGGTGCGCGCCGGGACCGAGCAGCAGGATGGCAGGACAGTGTACGTGCTGCGCGTGCTCGACCGGTCCGGTCGGGTGTTCACCGTGCGTGTCGACGCGGCGAGCGGGCGGATACTCTAAGAAAGGCGGGCAGGTCCATGCGGATACTGGTGGTCGAGGACGAATCGGCGCTGCGCGAGAGCCTCAAGACCCAACTCGTCGCGGCAGGCTTCACCGTCGATGTCGCCCAGGACGGCAAGGAGGGTCTGTTTGCGGGTCTGGAGTATCCGCTCGATGTGGCGGTGATCGATCTCGGGCTGCCGCAGGTGTCGGGGCTGGAGGTGATCCGCAAGCTGCGCGCCGCGCACAAGACCTTTCCGATTCTGATCCTCACCGCGCGCGACAACTGGCAGGACAAGGTCGAGGGGCTGCAGGCGGGCGCGGACGACTATGTCGCCAAGCCCTTTCAGTTCGAGGAGGTGCTGGCACGGCTGCAGGCGCTGCTGCGCCGCGCCGGGGGCTGGGCGACCCCGCAGCTGCAGTGTGGCCCGGTCACGCTCGATACGCGAGCCCAGACCGTTAGCGTCGACGGCGTGCTGGTCGAGCTCACCACGTTCGAGTACCGCATCCTCGAGCACCTGATGCTGCGGGCCGGGGAGGTGATTTCCAAGACCGAGCTCACCGAGCGGCTCTACGACCAGGACTTCGAGCGCGACAGCAACGTCATCGAGGTGTTGGTCGGACGGCTGCGACGCAAGCTCGATCCGCAGGATCACCTCAAGCCGATCGAGACGCTGCGCGGACGCGGCTACCGATTCTCCTTGGCGCGCCAGGCCGGCTGAGGCGCGGCGAGGCGGAGGCGTGCACTCACTCAGCCGGCGGCTCTTGCTGTCGATAGCGGTACCGCTAGCGCTGTTCTTCGGCGTCATGACTCTGGTGCTCGACAGCGGCTTTCGCACCCTCTCGGAGCACTCGCTGCACGAGCTGCTCGACTCGCAGATCATCGCGCTCATCGCCGCCGCCGAGCGAGTGCCGCACAGCGGCTACGTGGCGCCGTTGCAGGCGCTCGACTCGCGTTTCGCGACGCCGCGCTCGGGTCTGTATGCGGAGATCCGCTCGGCGCGGCACGAGTGGATCTCGCCCTCGACGGCCGGAGCCGAGGTGGATTTCGGGCCGCCGCTCGCGCAGGGCGAGCGGCGGTTCTTCTATGCCATGGCCGGGCATCGACGCCTGGCCATCGAGAGCCGCGGGGTGGCGTTCGCCGACGATCCGAGCGGTGCCAAGCCGGTCACCTTCAGTGTCGCGGTGAGCCTCACCCCTTACGAGGAGCAGTTGTGGGAGTTCCGCCGCCGTATGGTGCTGTGGTTCAGCGTGCTGATGTTCCTGCTGCTAGCGACGCTCGCAATTCTGCTGCGCGCGGTGCTCGCTCCGGTGCGCCGCCTGGAGCGCGAGATCCACGAAGTGGAGGCCGGACGCAGCGAGGTGCTCGGTGGCGGCTACCCGCGCGAGCTGAGCGGCGTGGCGCGGCATCTGAACGCGCTGTTGGTCGGTGAGCGAAAGCGCCTCGCTCGCTACCGCGACACCCTTGGCAATCTCGCTCACAGCCTGAAGACACCGCTGGCGGTGATGCGCTCGGCGCTGTCCGGACCGCTTGAGACGAGCGAGCCGATCGGCGCGGAAATCGACCGCATGAGCGACATCATCGAGCATCAGCTGAAGCGCGCGGCTGCCTCGGGCGGCGGACTACTCGGGCAGGCGCCGGTGGCGGTCGCCCCGATAGCGGCCGACCTGCGCGCGGCACTGCTGAAGGTCTACCGCGATAAAGATCTCTCGCTCGAGATCGCAGTGCCGGCGGCCTGTCTGTTTGTCGGCGACCGTGCCGATCTGCTGGAAATGCTCGGCAACCTTCTGGACAACGCCTGCAAATGGTGTCGTCAGCAGGTGCGCCTCACCGTGCTCGTCGATCCGGCCGGGCCCATACAGGAGAACATGAGCGTGACCGTGGAGGATGACGGTCCCGGTGTCTCGGCCGACAACCGCGCGCGTGTGCTCGAGCGCGGGGTGCGCACCGACGAGAGCGTCCCTGGTCACGGACTGGGACTCGCGATGGTGCGCGAGACCGTGGAACTCTACGGGGGTAGCCTGTCGGTGGATACCTCGCCGCTCGGCGGGGCGCGTTTCGAACTGCATCTGCCCGGGCGCGTGTGAGAGCAGGTCGAGGAGGCCGATCGGTGCGCAGGGCTGCAGATTGACGCCGGAGCGCGCGGAGTGCGTTGCGCGCCGCCGCTCATTTTGGCTGCAACGGGTGGTGGCGGGTGCGCGAATGGGCAAATCCCGAGACCTCGCGCGGCTCCGGCGCGAGGCGCCGCTGCAGGATGGCGAGCGCATCGGCCGGGCGCTCGGCAAACTCAAAGAGGTTCAGATCCTCTCGATCGATCACCCCGTGACGGGCAAGCGCGGCGAAATCGATGATCTCATTCCAGTACTCCGGTCCGAACAGGATCACCGGAATGTCGCGTGCGAGCTTGCGTGTCTGGGCCAGGGTCAGGATCTCGGTGAGTTCATCGAGCGTACCGAACCCGCCGGGAAAGGCGATGAGGGCGCGAGCCAGATGCGCGAACCAGAGCTTACGCATGAAGAAGTAGTGAAATTCGAATGTCAGCTCGCGCGAGAGATAGGGGTTGGGATGCTGCTCGCGCGGCAGACTGATGTTCAGTCCCACGGTCTTGCCGCCCGCCTCGGTCGCGCCGCGATTGGCGGCCTCCATGATTCCGCCCCCGCCGCCTGAGCAGATCACATAACGGTGTGTGTGATCCGGAAGTGAGGCGGACCAGCGCGTGATCAATGCGGCGAGCTCGCGCGCGTGCTCGTAGTAGTGTCCGAGCGGTCCGTCGGGGCGCAGGCGCGCCGAACCGAAAAACACGATCGTGGCGTGTACGTCCTCGTGGCGGAAGCGTTCGAGTGGCTCGAGGTACTCGGCGAGGATGCGCAGCGGCCGCGCCGCGTCGCTTTCAAGAAAATCCGAATCCTCGTAGGCGAGCCGGGGTTGCGCGGCGGCGGAGGGCTTGTCTTTGTCCATCAGTGAGCTCGCTCAAAATCGATGAAACCGCGTTCGACGTCGACCCGCACCAGGCGCACCGTCAGCCGGTGACCGATGTCCGCACCCGCGAAGCCGCGCACCAGGCGCCCCTCGATCGCCGGGCGCAGGATGCGCACCCACGTGCCCTTGCTCGCCGCGCCGGTGACCAGTGCCTCGAACCGCTCGCCGATGCGGCCGGACAGCAGCAGCGCGGCGGCCGATTTGCCGACGCGGCGCTCGACCTTGGCGGCGTTGTCCTCCTGCAGGGTGCAGTGCTCGGCGAGCGCCTCGAGTACCCCGAAGTGATATGGGGCGGGTTTCCCGGCGAGCACGGCCTTCACCAGGCGCTGGCTGATCAGATCCGGGAAGCGGCGGTTCGGGGCGCTGGAGTGCGTGTAGTCGCTCACCGCGAGACCGAAGTGTCCGGTGGCCGCCCGACCCGGCGCCTGGGCGAGATACTCGCCACGACCGAGTGATTTGACCACGGCGAGCGACAGGTCGGCGAAGCGCTCCGGGTCGGCGCTGCGCCGTCGCGCGAGAAAGCCGTTCAGGGCGAGTGCATCGGGTTGCGCCGGGAGATGCTCGCCCACTTCCTCGGCGAGCGCGACGATGCGCTCCCAGCGCCGCGGCGTACGCAGGACCCGGCGCAGCGAAGGCACGCCGTGGAGGTCCAGAAAGCGCGCCACGGATCCATTGGCGGCGATCATCAGGTCCTCGATCAGCTCCTGCGCGCGGTTCTTGCGGTCGCGCTCCAGATCGCGCAGCGCATCGCCGTCGAACACCGCGTGGGTCTTGAGCGTTTCCAGCGTCAAGGCGCCTTGTACGTGTCGCTGCGCGCGCAACGATTGGGCGGCCGCATCCTGCAGGCGCAGCTGCTGCTGCAGTGCTGGGTCGCCCAGGCCCGGGGGCGGCGCGGCCTCGCCTTCGAGCCAGGCCGCCACCGAGGGGTAGGCGAGCTTGGCCTGATTGCGCACGATGGCGCGATACAGCTCCGAGTTCCCGACGTGTCCGTCCGTCGAGACGATCATCTCGACAACGAGTGCGATGCGCTCCTGGTCCTCGTTGAGCGAGGTGAGATCGGTCGAGAGCCGCTCGGGCAGCATCGGGAAGATGCGCGCCGGGGTATACACCGAGGTCGTGTTCGTGCGCGCATGGCGGTCGATCGGGGTGTCGGCGCTGACCAGCGCATCGACGTCCGCTATCGCCACCCACACGCGGGTGGTTCCGTCGGGGAGCGCCTCGGCGGCAGAGATCTGGTCGAGATCGCGGGAATCGTTGTTGTCTATCGACACCCACGGCAGCGGGCGCAGGTCCCGCAGGGTTTCCCCATGACCGGGGCGCGCCGCGTCGCTGAAAGCCGCAGTCTGGCGCATTGCTGCGGGCGCGAACTCCGGCTGCAGCCCCCGCTCGATCATGGCGATGCGAGCAATGTGCCGCAGGATCTGTCGTCCGCCGTGCGAGGCCAAATGCATCCGCTGTCCTCAACGACCGAATGCGGCATCCTAG
>JAJZFQ010000054.1 GCA_021805275.1 Pseudomonadota bacterium
GCGCTGCGCGCCATCGTCGCAGGCTCCTACGGCGGCATGGTGGCGCTCGCCTTCGCCGAGCGCTATCCGGAGCGGGTCGCGGCGCTGTGCACCATTTCGGCGGCTGATCGCGCCCATCCGATGGCCATCGCCTGGCACAGCATCCAGCGGCACATCGTGCGCTTCTCGCTCGAGACGGACCGCGGCCCCGAGGGCCTCGCACTCGCCCGCGCCATCGCGCTGGCGCTGTACCGCAGCCCGGAGGAGTTCGCCGCGCGTTTCCCCTCCGTCCCGCAGCTTCAGCAGCAGCAGTTCGTCTTCCCGGTCGAGCGCCACCTGTTCGCGCCGGATGCCCAGCTCGAGCACTTCAGCGCCGAGGCGTTCCTCTGTCTCTCAGAGTCGCTCGATCTGCACCAGCTCGATGCCGAGCGCATCTGCGTGCCGACACTCGCGGTGGCGGCGCGCGAGGACCAGCTCGTGCCCCTCGCAGACGTGCGCGCACTCACCGCGCGCATGCCGCACGCGCAGTTGCGCGAGATCTCCTCGATCCACGGGCACGACGCCTACCTGCGCGAGGCGGCGCAACTGCGCGAACTGATCACCCCGATGCTCGCCGCGCCCGTCTGAGCGCCGTGCCAGCGCACCTTGCCCGCAGGCTCGCGTTGGGCGTACCCGCCCCTGCGCGCCGGAGGGAATCCCACTCTGCAGTCGCGCCCTGAGCTCACATCGCGCCGCTCCTGAGCGTGCTCGAGGGATCTCGGTCCTGACAAACGTGCGGCCAGCCGCGATCGACCCATCGGCGAGCCGATGCAGTCCGTCGGCCGGATCGTTCATGACGGTGGGCCCGTCGCGGTCTGGCGGATGGTGCGGGGCGGGCACGTCCAACGGTTCGCGAACTCGAAGCGCCCTATGACGACGTGATCGGCCGGTGCCATTCGGGTCGCCGGGGACCATACGCTGCGCCTCGGCGCGCTGAGCCGAGCGCATTGAAGACCCAAGCGATTCCGGCCTTCACGCCGGCCGCCCCCGCATGGGCTCGCGAGTCGCCGCTGTTGGCCAACCGCACGTTCGCGCGCCGAGCGGCGCGACTCAGGCGCAACATGCCGGCTCGCGGTCGAGCGGTCCAACGACACACGGCTTCGGCGCGCCGCGCCGATCAGCGTGACCACACGATGCGCAACCCCATGTCCGTCGGCTCGGCGCCATGACCGTTGCCCCGCACGGCGCAAGAGGTCGCGCTCACGATAGCGTAGCGCCACCGTCAACCCTCGATTCCCCCGGGCGTTTACGTTGCTGCAGACTAGCCACAGCGGGGGATGCCATGAGGTTCGGGCTTCGACACGTTATGTTGTCATCGGCATGCCGCCCTGCTCGCGCAAGTCGATCAACGATCGCGGCGCTGACGCTGCTCGCCATGCTGTCTGGCTGTGGCGGCGGGGGCGCCAGCACGCCCCCGCCGCCGAGCGAGGTCACTCTCAGCGTCACCACGAGCGGCAATGGCACGGTGACCTCCAGTCCGGCCGGCATCAACTGCGGCAGCAGCTGCACGGCAGCTTTCGCCCAAGGCAGCGCGGTGATGCTGAGCGCGACACCCTCCTCGGGCAACCTGTTCAGCGCCTGGCAAGGCGCTTGCGCGGATGCGGGCAGCGGCACGCTTTGCACGGTGAACCTGGAGCAGAGCCAATCTGTTGCCGCGACCTTCATCGCGCAGCCTAAGCCCACCGCCAAGCCCACCCTCATTGGCCTGGTGACAATGGGCAACGAGGCATGGCTCTCGAGCGGCGGTCTGCCGTCGAACCGCTTGCTGGAGGCCAACGCTCATCCGGGCATCTACGTGGCCGCGGTAATCCAGGCGACCTGGTCGCAGTTGGAGCCGCAACCCGGCGCGTTCGATGACAGTGTCATCGACGATATGCTGCAGGAGATCACGACCTACAACGCGCAGTATCCGGCTACGCCCCTGGTCGGCAAGTTACGCATCTTCGCCGGCCCCAATACACCGGCCTGGGTACTACAGCAGGTCGGCTCAGTCACGCTGACCGAGAGCAACGGCACTAGCGCGGTCTTCCCGGACTTCTGGACGCCGGCCTACAGCGCGTTGTGGACGCAGCTGCAACAGCACCTGGCCGCCGTGTACGACAGCAACTCATTGATGGGCGAGGTGGCGATTTCGGTGTGCGCCTCGGCAACTGCCGAGCCGTTCGTGATTCCAGGCAGCGCGACCAACCAGCAGGCCATGACTGCTGCAGGCTTCAGCGCAACGCAGATGGAGCAGTGCCTGTCCAACGCGCCGGCCGACTATGCCGCCTGGCAACACACCCCCTTGGACTACACGTTCAATCCCACGGTGTTCGACAGCGCCGGGGATGGCGGCAGCGCATTCGCCATCCAGGTCATGCAGCAGTTCCGCCAGGCGCTCGGCACGCGCGCAGTGCTGGCGAACCACGATTTTGACGACCCCATCCCCAGCAACCAGACACAGGACTACGCTGAGTTCCAGGCGTTGTATCTCGGCGCGCAATCCGCCTCACCTCCCACACTCTCGCCGCTTGAGTTCCAGACGCTCGGACCAACGGTCAACTGGTCCACGGCCATACCGTTCGCCATCAGCACGTACCATCCCACCGAGATTGAAATATGGAACACCACGGCGAGCGGCGCCGGCACGGCACCGGTGAGCTCGGCAGAGCTGCTGCAATGGGCCGCGCAGATCAAGGCGAGCAATTGAATGGACGCAGAGCACCGACCGGCGGGGTGATCTCGTCCGGCCCGCGAGACACGGTTCCGTCATCCGGCCGTGCCTGAGGGCGCTCGCGGTGTCCCGGACCGGGCGGTCCCTTGCGCCGGCTCGTGCTTCGCCGCGGGGCGGCACTGAAGCGCCACGTCCATCACCGGCGCTGGCGCGTCGGCCGCACACGCCGTCGGCCCCAAGAGGCTACACAGCGCTGCACCCCGAGCAGCGCTGGCGCGCCGCGGCCTCAACGCGGCCGCCGGGCCGCTCAGCTCTCCTGGTAGATCAGCAGCATCGAGGCATTCTTGGCGAGGATCCGGCTGTTGGAGATCATGAGCGAGGCCGACAGCACGTCGCGGTAATGGCGCGAGACGCTGTAGGGACTGTCGTTCTTATAGCCGAGAATGCCGGCCACCTGCAGCGCCTGGTGCACGATGCGCGGGGCCGCCTCGGAGGCGGCAATCTTCAGATGGTTGAGCTTCAGCGCCCAGCCGATCGACCCGAGCGCGCCCCGCCCCGCCCCGCCCGGCGCCTCGAGCGCATCGAGCTCGGTGGCGAGGCTCAGCCAATTGTTGCGCAGCGTCTGGGACTGCGCGGACGCCTCGGCGAACGCCGCGGCATTGCCGGGCAGGTGGCCGGGGCTGCGCTTGGCGAGCTCGCGCACCAGTTGGCCAGCGCGCGCGAGCGCGTCGGCCGCGATGCCCCACCACAGGCTGGCCCAGAGCACATGCGAGTACGGCACCATGCTCTGCGCGGCGATGTCCGCGAACGGCACGGGCAGCACCTGCTCGAGTGAGCCGCTGGAATCGAGCCGGAACCCCGGGCTGCAGGTGCCGCGCATACCCATCGCATCCCAGCTGCCCGTGGGCTCGAGGCGGTAATCACCGCGGCGCACCAGCACCAGCACCTGGTCGGTCTCGGGCACCTGGGGGGTACGCCGGGCCGTCACCAGGATGGCGTCCGCCTGCACTCCGTAGGACCCGGTGGTCGCGTCCTTCTTCAGAGTGAAGCGCCCCTCGCTGCGCTCGAGCGCACACAGGCTCGCGCGCATCTCCCCGAAGGTGCCGTTCTCCGAGGTCATCGAGCCGATGAGAGCTTGCTCGGCGATCAGCTCGGCGAGGTAGTCGCGAAAGAACGCGCTGTCCGCCCCATGGCGCACCAGGCAGGCGACCTGGGTGTAGTGCATCGCGAGCACCATCGCGCTCGAGCCGCAGCCGCGCGCGAGCGTCGCGCAGATCTCGGCGAGCTCCCCGATGTTGCAGCCGTCGCCACCGAGCTCCCGCGGCACCGGCGCGCTGAGCAGTCGCTCGGCGCGCAGCGCGGCGAGTGTCTCGCTCGGGAAGCGACTCGCGGCATCGACGTCGGGGGCATGCCGCGCAGCGACCTCGCGGGCGATGCCCCGCACCGCCTCGAGCCGCCTCTGAAAGCGTACCGGGTCGCGCGTCGTGGCCGTCACTCATTCACTCCGGATGCAGCGAGGCGAGCAGGGTCGGGGGACCCGGATCGGACTCGCGGATGATCGCGCGCAGCGCGCGCTTCAGGACATGTGTCTCGGCCGACCCGAGGCTGCGCTCGGCAGTCTCCTCGGCCGCCTTCGCCGCCGCCACCAACTCGATCACAGCCTTGCGGCCGCGCTCGGTGAGCGTGACCCGGGCATGCGGGTCGTAGCCGCCGTGCAGACTGGCGAACCCGGCGGCCGTGAGGCTCGCCAGCAGCTCGTAGGTGGCGCGCTTGCCGGTGTACCAGAGCAGCCCGTCGAGGTCGGCGACCGCCCGGTCGTCGGAGACGGCGAGGATGCTGAGCACGAACCACTGCTCCTCGCTGAGTCCATGGCGCTCGAGTTCCCGCCGCAGCAGCAGGAACAGCTGGAAGTGTGCGCTCGCGAGCAGGTAGATCAGAAAGTCCTGGCTGAAGCTGCTGCCGGGCTCGCCATCCGGCCCCGCCTCCGGCACGGGCTTGCGCACCGCGAGCGCGTAACCGCCGCCGTGGAACACCAGCGGGGCGCGCTCGGAGTGCGCGAACTGCTCGACCGTACCGACGAAGATCATGTGATCGCCGCCCTCGTAGCGGAACGTCGTGCGGCACTGGAAGCGCGCCGAGCAGCCCCGCAGGAGCGGCACGTCCCTCACGCCCCGCTCCAGGTCCAATCCCTCGAACTTCCTCGCCCCGCGCAGAGCGAAGCGCAGTGAGAGATCCTCCTGGTCCGCCGCCAGGATGTGCACCGCGAAGTGGCTCGAGTCCATGAACGCCGGCAGGCTCGCGGCCTGCTTGGCGAGACTCCACAGCACCATCGGCGGGTTGAGCGAGACCGAGTTGAAGCTGTTGGCAGTCAGGCCGACATCCTGACCGGACGCGTCGCGGGTCGTGACGATGGTCACGCCCGTGGCGAACGCGCTGAGCGCGTCGCGAAAACTGCGCCCCGCCGGATCCAGGGACCGGCCCATCAGGCGTCTCGGCGCGGGCGCTCGAAGAACGCGCGCGCGGCGGTGGTGAACTCCTCTCCGGCCAGACACTCGGTGAACTCGGCCACCTCGAGGTCCATCCGCGCACCGATCTCGCCCGCCGCGTCGAGCCTGAGCAGCCGCTTGGCGCGGCGCATCGCCTCGGGAGGCTTCCCGGCCAGTGCAGCGGCCACCGCACGTGCCTCCTCGAGCAGGCTCTCGTCCTCGACCACTCGGTTGACCAAGCCGTAGGCGTGCGCCGTGCGGGCATCGAGCGGCTCGCCGAGCAGCACCAGCTCCGCGGCACGCTGCGGCCCGAGGAGCCGCGGCAGCATCAGCGAGCTGGCCGCCTCGGGCACGAGCCCGAGCTGCACGAACGGCAGCACGAGCCGCGTGCTGCGCTCGGCGGCGAGCACCAGATCACAATGCAGCAGCAGCGTCACCCCGATCCCGACCGTCGGGCCATGCACCGCGCACACCAGCGGCTTGCCGAACTGCGCCAGCGCGTGCACGAAGCGCACCGTGGGATGCGTCGGATCCTCGAACGAGGGGCCGGCGAGGAAGTCCTTCAGGTCGTTGCCGGCACTGAAGCACGCCCCGGCCCCGCTCAGCAGCACCGCGCGCACCGCCGGGTCCGCCTCTGCCGCTGCCAGACCGTCGGCGAGAGTGCGGTACATGTCCAGCGTCAGCGCATTGCGCTTGTCAGGTCGGTTCAGCCGCAACTCGCACACCGCACCGTGGCGCGTGATCTCCACCTGCTCGCCCATACCCCGTGCCTTGCTTGTCCGCCCTCGGGCAATGACCGTATCATAAGCCCGCACCCGCCATCCTTCCCGGGTGGCTGGGGGCCACGCCTGCCATGAGCGATCTGCCGCACCCCGCGCACGAGCGGTCATGCCCCATCCGCTACCCCGGCTGAGCCGCCTCGCGCTGGAGCGGGCCAGATCCAGCCACGACCAGATCGCCGCCACGCTCGGCATGGAGCTGCTGCAGGGCCAGTACGCCCCCGGGGGCAACATGCCGCCCGAGCCGCAGCTGATCGCGCGCTTCGCGGTATCCCGCACGGTGATCCGCGAAGTCATGAAGACCCTCGCCGCCAAGGGCTTCGTCGTGTCCAAGACCCGAGTGGGCACGCGGGTGCGCGAGCGGGTGTACTGGAACTACTTCGACCCCGACGTGCTGGCCTGGCGCGTGCGCATCGGGTTCGATGATGGGTTCATGCACTGCCTGGTCGAGGTGCGCCGTGCCATCGAGCCGGCCGCCGCCGGGCTCGCAGCCGAGCGCCGCTCGAGCGAGCAGGTGGCGCGTCTGCGCGCGTGCGTGCGGGAGATGGGACGCAGTGACCACAACCGCCAGAGCTTCGCCGAGGCGGACCTCGACTTTCACCTGGTGATCGGCGATGCCTCGGGCAATCCCATGATGCGCTCGGCGGCCGGCCTCATCGAGACGGCGCTCGTCGCCTCCTTCATGCACAGCTCCCCGGTCGACGACCCGACCGACCACGAGACCACGGTCAATGCGCATGCCGCGGTGGTCGATGCCATCGAAGCCGGCGATGCGCCGGCGGCCGCCGCCGCGATGCTGCAGGTGATCGACATCGGGGTCGAGCGCATCGACCTCAGGCGCCGCCGGCAGAGCGCGCGGCGCTAGAGAGTCACCGCAACCCGCCCCCTTTACTCCTGGGCCGTCACCGGGGCGGCCTGCCGCCCGCCGTGCCAAAGCTCCTGGATGGACTCCAGGGTGCGTCCTTTGGTCTCCGGCACGAAGCGCACCACGAAGATCCCCGACAGCACGCTCATCGCCCCGTACAGCCAGTAGGCGAAGCCGTGGTGGAAGTGGTGATTGAGCCAGCCATTGCCGTCGAGCACCTTGAACGACCAGGAGACGAACAGGTTCGCCACCCACTGCGCGGCGACCGCGATCGCCATCGCCTTGCCCTTGATGGAGTTGGGGAACATCTCCGAGAGCAGCACCCACACCACCGGTCCCCAGGAGAGCGCGAACCCGGCGATGTACGCGACCACCGCCACCAGCGCCCACAGGCCCACCGCCCGCGCATCGAACAATCCGCCGAGCAGGAACATCGCCGCCGCCATGGCGAGTGAGCCGATCAAGAGCAGCGGCTTGCGCCCGAGCCGATCGACCGTCGCGATGGCGACAAAGGTGAACAGCAGGTTCGCCGCTCCGACCACCACCGTCTGCAGGAACGCCGAGTTGGTCGAGGCGCCCATGTTCTTGAACATCAAGGGCGCGTAGTAGAGCACCGCGTTGATGCCGACCAGCTGCTGGAACACCGACAGCAGGATGCCGATCAGGAGCACCGGGGCGCCGAAGGCAAGCAGCCGCTCACCGCGCACTGCGAGAGAACGCTCGATGTCCGCGAGGATGCGGGGCGCCTGCTCCGACCCGTTGACCCGCTCGAGCTCGGCGAGCGCCTCGGCATTGCGCCCACGCATCACGAACCAGCGTGGCGTATCCGGCACGAAGGCGAGCAGTGCCAGGAACAGCAGCGCCGGGATCGCTTCGGAAGCGAACATCAGCCGCCAGGCGGTGTGGTAATACCACTGCGGGGTGCCGAGGGACTGAATGAACCAGTTGACGAAGTACACCAGCAGGATGCCGATCACGATGGCGAGCTGGTTGAAGGACACCAGCCGGCCGCGAATCTCGCTCGGCGCGATCTCGGCGATGTACAGCGGGGAGATCATGGAGGCCACCCCGACCCCGATCCCCCCGAGAATGCGGTAGATGATGAACGGATCGAGCGCCGCCGGGCCCATCTGCCCGATCGTCCCGAGGCCGATCTCCGGGACGGCCGAGCCGATCGAGCCGATCAGGAACATCACCGCTGCGATCATCAGCCCGCCCTTGCGCCCGAAGCGGGTCGAGATCCACCCGGCCACCGAGGAGCCGATCACGCACCCGAGCAGCGCGCTCGAGATCGTCCAGCCGGAGAGGCTGCTGGCGGCGGTCTGCGCAAGATGCTGCGGATCGATGAAATAGTGATCGATGGCGCTCACCGCGCCGGAGATCACCGCCGTGTCGTAGCCAAACAGCAGGCCGCCGAGCGTCGCCACGAAGGTAAGCGCGACCACCAGCCCCGTATTGCCTTTGCTCATCCGTCCCCCCATCGATTCGGCTGATCGCCGCACGCGCCAGACCGACCGGCCGCGTGCGCCGAGTATGCCCCGAAGGCCGCAAAAAGTGTGATGAATTCGGTCAGGGGGCTGTCGGTCCTGCGCGCATCCGTATGCGGCGGCATCGACGCACAGACACCGAGCCGATCGGCGCCCGGCGGGGGTGGCCCGCGAACCGGGGGGGCCGATTTACTCAGTCACCGCGCAACTGTGAGATCGCCGGCCGCTGCACTGTACGCCGAGCCGTGGTCTCGGTCCGCAGCGTCGTCCGCGAACTGCTCCCCGCCGGCCTGCGGGTCCCCGAGACCGCCCTTCTGGCTTCTGGCTTCTGGCTTCTGTCTGTTCTCCCACGGCGCGGTGCGCCAGACGGCCAGCAGCCCAAACTCATCCAGTGGCACACGCCGTGGTGAATGCTCTGTCGCTGGCATCCAGCGCCGACGCACTCGCCCACGGCGGCCGGTAGGGCCGTCTCGTGCAAGAGGCCAGGAGAGCTCAACCCGGCAAGACCCGCTGGCGGAGGCGGTCCGCCCGCAGTACCGCGCCGCCAAAGCGCTCCGGGTCGGCGGCGGCATAGCGCTCAAGACGCTCTGCGCCGAATCGCCTCCACACGGGCCGCCCTGAGCACCCGAGGCCGCGCCGCCCCGGGCAACGGCGACCTGATCAGTGCTTCCTTCTCTGCCGGATTTCGTTATATAGTTTTGTATATAACG
>JAJZFQ010000052.1 GCA_021805275.1 Pseudomonadota bacterium
CCGATGACCCCGAGCCCGGCGGCAGATGCGGCCGATTGCAGGAAGGTCCGGCGTGAGGTCGGTCGGTTCATGGTGATACCTCGAGATACAGTCGATTGAGCGCGGCGATGAGCGCCGCTGCCGGTTCACGCACGCCGAGCGCTGTGCGCAGACGCAGCGAGGCGCGCTCCTGGAAGTTCATGTATCCCGCATGGCGGGGGCGCACCCAGGCGCCCTCGAGCGTCGCTCGGGTGTTGCGGTAGAAGCCGAGCGACGCCTCGTTGGCGTGCGGATCTTCCCAGGCGGCGCGGTGGGCCGGTTGGCCGCCACCGGCCACATACGGCCCGCATTGCGCTTCAGCGCTCGCCAGCCAGCGCGCGAAGGCGAACGCCGCATCGCGCTCGTGGCAGCGCGCAGAGACCGCGATGCCGGTGCCGCCGAGCGCCGACCCGGCACGCGACCCGCCGCGCTGCAGCGGTGCCAGGTCGGAAAATGCCAGACGGGTGCCGGGTGCATCATGCCGTGCATAGCTGACATAACCATACACCAGCGGTGCGCAGACGGCGGTCCCCTCCGGCGCGGCCATCTGCTCCAGCACCGCAATCGGATCCCACTCGGCGCTGCGCGGATCGAGCCGCGCCACCAGTTCGCACAGGCGCTCATACGCTTCAGCGCCCGCCGTCGGATCGAACAGCGGCTCGCCCTGCTCGCGCGCCGGGTGTCCGGCGAGCCCACAGAGCGTGAACAGCGCCATGAGATTGTGCGGCGGGCGCAACGGACACAGCACGGCACCGCCGGCCGCCAGCTCGAGCACGGCCGCCCAATCCGCCGGGGGCGCCGCGAGACGGTCCGGCCGCCACGCCTGGACCTGGGCGGCGGCGTCGATCGGCAGCGCCCACAGCCGCTCCTCGAAGCGGTAGCTCTGCAGCGAGGCCCCGACCGCTGCGCAGAGCGCATCACTCCCGGTGCCGGTCTCGAGCGGCGCGAGACAGCCGGCGCGCGTGACCTGCCCGACGTGGGGGTGATCGATGACGATCAGGTCGTAGCGGGCCGCGAGCTCGGCCACGGGAAACGACTCAAAATCCTGCAGTGAGCGGCGCTCCCACTCAATCCGTACCCCGGTGCGCTCGCGCCACGCCGCCGAACAGACGTGCAGCGGCCCGTAGCCGCGCGGGTGATCCCAGGTCATGCCCCGCAGCCGGATCGAGTGCGTCTCGTCCATCCCCCAATTCCCCCGTGTTCGTCCGTTCGACGGTGCCAGTTGACATCGTTTGTTAACGAACATAGCATTTATCTGCAAACTATACGCGAGGAACCCGGTTGAAGACAGCGCACGCAGACCGCGACGCGCCGCCGACGACCGCGGAGCGACCGCTGGAGGGGGTGCTGGTACTGGATTTCAGCCAGTTTCTAGCCGGGCCCTCCTGTTGCCTGCGGCTGGCGGATCTCGGTGCCGAGGTCATCAAGGTGGAGCGTCCACAGGGCGGGGATCTCTCCCGTCGCCTGTATCTTGCCGACCAGGCCTTTGGCGGCGACAGCGCGCTCTTTCATACCATCAACCGCAACAAGCAGAGCTTCGCGGCGGACCTGAAGGATCCGGCCGACCTGGCGCGCGTCAAGGCGCTGGTTCGTCGAGCGGACGTGATGGTGCACAACTTTCGCCCCGGCGTGATGGACCGCCTCGGTCTGGATTACGCCACGGTGGCGGAGCTGAACCCGGGGCTGATCTATGCGGCCATCACCGGCTACGGCACCCGCGGCCCCTGGCGCAACAAGCCCGGGCAGGATCTGCTGGTGCAGGCGATGTCGGGGCTCGCTTGGCTGTCCGGGGATGCCGTGCAGGGACCGGTGCCGATGGGGGTGTCCATCGCTGACCTGATGGCCGGCGCGCAGCTCTGTCAGGGCGTGCTGGCGTTGCTGGTGCGGCGGGGTCGTACCGCCCGGGGCGGGCGCGTGGACGTCAGCCTGTTCGAATCCGCCATGGACATGCAATTCGAGCAGTTCACCGCCTTCCTGAACGGCGATGGGCAGCAACCACCGCGCGATACGGTCAACAATGCCAGTGTCTACATCGGCGCGCCGTATGGCATCTACCGGACCGCCGACAGCTACCTGGCCGTCGCCATGACGGCCATCGATCGGCTCGGGGCGCTCATCGGCTGCGAGGCGCTGTGCCAATACACCGAACCGCAGCGCTGGTTCGCCGAACGCTCGACCATCAAGTCCGTCCTCGCCGAGCATCTGGCACTGCAGTCGACCGCCCAGTGGCTCGCCATCCTCGAGCCGGCCGATGTCTGGTGCGCCGAGGTGTTCACCTGGCCGCAACTCGTCGCGAGCGAGGGCTTCGCCGCGCTCGCCATGACCCAGGAGATCCACGACGAGGAGCACGGTACGCTCACGACCACGCGCTGTCCGATCCGCGTCGACGGCGCGCCGCTCACCCAGTCCCGCGGCGCACCCACGCTCGGGCGGGATACCGAACAGATCCTGCACCGCTTCGCACTCGATGCGCCGGGAGAGTCCACATGATCGTCGAGCAGTATTTCGAGGACTACGAGGTCGGCGCCGAGCGGCGCTCCTTCGGCCGCACGATCACCGAGGCGGACATCGTTGCCCACGCCGGGCAGACCGGGGACTTCTTCCCCCATCACATGGACGCCGAGTGGTGCGCGGCCCAGCCGTTCAAACAGCGCATCGCCCATGGCACACTGGTGCTGAGCGCCGGCATCGGCATGACGGCCCAGTCCATCAATCCACGCGCCATGTCGTACGGCTACGACCGCGTACGCTTCATCCGCCCGGTGTTCATAGGCGACACGATCACGGTCACGACGCGCATCAGCGAACGGCGCGATCACCCCAAGCGCACCACGCATGGCATCGTCGTGGAACAGGTCACCATCGCCAACCAGCGCGAGGAGACCGTGCTCGCCTGCGAGCATCTGTATCTGGTCGAGCGACGCGAGACCGCCGCGTGAACACCGGCCAGCCGCGCCTGTGAACGTCGCGCGCGCCACGCTGCTCGCGGTCGTGCTCTCAGGAGCGCTGGCGGCGCGAGCCGAGGCGGCCGCGCCGCTGCGCTTCGGGCTCTCGAGCGCGGGCCTGAGTTACCCGTTCGCCGCCGCGATCGCCCGGGGCTTCGAGCAGGCCGCCGCGCGCGCCGGCGTGCAGACCGTGGTGCTCGATGCCCAGAACCGCGTGCAGAAGCAGGCCAACGATCTGCAGGACCTGATCGCCGAGCGGGTCAACGGCATCGTGCTGATGCCGCTCGACTCGGTCATCGCCGAGAGTTGGGTCAACCGCGCGACGCGGGCCGGGATCCCGGTCGTGGCCGTCGGCTCGCAGGTGGGCAATCCGGCGCACCGTCCCCTGCGCTCGGTCTACCCGCCGCTCACCGCCCTGGTGACCCAGGACGAGACGGCCGCGGGCCGTGAAGCCGGGAAGTTGGCCGCGCAGCTGCTGCCGCCGGGGCGTCTGGCGCGCATCGCCATCATCCAGGGTGCGCCGGGATTTCCCGAGGTGCTGCAGCGGGAGCGCGGCTTCAAGCAAGGTCTGCAGGCCGCGCACGTGCGCTATCGCATCGTCGCCACGCAGCCCGGCGACTGGCGCACCGAAGCGGCGGACGTGGCCTGTCAGAACATCCTCGAGGCGCATCCGCGGGTGGACCTCTTCTTCAACGAAGCCGACGACATGGCCGTGGGCTGCGCTCGCGCGGTGCGCTCGGCGGGATCGCACGCGAAGCTCATCGGCATCGGCGGGTCGCGTCTGGCCATGCTCTCGCTGCAAGCGGGCCGTATCGACGGCACGGTTTGCTACAAGCCGCTCGAGCTTGGCGCGCTGGCATTCCAGGCGCTCTACGGCGAGGTGACCGGCAAGAAACCGCTGCACGCAGCCTTCATCACCTATCACACACCCGGCATCACCCGCGCGAACGCGCGCGCCTGCCGTGGTCAATGGTGAGGCGCCCATGCCGCACGCCGTGCCGCTGCTCCGACTCGAACACCTGGCCAAGGTGTATCCGAACGGCACCGCGGCGCTGCGCGGGGTCGACCTCATCGTCGAGTCCGGCACGGTCCACGGGCTGCTCGGCGCCAATGGTGCCGGTAAGTCCACCCTGATCCGCATCCTCAGCGGTGCAACGGAAGCCACCGCGGGCCGCATTCTGTGGCGGGATACTGCGGTGCACTGGCGCCATCCGGCCCAGGCACGCACCGCCGGCGTCGCGACACTGCACCAACAGATCCCGCTCGTCGGCACGCTCTCGGTGCTCGAGAACGTGTTCCTCGCCGAGGACGGCTGGGCGCGACGCGCCGGCGCGCAGAGGCGCCGGCTCGCCGCGCTGATGGATGCGCTCGGCTATCACCTGCCGCCCGACCAGCCCCTCGCGATGCTGCCGATCGGCGCGCGGCAGATGGTCGGACTCCTCCAGGCGCTCGCCGCCGAGGCGCAGCTCATCGTCATGGATGAACCGACCGCGTCGCTCGCGGCACCGCAACGCCAGATCGTGCACGCTGCGATCCGCCGCCTCGCCGCCGAAGGGCGCGCGATCCTGTTGGTGACGCATTTTCTCGATGAAGTGCTGGCGCTGACCGACACCGTGACGGTGCTGCGCGACGGCGCGGCCGTTCTCAGCGCCGAGACGCGCTCGGTCGATGAAGAGGTCCTGGCCGATGCCATCGCGGGCCGCAGCATCGAGCGCGTTGCGAAGCGCCCGGTTGCGCCCAGCGCGCGCAGCGTCGCCGAGATCGATCGTCTGAGCTCCCCCGGACGGCTCGCGCCCTGCAGCTTCGCCGTGCGGGCCGGCGAGGTGCTCGGTATCGCCGGATTTCTCGGTGCGGGGCGCAGTGAGTTGCTGCACGCCATCTTCGGCGCCGACCGCGATGCGCGTGGCGAGGTGCGCGTGCACGGCCGTTGCGTAGGGCGATCCGCGGTAGCCGCCGTGCGCGCCGGCATCGCTCTGGTACCGGAGGACCGCACCGCGCAGGCGCTCGTTCCCGGGATGGCACTGTGGCAGAACATGACGCTTGCGCATCTCGGCCGCTTCTCGCGTTGGGGCGTGATTCCTCGCACCCGAGCCGAGCAGTCCGCCGCCGCCGTTGCGGTCCGGCGCCTACACATCAAAACGCCCGACGTGCATGCGACGCCCGGGGATCTCTCCGGCGGCAATGCCCAGAAGCTGAGCGTGGCCCGCTGGTTGTGCGGACCGGTGCGGCTGCTGCTGCTCGATGAGCCCACTGCCGGCATCGACGTCGGCGCCAAGGCGCAGATCCTCGACCAGGTGCGCGCGCTCGCCGCCGAGGGGGTCGCGGTGATCCTGGTCGACTCCGAATTGAAAGTGCTGCTCGAGGAAGCCGATCGCATCCTCGTGATGCGCCAAGGTGCGATCGTCGCAGAACGCGCGGCGACCGATACCGACGAACAAGAGCTGATTCAGCTGGCAGCCGGCATAGGCCGCCGCCGGTCTGGGCCTGAGGATCGACCGCAGGTTCGTTGATCGATTGGGGGGGATGATGCGAGGCATGTTGGGATTGCGCGAAGCGGGCGTGTACTACGCGCTGCTGATTCTGGTCGGGACGCTGACGGTGATCACCGCCGTGCTTGGCCGGCCGGACTATCTCAGTCCGGTCAACCTCATCAATATTCTGTACCAGACCGCGCCGGTGGCGATCATGGGCGTGGCGATGACCGTGGTGCTGATCACCGGGAATTTCGATCTGTCGGTCGCCTCGGTCGCTGCGCTCGCCGCCGCCGTCGACATTCTCACCATCGATCATGCGGGCTTCTGGGGCGCCATGGCGCTCTCGCTTGCGGCTGCCGGTGCGCTCGGGGCACTCAATGGTGCGATGGTCGAACTGGTCGGTATCAACGCCTTCATCGTCACGCTCGGCACGCTGACGGCGATCCGCGGCTTGGTGCTGGTGGTGACCAACGGCCGCTCGCTGATGGTCGGTACCGCCGGCTCGCTCGCGACCATGACGCATTTCGAGAGCGGCCGCGCCCTCGGCCTGCCGCTGCCGATTCTCTACATGGCGGGATTCACGCTCATCACCTGGCTGGTGCTGCACTTCACCATCGCTGGCCGGCGCATCTATGCGGCGGGCGGTAACGCCGAGGCGGCGCGTCTGGCCGGGATCAATGTGCGAGCCTACAAGCTCGGCGCGTTCGTCTTCTCGGCCGTCGCGGCCGGATTCGCCGGGGTGCTGTATGCCTCACGGTTCGGCGCGATGAATCCCACGGCGCTGCAGGGCGAGGAGCTCACGGTCATCGCTGCGGCGATCCTCGGCGGTACCTCGCTGTTCGGTGGCGCCGGCAGCGTGCTGAAGACCGTGGCCGGCGCGCTCGTTTTGTATACCCTCACCAATGGCTTCAACGTGCTGAACCTGGGCGCGAACTACCAGGGCCTGATCGAGGGCACCGTGCTGATCGGCGCGGCGGCCATCTACACGGTGGGTGGGCGCACGCGCCGGTTGCGAGGGCATCTGGACGAGCCGACGTCCGGCGCGCCCGAGGCCCATCAGGCACAATCCCAGTCGGCCGTCCTCTGAGGCGAAAGGAGGTTGCATGACCAACGATAAGCTGCTCGATCTCGAGGAACGTCGCACCAAATACTCGGTGCCGGCACTCGAGAAGGGTCTCGACGTACTCGAATACCTGTCCGATCAGGCCGTGCCGCTGACGCAGGCCGAGCTCGCACGCGCGCTGAACCGCCAGGCGGGGGAGATCTTCCGCATGCTCGCCTGCCTGGAGAGTCGCGGCTATCTGCGGCGCGAGCCCACCACCGGGGCCTACTCGCTGACGTTGAGGCTATTCGAACTCTCGCGCACGCATTCTCCGTACGAGGTCCTGCTCAAGGCGGCCCAGCCGCTGATGCGCGGGCTGGCCGAGGATCTGCGCGAATCCTGCCACCTCTCGGTGCTGCACCGCGAGCGGGTACTGGTGCTCGCCCAGGAGGAGAGTCCCAAGCCGTTTCGCCTGTCGGTCGAAGTGGGCTCGCAGCACTCCCCGATGCACACCACCTCCGGACGGGTGCTGCTGGCGAACATGTCGAGCGAGGCCTGTGAGGAGTTGCTGACGCACGACCTCGAGTGGCGGCGCGAGAAGCCCGCGGCACGGACTCAGTTCCTCAAGCGCTTGGCGACGATCCGCGCGCGCGGCTACGAACGCTCCGAGGGCGAGCGCTTCGTCGGTGGACTGGATATCGGTGTGCCGGTCGGCGCGATCGGCTCGTCCATCAAGGCCGCGCTCACCATCGCCACTCTCAAGGAGAAGAACGGGCCGAGCCTCGAGACCATGCTCCCGGCGCTCCAGACGTGCGCGGAGGTGATCGCCGTGCACGCGGGTCTGAAGCCGCAAGAGGAGGCGCACGATGCGTCCGCTCCGCATAGCAGTTCGTAAGTTCGATCCGTTCGAGGCGGCCATCCGCCGCCAGTTCGAGGATTTTGCGCGCACCGCGAATGACGCACCGTCGCTCGAGATCGAGGCGCTCGAGCTGAACGAGCTGCATGCGCGGCTCCTGGAGCAACCGTCGTTGCGCGACGGGTCGATCGATCTGGCGTTTCTCTGCACCGATTGGCTCGCCGAGGCGCACGCCGCGGAGGCGATCGAGAATCTGCGCCCCTACCAGGTGAGCGCACCGATCAGTGATTTTCCGCACGCCTGGAGCCCCTCGCTGGTCTCGCTGCAGGATTTCGCGGGGGGGTTCTGGGGCATGCCGTATCACGATGGCCCGCAGTGCCTCATCTACCGCAAGGATCTGCTCGAGGCCGCGGGCCTCGAGGTGCCTAAGACCTGGGAGGAATTTCACGCCGTCGCCCGCGCGCTGCACGATCCGGCGCGCGGCCTCTGCGGAACCGTCCTCGCGCTCTTCCCGGACGGTCACAACGGGTTTTACGATTTCTGCATCCAGGTCTGGTCGCGTGGCGGGGAACCGTTCGGTCCCGGCGCCCGTCCACAGCTGTGCAGTGCCGCCGCCGAGGCCGCGCTCGATTTCCTGCGGCAGCTGGCCGGCGATTCGGCGGCGATCGCCCCTGGGGCGCGCGCACTCGACAGCGTGAAGTCCGGTCTGCTCTTCTGCGCAGGCCGGGTGGCGCTGATGGCGAACTGGTTCGGGTTCGCCGCCTTCGCTCAGCGTTGGGAAGGCAGCGAGGTCCGCGACCGCGTGGCGATCGCCCCGCTGCCCAAGGGGCCCGGCGGCCGGAGCGTCTCGCTCAACGTGTTCTGGGTGATTGCGCTCGCCGCCGGCTCGACTCAGAAACCCCTGGCGTGGGCATTCCTGCGCCACATCGCCACGGCGCCGATGGACAAGCTGACGACTCTGGAAGGGGCGATCGGAGTGCGCCGCTCCACGTGGGCCGATCCTGAGGTGAATCAATCGATCCCGTTCTATCACCAGCTCGAAAGTCTGCATGAGCACGCCCGCGAGCTGCCGCTGCATCCGCGGCTCGCCGCAGTGTCCTACGCCATCGATGAGCTGCTCGCGCGCGCACTCGATACCGAGGAGCCGAGCCGCGCACTGTTGAGCGCGGCGCAGCGGCGGCTCGAGGAGATTCTGCGGTGAGCCGCGCCTGGCCAACCGCCGCTTTGCGCCAGCATCACCCGCGTCCGAGCGCGCCGCGCCCGATCGTCATCATCGGCACCGGCGGCATCGTCAACGATGCGCATCTGCCGGCGTACCGCAAGGCTGGGTTTGTCGTGGCGGGCGTGTTCGACGTCGACGGCGCCAAGGCGCGCGCCATGGCGGAGCGCTGGGGCATCGAGCGGGCCTACCGCACGATCGAGGAGGCCGCCGCGACGCCCGGATGCGTGTTCGACGTCGCGGCGCCGCCGGTGGCCCACCGGGCGATTCTCGCGGCGCTGCCCGCCGGGGCGCCCGTGCTGATTCAGAAGCCGCTCGGACTCGACTTGGCGCAGGCGACGGCCATCCGCGCCGTCTGCCGCGAGCGGCAACTCATCGTCGCCGTCAACTTTCAGCTGCGCTTCGCGCCGATGATGGAGGCCGTGGCCGCCGCCGTGGCCGCGGGGCTGCTCGGGCGTCTCATCGACATCGAAGTGCATCTCAGTCTCGTGACGCCGTGGGAGCTGTTTCCTCACCTCGTGCCGAATCCGCGCGTCGAGATCGTCTCGCACTCGATTCATTATCTCGACACCATCCGTGCGCTCGCCGGCGAGCCGCGCGGAGTGCTGGCCCGAACGTATCACTATCCGGGCAGCGCGTTGGCGCAGACCCGCACCAGCGCCATTCTCGATTACGGTCCTGAGCGGCGCGTGACGCTCTCGATCAATCATCATCACGACTTCGGGCGCCAGTTTCAGGACGCGACAGTGCGCGTCGAAGGCGAGCAGGGTGCGGCGCTCGTGAAGCTCGGTCTTCTGCTCGACTATCCGCGCGGAGAGCCGGATGCTCTGTGGCTCGCGCCCCGCGGGGGTCCCTGGCAAGCGGTACCGCTCGACGGTGCCTGGATTCCCGATGCGTTCATCGGCACCATGTCCAACCTGCAGCGTTTCGCAAGCGGTGAAGACGAAGTGCTGCGCACGTCGGTCGAGGACGCCTGGCGCACCATGGCGCTGGTCGAAGCGTGCTATCAGTCCAACGAAGCGCCGGCGACGCCGGTTCCCCAATCCTGAGTTCAGACCGTTCGAGACCTGACCATGTCCCATACCTCACTTCATCTGCACGGCAAGCGCGCGCTCGTGACCGCGGCCGCCCAAGGCATCGGCCGCGCGAGCGCACTGGCGCTCGCGGCCGCAGGCGCGCACGTGCTCGCCACTGATATCGACGAGGCGAAACTCGCGCCCCTCGCCGAGCAGAACATCGAGACCTGCCGCATGGACGTGCGCGTCGCGCAGAGCATCAGCGCGGCAATGGCCCGTGCAGGCGCTGTCGACATCCTGTTCAACTGTGCCGGCTGCGTGCACCACGGGACGATTCTCGACAGCAGCGAGGCCGATTTGGATTTCGCCTACGAACTGAACGTCAAGGCGATGTACCGGATCATCCGCGCCGTGCTCCCCGGCATGCTCGAGCGCGCCGAGGGCAGCATCATCAACATGGCCTCGGTCGCGAGCAGTGTCAAAGGCGTGCCAGTGCGTTGCGTCTACGGAACGACCAAGGCGGCGGTGATCGGGCTCACCAAGTCGGTGGCGGCGGATTTCGTCAGTCGCGGTATTCGCTGCAATGCCATCTGCCCCGGCACCGTGCAGACCCCGTCTCTGGAGGAGCGCCTGCGTGCCCAGGGCGATTACGAGCAGACCCGCGCGGCCTTCATTGCGCGCCAGCCGATTGGCCGCATCGGCCGACCGGAGGAAATCGCCGATCTGGTGGTGTACCTGGCTGGCGCCCGATACACGACCGGTCAGATCCACGTGATCGACGGCGGTTGGAGCATCTGAGACGATTGACCAGCCCTTTGTACCTTCTGCACTCGGAGCGAGCGCCATGCCTTGGAAACGCCGGCCCTTCACCGGCCGGGATCTCAGCGCGGTTCTGAACATCGCCGACCTGCGCGAGGTGGCCCGGCGCAGCGTGCCGGGCTTCGTCTTCGAATACGTCGAAGGCGGTGCCGAGGACGAAGCGACCCTGCACGGCAACCGGGCGGCGTTCGCGGCCTTGAAGTTCGTGCCGCCGACGCTTGTGCCCACCGAGGGCCGCACTCTGGCCACAGAGCTCTTCGGTACGCCGATGCAGGCGCCATTCGCGATCGCGCCGACGGGTCTGAACGGCATGCTGCACCCACAAGGCGACGTGGCGCTGGCGCGAGCGGCGGCGGCGGCGGGGATTCCCTACACGCTGAGCACGGTCTCGACGACGCTCCTTCAGGACGTTGCCCGGCAAGCCGGCGGACGACTCTGGATGCAGTTGTACGTGATGCGCAACCGTGCCATCGCCGAGGACATCATGCATCGGGCCGCCGCGAACGGCTACGAGGCGCTGCTGTTCACGACCGATGCGAACGTGTTCGGCAGTCGTGAGTGGGACAAGCGCAATTACAGCAGTCCCGGGCGGCCACGGCTGCGCGCGGCGCTCGATGTCCTGCGGCACCCGCACTGGCTGACCCAAGTGCTGTTGCGCCAGGGCATGCCGCGTTTTCGCAACATCGAGGCCTTTCTGCCGCCGGGCGCCGCGACTGCCGTCGGCGGCAGCACCATCATCCCGCAGATGTTCGCCCCGACGCTCGCCTGGGAGGACATCGCCTGGGTGCGCGAGCATTGGCCGCACAAGTTGCTGATCAAAGGCGTGCTGACGGTGGCTGATGCACACCAGGCCGCCGAGCTGGGTTGCGATGGGATCGTTCTGAGCAATCACGGCGGCCGGCAACTCGACTCGTGCGTCGCGCCCATCGAGGTGCTTCCCGAGATCGCGGCGGCGGTCGGCGGACGTCTGAGCGTCCTGATCGACAGCGGCTTTCGCCGCGGCACCGACATTGCCAAGGCGCTCGCGCTCGGGGCCGATGCGGTGCTGCTCGGACGGGCGACGCTCTACGGGCTCGCGGCCGCGGGCGAGGAGGGCGTTGCGAGCGCCCTGCAGATGCTCGGCATCGAACTCGATCGGGTGCTCGGGCAACTGAGCTGCCGCAGCGTGCGCGATCTGGGTCCGCACCTGCTGCGCGGCCCGGGCGGCATCGCCTAGCGCCGCCCGCCGTACCCGTCAGATCGTCTCGGCCAGGACCTTGCCCGGATTGAGGATGTTGCGCGGGTCGAGCGCTTGCTTCAGCGTGCGCATCAGGGTGATTTCCTCCGGGCTGCGCGACAGCGACAGGTAGCGGCGCTTCTGCAACCCGATGCCGTGTTCGCCGGAGATCGAGGCGCCGGCCCGCTGGCCAAGCGGCGCATACACCAACGCTTCGATCGCCTCGTGCATCTGCGCGGAGTCTTCCTGCAGCCCGACCATGACGTGCAGGTTCCCGTCGCCGAGGTGACCCCACACGACGAAGCGGCACGCTGCACCCCAGCGCGCCGTCAGCGACCGGTGCACCTCCTCCAGGTATCCCGGCATGTCCTCGATCTTCAGGCTGACGTCGAAGGCGGCCACCGGACCGTCGCGCGTGACCTGCGGCACATCATCGCGCAGGTTCCACATCGCCCGGCGCTCCAGATCGGACTTGGCAATGACCGCATCGGCAACCTCGCCGGCCTCGAGCGCCCCGGCCAGCACGTGCTCGAAGCGCTCGGCGTCCGCCTGCACGCTGACGCCGCGGGTCTCCACGAGTACGTAGAACGGGTATCCGTGCGCGAGCACCGCACGGCCCAGCGCCGGCGCCGTGGTCACGAGACGGTAGAACGACTCCCACATCACCTCGAACGAGGACAGCGAGCCGGCCAACTCGCGCTCCAGGCGGGCGAGCAGTCGGGGCAGATGCGCGAACGCATCCACCGCGAGCAACGCGACGTTCTCACTGAGGGGACGCGGGCGCAGTCGCAGCACCGCGCGCGTAACCACGCCGAGCGTACCCTCCGAGCCGATGAACAGCTGCTTCAGGTCATAGCCGGCGTTGTTCTTGATCAGCGTGTTCAGGGAGCTGATCACCGTGCCGTCGGCGAGTACCGCTTCGAGTCCGAGCACCATGTCCCGGGTCATGCCCCAGCGCAGCACCCGGTTGCCCCCGGCGTTGGTGGCGATGACCCCGCCGATGGTCGCCGAGCCACGTGCCCCGAGATCCAGCGGCAGCAGCAGGCCGCGTGCATCGGCCGCCTCGCAGGCATTCTGCAGGATGCAACCGGCCTGCACGTGCATCACCCGGTTGGTCTCATCGATCTGCTCAACGGCGTTCATGCGTTCGAGCGACAGCGCCAGCGCGCCGTCGGCCGCCGAACCATCCACCAAACCCGTGCAGCCTCCCCAGGGAACGACGGGCTGTCCGGCCGCGTGCGCCAGGGCCAGAATCCGTGCGACCTCCTCGGTGCTGCGGGGCTTCAGCACCGCCAGCGGGGTGCCCAGTTGGACGCGAAGGCCACGAGTCTGCGCCGCGTCCCGCGCCTCGAGTGCCGCGGTACCCTGCAGCACGCCCTCCGGGCCGAGTGCGGCAGCGAGTTGTTCCACGAGTGGCCTCATCACGGACTCCAGGACGTATCGATCGTTATAAATATTATAAATCGTATGAGTGAGCGTTTCGAGCGTCACTGCGGTCCGTGGGACCGCAGCCATCGGCCCGCTCCGCCGCCGGCGCTATACTGGCGCGCCTGCATCGAGCCAAGAGTGCGCCAGACATGCGACCCAGGACGCCGGCCTCCTTCAACAGCGCCCCGGGCGGCAAGGCCTTGCGGCTGCACGGGACGATCGCGCGTGACATTGGCGTGCGGATCGTCTCCGGCCGCCTCGCACCGGGCCGCGTGCTGGAGGGAGAAATCGCCGCCAGCGAGCAGCTGAAGGTTTCGCGCACCGCCTACCGCGAGGCGGTGCGTATTCTGGCGGCCAAAGGGCTGGTCGAATCGCGCCCCAAACTCGGTACACGCGTCAGCCCGCCCGGTGCCTGGCATCTGCTCGATCCCGACGTGGTGTCGTGGATCTTCAGTGGCGATCCGGAGCTGACGCTGCTGAATGCGCTGTTCGAGCTGCGCACGATTGTTGAACCGGCGGCCGCCGCGCTCGCGGCGGCGCGCCGCAGCAAGGAGCAACTGCACGGCCTGCGCCGTTCGCTCGAGGAGATGGCGGCGCAGTCCCTGGCCGTCGAGGCGGGCCGACAGGCCGACCGAGCGTTTCACTCCGCGCTGCTCGAGGCCTCCGGTAACCCGTTTCTCGCCTCACTCACGAGCGGTATCGCCGCCGCGGTGAGCTGGACGACGGTGTTCAAGCAGCGCGCCGCGCCCCTCAGCCGCGATCCGCTGCCCGATCATCTGCGGGTGTACGAGGCCGTCGAGCGGCGCGATCCGGCGGCGGCCCGTGCCGCGATGACCGATCTGGTGCGCCTGGCGCTGCTCGATACCACCGGCGGCCGATCGCGGCCGCCGGTGGTCCTCACGAAGCGCTCAGCCGCTCATCATGCACGGCGCCGGTAGCGCGGTAGCCCCACAGCGCATAGAACAGCACGTAGCCGTAGCACACCCAGGGCAGCACATACGAGAGGTGCAGGCCGATGGCATCGGCCAGCACTCCCTGCAATTCCGCGAGCGCACCACCGGCGATGGCCATGATGAGCAGTCCTGAGCCTTCCTCGGTGAGGGGTCCCAGGCCGCGGATGCCCAGCGTGAAGATCGTCGGAAACATGATCGAGTTGCACAGCCCGACGGCCAAGAGGCTCCACATCGCGACGTGACCGGTGGAGAGGATTGAGAGCCCGACCAGCGCCAGCGCCCCGATCGTCACCGCGGCGAGCAGGCGTTGCGGGCGCATCCAGCGCAGGAACCACGAGCCGACGAACCGGCCGGCCATCGCCCCGCCCCAGTAGAGCGTCAGATAGTCGGCGGCCTGGGCGTGGGTCAGTGCGCCGATCGTCGGCAGCGACATGAAATTCACCAGCGTCGAGCCGATGCCGACCTCGCAGATCAAGTACAGCGCAATCGCCGGCACGCCGAACACCAGGTTGCGATGCCGCCAGAGGCTGTGCTGATCCCGCTCGGCCCGCGCGGCGCGGCGGGTGTCCTTGCCCAGGTCCGGCAGTCGCACCCGCCAGACCAGCACCGCAAGGGCGAGCAGGACGAGCGCGATGAGCGCGTAGGGCAGCTCGACCGTGTGTACGCCCGCGGCACGCGTCACGGCGCTCGGGTGCACCGTGCGGCTGCCGGGGGCCGTATGGCCGAGGATGAGCAGACTGCCGAACAGCGGCGCCAGCATGGTGCCCGCTGAGTTGAATGCCTGCACGAGATTCAGGCGGCTCGAGGCGGTCTGCGCCGGCCCGATGACCGCCACGTAGGGGTTGGCGGCGACCTGGAGCAGCGTGATCGAGGCGGCCAGCAGGAACAGCGCCACCAGGAACAGCCCGAACGACTCGAGCATGGCCGCGGGAATGAACCCGGCCGCGCTCACCGCCATGCCGAACAGTCCGATCACCACGGCGAGCTTGTAGCCGGTGCGCTCGAGGATCTTCGCCGACGGCATCGCCATCACGAAGTAGGCCAGGAAGAATACGAATTGGATCAGCAGGACCTGCGCATAGTCGAGCTGGAAGGCGGACTTCAGGTGCGGAATCAGGATGTCGTTGAGGACGGTGGCGAAGCCCCACATGAAAAAGACGGTGGCCAGCACCACCAGCGCTGCCGTATAGGCGCGTGGCGCTCCGTCAGTCTCGGACGCAACGCCTGATTCACCGCCAATCATGATCGCCATGCGCAGAGCTCCGCAGCGGGACGGGAGGCCCTGAGCGCGCGCAGCGGCGTCATGGCTCGCCATTTACTCAGACAATACGAAGTCGTCCGAGCTGCTGTCAAGGCCGGCCAATTACTCAGACATTTGCCGACCTGTTGCACTATCATCGGCGACGGCTGACACATGAGGCACAGTGGGAGATTTCATGGCCTTGCGTCTGGTACAGATCGAAGCGGACGGCGTGCGCTCTGTCGCGGCGCTGGTGGATGCCGAGTGGGTTGAGCCGCTGGCGGATGCGTCGAGTCTCTATGCACTGGCGAGCAGTGCGTTGGCCGACGGCCTCACCTTGGCGCAGGCGGTCGAGCGACGGCGCACGGGCCGGCGTGTGGCGCTCGAAGGCCTGCGACTGCTCGCGCCGATCGACCACCCCGATCCGGCACACCTCTATCTGACCGGGACGGGACTGACGCACCTCGGGTCGGCGGAAAGTCGCGACAAAATGCACGCCCTCGCGGCGACCGAGGCGGGCCAGACCGACTCGATGCGCATCTTCCGGGAGGGGCTCGAGGGCGGCAAGCCCGCGCCCGGTACGCCTGGCGTCCAGCCGGAATGGTTCTACAAGGGCAATGGCTCGAGCGTCGTGCCGCATGGTGCGCCACTTCAATCCCCGGCGTTCGCGCTCGACGGCGGTGAGGAACCCGAAATCGCCGGGATCTACCTGATCGACGCCGACGGAGTGCCGCGGCGGCTCGGGTTCACCCTCGCCAACGAGTTCTCCGATCACGTCACGGAGCGTCACAACTACCTGTGGCTCGCGCACTCCAAGCTGCGTCCGGTGGCCCTCGGCGCGGAGCTTCTGGCCGGTGCGCTGCCGGCGGACGTACGTGGCATGAGCCGCATCTACCGCCAGGAGCGGGTGCTGTGGGAGAAGCCGTTTCTCACCGGCGAGGCCAACATGTCGCACTCCCTTGCGAACCTCGAACACCACCACTTCAAATACGACCAATTCCGCCGGCCGGGTGATGTGCACGTGCACTTCTTCGGCACCGCGACCCTTTCGTTCGCCGATCAGATCCGCGTTGCGGTGGGTGATGTCTTTGACATTCGTGCCGACGCCTTCCTGCTGCCGCTGCGCAACCCCCTGGCGCGCAGCGCGGCCTTGAGCGTAGTGCCCCGTCCGTTGTGAGCACGCGCCGCATCGTGCGGCGCGTGCTCAAGCCCGGATCACTCCGCTCGGCCGAGCCGACGCTCGCCATCGAATCGGTGCGGCCAGTGTGGCAGCTCATCGGCGCGCAACTCAGGCGGCAGCAGTGCATCGGCAAACCCCTGATAGCACACGGGGCGCAGAAAGCGTTCGATCGCGAGTGTCCCGACCGAAGTGCTGCGGCCATCCGCGGTCGCCGGGAAAGGCCCGCCATGCACCATCGCGTGGCAGACCTCCACGCCGGTGGGCCAGCTGTTGACGACGATGCGCCCGGCCTTGCGCTCGAGCGTCGCCAGCAGTTCCTGCGCGAGGGGCTGATCGGGCGCGTCCATCTGCAACGTCGCGGTCAATTGGCCTTCGAGCCGTTCGAGCGTCTCGCGCAGTTCCCCGACGGTGCGGCAGCGTACGATGAGCGACGCGGGCCCGAAGGTCTCTTCGGCGAGTCTCGGTCGGTGCACCAGCGACTCGGCGGTCACGCTGAACAGTGCCGCGCGCGCACCGTTCTGATCACCGGCGCTGCTCTGCGCGAGCAGCTCGGCGCCCTCAGTGCCCATTCGCTCGACGCCGCGGACGTAGTTACGCTGAATGCCCTCCGTCAACATCACGGCGGGGCTGATCGCCTCAAGCGCCGCACCGGCGGCCTCGATGAAACTCTGCAGGCCCTCGCCCTCGAGGGCGAGTACGAGCCCGGGGTTGGTGCAGAACTGACCGACCCCGAGCGTGAGCGAGGCGACGAACTCGCGCGCCAGACTGGCAGCGCGCCCGGCCAGCGCGGCCGGCAGGAGCACCACGGGGTTGATGCTGCTCATCTCGGCGTAGACGGGGATGGGCTCGGGACGCTCGGCTGCGATCTTCATCAACGCGAGTCCGCCGGCACGCGAGCCGGTGAACGCGACGGCGCGAATGCGCGCATCGGCGACCAGCGCTGCGCCGAGCGCGGTGTCCGGACCGTTCAGCAGCGAGAAGACGCCTTCGGGCATATCGGTCTCAGCCGCCGCAGCCACGATCGCCCGTGCGACCCACTCGCTGGTGCCGGGATGGGCCGGGTGACCTTTGACCACGATCGGGCAGCCGGCGGCGAGCGCCGCGGCGCTGTCGCCGCCGGCGACGGAAAACGCGAGCGGGAAATTGCTGGCGCCGAAAACGGCCACCGGCCCGCACGGGATCTTGCGCAGCCGAATATCCGGGCGGGGCGCCGGCGCGCGCTGCGCCAGCGCCGAGTCGACGCGCAGGCCGAGCCATTCGCCGGCACGCAGCTCCTCGGCGAACAGCCGCAGCTGCCCCACGGTGCGGGCCCGCTCTCCGGTGAGGCGCGCCAGGGGCAACGCCGTCTCGAGGTGAGCGCGCGCGAGCAGATCCTCGCCCTGAGCGAGAATCTGTCCTGCAATCGCCTCGAGGAACTCCGCGCGCCGCCGCGGCGGCCGGCTGCGGTAGGAATCGAAGGCCGCCTCTGCCAGCGCGCAGGCCGCCTCGAGTTCCGCGCTTCCGGCGGCGCTGAAGGCGGGCATGAGAGCCTCGCCGCGGGCCGGGTCGATGGCCCGGAAGTGTTGCGCGGTGCTCGCGCGCCGGCGACCGATGAACAGTTCTCCAGTCAGTGCCATGTGAACGTCATGCTCCTCGTCAAGTGTGGTGAGGGGAAGCGACCATCCAATCTCGCGCAGTATGATGCCGGGACCGATGGTGCACGGTGGCGCGTGCCGATGTCGAATATTGCTGCGGAGTGAATCAATACATGACAGCCCTGTATACGGACCTGAAAGACCAGGTCGTGCTGGTGACCGGTGGCGGATCCGGGATCGGTGAGGCCATCGTGCGGCAGTTCGCCGCGCAGCACGCGCGGGTCGGGTTTCTCGACATCGCAGACGCGCCGTCGCGCGCTCTGGTGGCCGAACTGACCGCCGCCGGCGCGACGGTGCATTTCGAGCATTGCGATCTGACGAACATCGAGGCGCTGCGGCGCGCGATTGCGGCCGTCGCCGAGCGCTTGGGTCCCATCCAGGTGCTGGTCAACAATGCCGCGAGCGACGAGCGGCATGCCACCGAAGAGGTGACCGAAGCGCTGTGGGACAGCAGGATCGCGGTGAACCTCAAACAGCAGTTCTTCTGCGCACAGGCGGTGCTGCCGGGGATGAAGACGGCCGGCGGGGGCTCGATCATCAACCTCGGGTCGATCTCGTGGATCATCGGCCAGGGCGGCATGGTCGCCTACACCGCCTCGAAATCCGCGGTGCTCGGGCTGACCCGCTCGCTGGCCCGGGACTTCGGCCCGTACGGTATCCGTGTCAATGCAGTGGCCCCAGGCTGGATCATGACCCCGCGTCAGCTGGAGAAGTGGGTGAATCCGCAGACCGAGCAGGAGATCAATGCCCGGCAGTGCCTGAAGCGCCGGCTGCAGCCCGCGGAGGTCGCCAACGTCATCGTGTTTCTCGCCTCCGAGGCGGCCAGCGCCTGCACCAGCCAACAGTACATCGTCGATGGCGGCTGGGTGTAGCGTGCTGCAGGCGGGGCTCACCGCGGCGCTCTGCAGCGTCGCTTGCGCTGCTCGATGCGCTGGGCACCGGAGTTGATCACGGCGAGGATGCTGCGCGCGGCGCGCGGCCCGTCGCCGGCCTCGATCGCCTCGACCACGGCGGCGTGACCGGCAAGGCTCGCGGCGTGATCGCCGGGGTCATCGGCCGGGGAGCTGTAGGTGAACGAGGCGACCAGAGCGGTTTCGATGACGCTCGCGATGGAGCGGATCAGCGGGTTGCCCGACGCGGTGCCGATCGCCAGATGAAAGTCGAGGTCGACCGCCGCGAAGCTCTGGCGAGAGTGGTCGGCCCGCCCGATCTGCCGCACGCACTCGCGCAGCCGCGCGAGGTCCTCAGGGTCGCGCCGCCGCGCGGCGAGCGCGGCGGCGGCTGGCTCGAGCGCGCGGCGGATCTCGGTGAGCGTTTCCAGGAACGCATCATCGAGTCCCAGGCACAGCCGCCAGGCGAGTACGTCCGCATCGAAATAATTCCAGTACACGGCATCGCGCACCCGGGTGCCGACGCGAGTCTTCGGTATCAGGAATCCCTTCGCCGCGAGCGTCTTCATCACTTCACGCAGCACGGTACGCGAGACCTGGAAGCGCTCGCCGAGCTCGGCCTCCGCGGGCATGGTGCTGCCCGGGGGATATCGGCCCTGCAGCAGCTCGGTGCCGAGCACCGCCGCGATCTGATCGTGGCTCGATTTGGCACGCTCCGGATCGAGCAGGCTGCAGCGCGGTACGGGACGGGCAGCGCCGCCGTGCCGCGTCTTCAGACGGTCATCCGCGCTCATGAGAGCCTTGTCAGCACTATGATGCATTAGTGAACCATCCATTTACCATCGAATTATAGGTCGAATCACCGGCCGCCGGGCACTGAGACGCATCCGCCGGATGCCGGCCCGCTCTATAGGAAGACGGTCGCGCGGTCGAAAGCCTCCCCGGGGCGCTTTCGGCCGCCTCGCGCGCTATCCTGGGCCCATGACCTCGGACACCCCGCAGCCTTCCCTCGACACGCGCCTGCTGATCGGTGGCGAACGCGTACCCGGACTCGGTGCCGCCGAGTCCATCCTCGATCCGGCCACCGGGGAGCGGATTGCCACCGTAGCCGAAGCCTCGCCCGAGCAGCTCGAGGCCGCCGTACAGGCCGCCGCCGATGCGTTCGAAGCCTGGTCGCAGACCACGCCGGCGCACCGAGCACGGCGGCTGCTCGACCTCGCGGCGCACCTCGAGCGCGAGGCGGAGGGCTATGCCGCGCTCGAGTCGCGCAATACCGGCAAACCCCTTCAGGCGATGCGCCAGGACGAAATGCCCGGGATCATCGACGTGTTCCGCTTTTTTGCCGGCGCCGTGCGGGTCCAGACCGGCCCACTTGCGGCGGAATACGCCCGTGGGCACACCAGCATGATTCGCCGCGACCCCGTCGGGGTGGTCGCGTCCATTGCGCCCTGGAATTACCCTCTGATGATGGCGGCGTGGAAGCTCGCACCGGCGCTCGCAGCGGGCAACACCGTCGTGATCAAGCCGTCAGAGCAGACGCCGCTCACGATGCTGAAGCTCGCCAGTGCGCTGAACGACGTGCTGCCGAAGGGCGTGGTCAATGTCGTCTGCGGCCGCGGCGAGACGGTCGGCGCCCCGTTGGTGGCGCACCCTCGCGTGCGCATGGTCTCGCTGACGGGCGATGTGGCTACGGGGCAGAAGGTCCTTGCGGCGGCTGCCGGCACTCTGAAGCGCACGCACCTGGAGCTCGGCGGCAAGGCGCCGGTCATCGTCTTCGCGGATGCGGATCTCGAATCGCTCGCCGCCGGAATGCGCGTGTTCGGGTTCTACAACGCGGGCCAGGATTGCACCGCGGCCTGCCGGCTGTACGTGCAGGCCCCCGCGTTCGAGCGCGTCGTCGATGCTGTTACGCAGGCGGCCCGCACGCTCACCGTGGGCCTGCAGACCGATCGCGACGTCGACATGGGGCCGGTCATCTCCGCGGAACACCGCGCTCGCGTTGCGGGCTTCGTGACGCGGGCGGCCCGCGAGCGGCACATCACCGTGACCACCGGCGGACAGTCCCGGGCCGGGGCGGGCTTCTTCTACGAGCCGACGGTGATTGCGGGGGCGCGCCAGAGTGACGAGATCGTGCAGCGCGAGATCTTCGGGCCGGTGGTGACACTGACGCCGTTCACCGATGCCACACAGGTGGTGCGCTGGGCCAACGACTCCGAATACGGCCTGGCCTCATCGGTCTGGACACGGGATGTCGGCTTGGCGATGCAGGTCGCCGCCCGGCTGCAGTACGGCTGCACCTGGATCAATACCCACGGGACCTTCGCCCGCGAGATGCCGCATGGCGGGTTCAAGCGCTCCGGCTACGGCAAGGACCTCTCGATGTATGCGCTCGAGGACTACACCGTGCCGCGACACGTCATGGTCAGGCTCGGCTGAGTTCCCCTGAGATCGCGGCGCCGGGTTGACACGGCGCAACTCCTTTGCGATATGGTAGCGGGTCGCCTCGAGCGACATTCGCATCGGCTTGCCGTCGTCAAGAGACCGCCATGAATCATCGCCAACACCTTTCCGTTTTGTTCGTCGCGTTGGTCTGCTGTCTGTGCTCGGGATGTCATTCGGCCGCCACTCCGCCCAGCGGAACGCCCGCCGCTGCGTCGGCCGGCGCGTCGCCCAGCGCAGCGACCGACGTACTGAACGTCAATGCAGCTGCTCCCGGCACCCCGTTCCCCCACTTTTGGGAACACATGTTCGGCTCGGGGCGGGCGGTACTTGTGTTGCGGGCGAATTATCAGCACGACCTCGCGATGATGAAGGCGTCGACCGGCATTCGCTACGTGCGCTTCCATGGACTGCTTGACGATCATGTAGGACTTGCCGACGGCCATGCGGCATTGTTTTATGACCGGCAAGCCGCACTGCCGTCCGGCCAACGGGCGGGTTCGCGCTACAACTTTTCCTACGTCGATCAGATCATGGACGCGTTGCTCGCTCATGGGGTACGCCCCTATGTCGAATTGGACTTCATGCCGACGGCATTGGCGAGCAATCCACGGATGGTACAGGGATTTTGGTATCACCCGAATGTCTCCCCGCCGCGCAGTTACGCCGCATGGGATCAGATGATCAAGGCGTTGGCACGCCACTTCATCGCCCAATACGGGATCAATGAGGTCTCGAAGTGGTATTTCGAGGTGTGGAATGAGCCGAATCTGAGTTTCTGGGGCGGAGTACCGAAACAGAAGACGTACTTCAAACTCTACGATCAGACGGCGCGGGCGCTGACGAGCGTCAGTCCGCGCCTGCGCGTCGGGGGGCCCGCGACCGCCCAGGCCGCATGGGTCAGCGCCTTTCTGCGCCACGTCAAGCGCGCGCATGTGCCGATCGATTTCGTCAGCACGCATGTCTATGGCAACGATACGCCCGAGAACGTGTTCGGCAAGCCGGGGAAGATTTCCCGCCACACCATGGTCTGCCGGGCGGTGCGCAAGGTGCACGGGGAGATCGCGCGCTCGCCGTATCCGCACCTGCCGCTCATTCTCTCGGAGTTCAACGCCAGCTATAGCAACGAGCCGGACGTCACCGACACGCCCTACATGGGGCCGTGGATTGCGAGCACCGTCCGCCAATGCGCCGGCCTGCTGCACGCCATGAGCTACTGGACCTTCTCGGATGTTTTCGAGGAGGGCGGGGTGATCCGCAAGCCCTTCTACGGTGGCTTCGGGCTGATCGCCGAAGATGACATTCCCAAACCCGCGTTCAATGCCTTTGTTCTGCTGCACAAGCTCGGCCACACGCGACTCGAGCCGCAGGTCAAATCCGCGCTCGTCACGCGTACCCGCACCGGCTCGCTCGTCGTGGCGCTCTGGAATTACGCACCGGCGGACGGTTCCGGCCCGCACTACACCCCGCCGCCCGCGCACCGCTCCGATCGTGTCTTCGTGGTCCGGGTGGGCCACTTCCCGGCCGGCGCGAGCGGGCTGCTGTGGCGGGTCGATGATCGACACAGCAACGTTCTGCAGCTGTTCGATGCGATGGGTAGACCGTCCTGGCCGACGCCGCAACAAATCGCCGAACTGCGCAAGGCGGGGCGGCTCGCTGCCCCGCAACGGGTGCACCTGAACCACGGGCGCATCGAGGTACGCGTGCCGCAGCACGGCCTCGCGCTGCTGCTGCTGCGCCGGGACTGAGCGCTCAGCGGACCTCGTTGGGGGCGTGCTCGAGCGCGCGCAGGTCGCGACCGCGGGTCTCGTGGCCGTAGCGGGCAATCAAGACCAGGGCGAGGAGCACTGGCACGGCAATCACGGCGGCGGATACACGCAGCGTTGGCACCAGTGCCAGTGCGCTGAGGCCCTGGCAGATCAGGCCGCCCGCCTTGCTGCAACCGGCCACCCAGCCGGTGGCGCGGCCACGGATACGCAGCGGGTAGCTTTCGGCCGAATAGGGCAGCAAGACGGATATGACGCCGGTCGACCCGACCAGCAGCAACACCAGTGCAAGCAGCGGATGACTCGCAGTCGAGAGCCCGCTGTGCTGAAGAACCAGCGCGATGACCCCGGCTGCCGTGATCAAGGTCATGACCAGCAGGGCGCCCTTGGTGCTCCAGCGCGCATAGAGTGCGGCGGCAATGACGACGACTGGGGCGGCCAGGAGCGACGAGCGGGTAATCAAGGTTGCGGCGAGCGCCATGTTGCGACCCGCGGCGATCAGCTCTCCCGGTAACCACAGCAGGAGCCCGAAATTAACGAAGCCCCAGGCGAGACCGGCGACGGTCAGCGCCACCGTCGTGCCGAGGAAGCGTCGCTCGGCGGGAGGCAGGCTCGAATGATCGACAGTGGCCTCCTCGTCCCAGGCTTCGGGGTGTGTGATCACCACGCAGCCGAAACGCTTGAAGGTCGCACGGGCTTCGTCCGGGCGGCCGATGTGGATCAGGAAGCGCGCGGATTCCGGTATCAACGGCGAGAGGGCGATCAGCAGTAGGCCCGAGGGCAGGTTGAGGAACCACATGATCCGCCAGCCGAACTGCGGTTGCAGCAGCGCGGAGAACCCCGATGCGGCGAGGTATCCGCCGAGCGCACCGATGCCCCCGACGAGCACCAGGCTCCAGCCGCGATGCCGGGTCGGCATGATTTCCGCGAGCAACGCGTACGCTACCGGCAGCAGACCGCCGGCGGCGGCACCCATCAGGAAGCACATGAACACATTCCAACCGAATGATGGCATGGCCCCGCAGATCGAGGTGCCGATGAACATGACTGCCGCAAGCAAGAGCGTGGCACGCCGGCCGTAGCGATCCGCGAGCGTTCCCCACAGGAATGATCCGAATGTCGCACCGGTGAGCGCCGACAGCGGTAGCAGCGAAACGGCTGCCGCGCTGAGGCCGTACTCGGTGCGCATGCCCGGAATGACAAATCCGAGCGAGCTGACTTTCATGATGTCGACCACGAGCGCGATCGCGAGCGCTCCGCAGGCCGCCCAATGCCATCGATTGAGGGGGGCGTCCTCCGGAGCCACGACGTGTTCGCGAATCACGGTGCGCTGCAGTACGGGCTGTTTGGGCAGCAGTCCGTAAATCGCCGCCGCGATGCCCGTCAGGATGAACGCCATGCCCCAAAGCATCGGGGCACTCATCGGCATGCCCGCCATTCGATAATGCGTGCTGCGCGCCATGAGGAATGCCGGCAGATGCAGCAGCACGCCGATAACGACACCGAGCGCACCCAGCCAGAACGCACTCGAACTGCGCCGATCCGCGAATCTGAACCCTTCGCTCAACGGTATCTCCTGCAAAGTGGACTCGGCCGTTTACGCCGCACCCGCCGTCCCCGCGCAACTCATGATGTCGTTGGACCGTCGGTTCGCGCCCGCACCGCGCATCCCTCAGCGCAGCACGATGAGCAGATCCTTCGGATCGACCTGCTGGCCGGGCTTGACGAGAATCTCGGCGACTTCGCCGTCCATCTCCGCCCGAACCTGCGTTTCCATCTTCATCGCCTCGAGGCTCACCAGCACATCGCCGCGGACCACCTTGCGTCCCACGCTGACCGCGATGGTCGCCACGGCGCCCGGCATCGGCGCACCGACCTGCTTCGCATCCCCCGGAACGGCTTTGCGCTGCGGCGGTCGTTTGGCGACCTGGCTGCGGTCCGCGACGCGCAGCGTGCGCGGCTGACCATTCAGTTCCATGAACACCGTTCGGGTGCCGTCCTCGTGGACCTCGCTGCAGGCCACGTAGCGCACGAACAGCCGCTTGCCGCGCTCGAGGTCGATGCTGATCTCCTCGCCCGGCTCCATGCCGTAGAAAAACACTGAGGTCGGCAGCATGCCGACGTCGCCGTAGCGGGAGCGTTCCGCGGCGTAATCGAGCCAGACTTTCGGATACATCAAATATGAGGCCAAGTCATCGTCGCTGACGGTGCGCGGCGTAGCCTTCTGGATCTTGACGCGTTCGGCCTCCAGATCGACCGGCGGCATCGAGGCACCCGGTCGCTGCGCGAGCGGCGCGGCGTCCTTGAGCACCTTGCGCTGCAGTGCCGCGGGGAAGCCCCCGTACGGTTGACCGAGGTCCCCGTGGAAGAAGCTCACCACCGATTCCGGGAACGGCACATCGACGCTCGGGTCCAGCACCTGCTCGCGCGTCAGACCGCTGGTGACCATCAGCAGCGCCATGTCGCCCACGACTTTCGAGCTCGGGGTGACCTTGACGATGTCGCCGAACAACTGATTGACGTCCGCATACGCCTGGGCCACCTGCGGCCAGTGGGCACCGTCGATGCCGAGCGCGCGCGCCTGCTCACGCAGGTTGGTGAACTGTCCGCCGGGCATACCGTGCACGTATACTTCGGAGGCGCCGGCGCGGATATCGCTTTCGAACGCACAATACAGCCGCCGGACCTGCTCCCAGTACGAGGAGAGCATGCGCAGGTTCGCCGGCTCGATCCCGGGGTCGCGCGGGCCGTGCCGCAGCGCCTCGACGATCGAGCCGAGGTTCGGTTGCGAGGTGAGCCCGCTCATCGCATCGATGGCGCCGTCGATGGCGTCCGCGCCGGCCTCCACCGCCGCCAGCACGCTTGCGGCCGCAATGCCGCTGGTGTCGTGGGTGTGGAAATGCACCGGCAGGCCGGTCTCCTCCTTCAGTGCCTTGACGAGCGTAAAGGCCGCGCGCGGCCGGCACAGTCCTGCCATGTCCTTGATGCCGAGCACGTGCGCCCCGGCGGCTTTCAGATCCCGGGCGAGACGCAGGTAGTAATCGAGCGTGTACTTTTTCTCGTGCGGGTCACTGAGATTGCCGGTATAGCAGATCGCGGTTTCGCACAGCCGGCCGCTCTCGAGCACCGCGTCGATGGCAACGCGCATGTTCTCGACCCAGTTGAGCGAATCGAAGATGCGGAACACATCGATGCCGCGCTCGGCGGCCTGCTTCACGAAGAAGCGCACCACGTTGTCCGGATAATTGGTGTAGCCGACCGCGTTGGCCGAACGCAGCAGCATCTGCAGCAGCAGATTCGGCATCCGCTCGCGCAGCACCGCAAGTCGCTGCCAAGGGTCCTCGCGCAGAAAGCGCATCGCCACGTCGAAGGTTGCCCCACCCCAACACTCCACCGAGAACAGCTGCGGCGTCAGGCTGGCGTAGTAGGGCGCGATCGCGGCCATGTCGAAGGTGCGCATGCGCGTGGCGAGCAGCGACTGGTGCGCGTCGCGCATCGTCGTGTCGGTGAGCAGCACGCGCTGCTCGGCGAGCATCCAGCGGGCGAAGCCCTCCGGGCCGAGCTCATCGAGTTTCTGCTTGGTGCCGGCCGGCGCCGCCGCCGGTGGCACGGGCGGCAGCTTCGGCTGCTCGATCCGCTCCGGGCGTGGCCGGGCGCGGGTCTCGGCATTGCCGTTGACGATGGTTTCGGCGATGTGGGTGAGGATGCGGCTTGCGCGATCGCGCTTGCGCGGCCAGTGAAAGAGCTCCGGCGTCTCGTCGATGAATTTGGTGGTGTAGGAGCCGTCGGCGAAGCGCCGGTGAGTGATGACCTGATCGAGGAACCGCAGGTTGGTCACCACGCCGCGGATACGAAACTCCCACAGAGCGCGGTGCATGCGCGCGATCGCTTCTTCCGGGGTCGAGGCCCAGGCGGTGACCTTCACCAGGAGCGAATCGTACGAACGGGTGATGATCGCACCGGTGTAGGCGGTGCCGGCATCGAGCCGGATGCCAAAGCCGGCGGGGCTGCGGTAGGCGCTGATCTTGCCGTAGTCCGGAATGAAGTTGTTCTCCGGATCCTCGGTCGTCACCCGGCACTGCAGGGCGTGCGCCTGGATGCGGATGTCCTGTTGCGCCGGCACGCCGCTCTCGCTCGTGCCGAGGCGCGCCCCTTCGGAGATGCGGATCTGCGCTTTGACCAGATCGATTCCGGTGGCGCATTCGGTCACGGTGTGCTCGACCTGGATGCGCGGATTGACCTCGATGAAGTAGAACTTGCCGCTCTCGGCATCCTGGAGGAACTCCACGGTGCCGGCATTGCGATAACGGGCGGCGCGGCCGATGGTGAGCGCCGCCTGACAGATCTCCTCGCGCTGCGCCGCCGTCAGAAACATCGCCGGGGCGCGCTCGACGACCTTCTGGTTGCGCCGCTGCACGGTGCAGTCGCGTTCGAACAGGTGCACCAGGCCGCCGTGGGCGTCCCCGAGGATCTGCACCTCGACGTGGCGCGCCCGACGCACCAGCTTCTCCAGGTACACCTCGTCGTTGCCGAACGCGGCCTTCGCTTCCCGCCGCGCGAGCGGCAGGAGTTCCTCGAGCTGTTGGTCGCTCTCGATCACGCGCATGCCCCGGCCGCCGCCGCCCCAGCTGGCCTTGAGCATGACCGGATAGCCGATCTGCTGCGCGAGGCGCATGCACTCGGGAAGAGTCTCGGGCAGCGGCGCGGTGGCCGGCATGACCGCGACACCGGCCTGCTCGGCGAGATTGCGCGCCGAGACCTTGTTGCCGAGCAGGCGCATCGTTTCGGGCTGCGGGCCGATGAACACGATGCCCTCGCGCGCGCAGCCCGCCGCGAACTCCGGATTCTCCGAGAGGAACCCGTAACCCGGATGCACCGCATCGACGCGCGCCTCGCGGGCCACGCGCAGGATGTCCTCGATGTCCAGATACGCCTCGATCGGGCCCTTGCCCTGACCGACCAGGTAGGCCTCGTCGGCCTTGGTGCGGTGCAGCGAGAAGCGGTCCTCGCGCGAATAGATCGCCACGGTCCGCAGTCCGAGCTCGTTCGCGGCTCGCATCACGCGAATGGCAATTTCGCCCCGATTGGCGATGAGAATGCTGCGAATTCTGTGTGGCATGCGTTCGTTCACCGGTAAAATCCGTCCCGATCATAACGGCTGCAGGCGCGGTGCGCGCGGGGTACTCGTTCTATATGTATGCCATTGCGATTCATGGGGGCGCCGGAGCGCTACCCGCACACGGACTGTCGAGCGAGCGGCAGCGGCTCTACCATGACGGGCTCGCCGCGGCGCTCGATTGCGGCTATGCCGTGCTCGAGCGGGGCGGCTCGAGTCTCGAGGCCGTCACGGCCGCGGTGCGTACCCTGGAGGACGATCCGCTGTTCAACTCGGCTCGCGGCGCGGCGCTCACCCGCGAGGGCGGCGCGGAGCTCGACGCGGCGCTGATGGATGGGCACACCCTGCGCGCCGGGGCGGTCGCCACGGTGCGGCACGTGAAGAATCCGATCGAGCTGGCGCGCCGCGTGATGGAAAAATCCCGCCACGTGCTGCTGGTCGGCGCCGGTGCCGAGGAATTCGCGCTCGAGGAAGGCCTCGAGCTCGTGCCCAACACCTATTTTCGCACCGCCGAGCGCCATGCGGAACTCGAGCACCTGCGCAGCGGGCGCAGCGTTTCGGAGTTGATGCCCTCATCGCAGGGCACGGTCGGGGCGGTCGCGCGCGATGCGGCCGGCCATCTCGCCGCAGCCACCTCGACCGGTGGCATGGCCAACAAGCGGCCCGGGCGCGTCGGCGACTCGCCCATCATCGGCGCCGGCACGTACGCGAAGGACGGCGTATGCGCGGTATCAGCGACCGGGCACGGGGAGTACTTCATGCGCCTAGTCGCCGCCCACCACATCGCTGCGTCGGTGGAGTATCGGGGCGTCGACCTGGCTGCGGCGGTGCGCGAGACTCTGCACGAGCGCTTGCGTGACCTCGGCGGCACGGGCGGCATCATCGCGGTGGATGGCGAGGGGCGGATCTGCCTCGACTTCAGCACCGAGGGGATGTTCCGCGCCGCCCGCGACTCGACCGGGCTGCGCGTGGTGGCGAGCGGCGCCGCCGAGCGCTGACCCGGCGCTCCACCACCGCAGCCTGGCACCCCCGGCGGTGGCCCGAAGGGCCACCGCCGGGGGCACGGTGCGCGTCGTGCCCTTCAGAGTGCGTCGTGCCCGCTGTGACGGAGGGCGGCGGCGGTCTCCGCGGCCAACAGCCGCATCCCCTGGACGCGTGCGCGCTGGTGCGCAGCACCGCCCTCGGCGGCGCCCTGCAGCAGCTCTGCCCACAGCTCCGGGGTGTTCAGCCAGCGCGGGCGCAGCCATGTCCACAAGCGCTGGCCCAGCTGATGGGCGCCGAGCACGCTGCGCGCTGCGAGCCACTCGGCGCACAGCGGGTGCATGCCGAGCACCAGGCGCGCCTGGACGGCGTGGCGGCGGGCGAGCGACCATGCGTAGACGAACACCAGTTCCGTGGCCGAGACTGCTTGCGTTACGGTGAACACGCGCTCATAGGCGGATTCCGGCGGCAGGTCATTGATCTGGCGTGCAAGGTCAAGGTTCTGCCAGCGATGCGGATCGGCGAAACCCGCATCGAACAACAGGTACGGGTACGCGGCCGCGCGCCGCCGGGCCGGTCCATCGAGCGCCAGCCACCCCTCGGCGATCTGCTGCGCGGCGCGGTGCGGGCTGCCCGCACGCGCCTGCTCGGCGAGCACCTGGAAGCAGAATCCGTTCAGTTCGGGCAGCGCCTCGATCACTTCCCGCGGCGGTCCTGCAACCCATGGACCGTGCCCGTCGCGAGTATCCCATTCGTGGTCGGACATCACGCATCCTCCGTGTGACCTTCGTTTGACCCTCGTCCCGGCACCGATGGTAGCGCTGCCGCGGCCGGCTGCACCCCTGCATTTGCATTAAATTTCGAAGATTCGCGCCATTGCGCCCGGCGCGCAAAGGCCGACAATGGCGTTCTGGGGGGAATGCACGGCACGGTTCGACCGGGAAGGAAGCGCCATGCGTATCGTCGAGGATCGCTACGAGGGGGAGCTTGAGAGCTTCCATTTGGCGCTGCGCTTCGTGCGCTACGAGGCGCGCACCCGCACCATCCGCACCTTCACCGGGCTCACCGATCACCGCATCCGCAAGCTCTGGCAGCGGTATTGCGGCGGTGCGCGCGAATTACCGCGCCATCGCGGCAAGTCCCCGCAGCAGGCCGGCTTTTTCACCCGCTCGGCGCGGGTACGCCTGGAGGCCTCGCTGCTCGCCGCGGCGTACTGCGCCTGCGGTCTGGCCCGCGAGGAGCCCGCCGTACGGCGGACCCGACCCGCCGCCGGGGGGCTGCGGGTCGGAACGCTGCTGTGCGACATCTATGACTACTACCGCACCCTGGTGCCCGAGCCGGCAATCTCATTCGAGCATGCGGTATTCCTCGCCGAGTGCCTGCGCGGGGGCGAGCAGCTCACGGTGCGCCGCTGCGCCAAGTGCCACGGTCCGATGGTCCTCGAGCGCTTCCCGATTCGCCGCCGCTGGTGCGATCATTGTCTCCCCCTCAAAGGAGTCCGGACCCCGCGCGGCGCCTGAACGCATCGCAGCTTCGCCATGAATCCCGTTCGCCCGAATTTCTTTGCCGGCACGTATATCGACCGTCGCACCGAGGTGCGCGAGGAGGCCGACTGGCTGGAGCGCGCATTGGCCGATCCGCACTGCCAGTTCCTGCTTGCGCGCGGCACGCGTCAGCTGGTGCACGCTGCGCCGCAGCCGCATGTCGCGTTCGTGTCCGGCCGCCACCCGGCGGTGGCGGCGGCCGAGCCGGAGCGCTTCGTGTTGCTCGGCTGGTTTCGCGAGCGTCGCTGCGTGCTGCTGTCGCTCGCACCTGAATGGCCGGACGCCGACTTGCCCGAGGGCAGCGCGTTCGAGGAGCTGCGCCCGCTCTCCCCGCAGCTCGAGGCCGAGGAGGCGGGCCTGCTCGCCTATGCCCGCGCGCTCGCGCTCTGGCGGGTCCGCCGGCGCTACTGCGGCGTATGCGGTGGGCCGACGGTGCCGGCCCGTGCCGGCCACAGCCTGATCTGCGCCGATCCGGCGTGCGCCGAGGAATACTTCCCGCGCATTGATCCGGCGATCATCGTGCTCGTGACCGACGGTGAACGGGCGTTGCTCGGGCGCCAATCGAGTTGGCCGACCGGCCGGTACTCGACCATCGCGGGTTTCGTCGAGCCGGGTGAGAGCCTCGAGGACGCCGTGCGGCGCGAAGTGATGGAGGAGACCGGCATCCACGTCCTCGGGTGCCGGTACGATTCCTCGCAGCCCTGGCCGTTTCCCGCCTCGCTGATGCTGGGATTCCAGGCGGTCGGGGCTGCCGGGGCCGTGCAGGTCGGTCGGGAACTCGAGGATGCGCGCTGGTTTTCCCGCGCCGAGGTGCGCAGCGGGGCGATCACGCTGCCGCCGGCGCACTCCATTTCCCGCCGGTTGATCGAGGCCTGGCTCGGAGCGCCGCTCTAGTGTGCCTGCTGGTCCTGGCGTGGAACGTCCATCCACGCTATCGCCTGATCGTCGCGGCCAACCGCGACGAATATCATGACCGGCCCTCCACGGCGCTCGCGCCCTGGGCGGACGCGGGCGACGTGCTCGCGGGCCGGGATCTGCGTGCCGGCGGCACCTGGCTCGGCGTCGATCGGCGCCGCCGCTTCGGCGTGCTCACCAACTATCGCGAGCAGCCGGGCGCCGCGTCCGGTGCGCCCTCGCGCGGCGCGCTGATTCCGGGCTACCTGCTCGAGGCGCAGGACCCGGCGGACTACCTGCGCGCGCTCGAACCGCAGGCGGAGCGCTACGGCGGGTTCAACCTGCTGCTCGCTGACGGCGACGCCCTCTGGTACGCCTCGAACCGCATCGCGCCGTTCGAGCGGCGCTTGGCGCCGGGGATCTACGGGCTCTCGAATCACCGCCTCGATACGCCCTGGCCCAAACTGACCCGGGTGCGGGCCGGCTTCGAGCAGTGGCTGACCGAGGCGACGCCGGTCGATGCGCCGGCCGGGCTGCTGGCGCTGCTCGATGACCGCCGTCCGGCCGGCCCGTGCGAGTACCCGAGCGGCTCGCGGGAGCGAGCACTGGCCGCTCCGTTCGTCGAACACCCGCAGTTCGGAACGCGCTGCTCCACGGTGCTGCTGCTCGAGGCGGACGGGGCGCTGTGGATGCGCGAGCAGGGCTTCGACCGGCACGGCCGACCCAGCGCGCAGCGCGAGTACCGCCTGGGTGCGCAGCAGTGGTGCTGAGCGCGCGCGGGAATCGGGTGCCATGAAACGCAGTCCGCTCAGATTACAATGATGCGTTGATGGCGTACGGGTCGGAGTTTCAACGTTAGATGGCGAGTCGCGAACGGTTCCGCGGGGCTCGGTGGGTGCGAGTCCCGCTCGCGCTGCTGTTGCTGCTCGCCACCGTCGCGCATGCCGGCATTGCGCTGACGCTCCAGGGCGTGCGGGGCGCGCTGCGCGCCAACGTGCTCGCGTACCTCAGCTTCGAGCGCTACAAGGACAGCAAGCACCTGGATGGCGCGATCATCGAGCGGCTCGAGAACCGAGTGCAGAGCGAGGTGGACTCGGCACTCGAGCCGTACGGGTACTTCCAGCCCACCGTCCATCCGACCGTCCGACGCAGCGGCCCGAATCACTGGCGGGTGGTCCTGCGGATCGATCCCGGCCCACCGGTGCTGCTGCAGGCGGTGGACGTCAAGGTGACCGGAGCGGGCGCGGCCGACCCGCGCTTCACCCGCATCACGGACCACGTGCCGCTGCAGCGTGGCCAGCGCTTGGACGAGGCGGCCTACGAGCGGCTCAAGGGCGAGCTGCTGCAAACGGCCGCAACCTACGGGTACCTCGATGCGCGCCTCACCCGCCACCAGATTGAGGTGGACCCCGGTCAGCGCCGCGCCAGCGTCTTTCTCACGCTCGCCACGGGCGTGCGCTACCGATTCGGTCGGACGCGGATCGAGCAGCACGCGCTCACCGACGCGCTGGTCCGGCGCTACCTGCGCTATCGGCACGGGCAACCGTTCGATCTGACGCAGTTGCTGCGCACCCAGTTCGTGCTCGATGACACCGGCTACTTCTCCGATCTGGAAGTGGTGCCCGGCAAGCCCGACAAGGCTCGGCACATCGTGCCGGTGCACATCCGCGCCAATTCGAGCCGGCGCAACGTCTATTCCTTCGCCGCCGGCTACGCCACCGACACCGGCGCGCGCGGCATCGTCAGTTGGCAGGATCGACGGGTGAACCGCGAGGGCGATCGGATGAGCGTCGATCTGGAGGCCGCGCAGCTGACCAAATACAGCCTGCAGAGCCGCTACATGATCCCGATCGGCGACCCGGCCACCGAGAATCTCGCCTTCATCGCGAGCGTCGAGCAGCGCCAGCTCGCGGCGGTGGATGCGCGCTCCATGACGCTCGGGGTGCACCTCACCCGGGTCACGGGCCGCTGGCAGACCGTGTGGTTTCTCGATGCGATGCATGCCACCGGATCGGTCAGCGGTCCGATCTGCCCCGGCGGGGTCCTCAATACGGCCGCGACCCAGTGCGAGCTCGTTGGGGTGAGCGTGGCGGCGCCCAGCGCCGTGGCCAGCGTGGTCGGCAACATGCTCGTGCCGGGCGTCGAGATCACCTCGGTGCCGAGCGGCTACTTCGGCGAGCCGATCTTCGAGCACGGGGTGTCGATCCAGCTGCGCGGCTCGCATGGGGCGCTCGGCTCGCGGGCGGACTTTCTGCAGCTGCGCGTGCAGCTCGAGCGGGTGTTCAACTTCGCTCCGGGCTGGCATTTGCTGCTGCGCGATGAGTTCGGCGCGACTGCGGCCTCGCACTTCGACAATGTGCCACCGGTGCTGCGCTTCTTCGCCGGCGGCGAGGGCAGCGTGCGCGGCTTCGAGTACAACTCGCTCTCCCCGACCCAGATCTTCTATGCGACGGGCGCCTACCAGGTGAACAACACCACCTACAGCTGTTATAGCGGTGCGGCAGCCCCGCAGAACGTGCCGAACCCGCGGCTGTGCCCCCTGCTGCCGGTTCAGGCGGGTGGCAAGGATCTGATCAGCGGCTCGGTGGAAATCGATCGCAATCTGCCGCACAACTTCGGCGTGGCGGCATTCTTCGACTACGGCAACGTGTTCAACAGCTTCCATATTCCGCACCTCTTGCAGTACGGTGCCGGCATCGGGTTTCGCGTGCGCCTGCCGGTGATGACGCTCGGCATCGACGTCGGCGAGCCGCTCTCCGCGCCGGGCAGCCCGCGGCTGTACATCAACTTCTCGCCGCGGCTATGAGGAACGCTGAGCGATGCGCCGAGTTCTGATCTGGGGCGGGGTGCTGATCGGTCTGCTCGCAGTGCTGCTCGCCGCGGCCGCCTACGCCGTGTTCTATACCCAGGGCGGTCTGCGCTTCGTCGTGGCGCACCTGCCGGCACGCTTCGGCTCCGCCGAGGTGCGCATCGAACAGGTGAGCGGCACGCTCGCCACGGGCGTGCACGCCGAGCGCGTGGTGATCAATCAGCGGCACGTCTACCTGCAGTTCGATGACGTCGACACGCGCGTGCATCTCTCGGCGCTCTCCTGGCGCACCCTGGTCAGTCCCGAGACCCGCATCCGTACGGCTTACATCCGGATCAAGCCGGTCCGGCCGCTGCCGGTCATCCGGCCTAAGTTTCTGCCCTGGGGACTGAGAATCCGCGTGACGCACGCACAGGTCGGCGCCGTGCGGCTGGTGCTGGAGAACGGCCGGCGCCTCGATGGCACTGAGCTGCGCGGCGCGGTGCAGATCGGCTACCGGGACCTGCACGTGACGGATTTCACGCTGCGCATGGGGCAGGCCCGGTACCGGCTCGCCGCGGCGCTGCAGGCCGCCCGGCCACTGAAGCTCTCCGTGGGCGGCGAGTTCACCTGGAGCCCGCCGCGCCAGCCGCGGTGGCAAGGGCATCTGGCGCTGCACGGGAACATCGCGGCCATGACGCTCGAGGCGCACCTGAGCGCGCCCTTCTCTGCGGGGCTGCACGGGACGCTGCGCGAGCAGCGCGGCCGCTGGAGCACACAGAGCGAACTCGCCATCCGCGGGTTCGATCTGCGCGCCTGGCACCGCACCGGGCGCTTCGGGCGCATCGGCGCGCGGCTCGCGCTCACCGGTGGCGTGCACGGCTTTCGCCTCGGCGGAACCGTCGACCCGCGAGGGCTGCACGCCGGCACCTTTCACGTGCAGCTCGACGGCCGCTACGGCGCCGGCGTGCTGAGCGCGCGTCACTTCGTGCTGGCGCATCCGGCCAGCGGCACGGTGCTGAGCGGCGCCGGCCAGGTGCGCTTCGGGGGTGGGCGGCCGGACGTGCAGCTGCGCGGTACCTGGCGCCGGCTGCGCTGGCCGCTCAGCGCCGCGGCGCGCGTGCACAGCCCCTCGGGCGACTTCACGCTCACCGGCCGGTGGCCCTACGCACTCGCCGCGCACGGCGTCGCGCAGGTGGGCACCACTACACCGGTGCCGGTGACGCTCGGTGCGTCTCTGACCACGAGCGGGCTGGTCCTTCAACACGCCACGCTGCAGATGCTCGGCGGGCGGATCGAGGCGCGCGGCGCGCTCGCCTGGACGCCGGTGAAGCGCTGGAGCGTGCACCTCACCGGCCGCGGC
>JAJZFQ010000153.1 GCA_021805275.1 Pseudomonadota bacterium
GTAGGCTCTCTGATGGCTGAACACCAGGTCAGATCTGTCCGCTCTCTCGAGCAGCCACCCTGACACTCATCGCCGCAGCTTTGCACCGCTTAGGACACCTCCTTCGCGACTCTCGTCGCACCCTCACCCGGAATGTTACCGGCGGCGCTCGATCGCATCGCCTTCCTGCGACGCCAAACTGCCCTCCACTTTTTGGAATGCAAGCGATGGAAATGAGGTCCAGAGGCAGAATTCGGTAACCTCTCAGATGAGGCACTCGGTAACAGAATTACGTGAGGCAATACGGGGGCTCCTCGAGCAGTTCCAGCCAATGATGCAGCGTCACTTCGTGTACTGGGAGCTTCCCGATCTTAGGAAAGACATAGAGTTCGAAGGTACGGAGAACCTCGTGATGGCCCTTCTTCGCAACCTTGCAGTATTTTTCATACCAGAGATGAAACAAGGACTCAACGAGCGGCGCCTCCACAATCGCTGTCTTTTCGGTTGAGCGAATGACCTTCGGATCGTGGCCCTGCTCGCGCTTGCCCTCCAATCGCTGGTGCTCTGTGCGGGCCTGCTTGAGCGACATCGCCGGGTACGTCCCCAGGTCTAGTCTCTTGGCGTCCGAGCTGCCGTCGTAGCGGTAGCGCATCTGGAATACGATTTTGCCCTTGGCGCTGACGCGCACTCCAAGGCCGTCGCGGTCAGCCTTCTCGCGAACTCTATCGCTCTGCCTTCCGCTGTTGGCCTTCAGCCAAGCGTCTGTGATCGCCATACGAAATCAGGCGTGTACATAATTTTGATTATAGACGACGGAGAGGCGATTTATGTACACGTTTATGTACACAAAACGAGTGTCTCAGGGTGTCTTGCGATGACTCGGGCTGTCTGGGTCTGTAGACGGAATCGCTACATTTTTCGGCGCTTGGTCAATTTTGTGGCTCGGCTTGTCCTTGGGTGTCAGGGTGTAAGTGATCGGGGTGCGAGATGATGGCAAACGTCCGCCGGCTGCGGACTTCGGCAGTCAGGTCAGTCATGGATGGGGGCAGTTCAGGTATCGGCAGCGCGGCGCGCGCGCAGGGTCAGTTTCAGCACACAGGCGTCTTCGCGGCCGTTGACCGCCTGGTAGTAGCCGCGGCGCAGACCGACCTGCTCGAAACCGAGCGAGCGGTACAGCGCCAGCGCCGCGCAATTCGACGGGCGCACCTCGAGGAACGCCTCGCTCATGCCCAGCGCCGCGCCGTGCACGAGCAGATGCTCGAGCATGGTGCGGCCGAAGCCGCGGCTGCGCTGCGCCTCGGCGACGCACAGGTTGAGGATGTGCACCTCGCCGGCCCCGAGGCTCATCACCCCGTAGCCGCAGAGCCGCTCCTCGACGGTGATCACCCGGCAGAAATAGCCGACCCGCAGGCAGTCGCGGAAGATCCCGGCGCTCCAGGGAAACGGATAGGACTCGCGCTCGATCGCGAACACCTCGGTGATATCGAGCACCCCCATCGCCCGGATTACCGCCGGCGAGACGGGCTCGAGCAGCTCAGGGGCGGTGGCCATCGTTCGGTGCGTCGTTCATGCCCTGCGCGAACACGGTGCGCGCGAACTGCAGATCTTCCCACGCCTTGCGCTTGTCCGCAGGCGTGCGCAGCAGATAGGCCGGATGATACGTGACCACGAGCGGGACATTGTGCTCACCGAAGCGGTGCACCCGGCCGCGCAGCCGTGCCAGCGGCGCATCGCTGCGCAGCAGGGTCTGTGCGGCGATCCGTCCGACCGCCAGCAGCACTCGCGGCCGCACGAGCTCGATCTGCCGGTGCAGGAACGGCAGGCAGGCGCTGACTTCCTCGGGCTTCGGATCGCGGTTGCCCGGCGGTCGGCTCTTGAGGATATTGGCGATGTAGACGTTCGTAGCGCGCGACAGGCCGATCGCGCGCAGCATCGCATCGAGCAGCTGGCCGGCCCGGCCGACGAACGGCTCCCCGCGCCGGTCTTCCTCCGCGCCCGGGGCTTCCCCGATCACCATCCACTGCGCCTGGGGGTTGCCCACGCCGAGGACGCCCTGGGTGCGCGTCTGGTGCAGCGCGCAGCGGGTACAGGTCCGTACCTCCTCACGCAAGCGCTCCCAGGCTGCGGCCGCAGGCGTCCCGCCACCGGGTGCGCCCGTGACCTCCGGCTCAAGCGGTATCTTGATCTCGGCAGGCGACAGGACGGTCGGTGCGGGCACGGCCAGAGGAGCCGGCGGCGCGCCGCGCGCCACCCACTGGTCGATGCCGAGCGCCTCCAGATAGTGCGCGCGCCGGGCGTCGGGCGGCATCAGGTCGGCCGCTCCCGCCGTGGACGGTGGCGGCGCCGCAGGCGCCGCCACACCCACAGCAGCGGCGCCGAGATCGCATAGCCGCCGAAGATGGCGAGCAGGATCAGCGGCGGGTCGCTCGCGATCAGCACGAAGGCGAGCGGCACGAACAGCAGGAAAATGAACCGGATCGGCCCGTCGAAGTCGATTTTCTTGAAGCTGAAGAAGCTGAAGCGGCTGACCATCAGCGCACCGGCGAGCACGGTCACGGTAAAGGCCACGATCAGTCCGGTCAGCCCCGGCTCGCGCCACTGGCTCGACACCCAGACGAAGCCGGCGACGGTGGCCGCGGCCGAGGGACTCGGCAGTCCCTCGAAATATCGCTTGTCGACCGTCGCGGTGCGCACATTGAAGCGCGCCAGGCGCAGCGCGGCGGCAGCCGCGTAGAAGAAGCAGGCCAGCCAGCCGAACCGTCCCCAGGCCCGCCCGTACTCGGCGATGCGCACCACGCCCCACTGGTAGGCGACGATGGCCGGGGCCAACCCGAAGGAGACCATGTCCGAGAGGCTGTCGTACTCCTTGCCGAAGGCGCTCTCGGTGCGTGTCAGGCGGGCGATGCGCCCGTCCAGGGAATCGAACACCATGGCCACGAACACCGCCATGCCGGCCGGTGCGAAGTGCTTGTCGATGGCGGCGACGATGGCATAGAAGCCGGAAAACAGGCTCGCCGTGGTGAGCAGGTTCGGCAGCAGGTAGAAACCCCGGCGCGGGCGCCGTTCAAGCGCCGTTTCGCTCGAATTGCTCTCGGGGCTCGGACTGGCGGACATGGTGCAGGCGGACTCTGTCGTTCAGATCGGGTGTTTCGCGCCGTGCATCTTATCAGCTCGAGCCCAGCTGTTATGATGCAGCTTCACCCTTTGGCCAAGATTGCGCGTCATGAGGCTCTCGCAGTACCCCATTCAGACCACCAAGGAAACCCCCGCCGAGGCGGAAATCGTCAGCCACCAGCTGATGCTGCGCGCGGGGTTGATCCGCCGCCTCGCCTCGGGCCTGTACAGCTGGCTGCCGTTCGGCCTGCGCACGTTGCGCAAGGCCGAGGCGATCATCCGCGAGGAGATGAACCGCGCCGGGGCGCTCGAGCTGCTGATGCCGGTGATCCAGCCGGCCGAGCTGTGGCAGGAGTCCGGCCGCTGGCGCGAGTACGGCCCGGAGCTGCTGCGCCTGAAGGACCGCCATCAGCGCGACTTCGTGACCGGACCGACCCACGAGGAGGTCATCACCGACATCGCCCGCCGCGAGCTGCAGAGCTACCGGCAGTTACCGGTGAATTTCTACCAGATCCAGACGAAGTTCCGCGACGAGATCCGCCCGCGCTTCGGGGTGATGCGCGCGCGCGAGTTCATCATGAAGGACGCCTATTCGTTCCATGCCGACGAGGCGTCGCTCGAGGCCGGCTACCGGCTGATGCACGAGACCTACACGCGCATCTTCTCGCGCATGGGACTCGAGTTCCGCGCCGTGCGCGCCGATTCCGGTCCGATCGGCGGCGACGTGTCGCAGGAGTTTCACGTCCTGGCCGCCTCCGGCGAGGACGCCATCGTGTTCTCCGACGCCGACGGCTACGCGGCAAACATCGAGGCGGCCGAGGCGCTGCCGCCCCCGGGGGGGCGGCCCGCGCCGGGCGCGCCCCTCGAGCGGGTCGCGACCCCGGGCGCCAAGACGATCGAGTCGCTAAGCCGCATGCTCGCGGTCGAGCCGGCCCGCTGCTTAAAGACACTGCTCGTCGAGGGCGATGGCGATGGTGATGCCTCGGTCGTGGCGCTGGTGATCCGCGGGGATCACGAGCTGAACGCCGCCAAGGCGCAACGTCTCGCGGGCGTGGCGAGCCCACTGCGCATGGCCGGCGCCGAGCGCATCCAGCATGCGAGCGGCTCGCAGGCCGGATACCTCGGCCCGATCGGCCTGAAGTGCCGCCTCTACGTCGACCACAGCGCGCTCGCGGTCGCGGATTTCGTCTGCGGCGCGAACGAGACGGACATGCACCTCACGGGCGTCAACTGGGATCGCGACGTGCAGGGCTACGTCGCGGCCGACATCCGCAACGTCATCGAGGGCGATCCCAGCCCGAGCGGCCGGGGGCACCTGAAGTTCGCCCGCGGCATCGAAGTCGGTCACATCTTCCAGCTCGGACGCAAGTACAGCACCGCCATGAAAGCGCTGGTGCTCGACGAATCGGGCCACGAAGTGACCGTCCTGATGGGCTGTTACGGCATTGGCGTGACGCGCGTCGTGGCGGCGGCCATCGAACAGAATCACGATGCGCGCGGCATCATCTGGCCGGAGCCGCTGGCGCCGTTCCAGCTGGTGCTGGTGAGCCTCGGGGCGCAGAAGGCCCCGCACGTGCGCGAGGCGGCCGATCGGCTCTACACGGAGCTCACGGCCGCGGGCATCGAGGTGCTCTACGACGACCGCGACGCGCGCCCCGGGGTGAAGTTCGCCGATGCGGAGCTGCTGGGCATTCCGCACCGGCTGGTGGTGGCCGAGCGCGGACTGACGGCCGGTCGTCTGGAGTATCGCCATCGACGCGACAGCGAGAGCGTGGAATTCCCCGCCCATGAGGCCCTGGCGTTCCTGCGCGCGCGCCTGGGCGGCTAGGGCGACCGCGGCGCTGCTCGTCACGCTCGCGCTCGGCGCCCCGCGCACCGAGGCGGCCGGGCAGCGCGACGCGGCGCTGCGGCCCATCGTCCAGCACGCCATCACGCAGGCGCAATGCTTCCTCAACCGCTACGATGCGGCGGTCTGGTACACGCTGATGGAGCCGCGGCTCGAGCGCTTCGTGCACGACCCGGCCGAGCGGCTGAGCATCCTGAAGCAGGTGTACTGCGTGACGCACCAGCCGGGCGCGGCGAAGGTGCCCCCGGGGCTGGTGCTCGCGGTGATGCAGGTGGAGAGCGATTTCAACCGCTGGGCGGTCTCCGGCAGCGGCGCGGTCGGCCTGATGCAGGTGATGCCGTACTGGCCGGAGCGGCTCGGTATGAAGGGCTACGAGCTGGTACGGGTCGCGGACAACATACGCATGGGCTGCGCGATTCTGCGCTATTACCTCGAGATCACTCACGACGACGTGCGTCTCGCGCTCGAGGAATACAACGGCAGTGTCGGGCGGCACTTCTACCCCGACCGCGTACTCACCGCCTGGGAGAACTGGAACGGCGCGGACGATCTGGGTTTCCCGGTGCGCGCGCCGGAACGGGCCGCAGCGCGGCGCTAGGCGGTATGAAACCCCGGCGGCGGCGGCGGGGCATGGTCGCTGACCTCGACAGTCTGCACTCGGCTCGCCGCCGAGCCTTCCCACAGCCACTCGACGAACTGCATCACCGTGTCCGCTTCACCGCAGGCCAGCACCTCCACCCGCCCGTCGGGCAGGTTGCGGGCATAGCCGTGCACGCCGAGCTCCAGCGCCCGGCGCTGGCAGGTGGCACGGTAGAACACGCCCTGCACGCGGCCCGATACCAGACACCTCTTGCAGATCATTGATGCAATATACGCTACCCGGAGTTGCCGCCGAGTCGCACCGAGATGACCGAGATCCTTGTCCTCTACTACTCCCGCGGTGGCGCTACCGCCGAACTCGCCCGCCAGGCCTGTCGCGGCATCGAGAGCGTGCCCGGGGCGAGTGCCAAACTGCGCTCGGTGCCGCCGGTGAGCGCCGAGAGCGAGGGGCCGGCGCGGCCGGTGCCCGCGAGTGGCGCGCCGTACGCGACGCTCGATGACCTGCGCGCCGCCGACGGGCTGCTGCTCGGCAGCCCGACCCGCTTCGGCAACATGGCTGCACCGATGAAGTACTTCCTCGACGGCACCGGCGGGCTGTGGCTCGCCGGGACGCTTGCCGGCAAACCGGCCGGCGTGTTCACCTCCACCCAAACGCAGCACGGCGGCCAGGAGTCGACGCTGTTGTCGATGATGCTGCCGCTGTTGCACCACGGCATGTTTCTGGTCGGTCTGCCCTACACCGAGGCGGCACTGCAGCGCACCGCGGCGGGCGGCACCCCGTATGGCGCCTCGCACGTTGCCGGCAGCCAGGATACCGTGCAGTTGACTGTCGAGGAGCGCGAGCTCGTGCAGGCGCTCGGCCGGCGGGTGGCGACGTTGGCTGTGCGTCTGGCGGCATCGCCCGCCCCCTGAGCGTTCAGCCGCGCTCGGTGCGAGAGAGCACCTCGCGGATGAAAGGCACCGTCAGGCGACGTTGCGCCGCGAGCGCCGCCTCATCAAGGGTGTCGAGCAGCTCGTACAGGCGGCGCATGTCGCGCGGATAGCGCCGCTGCAGCCAGCGGGAGGTTTCCTCCGGCAGCTCCAGCCCGCGCAGCCGCGCGCGCAGCCGCAGAGCCTCCTGCTGCTCGGCCTCATCGAGCGGGCGCAGCGGCAGCACCGCGGCGGCGGCGCAGCGTGATCCGAGGTCCGCCAGCGCCCAGCCGATAAGCGCCGGGGGGCTGCGCGCTGCCATCACCAGCACCCCGCCCCGCTCAGCCGCTTCGCGCACCAGGGTGAACAGCGCCCGCTCCCATTCGATCTGACCGAGCACGGCATCCACATCATCCAGGGCGAGGCACTCCAGCGATGGCAGCCCGCCGAGCACCCCGAGGCCGAGATTTGCCAGCTCCGTCAATGGCAGGTAGGCGCTGCGTCGCGTGCGGCCCGCGGCCGCGCAAAATGCCTGCAGCAGGTGGGTCTTGCCCGCCCCCGGCGGCCCGCACAGCCAGCTCAGTCCGGCCTCGCCCGCGGCCGCGCGGCGCACGTGCTGGAGCGCCTCGGCATTGCGCGCCGGCAGGAAGCTCTCAAACACGGCCCGATCCGCGAGGCGCACGCCGAGCGGCAGCTGCTGCATCGACATCCGTCAGGCCGCCTGCGCTGGAGTCGTCCAGGCGCGGCGCGTGAACGTGAACAGGTAATGCAGGCCCGAGAGCGCCGTGGTGGCAACCACGATGAGCGCGAACGCGCGCAGCTCGCCGGCGAGCGGCAGGCGCACATCGGCCGCAAACATCACGCCGGCCAGATACAGCAGCTGCGCGGCAGTGTTGATCTTGCTGATCAGCGTCGGGCGGCCGCGCAGCGGCCCGAACCACAGACGGTAGATGAGCGCCCCCAGGGCAATCATCACGTCACGCGCCACCGCCGCGGCGGTCACCCACCACGGCACCAGACCCAGCCAGGCCGACTCGACGAACACGACGACGAGCAGCAGCTTGTCTGCAGTCGGATCGAGCACCTTGCCAAGCTGGGAGACCCAGTTGAATCGCTTGGCGAGAAAGCCATCGAGACCGTCGGAGATCGCCGCGACGACGAACAGCGCGAGGGCGAGATCGTAGCGCCCCGCGTGCAGCGCGTGGGCCACCGGCCAGATCAACGCCAGCCGGATCAGGCAGATCAGGTTGGGAATGTGGCGCACGGCTCAGGGCGGTGGCGCCGCCGGACTCGCCGCGGGGGAACCCTCGGGTGGCGGCGCCCCAGCAGCGGCCGGCGTCGCGGAGGGAGCCGCCGCCGGGGGCGGCGGCGGTACGTAGCGGTAGGCGAGCATGCCGGGGCCGCCGAGTGGCCGGAAGCGCGGGGAGTCGGCCAGCATGCGGCTCACGCCCGCAGCGCCGCCCCGCGCCCACAGATCGAACACCGCGTGGCTGCCGCTCAAACGGGCGACGAGGCTCTGGTGCACGCCCGGCACGGCTGCGAGCATGGTTTCGACCTGGGCGTAGTCATCGAGCCTCTGCAGCCCCTCGATGCGCACCGGCGTCTCGACGACGCTATCGGCGCTGGTGGCCGCCAGAGGGGGCGCCAGGAGACGCACCGTGGCGTCGATCCCGGTCGTGACCGACCCGGTGAACCGTCGCATCATGAACGGGGTCACCAGCGTCCAGCGCCACGCGTCCGCCTGTCCCGCCGCCGGGGCAGCTGCCCCGGGCGCCACCACCGCCGACGGGCTCGCCGCCGCGGGGTTCAGCGCAGCGCCGGAGGCCGCCGGCGTCGCCCCCGGGTTCACGTCCTCGCCGATGAGCATCTGCTCGGCGCCGAAGTTGTGCACCATGGCGAGCAGCGACTGGCGCGCCAGCAGGCGCCCGTTCGAATCGCGCACGGCGAGCGGCACGATGCTGATGGGCAACCCGCGCGTCTCGGCGGCCTGCTGCACGGCCGTGGCGGCGAGCGCCTGCTGTGACGGGCCGGGCAGCCCACCGAGCACGATCAGGGTAAAGGGACGATCAGCGCTCCAGAGATTGCGCCCGACGGTGCGGATCGCCTGCTCCAGGGCGGCAGCCTTGAAGCTCACCTGCAGCTCGCCGGCCGCGCCGTGCTGGTAGCTCTGCACGTAAGCGGCCGCGTTCGCCACCAGGGCGGCGAGCTGCGGGTCGCTGGCCGCGCGGATATGGCCGGTGGCGCGCACCAGTACGGCCTGCATCGCCGCGGTGAGCGCCGCCGGCGTCGAGTCCGCGACGTCTATCGTGAACACCGGCACCTCGCGCGCCGCCCGGCACACCACCGGAAGCGTCGCACACGCCAGCAGCGTCAACAGGCGCCTTACGCGGCGCAATGGAGTGCTCATGCGAACCGGCATTCGATCCTGATGTTCGTACCGCGCTCATGCGCCGAACGGTACAATATCACACGCGACTCGGCCGCACGGCGGCGCATCCCATCCGGAACTTCGACTCCATGAGTGACCCGAAAAGACCGCGCGGCATGACCTATCGTGATGCCGGTGTCGACATCGATGCCGGCGATGAACTCGTCGAGCGCATCAAGCCCCACGTTGCCCGCACGCGCCGGCCGGAAGTACTGGCCGGCGTCGGCGGGTTCGGTGCGCTGGTGGAGATTCCGGCGGGCTACCGCCGTCCGGTGCTGGTCTCCGGCACCGACGGGGTGGGCACGAAGCTGCGCCTGGCGATCGACACCGGCCGGCACGACACGATCGGCATCGACCTGGTCGCGATGTGCGCCAATGACGTGCTGGTGCAGGGCGCCGAGCCACTGTTCTTCCTCGACTACTACGCCACCGGCAAGCTGCGGGTCGAGGTGGCCGAGGCGGTGGTCCGCGGCGTCACCGAGGGTTGCCTGCAGGCCGGCTGCGCGCTGGTCGGCGGGGAGACGGCCGAGATGCCTGGTCTGTATCACGGTGAAGATTACGATCTGGCTGGCTTCTGCGTCGGGGTGGTGGAGAAAGATGCGATCATCGACGGACACGACACCCGCGCCGGCGATGCGCTCATCGGCCTGCCCTCCTCCGGCCCGCACTCCAACGGCTACTCACTGATCCGCAAGCTCCTCGCCAAGAGCGGCGCCGACCGGCACACCACGCTCGAGGGCAGAAGCCTCTTCGAGCGACTGCTCGCACCGACGCGCATTTACGTCAAGCCGGTACTCGCTCTGGTGCGCAGCACGCCGGTGCGCGCCCTGGCGCACATCACTGGCGGCGGATTGCTCGACAACATTCCGCGCGTGCTGCCCGAGGGACTCGAGGCGGTACTGAAGCGGCGCAACTGGCCGCAGGATCCGGTGTTCGACTGGCTGCAGCGCACCGGGCGGATCGACCCCGCCGAGATGCACCGCACCTTCAACTGCGGCATCGGCATGGTGGTGATCGTGCCGGCCGGGCACGAAACCGCCGCGCTCGAATTCCTGGCCACGCATGGCGAGCCGGCGCACCTGATCGGGGAAGTCCGCGCCGGCACCCGCGGGGTCGTCATCGAATGAGCGAACGGCCGGCGCTGCGGCTCGGCATCCTCATCTCCGGCCGCGGCTCGAACATGGCGGCGATCGCCCGCCAGTGCCATGAGGGGCGCATCGGCGCGCAAGTGGCGGTCGTGATCTCCGAGCGGCCCGAGGCCACCGGCCTCACCACGGCGCGAGAGTACGGCATCCCGGCCCGCGCGATCGCCTGGCCTGGCGCGGGCCGCGGTGAGCAGTTCGAGACCGCCGCGCAGGAGGCGCTCGCCGAGGCGGGCACCGAGCTGATCGTGCTGGCCGGCTTCATGCGCATCCTCTCGTCCGCCTTCGTGCTCGCCCACGCCGGCGCCATCCTCAATATCCATCCCTCGTTGCTGCCAAAATATCCCGGCCTGCACACCCACCGACGGGTGCTCGCGGCAGGCGAGCGCTCGCACGGGGCGACCGTGCACTTCGTGACGCCGGAGCTCGACGGCGGACCGCGAGTGCTCCAGTCGCGCATTGCAGTGCGCCCCGGGGACACCGAGGAGACGCTCTCAGCCCGGGTTCAGGCCACCGAGCACATCATCTACCCGCGCGTCATCGGCTGGTGCGCCGAGGGGCGCCTCGCCTGGCGTGAGGCGCTTCCGTGGCTCGACGGCCAGCCGCTCGCGCAACCCCTGCTCGAGGATTTCGATGCGTAACGCGTACCGCTCGATGTTCGGCGCTGCCGCACTCGTGATGCTGCTTGGAGCGCTGGCGCCATGGCGCGCCGGAGCCGAACCTGCCCCGCAGGCCGCCGTTCTCAAGCCGCCAACCTTCGTCGCCACCTACTCGGTGGCCTGGCACGGCATCACCGCCGGGGAATCCGTCCTGACATTGCGTGAGACCGCCCCGGGGCAATACCAGTACAGCTCCGTGGACCACGCCCACGGTCTGTTCTCGCTGTTCGTGCCGCACGCGATCACGCAGGAGAGCCGTTTCCGGCTGATGGACGGCCAGATCCAGCCACTCAGCTTTCGCTCCGAGGGCGGCGGGGCGCCGGAGGACGTGCGCTTCGACTGGAGGCGCGGACGGGTCACCGGCACCGCCAAGCACAAGCAGATCGACTTGAAGCTCGAGCCCGGCACCCAGGACCCCGGGTCGGTGCAGATCGCGCTGATGATGGGGTTTCTCGCCGGCCGGCCGCCCGCGAGCTTCTGGATGCTCAACACGGACGTGATCAACCAGTTCGAATTCGTGCGCCGCGGCGAGGCGACGCTCGACACCCCGCTCGGCCCGCTGCACACGCTGATCTATACCAGCCATCACGACAAGGCGCGCCGCACCACCTACATGTGGCTCGCCCCGACGCTAAACTATCTGCCCGTGCGGCTCGAGCAGCACAGCGGCGACAGCACGCTGTTCTCGCTCAACCTGCTGCGCTTCAAGCGCACCTAGGGGCTCGCGCCCGCCGGATCAGGTCTTCGGCAGCGTCACGCCGCGCTGCCCCTGGTATTTGCCGCCGCGATCCTTGTAGGAGGTCGAGCAGACCTCGTCGGATTCGAAGAAGAGCATCTGCGCCACGCCCTCGTGGGCGTAGATCTTCGCCGGCAGCGGCGTGGTGTTGGAAAACTCCAGCGTGACGTGCCCCTCCCACTCCGGCTCCAAGGGCGTCACATTCACGATTATCCCGCAACGTGCGTACGTGGAATTATGCACGATCATATCGTTGGCGACGAAGTTATGCAGCGTTGGAACACTGATGTCATATACTTCTTCTATTCCAACAGACTCGATTGAAACAACACGATCCCAGACCGGACCGTCAACGAGTCCCCCCATATTCCAGCCGCCCGTCGTCCTGCGGGCGTGTGCGGCAGCGCCCAGTGGAACCGACTGTCGCGCAGCAGCACGGCTACCAAGCGAACTGAGCGATGCGCCGGCGACCCGCGCCGACAACGCCAGCGCCGACCAAGGCTCTCTGGGGAGAGTGTCAAAGTTGCTCTCGATGCGCGGATACTTGCAGATGAACTCGAGCACCTCGCCATCAAGCCGCAACTGCTTGACCGACCCCGGCACGAATCCTACGCGGCTCGCAAATCGCTCGATCTGCGCCACGTCATTGATCTGCAGTGTGAATGCGCGCGTTGCGATCTGCGTCATCTTTTCGCGGATGAGTGAGAAAATCCCGAATCTAAGCAACAGATGGCGGATGTCCTCGATCAGTCGGCGCGAATTCGAATAATATTCAAGGCATACCCCGCCACTCGAACAATACAATCCACCGTCGCCGGCAAACAGCGCCTGCAGAAACAGGCGTACCGATGCCTCCGGCGCCGTAAAGATGCATTGCGGCACGAACTTGTCGCTTGCCCCGACATCCAAACCGTGCCTCTGGAGCCAACGGTGAGCCTGGTTCGCGACCATCTGAGCGGCGCGCCCCGCCCGGTTCACCAAGCGATATCCATGGCGTCCATTGTACGCAACCTCGCCGAGTCCCGAAGCCGCCATCGTTGAGTGCAGCAAACGCACAAGCGCCGGATCAGCGGTCGTGTAAGTCGGGCTGTGGCCGGGCGTGTGGCATTGCCCTTCGGACAGCATCATTCCAAGGAGCGTTGCCTCCCAATCGGGAATGGGCGTCTTGCCGAAGATTGGTATGTTCCTCGCCACCGCAATTGTGTCTCCCGGACGCAAGTGCTGCAGCTCCGTCCAACCATTGAACATGAGAAACGGATGATTCGCCGTCGCCCTGATTTTCAATCCGGTGCGCGTCTGCAGTTCAAATACGACCTTCTTACCCTGAGGGAGGAACGCAGAGACCTTGGCACGCCGCAACTGTCCATCATCATGGGCGAGCGTACTCCTGCCCCAACGCATCTCGGTAATGGGGACGTACGCACCGGTATCAGCATCGACCACACGCGTATCGCCGGTCACACACTTACCAAGACAGACGGTGAGCACGCTGCGCGGGATCCGGAAATACTCCACCGTGCGCGCCAGCGCAAAGGAATTCGGCGGAATCACACACACATCTGACTTCAGATCCACGAAGCTCTTCTCGTCGAACGCCTTCGGATCGACGATCGTGGAGTTGATGTTGGTGAAGATCTTGAACTCGTCCGCGCAACGCACGTCGTAGCCATAACTCGACGTGCCGTAGGAGACGATCTTGTGACCGTCGACGTAGCGGACCTGCTCGGGGGCGAACGGCTCGATCATGCCGTGCTCGCCCGCCATGCGCCGGATCCAGTGGTCTGACTTGATGCTCATCGCTTAATGATACCCTCGAAGCTGCGGCACGGGCAGCCCAGACGGCCGGATTCCGGACGCCACAACGTCAGAACCGGACGCGGTCAGGGACGCTGTTAGGGACGCCGAATCACGGGTATCACTGGACGTCAGGAAAGACGTCGGAGCGGTCTCAGCTCTTCTCGACCACGATCTTGGGAAACACCCCGCTGCGATCGACGGGACGCACGGCGAGCGCGCCGGCCGTGCGGCGCGCCATCTCGAGATAGGCCTCGGCGCGGGCCGAGCCCGGCTCGGCAACGACCGTCGGGCGTCCGCCGTCGGCCTCCTCGCGGATCCGCGCATCGAGCGGCAGCTCCCCGAGCAACCGCACCCCGTACTGCTCGGCCATGCGCGCTCCGCCGCCGGCGCCGAAGATGTGCTCGACGTGCCCGCAGTTCGAGCAGACGTGCACGCTCATGTTCTCGACGATGCCGAGCACGGGCACGGCGACCTTCTCGAACATCTTCAGCCCCTTGCGCGCATCGGCAAGCGCGATGTCCTGCGGGGTGGTGACGATCACCGCACCGGCGACCGGCACCTTCTGGGCGAGCGTCAGCTGGATGTCCCCGGTGCCGGGCGGCATGTCAATGACCAGGTAATCGAGCTCGCCCCAGCGCGTCTGGGAGAGCAGCTGCTGCAGCGCCTGCGTGACCATCGGTCCACGCCAGACCATGGGCTGCTCGGCATCGACCATGAACCCGATGGACATCGCCTCGACCCCGTGGGCGCGCAGGGGGATGATGTGCTGGCCGTCGGGCGAGTTCGGCCGCTCGCCGGACAACCCCAGCATCAGCGGCTGGCTCGGTCCGTAGATGTCCGCGTCCAACACCCCGACGCGCGCCCCCTGGGCGGCCCAGGCGAGGGCCAGATTCGCCGCGACGGTAGACTTGCCGACCCCGCCCTTGCCCGAGGCCACCGCGATCACGTTCTTGATGCCCACGAGCGGCTGCAGCGGCCGCTGCACCGCGTGGGCACGGATCTGCCCCTGGATGGTAAAGCGCACCGGCTGGTGCACGCCGGCGCCGGCCACGTGCGCGCCGAGCGCCCCGGCAAGGCTCTCCTGGTAGCCCCCGACCGGGAAGCCCAGCTCGATGCGCGCCGCGTAGCCCTGCGGCGCGGCGCTCAGCTCGCGCAGCGCCCCGGCTTCCCGCAGGCTCTGGTGCAGGTGGGGTTCAATGTAGCTCTCGATGGCCGCACGCAGGGCATCCAGGGTCGGATCATCGGACATGGGACGTGTGCAACCCGAACCGGTGAAGGGATGGCAATTGTAGAGGCAAGCGGCGGGGCGCGCATCGGGCTCTCCCGCCCCGGGGGCTATGGCATACTTCGGGCGCTCTGGGCCCTGCCCGCTCCGTAGCGCGGAGTGCGACCCAGATCTCACGCGGCGGGACCGGAATACGAGGATGCTAGGGTATGCAAGCGGACCCCTCTGCGGGGCCCGGCGGATCGGCTGAATGGCGTTTTTGACCAATTTGCGGGCCGACCGGCTGGTCACCAGCCTGCGGTCGTCGACGGACCCGACTCACCCGGATACCCAGAAGGCCGTCGCGCGGCTGAAGGATCTGGGGGCGGGCGCCATTGCCCCGGTGCTCGCGGCGCTACCGGAGGCCGACAAGAACGCCACGGTCGCCTTCGTCGATGTGCTCGCCGCGCTGGTCAGCGCCAAGACCTTTCCCCAGTTCGCCGAGGGCCTCGTGCAGGGCAGCCCGCGGGTGATCGCCGGCATCGCCTGGGCGCTCACCAGCAGCCGCAATTACCCGCCGCACCTGCTGCTCGATGCGCTCTCGAGCCCCGGTATCGCCAAATCGGCGCTGCTTGAGGTGATCAGCGCGCACAAGGCGCGCTTCACGCTGCGCGAGCTGCTCGCGGCGGCCTACAACCAGGAGCCGAACGAGAAGGCGGCGCTGTTCCGGATCATCGGGGAGCTGAGCACGCCGGCGACGTTGCCGGAGTTGCTGCAGCGCCTGGAGGGCAAGGACCCCATCGCCCGGGTGCACATCATCAACATCCTCTCGCGCTTCGACCTGCCCGAGGTGCACACGGCGCTGCAGCGACTGCTCGGCGACCCGAACAAGCTGATCCGCGGCGCGGTGCTCTCGGCGCTGCAGCGCATGGACGGACAGATCGACGTCGAGCGGGTCTGCGAGCTGCTGAAGGACCCGGAAATCGACGTGCAAAACCGCGCCATCGACGTCGTGATCAAGGCGAACCACCCTGAGACCATCCGTCACCTGATCGGGGTGCTGAAGGACGAGAACGAGAACGCCCGGCGCGCCGCCGTCGAGGTACTCAACGAGGTCGGCGACGCCAAGTCGGTCAAGCATTTGCTGGAGGCGCTGAAGGACAGCGACTGGTGGGTGCGCTCGCGCGCGGCCGATGCGCTCGGGCGGATCGGCGGCCCGCGCGTCATCGACGCGGTCCTGCAGCTGGTTCGGGACAAGGATGAGGATATCCGCCGCTCGGCCATCGAGATCCTCAATCAGACCAAGGATCCGCGCGCGGTGGACTCGCTGATCCAGGCGACGCGCGATCAGGACTGGTGGGTGAGCGAGCGGGCAGTCGATGCGCTGGCGGAGATCGGCAGCAAGCGCGCCGTGCCGCGGCTGCTCGAGATGCTCCAGGGCGGCAATGCCAAGATCCTGCCGGTGGTGGTGCGAGCCCTGGGCAAGATCGGCGACGGACAGATCAGCAGCACGCTCGTGCCGCTGCTCTCTCGCCCCGAGCGCGAGGTGCGCATCGAGGCGATGCAGGCCCTGGCGCACATCGCCGATCCGGCGAGCGCCGATGTGCTGCGCGCGCAGCTGAAGAGCCAGGCGAGCGGCACGGATCAGACCATCGCCCGCGCCGCGGAAGCCGCCCTGGCTGACCTGGAGCGACGCCTCACCGGCGCCAGCGCGGCGACCTCGCTCGGCTCGACCCAGCCGCAACCGCCACCGGAGGCCGCGCCGGAGCCGCCCGAAGCGCCGGCCGCCGCACGCCCGGCCGTCGAGCGGCTGGACATCCAGACGCTGCGCACCGGCGATGTCCTCGAGGGCCGCTACAAGTACCTCGAGCGCATCGGCCGCGGCGCCTTCGGCACCGTGCTGCTGATGGAGGACACGGTCGTCGACGAGCGGCTGATCCTGAAGTTCCTCAACCCGAACGTCGCGACGGACGAAGAAGTGATGAAGCGCTTCGTCCACGAGCTGCGCTACTCGCGCAAGATCACGCACCACAACGTGATCCGTATCTACGACTTCCTCTACATCCAGGGCAACTACGCCATTTCCATGGAGTACTTCCCCTCGCACACCCTCTCGGGCGAGATCGTCGGGGAGAAGCCGCTCGAGCTGAAGCGGGCGCTGCAGTTCGGCATCGACATGTGCACCGGCATGACGGTGGCGCACCAGGCCGGGATCGTGCACCGCGACCTGAAGCCGGCCAACGTACTGATCAACCACGAGGGGCTGCTCAAGATTGTGGATTTCGGCGTCGCCGCGGCGCAGCGCGAGACCGAGACACAGCTGACGCGTACCGGCTATGTGATCGGCTCGCCGAAGTACATGGCCCCGGAGCAGATTCTCGGTAAGCGCGTCGATGAGCGCGCCGACATCTACGCCCTCGGGGTGATTCTCTACGAGATGTTGACTGGCAGCCCGCCGTACTCGCGCGGCGATCACATGTCGGTGATGTACCAGCACGTGCAGGGCAAGGCGCGTGCGCCGGCGGAGCTGAACCCGGCGCTACCGGCCAGGCTGTCCGAGGCGGTGATGCGCGCCATGGCGGTCGACAAGAACAAGCGCTTCCAGACCATGGACGAGGTGCGCGCCGCGCTGGAGAAATTCCTCTAGCCACCGCCGAGCGGCCGCTGCCGCGCCGCCAGCAGCGTGCAGCAGCTCAAGGTTTCATGTACATGCGGTTGATTTTCCGCAGGAAGAGGCGCGAAAGTAGCGGCTTCGGACCGATCGGGGACCCCGAACGCGGGAGGCGCCCGGGGGGTCCTGTCGGCCGCCTCCCCGGGGTAGAAGCGCCGGCGATGCCGGGATGCCCCGTACGATTCGGCTCAGGAGACTGTGCGTATCAACAGTGAGGTCAAATCCGCGGCGCCGCGACGGCGTGCGCGTGCCGGCCGGCGGGCCACGGACCCCTGCGCCTGCGAGGAGACCGGCTGATGGCCCGGATCGACGCCTTCCTGAAGCTCGGTGTGCAGCAGGGCTGCTCGGACGTGCACCTGGCCGTCGGCGTACCGCCCATGCTGCGCATGCAGGGCGACCTCATGCCCATCAAGTTCCGCGACCTGCGCGGCCCGGAGCTCGAGGGCTACATCACCGAGATCCTCACGCCCTCGCAAACGGACCGCTTCAACGCCGGAAACGACCTCGACTTCTCGTACGTTTCGGCCGAGGGCGGGAGGTTCCGCGTCAACGTCTTTCGCAAGGACACCGGCATCGGGGCGACCTTCCGCGCCATCCCCTCCGCGGTGCCCTCACTCTCGACCATGGGCCTGCCAGCGGTGCTGGCCAAGCTCTGCGATCACCACCAGGGCATGATCCTGGTCACCGGCGCCACCGGCACCGGTAAGTCGACCACACTCGCGGCGATGATCGACCTGATCAACCAGACGCGCAAACTCAACATCATCACCCTCGAGGATCCGATCGAGGTGGTGCACCGCAGCAAGGTGAGCCAGGTCATCCAGCGCGAGCTCGGCACGCACATCCCGAGCTTCGCCGAGGGCGTGCGCGCGGCGATGCGCGAGGACCCCGACGTGATCCTGGTCGGCGAAATGCGCGATGCCGAGACGATTTCGATGGCGATGACCGCCGCGGAGACCGGCCACCTCGTACTCGGTACGCTGCACACGACCAGCGCGGTCAAGACCGTCGACCGCATCGTCGATGCGCTGCCGGTCGAGCAGCGCGAGCAGACCAAGAGCTTCCTCGCCCAGAGCCTGCTCGCCGTGGTCACGCAGATCCTGGTGAAGACCCCCGACGGACGGGGCCGGCGGCCGGTCTGCGAGGTCATGATCATGACCCGCGCGATCGCCAAGCTCATCCAGACCGAGCAGACCTTCCAGATCCCCAGCCTCGTGCAGACCGGGCGCGACCTCGGCATGCAGCAGCTCGACCAGGCGCTGCTCGCCGCCGTCAACGCGCGCGAGATCGATCCGGACGAGGCCTACGTGTACGCCACCGACAAGCGGCCGTTCCAGAAGCTCGTGAGCGACACGACCCTGCTGCCCAAGACCGACCTCGCCGGGGCCTGAGGAGCCGAACGCTGTGGCCGAAATCGACTCGCTGCTGATCGAGCTCCTGCAGAAGCGCGGCTCGGACCTGCACTTCTTCGCCAGCGAGCCACCGCGCATCCGCCTGTACGGCGAGCTGATGCCGCTGCGTAACGAGACGCTCGCCCCCGAGCGGGTCAAGCAGATTCTCTACGAGATCATGCCGAAGCTTGCCCAGGAGCGCTTCGAGGCGCACGACGGGGCGGACTTCGCCTACACCATCCCGGAGCGCGGTCGCTTCCGCGTGAACGTGCTGCGCCAGCTGAACGGCATGGGCGCGGTGCTACGCGCCATTCCCTCCAGGGCGCTCACGCTCGAGGAACTCGGCATGCCTCCCGCGGTGACCCAGCTGTGCCGGGCCAACAACGGCCTGGTCCTGGTCACCGGCAAGACCGGCTCGGGCAAGTCGACCACGCTCGCGGCCATGATCGACGACATCAACACGCGCGAGAAGGGCCACATCCTCACCATCGAGGACCCGATCGAGTTCGTGCACCAGCGCAAGAGCTGCCTGATCAGCCAGCGCGAGATCGGCGTGCACAGCTCGAGCTTCGCCGCGGCGCTGCATTCGGCGCTGCGCGAGGATCCGGACGTCATCCTGGTCGGCGAATTGCGTGACCTGGAGACCATGAGCATCGCGGTGACCGCCGCCGAGACCGGCATCCTGGTGATGGGCACGCTGCACACCAACGGGGCGGCCCAGACGGTCGACCGCATGGTCAACGTGTTCCCGTCCGACAAGCAATCGCACGTGCGCGCCATGCTGTCCACCTCGCTGCGCGGGGTGATCTCCCAGCAGCTGCTGCAGAAGACCGACCGCCAGGGCCGGGTGGCGGCGCTCGAGATCCTGATCAACACCCCGGCGGCGGCGAGCCTGATCCGCCAGGGCAAGCTCGACCAGCTGGAGAACACCATGCAGGCCGGCGCCCAGTTCGGCATGCGCACCATGGACTCGGCGATTCAACAGCTGCTCGAGCAGCGGCTGGTCAGCCCGCGCGAGGCCTACAATAAGGCCATCAACAAGTCGCGCTTCGAGGCTCTGAAGGACACCGGCTGAGACTCGCGGGGGTGTCTCGGCCGGTCCGCTCCCGGTAGACTTGCCGGATGAGCGAGACATTCTTCGTCACCACCGCCCTGCCCTACGCCAACGGCCCGTTCCACATCGGGCACATCATGGAGTACATCCAGGCCGACATCTGGGTGCGCTTCGAGCGTATGCAGGGCAAGCAGGTGCATTTCGTCGGCGCCGACGATGCGCACGGCGCGCCCATCATGCTCAAGGCCGAAGCCGAGCACGTGAGCCCCGAGGCGCTCGTGGCGCAGGTGGCTGGCGGCCGGGCGCGCTACCTGGACGGCTTTCACATCGCCTTCGATCATTGGCACTCGACCCACTCCCCCGAGAATACCGCGCTCTCGCAGGACATCTACCGGCGGCTGCGGGCGGCCGGCCTGATTTACGCCCGGCCCGTCGAGCAGTTCTTCGATCCGCTCAAGGGCATGTTCCTGGCCGACCGCTACGTCAAGGGCGAGTGCCCCAAGTGCCACGCCAAGGACCAGTACGGGGACGCCTGCGAGGTCTGCGGCAGCGTGTATGCGCCGACCGAGCTGATCGAGCCGTACTCGGCGCTCACCGGCGCCCGGCCGGTGCTGAAGAGCTCGGAGCACTTCTTCTTCAAGCTCTCCGACCCGCGCTGCGTGAATTTCCTTCAGGAGTGGCTCGGGGCCGCCGGCCACGTGCAGCCGCAGGTCGCCAACAAGGCGCGCGAGTGGCTGGCGGGCAAGGGCGAGCAGGCGCTCGGGGACTGGGACATCTCGCGCGATGCACCGTACTTCGGCATCCCGATCCCGGATGCGCCCGGCAAGTTCTTCTACGTCTGGCTGGATGCGCCGATCGGCTATCTCGCCGCGCTGAAGAGCTACTTCGAGAGCGGCAAGGCACGCGCGCGCGGCGAGACGCGCACGTTCGAGGCCTTCCTCGCCGCCCCCGACACACGCCAGGTGCACTTCATCGGCAAGGACATCATCTACTTCCACACGCTGTTCTGGCCGGCCATGCTGCACTTTGCGGGTGCCCCGTTCCGGGCTCCCGACAACGTGCACGTGCACGGCTTCATCACCGTTTCGGGCGAGAAGATGTCCAAGTCGCGCGGCACCGGCATCAGTCCGCTGCGCTATCTTGAGCTCGGCATGAACCCCGAGTGGCTGCGCTACTACATCGCCGCGAAGCTCAATGCCAACGTCGAGGACCTGGACTTCAACCCCGCGGACTTCGCCGCCCGGGTCAACAGCGATCTGATCGGCAAGTACGTCAACATCGCGAGCCGCGCGGCCAATTTCATCACTCGCCACTTCGGCGGCGCGCTCGATTACCCGCAGGGCGTCGCGCCGCTCACGGAACGCGCCGGCGAGGTGCTCGAGCGGGTCCGCGCCAGTTACACCGCGCGGGAATTCGGCCGCGCGATGCGCGAGATCATGGCCTTCGCCGACCGGGTGAACCAGGAGTTCGATGCGCGCGAACCGTGGGTGCTCGCCAAGGACCCCGCCCGGCGCGAGGCGCTCAAGGACAGTTGCGCGCAGGCGCTCTACGGCTTCAAGACCCTTACCTGCCTGCTGGCCCCGGTTCTGCCGGCCGTGGCCGAGCGCGTGGCACGCGAGCTGTTCGGGCTGGAGCGCCCGCTCAGCTTCGCCGACGCGCTCGATCCACCGCGGCACATCAATCCCTACCAGCATCTCATGACGCGCGTCGATCCGAAGCAGCTCGAGGCGCTGCTCGAGCCGCCCGCCACGCCGGCGGCGCCGGCCGCGCCCGCCAAAGCACCCGCCGAGCCGCCGGCCCCGGCGAGCGCCGCGGCCGACGCACCGATCTCGATCGAGACGTTCAAGCAGATCGACCTGCGCGTGGCGCGCATCGCATCGGCCGAAGCCGTAGTCGGCGCCGACAAGCTGCTCAAACTCACGCTCGATCTCGGCGGCGAGACCCGCACCGTGTTCGCCGGCATCAAGTCCGCCTACGATCCGGCCGTCCTCGTCGGGCGCCTGACCGTGATGGTGGCGAACCTCGCGCCGCGCAAGATGAAGTTCGGGCTGTCCGAGGGCATGGTGCTCGCTGCCAGCGGCGCGGCCGGCGGTCCGTTCCTGCTCAGCCCGGACGCCGGCGCGCTCCCCGGCATGCGCATCAGCTGAAGCAGCCCGCGAGCAAGCCCCGTGAACCAGGCCGAGGCGATCGACGCTCTGCTGCCGCAGACGCAGTGCACGCGGTGCGGCTATGAGGGTTGCCGCCCCTATGCCGAGGCAATCGCGCGTGGGGCGGCCGAGATCAACCAGTGCCCACCGGGGGGCGCCGCCGTGATCGCGCGGCTCGCCGCCCTCCTCGGGCGCGACTCGCTGCCGCTGAATCCCGCCAACGGCCTGGAGGGGCCGGCGCAGGTCGCACGCATCGACGAGCAGGCCTGCATCGGGTGCGCCAAGTGCCTGCCACCGTGCCCGGTCGATGCAATCATCGGGGCACGCAAGCACATGCACACCGTGCTGGCCGACGAGTGCACCGGGTGCGAGTTGTGCATCGCGCCCTGTCCGGTCGACTGCATCACCCTGGTGCCGCGAGCGGCGCTGTCGCCCGCGCCCGAGCCGGCGGTCAATCGCGCGCGCTACACGGCGCACACGGCCCGGCTGGCGCGACGCAGCGGCGAGCGGGTGGCGCTGCTCGCCGCGCGCAAACGTCTGGCGGGCACCCCGCGCCCGCCCGGGGAGTGAGCGTCATGCACCCGGCCACCCGCCACGCCCTGTTCCGTCGCCTGCGCGAGGCGAATCCCGAGCCGCGCAGCGAACTCGAATACACGACGCCCTTTGAGCTGCTGGTGGCGGTGATGCTCTCGGCGCACACGACGGACAAGAGCGTCAACGCCGCCACCGGCAAGCTCTTCCCGATCGCCAACACGCCGCGCGCGCTCGTCGATCTGGGCGTCGAGGGCGTCAAGCCCTACCTGCGCTCCGTCGGCCTATACAACACCAAGTCGCAGAATCTCGTCGGGCTCAGCCGCCAGATCCTCGAGCAGCACGACGGACAGGTGCCGCGCGATCGCGCCGCGCTCGAGGCGCTGCCCGGTGTCGGCCGCAAGACCGCCAACATCATCCTGAACATCGTGTTCGGCCAGGCCGAGATCGCCGTCGATACTCACATCTTCCGCGTGGCCAACCGAACCGGACTCGCCCCCGGGCGCACGCCGCTCGCGGTCGAGCGGGCCCTGACCGGCAACACCCCGGAGCCCTTCCGGCGCGATGCGCACCACTGGCTGCTGCTGCACGGCCGCTACGTGTGCACGGCGCGCGCGCCGCACTGTGCGAGTTGCATCCTGCGGGATCTGTGCGAGTACCCGCAGCAGAGCGGACCGGCCAAACCGCCCGGCGCTCGAGTGCGGCGCACGGCCCGCCGTGGGGGCGACTGAGCGCCATGCCGCTCTTCGCCCAGCACGACCGTGAGCAGCTGCGCCGGATGTACCTCGAGGCGTGGCGCAAGTACGTGGCACGCCAGCCGCTCGAGCCGCTCGAGGGCCAGATCGCCGCCGTCATCGCCGAGCACCCGGAGTACCTGCCGGTGCTCGAGACGCCCGCGGCGCTCGAGGCGGATTTCACCCCCGAGGGCGGCCGGGAGAATCCGTTTCTGCACATGGGGCTGCATCTGGCGATCCGCGAGCAGGTGGCGACGGACCGGCCGGCCGGCATCGCCCGCATCCACCGAGATCTGGCCGGCAGGCTCGGCGATGCGCACGCCGCCGAGCACGCCATGCTCGAGCGGCTCGCCGAGACGCTCTGGGAGGCCCAGCGTCGCGGCGGCCTGCCCGACGAGCAGCGCTACATCGAGCGGTTGCTCACACTCTAGAGGTCCGCGCATGCGCGCGGCGCGGTGCGGCTGCTACACTCGGAGCCTCCCCTGCGTACCGAGGACCGGCTATGGACTGGAGTCGCGGGAACAGGACCGCCACCGAGGCGCCCGATGCGGGCGCCGCAGTCGAGCAACTGCGCAGCGTGCAGCTCGAGCGGCTGCGCTGGTCGTTACAGCATGCCTGGGAGAATGTGCCGCACTACCGGCGCAGCTTCGCTGCCAGCGGCGTGCAGCCGCAGGACTTGCGCGGCTTGCAGGACCTCGGGCGCTTTCCATTGCTGACCAAGTCGGACTTCCGCGCCAGCTATCCGTTCGGTCTGTTCGCGGTGCCGCGCGAGCGCGTCGTACGCATCCACACCTCGAGCGGCACGACCGGCAAGCCCACCGTAGTCGGCTACACCGCGCGCGACATCGCCACGTGGGCCGACCTGATGGGTCGGTGCATCCGCGCCGCCGGGGCGCGCACCGGCGACATCGTCCACATCGCGTACGACTATGGCCTGTTCACCGGCGGGCTGGGATCGCACTTCGGCGCCGAGCGGCTCGGCTGCACGGTGATCCCGATCTCGAGCGGGCGCAGCGGCTGGCAGGTGGAGCTGATCGAGGACTTCCGGCCCGACATCCTCATGGCCACCCCCTCCTACGCGCTGCATCTGGCCGAGGCATTCGAGCAGCGCGGGCTGCATGCGCGCGACAGCTCGCTGCGCATCGGCATCTTCGGCGCCGAGCCGTGGGACGAGGCGACACGCCAGACACTGCAGGAACAGCTGGGACTGGAGGCGTTCGACCTGTACGGCCTCGCCGAGTTGCTCGGTCCGGGCGTCGCCTGCGAGCGCGCCACGGACCCCGGCGCGCTGACGCTGTGGGAGGACCACTTCTATCCGGAGGTGATCGATCCGCGCACCGGCGCGGTGCTGCCCGAGGGCGAGCAAGGCGAGCTCGTGCTGACCTCCCTCACCAAGGAGGCGCTGCCGGTGATCCGCTACCGCACACGCGACCTGACGCGCCTGCTGCCCCCGCAGGACGGGCCGATGCGGCGCATCGGGCGCATCTCGGCACGCAGCGACGACATGCTGGTCATCCACGGCGTCAATGTGTATCCCTCGCAGCTCGAGGCGTTGATCGCGCACGCCGGGGGACTCTCGCCGCACTACAAGCTCGAGACGAACCGCAAGGGCCCGCTGGATGACCTGACAGTGCACGTCGAGACGCTGCAGCGCGCACACGACAGCGAGTCGGCCCGCAGCCGTATCGCCGCCGACCTTGCCCGCCGGGTCAAGACTTACGTGGGGGTGAGCATCACGGTCATCGTGCATCGCTCCGGAACCATCGAGCGGGCGCCCGGCAAGGCGACGCACCTGCCCGCGCGGCACGCCGGCTGAGCCGGCCGGCGCGCTCAGCGCTTCCGCGGCAGATACAGGTCGGTCAGCGTGCCCTCGTAGGCCTCGGCCGCCGCACCCACGGTCTCCGAGAGGGTCGGGTGTGGATGAATGGTCAGGCCGACATCGGCCGCATCGCAGCCCATTTCGATCGCCAGCGCCACTTCGCTGATCAGCTCCCCGGCGTTCGGTCCGACGATACCGCCGCCGAGTACCCGGTGCGTGTCCGGATCGAACAGCAGCTTCGTCAGACCCTCATCGCGCGCCAGCGACAGCGCCCGGCCGCTCGCGGCCCACGGAAAGACGGTCTTCTCGATTCGCACGCCCTGGCTCTTCGCCGCGGTCTCCGTCAGCCCCACCCAGGCGATTTCCGGATCGGTGTACGCCACGGAGGGAATGACGCGCGCATCGAACGCGCGCTTCTGCCCCGCAGCCACCTCCGCAGCCACCTTGGCCTCATGCGTTGCCTTGTGCGCCAGCATCGGTGGGCCGACGATGTCGCCGACCGCAAAGATATGCGGCACATTGGTGCGCAGCTGCCGGTCGACCGGAATGAAGCCGCGGTCCGTGACATTCACACCGGCCGCCGCGGCGCCGATGCGCTTGCCGTTCGGAGCGCGGCCGACGGCGACCAGGACCCGCTCGTAAACGGTCGGTGCCGGCGCCTTCTCACCCTCGAAGCTCACCCGCAGCCCCTCGGCGAGGGATTCGACGCGGCTGACGCCGGTTCCGAGCAGGATCTGCTCGTACCGCGGCCGGATGCGCTTCTCGAGCGGCCGCACCAGATCCGGGTCGCAACCCGGGATGAGCTGCTGCGTCAGCTCCACCACGCTCACCCGGGTGCCGAGGGCCGCGTACACGCAGGCCATCTCGAGCCCGATGATGCCCCCGCCGATCACCAGCAGCGGACCGGCGAAGGGCGCCAGCTCCAACGCGCCGGTGGAGTCGAGCACGCGAGGATCCTCGGGAAGACCCGGCAACCGGACCGCCTCGGAGCCCGCCGCGATGATGCATTGCTCGAAGCGGATGCGCTCAACACCCGTCTCGCTGCGGACCTCGATGACGTTCGGGCCGAGGAAGGTACCAACACCGCGGACGACCTCGACCTTGCGCTGGCGGGCGAGCGCCGTGAGCCCGCCGGTGAGGCGCCCGACCACCGAGTTCTTCCAGTCGCGCAGCTTGCCGCGGTCGATCCGGGGCTCACCGAAGCTGATCCCGTGGGCGGCCATCTGCGCAGCCTCGTCGATCACCTTGGCGGCGTGCAGCAGCGCCTTCGAGGGAATGCACCCGACGTTCAGGCACACCCCGCCCAGGGTGGGCCAGCGCTCCACCAGCGTCACCTTCAGCCCAAGGTCCGCGGCACGGAAGGCCGCCGAGTACCCGCCCGGGCCTGCGCCGAGCACCAGCAGCTGCGTCGAGCGGTCGTAACCCTCGGTCGGTCCGGACGGGCTGGCCGCGGCCGTCGGGGCGCCGGGCGGTGCGGCAGCGGCAGCCGGCGCAGCCGGGTGCACCGTATCAGCCGACGCCGTGACCGGCGCGTCGGCCTCCAGGCGAACGATGGGCGTGCCCTTGGCTACCTTCTGGCCCGCCTTGACCAGCACCTCCGCGATCACGCCCGCGGCGGTTGCCGGCACGTCCATGGAGGCCTTGTCGGTCTCCAGGGTGAGCAGCGGGGTGTCGAGTCCGATGCGCTGACCGACCTTGACCAGCACCTCGACCACCGCCACCTCGCTGAAATTCCCGAGATCCGGCACCTGCAGCTCGAGGCGGCTCACGGCACGGCCTCGAGCAGTCCCTGCGGGTCGGCCAGGGTCTTGGCGAGGAAGCTGGTAAAGCGCGCGGCGGCCGCCCCGTCGATGACCCGATGATCGTACGAGAGCGACAGCGGCAGCATCAGTCGCGGGACGAACTGCCCATCGAGGTACACCGGCTTGTGCGCCGAGCGCGACACGCCGAGGATGGCGACCTCGGGGGCGTTGATGATGGGCGTGAACGCGGTACCACCGATGCCGCCGAGACTGGAAATCGTGAAGCAGCCGCCCTGCATCTGCGCCGCGGCCAGTTTGCCGGCGCGCGCCGCGCCGGAGAGCTCCCCGAGCTGACGGGCCACCTCGTAGACGTCCTTGCAGTCGACCTCGCGCAGCACCGGCACCACCAGGCCGTTCGGCGTATCGGCGGCGAAGCCGATGTGCATGTACTTCTTCAAGACCAGGTTGGCGCCGGAGGGATCGAGCGAGGCGTTGAATGTCGGGAACGCCTGCAGCGCCTTGACGCAGGCGCGCACGATGAAGGCGAGCGGCGTCAGCTTGATGCCGCGCTCGGCGGCCGCGTCCTTCAGCCGCGCGCGCAACGCCTCGAGCTCGGTGATGTCCGCCTCATCGAACTGGGTGACGTGCGGCACGTTGACCCAACTGGCGAGCAACCGCGGACCGGAGATGCGTTGAATGCGCGACAGCGGCTGTATCTCGATCGGACCGAACGCGGCGAAGTCGACCGCGGGCACGGCCGGCAGTGCGCCGCCACCGCCGCCCGCTGCGCCGAGCGCGCGCTTGACGAACGCCTTGACGTCATCGTGGGTGATGCGCCCCTTCAGACCGCTGCCCGTGACGCGCGACAGATCGACCCCGAGCTCGCGCGCAAACTTGCGCACGCTCGGTCCGGCGTAGGCGCCCGAGAAGCCGGGCTCGTTGATCGGCGGCAGATCCGCCCGCTCCGCTGCAGCGGCGGCAGCGGGCACTGGCGCGCCGGGCGGTGCAGCCGGCGCGGGTGTCGGCGCGGGTGTCGGCTCGCTCGCCGGTGCGAGCGCGGGGACCGCTGGCGCGCGCACCGTGGCGATCAGGTCACCGGCCGACACGGTACCGCCCTTGCTGACATGCAGCTTCTCGAGCACTCCGCCGACCGTCGAGGGCACGTCCATGGTCGCCTTCTCGGTTTCGAGCGTCACCAGGGGCGCATCCCGCTCGATCGCATCGCCGGCCTTGACCAGCACGTCGATGACGGCGACGTCTTTGAAATTGCCCATGTCGGGCACGCGCACTTCAACGAGGCTCTCTGCCGCGCTCATGGCGATACTGCCTTCAGCTTTCAGACTTTCCAAGGAACCGGCTTATCGCCGCTGACACCGAGCTTGGCCATGGCGCCACTCACCACCGCCGGCTCGATCTTGCCGTCATCGGCGAGCGCCTTCAGGGTCGCGACCGTGACGTAGTTGCGGTCGACCTCGAAGTGCTGGCGCAGCGCGGCGCGCGAGTCCGACCGGCCGAAGCCATCGGTGCCGAGGCTGACGTAGCGGCCCGGGAGCCACTCGCGGATCTGGTCGGCGACGGCGCGCATGTAATCGGTCGAGGCGACGATCGGTCCCTTGACCTCGGCGAAGCACTCGCGCACGTACGGGACGCGGGCCGGCTCGCCCGGATGCAACAGGTTCCAACGCTCGCACTCGAGCGCCTCGCGCCGCAGCTCGCTGAAGCTGGTGACCGAGAACACCTCGGTGCGCACGCCGTAGTCCGCTTCGAGCATCTCCGCTGCGGCCAGACACTCGAGGAGGATCGTGCCCGAGCCGAGCAGCGTCGCGCGCAGCTTGCCGCCCTTGGCGGCCGTGCGCACCCGGTAGGCGCCCTTGAGAATGCCCGCCTCGGCCTGCGGCGGGAGCGCCGGTTGCGGGTAGTTCTCGTTCATGGTCGTGATGTAGTAGAAGACGTTTTCCTGCTCGACGTACATCCGGCGCATGCCGTCGCGGATGATCACGGCGAGCTCGTAGCCGTAGGCCGGATCGTAGGCGATGCAGTTCGGCACGGTGGTGGCCACGAGCTGGCTGTGCCCGTCCTGGTGCTGCAGTCCCTCGCCGGCGAGGGTGGTGCGACCGGCGGTCGCCCCGATCAGGAAGCCGCGCACCTGCTGATCGCCGGCGGCCCAGATGAAGTCCCCGACGCGCTGGAACCCAAACATCGAGTAGAAGACGTAAAACGGCACCATGCTGATGCCGTGATTGCTGTAGGCCGTGCCGGCGGCGATCCACGAGCACAGCGCGCCGGCCTCGTTGATGCCCTCCTCGATGATCTGTCCTTTCTTGTCCTCGCGGTAGGACATGAGCGTATCGGCGTCCTGCGGCGTGTAGAGCTGTCCGACCGAGGAGTAGATGCCGACCTGGCGGAACAGCCCCTCCATGCCGAAGGTGCGTGCCTCATCGGGCACGATCGGCACGATGTTGCGGCCGATCTCCTTGTCCTTCAGCAGCGTCGTGAGGATGCGCACGAAGGCCATCGTGGTGGAGATCTCCCGCTCTCCGGTGCCCTCGAGCACCTGGGCGAACGCATCGAGCGGCGGTACCGCGATCGCCGGCGCCTCGCGCCGGCGTGCCGGTAGTGAGCCGCCGAGCTGCACGCGCCGCTCGCGCATATAGCGCGCCTCCTCAGAGTCCTCCGGCGGCTTGCGGAACGGCAGCCGCGCGATTTCCTCGTCGGAGATCGGGATGTGGAAGCGGTCGCGGAAGGCGCGCAGGTCCTCCTCGGAGAGCTTCTTCTGCTGGTGCGCCACCATCTGACCCTCACCGCCCTTGCCGAGCCCGAAGCCCTTGACGGTCTTGGCGAGGATCACGGTCGGCTGACCCTTGTGGGCCATCGCCGCGGCGTAGGCGGCATAGACTTTGCGGGCATCGTGGCCGCCGCGGTTGAGCCGCCAGATCTCCTCATCGGACATGTTGGCGACCATGGCGCGCAACTCCGGGTACTTGCCGAAGAAGTGCTCGCGCGTGTAGGCGCCGCCCTTGGCCTTGAAGTTCTGATACTCCCCGTCGACGCACTCGTCCATCAGCCGCCGCAGCAGACCCTGCGTGTCAAGCGCGAGCAGCGGATCCCAGCGCGAGCCCCACAGGACCTTGATGACGTTCCAGCCGGCGCCGAGGAAGGCCGCCTCGAGCTCCTGGATGATCTTGCCGTTGCCACGCACCGGCCCGTCGAGCCGCTGCAGGTTGCAGTTGATGACGAACACGAGATTGTCGAGTCCCTCGCGCACCGGCATGGTGAGCGCGCCCATCGACTCCGGTTCGTCCATCTCGCCGTCGCCGAGGAAGGCCCAGACCTTGCGGTCAGAGGGTGCGAGCAGTCCGCGATGCTCCAGGTAGCGGATGAAGCGGGCCTGGAAGATCGCCTGCATGGGCCCGAGGCCCATCGAGACGGTGGGAAACTGCCAGAAATCCGGCATCAGCCACGGATGTGGATACGAGGAGAGCCCCTGACCGGGGCCACCGGCCTCCTGGCGGAAGTGATGCAGCTGGCTCTCCGACAGGCGGCCCTCGAGATAGGCACGCGCATAGATGCCGGGCGAGGAGTGACCCTGGAAATAGACCAGATCACCGGGGTGAGCCGCCGAGGTGGCGCGCCAGAAGTGATTGAAACCAACCTCGTACAGCGTCGCCGAGGAGGCATAGCTCGCCAGGTGCCCGCCGTACTCGGAGGACTTGCGATTCGCGGCCACCACCATCGCGAGGGCGTTCCAGCGGATGTACGCCTCGATGCGCTTTTCCAGCTCGCGGTTGCCCGGATAAGCCGGCTCGCGCCCCGGCGGGATGCTGTTGACGTAGGCGGTATTGGCCTTGAACGGCAGGTATGCGCCGCTGCGGCGCGAGTAGTCGATCAGCCGCTCGAGCAGGTAGTGGGCGCGCAGCGGGCCGTGCGTCTTCAGCACCGAGTCGATCGACTCGAGCCACTCCTGGGTTTCAACCGGATCGATGTCTGTGAGTTTTGGCGGTTCGGTCATGCGGTCTCACGCTCGGCTGCGCGGCGCCCGGCGCGCGCGGCCCAAGGGGTCGGATTTCTCGACATCCGCCGCGCGATCCAGCGGCGCACCCGGACCTACGCGGCATACGCCCGATGCGAAACGCCCCGGCCGAATGGAGTACGATGCGCCGCCAGCATCCCTTGCGAGCGAAAGTCGCCTGTCAATGAGCCGCGCAATAATCCGGGTTTCACCCCCGATGGTCAAGCAAGGGGCGCCGCCGCGCGCACGCGCGCGCGGCCCTGCGGCGCTGCTGCCGCCCGCGACACGCCCGCAAATCGTGCACTCGCGCACACACGGGGCTCTCGACACCCTACTTGTGGTGATGCCGGAATCTGCCGGAAGAGAGAGCCTCGCGGTGCTGCCGGACGGCGCGCGCTGGCAGGCGCTGCACGCGCGTGAGCGGCCCCGCGCCGCAGCGCTGCGCAGCACCGTGCTGACCAACCCGCGCCAGACCCTGGCGGTGCTTGGCTTCCTGCCCGATGCGGCGAGCCGCTTCGAGCAGCTGCAGCTGGCCGGCCGCATGCTCAAGGCCACGGCGGAGCGTGCGCCGCAGACGGTGGGTCTCGTGGCGCTCGGAACGCGCGAGCACGCCGCGGCGGCGCTCGAGGCGCTGCTCGCGGCGACGCTCGCCGCGGGCTTCGCGCTGCCGAGCTTCAAGAGCACCGCGGAGGCCCCACCGATGCTGCGACGCATTGTGCTGCCGCACGAGCCGCGCATCGACACGCGCCATGCGACCGTCAGTGCCGACGGCACCAACCTGGCGCGCTGGTTGACAGCGCTGCCGCCCAACATGCTCGACTCGAGCGGCTTTCACTCAGTGCTGCGACGCCTGGCGCGCCGCCACGGTCTGCGCATGAGCTGGCTCGGCGAGCCGGCACTGCGCCGCCTCGGCGCTAACGCCTTCCTCGCGGTCGCGGCCGGCAACGCGCACCCGGGCGCGGGCATCGCTCGCCTCTCCTACCGGCCCCCGCGCCGCCAGCGCGGCGCGCCGGACCTGGCGCTGATCGGCAAGGGCATCGTATTTGACACCGGCGGGGTGAACCTCAAGCCGCACAGCAGCATGCTCGAGATGCACACCGACATGAGCGGCAGCGCCGTGGCGCTCGCGACGCTCATCGCGCTGGCCGAGCTGCGTGCGCCGATCGCAGCCGATGCGTGGCTCGCGATCAGCGAGAACAGCATCGGCCCGCGCGCCTACCGGCCGCAGGAGGTCGTGCGCGCCGTGAACGGCGTGACCATCCAGGTCGTGCACACCGACGCGGAGGGCCGCATGGCGCTCGCCGACACACTGGCACTCGCGGCGCGCACCCGTCCGCGCCTGATGCTCGACTTCGCGACGCTGACCGGGGCCTGCGTGCGCGCGCTGACCGAGCGGATGAGCGGCGTGTTCACCAACCGAGCGGCTCTCAATGAGCGGCTGCTCGCGGCCGGGCGCGCCAGCGGCGAGCGCGTCTGGCCGTTCCCATGCGAGGCGGACTTCGACACCGACCTTGAGAGCAAGGTGGCGGACGTGATGCAGTGCGCGGTGGAGGGCAAGGGCGATCACATCCTCGCGGCGCGCTTTCTCGGCCGCTTCGTGCCGCGCGAGATCCCCTGGGCGCACGTTGATCTGTCTGCCGCGACGCGCACCGGCGGCCTGGGACACGTCAACACCGAGATCACTGGCTTCGGGGTGCGGCTGGCCCTGGAGCTGCTACTGCGCCAGAATGTCTGGGACGTTCTGGAGAAACGCTCATGAGCACGGCGGACACTCTCACGCTGCGCCGTCCCGACGATTTTCACCTGCACGTTCGCGACGGTCAGGCACTCGCGGCGGTCGTGCCCTTCAGCGCGGCACGCTTCGCGCGCGCGCTGGTGATGCCGAACCTGCGTCCCCCGGTGCGTACCACCGCGGAGGCGCTGGCGTACCGAGACCGCATCCGCGCCGTCCTGCCCGCCGAAACGCAGTTCACGCCGCTGATGAGCCTGTACCTGACCGATACGACCGCCCCCGAGGAGGTCGAGCGCGCGCGCGCGCGCGGCGGCATCCTCGGCTTTAAGTTGTACCCGGCCGGTGCGACCACCCACTCGGACGCCGGCGTGACGGACATCCGTCGCGTCGACGGGGTGCTCGAGCGACTGCAGGAGGCGGGACTCGCCCTGCAGGTGCACGGGGAGCTCACCGATGCGCGCATCGACGTGTTCGATCGCGAGGCACGGTTCATCGACACGGTGCTCGCTCCACTCGCCGAGCGGTTCCCGCGGCTGCGCATCGTGTTCGAACACATCACCACGCGTGCGGCGGTCGAGTTCGTCCTCGGCGCACGTGCGGGCATCGCCGCCACCGTGACGCCGCAGCACCTGCTGATGAACCGCAATGCGCTGTTCGCCGGCGGGCTGCGTCCGCACCACTACTGCCTGCCGGTGCTGAAGTCGGAGGCGGACCGCGAAGCGCTCTGCGCGGCGGTGCGCTCAGGCTCGCCGCGACTGTTCCTCGGCACCGACAGCGCTCCGCACGAGCGTGCGAGCAAGGAGAGCGCCTGCGGCTGCGCCGGGATCTTCTCCGCGCACGCCGGCCTCGAGCTGTACGCGGAGGCCTTCGAGGCGATCGGCGCACTCGATCGGCTGGAGGCTTTCGCCGCGCACCACGGGGCGGACTTCTACGGCCTGCCCCGCAACGCCGGACAGGTGCGCCTGGTGAAGGAGGACTGGACGGTGCCGCCGACCTATCCGTTCGGCGAGGGGACACTCGTCGCACTGCGCGCCGGGGAGCGCATCGCTTGGCGCGTGGCGGCGGTGGAGGGCCCATGAGCGAGCCACCCGTAGCCGGTGAGGCGCTGGCCCCGCCCGGCCCAATGGCCGGCCGCTTCCGCGGCTTCCTGCCGGTGGTCGTCGATGTGGAGACCGGGGGATTCAACGCCAGCACCAACGCGCTGCTCGAGATCGCCGCGGTGCTGATCGACATCGACCCCGACGGTACGCTGCGCCGCGGGGCGACCCACTGCTACCACGTCCAGCCGTTCGAGGGCTCGCGGATCGAGGCGGCTGCCCTGCAGGTCAACGGCATCGATCCGTTCCATCCGCTGCGCCCCGCGCTGCCCGAGCGCGACGCGCTGCAGAGGATCTTCCGCGACATCCGGCACGCCATGCGCGAGCACGGCTGCCGCCGCGCGATCCTGGTCGGACACAACGCCGCGTTCGATCTGGGCTTTCTCAACGCCGCAGTCCGGCGGACCGACATCAAGCGCAATCCGTTCCATCCATTCTCGTGCTTTGACACCGCGACGCTCGCGGGCGCTGCGCTCGGGCAGACCGTGCTCGCCAAGGCGGCCATGGTTGCCGGACTCGACTGGGACCCCGCGAGTGCGCACTCGGCGAGCTACGACGCCGAGCGGACCGCGGAACTGTTCTGCCTGGTGTGCAACCGGTTGCGCGAGAGCTTCCTCGATGCGCACGCGCGCACCCTGGCGCTCGGCTGGCGGACCCAGTCGAGCGAGGGCGAGACCGTCGGGGAGAGCTGATTGCGGTGCGCCGGCCACGGCCGGCGCGGCGGCTCAGCCGCGCGCCGCGATCGCCCCGGCGCTGGAGAGCACCTGCTGCAGCTCTCCGCTCTGGTACATCTGGAGCGCGATGTCGCAGCCGCCGAGCAGCTCGCCCTTGACGTACAGCTGCGGATAGGTCGGCCAGTTGGAATAGCGCTTCAGCGCCTCGCGCAGCTCCGGATCCTCGAATATGTTGACGGCCTTGAACTCGGCGCCGAGCGCCCGCAGGGCCGCCACCGTCTGCGCCGAAAAGCCGCACTGCGGGAAGTCAGGCGTGCCCTTCATGAACAGCACCACCGGCTGCGCGCCGATCTCGGTCTTGATTCTCTCGACCACGTCCATCGCTTCACCTCTTGAGGGATACCTTGCGCCGCTCGATTGCGGCGATCACTTGCCATTGCTCCGCGGCGCTGAGCACGCTCCAGCGGGCGATCTCCTCGAGCGTCCGCAGGCAGCCGGCACAGTACCCCCGCTCATCTAGCGAGCAGACCTTCACGCACGGAGAGGGGGGGCGGCGCGGCGCCAGTGCGCAAACCTCGGACATTGCCCACCATTATGAGGCCGGCACGGCCCGGTTCAATGTTGCACATGATAGCCTGAGTACATGAACGCGCCCAGCCGCCCCGTTCCTGCACCTCCGGTGGACCTGCCCGCGCAGGTGGCCGCCGCTTTGCGCGAGGATATCGGCAGCGGCGATCTCACCGCCGCGCTCGTGCCACAGAACCAGCGGGTGCGCGGCCGCATCGTCAGCCGCGAGGCGGCGGTGCTGTGCGGACAGCCCTGGGCCGAGGCGTGCTTCGGCCAGCTCGACCCTACGATCCGGCTGACCTGGCAGGCCGCCGAGGGCGCCACCGTCGCCCCAGGTGCGCTGGTGTGCCTCCTCGAGGGTCCGGCCCGACCGGTGCTCAGCGCCGAGCGGACCGCGCTCAATTTCCTGCAGCTGCTCTCGGCCACCGCCACGGCCGCGAGCCGTTTCGCCACCGCCGTGGCCGGCACCGGCTGCACCGTACTCGATACCCGCAAGACCCTGCCCGGGCTGCGCAGCGCGCAGAAGTACGCGGTCCGCTGCGGCGGCGCCGGCAACCACCGCATGGGCCTGTTCGACATGGTGCTCATCAAGGAGAACCACATCCTGGCGGCCGGCTCGATCGGCCAGGCCGTCGAGGCGGCACGCGCGCTGACGGCCGGCGTGCGCATCGAGGTGGAGGTCGAATCCCTGCAGGAGCTCGAGCAGGCGTTTGCAGCAGCGCCCGACGTCGTGATGCTCGATGACTTCGCGCTCGCGGACCTGGCCACAGCGGTGGCCCGTAACCGCGCGCATGGCCGACCCGTGCAGCTGGAGGCCTCCGGCAGCGTCGACCTCGAGACGGTGCGCGCCATCGCGGCCACCGGTGTCGACTTCGTGTCGGTCGGGGCGCTGACCAAGCACGTGCGTGCCGTCGACCTGTCGATGCGCCTGGAGTTCGACGGGCACTGAGGCGCCGCTCAGCCGGCGAGCTTGCTCTCGAGGTGGCGTGCGAGTTCGGCGATGGTCGGGTAGTCGAACAGCTCCGTCAGGTCGATCAGGCCCGGGTACTCGCGGTCGATCTGCTCGTGGATCTCGAT
>JAJZFQ010000282.1 GCA_021805275.1 Pseudomonadota bacterium
GCTGGAGGAACTCACCACGCGGGTCTCGGGCCAGGCCGCGCAGTTCGAGGAACTGCATCAATCGACCGAGGCGATGGTCACGGGCAATCGCGACATCGATCGGGCGGCACGCGAGGCGCAGCAGGCCACCTCCGCGGCCGGCGGGGAGATCGCCGAATCCCGCGAGCTGCTCGGCAAGGCGCTCGAGCACATCGGGGCGCTGACCGGTGCGGTGCGGCGGATCGAGGAGCGATTAGGGTCATTCAGTTCGGTGCTGAAGGAGATCACCTCGGTGTCCACTTCCATCGAGGGCATCGCCAAGCAGACGCGGCTGCTGTCGCTGAACGCGGGCATCGAGGCGGCGCGCGCCGGGGAGGCGGGCCGGGGATTCGCGGTGGTGGCCGGCGAGGTGAAGAACCTCGCCGAAGGCACGCGTGCGGCGACCGAGCGCATCACCAGCACGGTGCGCTCATTGACGGTGCAGATCGAGGGGTTGATCGGTGAGAGCGGCGATGCGGCCCGGCACGCCGGACAGGCCGGGCACGGAGCCGAAGCGGTGCACGGGGTCGTCAACCGCGCGCACGGGGCGTTCGCCACGGTGCGCCGGGAGATCGATGCCATCGCGCGGGCGGCCACCTCGAACCTCGAGTCGTGCAACGCGACTCTGGAGGAGCTCGGCACGCTCGCCGAGGGGGTGCAGTTGTCCTCGAGCAACCTCACGCAGGCGGACCGGCGCGTCGAGCGGCTGCTCGGGGTGAGCGAGGAGCTGATCGGCCTGATCGCCGCGAGCGGCATCGAGACCGCCGATACGCCCATCATCCGGCTCGCCATCGAGGCCGCGCAGCGCATCGGGAAGCTGTTCGAGGCCTCGATCGCGCGCGGGGAGATCACCGAGGCGCAGCTGTTCGATGAACGCTACCGCGAGATCCCCGGCACCAATCCGAAGCAGTACCTTACCGATTACGTCGAGTTCACCGACCGCATCCTGCCAGGGCTGCAGGACCCGCTGCAACGGGCCGACCCGCGCATCATCTTTTGTGTCGCCTGGGCGCGCGGCGGCTACCTCCCGACGCACAATCCCGAGTATCGTCAGCCGCCGAGCCGCGATCCGGTGTGGAATGCCGCGCACTGCCGCAATCGCCGCGTGTTCAAGGATCGGGCCGTGCAGAAGGTGGCGCGCAGTATCCAGCCGTTTCTGCTGCAGACCTATCGGCGCGACATGGGTGGCGGGCAGTTCGTCTTGATGAAGGACCTGTCGGCGCCGATCTGGGTCAACGGACGCCACTGGGGCGCCTTTCGCGTCGGCTACCGTCAGCAGTAGGCCGAAGCGCAGCGGCGCACCGGGGACGGCAGGCCGGCGGCGCGCAATCAGTGCACGTAGGAGCCGGCGTTGACGTCGATCGTGCAGCCGGTGGCGTGATCGGCAAGGCCGCTGGCGAGAAAGACCACGATCGGCGCGATATCACGCGGCTCCGTGAGGCGAGTGAGCGCGATGTCCGAGCTCGCGTACGCCTCCCCATACTGGCGGATGAAGTCCTCGGCCATCTCGGTGCGCGTGAACCCCGGTGCGACGTTGAAGGCGAGCACTCCCGCCTTGCCGTAGCCGCGCGCGATCGAGCGGGTGAGCGCGACCAGACCGGCCTTCGAGGCGGCATAGGCGAGGTAGTGCGGCTGATCGCCGCGAAATGCCGCGCGTGACGTGATGTTGATGATGCGGCCGCCGCCGTGGGCGCAGAAGTGCTCGACGGCGAGCTTGCTGAGGATCCCCGGGGCGCGCAGGTTGGTCGCGAGCGTCGCGTCCCAGTCCCCCACCCACTGATCGAGCGCGCCGTCCGGCGCGCTGGAGAGGGCGATCCCGGCGTTGTTCACCACCGTGTGCACGCGGCCGAAGCGCTCGCGGACGCTGTTCCACAGTCCGGCGCACCCCTCGGGCCGCGCGAGGTCGGCCTGGAAGATCTCCGCGTGGGTGCCCAGTTCGGCCGCGAGCGCCTCGGCCGGTGCGCGCTGACGATGGTAGTGCACGGCCACGCGCGCCCCCGCCCCGGCCATGGCCCGAGCGATCGCGGCACCGATGCCGCGGCTTGCCCCGGTCACCAGCACCGCCGTGCCCGTCAAGTCGATCTGCATGCTCCGTTCTCCGTCCGAATTCGCTGCGATCGAGTCTAGCATCGCGCGGGACCGCCCCCCACGCGTACCGGGGGCCCTGATAAGATCCCACGATGCAGGCGTGGCAGTTCTGGATCGACCGCGGGGGCACGTTCACCGACGTCATCGGCTTGGCACCCGACGGACGGTTGCACGTGCGCAAGGTGCTCTCGCGTCAGGCCGCGACGGCAGCCGCAGAGGACGCCGGTATCCTCGGGATGCGCCAGATCCTGCAGGGCGAACTCGGCGCGCGGGATCGGTTCGAGGGCTGCATTCAGACGGTCAAGGTGGGCACGACGGTGGCCACCAATGCGCTGCTCGAGCGCCAGGGCGCCGAGGTGCTGCTGGTGACCACCGCCGGCCACGCCGATGCGCTCGCGATCGGTTATCAGAACCGCCCCGACATCTTTGCGCGGCACATCGTGCTCGCGCAGCGGCTGTACACGCAGGTGATCGAGGCCGCCGAGCGCCTGGACGCGCACGGCGTCGTGCTCACGCCGCTCGATGAGGCGTCTCTGGAGGTGCAACTGCGCGAGGCGTATGCGCGCGGTGTGCGTTCGGTGGCGATCGCATTCCTGCATGGCTGGCAGCATCCGCAGCACGAGCGTCAGGCCGCCGCGCTCGCCCGGCGCATCGGCTTCGAGGAGGTGTCGGTCTCCCATGAGCTCTCCCCGCTGGTGAGATTCGTCGCGCGCGGGGACACCACGGTGCTCAACGCCTACCTGGCGCCGCCGCTGCGGGCGTACCTGGAGGGACTCGCCGCGCAGCTGCGCGCGCTCGATCCCGGCGCGCGCCTCGAATTGATGCAGAGCAACGGCGGTCTTGCGGCACTCGAGCGCTTCCGGGCGCTCGCGAGCGTACTGTCAGGACCGGCGGGCGGTCTGATCGGCATGGCCTGGATCGGCGCGCACGCAGACCTCGCGCGACTGATCGGGTTTGACATGGGCGGCACCTCCACCGACGTCTCGCTGCTCGACGGGGAGTTGCCGCGGCGGTTCGAACATCTCATCGCCGGCGTGCGGTTGCAGCAGACCATGCTCGATGTGCACACCATCGCCGCGGGCGGTGGCTCGATTCTGGCGGTGCGTGACGGTCGACTCGCGGTCGGCCCGGCATCGGCCGGATCGATGCCCGGACCGGCCTGTTATGGGCGTGGCGGACCTCTGACGCTCACCGACGTGCAGGTGCTGCTCGGGCGGCTGCGTCCCGACACGCTGCCGGCGCTGTTCGGTGCGGACGGCCGCTCGCCGATCGATCGGGCCTGCGTTGCGGCGCAATTCGCGGCGCTCGGCGCCGCCGTGCCGCAGGGCGCGCAGCGGTGCGCGGAGGCGCTCGCGGGGGCATTCCTCGACGTTGCGGTCGAGTCGATGGCCAATGCGATCCGTCAGGTCTCCACGCGCCAGGGGCTCGATGCGGCCGAGTTCACGCTCTTCTGCTTCGGTGGCGCGGCCGGTCAGCATGCCTGTCGCGTGGCCGCTGCGGCCGGCATGCACCGCGTACTGGTGCACCCGCTCGCCAGCGTGCTCTCGGCCTTCGGTATCGGCGTCGCCGACCGTCTGGCCGTGCGCCGTGCCAGCCTGCGTCTGCCGCTCGATTCGGCCGCGCTCGAGGCGGCCGGCCGACGGCTCGCCGAACTCGAACGGGCCGCGCGCCACGAGCTCGTACCGTACGGCGCGACGCAGGCGGCTCAGGCGGTGCATCTGCTCGAGGTGCGCGCCGGGGACAGCGAGACGACATTCTCCCTGCCGCTCGGACCGCAGCCGGCTGTCCGCGCGGCGTTCGATGCGGAGCATCTGCGCCGCTTCGGGTTCGAGACCGCGGCGCTCGAGATCATCATCGATGCGGTACGTGCCGAGGTGCGCATGCCCTCGCTCGTGCCCGGCGAGCTGCGCATGCCCGAGCAGCGGCTCGGGACGGCGCTGCCGCCGCGCGCACCGGTCTGGTTCGACGGGCAGTGGCGCGAGGTGCCGCTCGCCACGGCCGACGGACCGGCGGACGCACTCGAGGGACCGGCGCTCATCGTCGGACCGCACTCGACGCTGGTGCTGGAACCGGGGTGGCATGCGCAGCGCCGTGCGGACGGTCAGTGGCTGCTCGAGTGCGCCCCGGCGGTGCCCGCCGCGCCGCCCGGCGCGCACGAGGGGCACGAGGAGGGGGCGGACCCGGCTCGGATCGAGATCTTCAACAACCTCTACATGCACATCGCCGAGCAGATGGGCGAGGTGCTCAAGGCGACCGCGCAGTCGGTCAACATCAAGGAGCGGCTCGATTACTCCTGCGCGCTGTTCGATGCGCGCGGCGGTCTCATCGCCAACGCGCCGCACATGCCGGTGCATCTGGGCTCGATGGGCTCGAGCGTGCGGGCGGTCATCGAGGCGCGCCGTGGTGCGCTGCGCCGCGGCGATGCATGGATGCTGAACAGTCCGTATCACGGCGGTACGCACCTGCCGGACATGACGGTGGTGACGCCGGTGTTTCTCTGCGCCGGCGATGAGCCGGACTGCTTCGTCGCCTCGCGCGCGCACCACGCCGACATCGGTGGCAGCACGCCGGGCTCGATGCCGCCGTTCAGCCGCACCATTGAGGAGGAGGGCGTGTTGCTCGAGTGCTTCCCGCTGCTCGACGGCGGGCGGCTGCGCGAACAGGAGCTGCGCGTCGCGCTCGCCGCTGCGCGCTATCCGGCGCGGCGCCCGGATCAGAACGTGGCGGATCTGCGCGCGCAGTTGGCGGCGAACGCGCGCGGCATTGCCGAGATCGAACGTGCCGTGGCGAGACACGGCCTGAGGCGGGTGCGCGCGTACATGGCGCACGTGCAGGCGAACGCCGCCGAGTGCATGCGCGCGGCGATCGCGCCGCTGCGCTCGGGGTCATTCGAGTACGAACTGGATGATGGGGCGCGCATTGCGGTCAGCGTGCGCATCGAGGACGGGCGGGCACACGTCGATTTCGCGGGGACCTCGGCGGCGCACTCGGGCAATTTCAACGCGCCGCGGGCAGTGTGCGTCGCGGCGGTGCTGTACGTGTTTCGCACGCTGATCGAGCGGCCGATCCCGCTCAACGAGGGCTGCCTCGAGCCGTTGGTGATCGACATTCCGGCCGGTTCACTGCTCGACCCGGTCTATCCCGCGGCGGTGGCCGCCGGCAACGTGGAGACCTCCCAGTGCATCGTCGATGCACTGTACGGGGCGCTCGGGGTGCTCGCCGCCTCGCAGGGGACGATGAACAATCTGACCTTCGGCGATGCGCACCTGCAGTACTACGAGACCATCGCCGGGGGCGCCGGGGCGGGCGCGGACTTCGACGGCTGCGATGCCGTGCAGACCCATATGACGAATTCGCGGCTCACCGACCCGGAGATCCTCGAGATGCGCTTCCCGGTGCTGCTGCGCGAGTTCGCGATTCGCCGCGGTTCGGGTGGCGCGGGCCGGCATCGCGGCGGCGACGGCGTGCTGCGCCGCCTGGAGTTCCGCGCGTCCCTGACCGGCGCGCTGCTCGCCAACCACCGGCGGGTGCGCCCGTTCGGACTGCAGGGCGCGGGGAGCGGCGCGGCTGGTGCCGGGGAGCTGCGCCGCGCCGACGGCACGCTCGAGCCGATCGGCGCGACGGCGAGTTTCACCGTCGGGGCGGGCGATGTGCTCACGCTCCTCACCCCGGGCGGTGGGGGCTTCGGGGCGGCATGAACCTCTGGCCGCTGCTTGCCATCGCGGTGCTGGTGGTCGGTTTTGCCGCCGGCGTCAATCCGCTGCTGGTCATCCTGGTCACGGCCTTCACGGCCGGATTGGCCGCCGGGATCGCGCCATTGCGGGTGCTGGCCGCGCTCGGTCATGCGTTCAATGCGACGCGCTACGTCTCACTGGTCTGGCTGATCCTGCCGGTGATCGGGCTGCTCGAGCACGAAGGCCTGCGCGAGCGGGCTCGCACCCTGATCGGCCGGCTGCGCGCCGCGACCGCCGGGCGGATCCTCCTGTTGTATCTGGCGCTGCGCCAGCTCACCGCGGCGCTCGGTCTGACCTCCCTCGGCGGCCCGGCGCAAATGGTGCGTCCGATCGTGGCGCCGATGGCCGAGGGCGCCGCCGAGAGCCGCCTCGGGCGGCTCTCGGGGCCTGCACGCCACCTGGTGCGCGCCTATGCGGCCAGCGCGGACAATGTCGGGGCGTTCTTCGGCGAGGATATCTTCATCGCCGTCTCCTCGATCCTGCTGATCAAGGGCTTTCTCGCCCAGAGCGGCTACGACATCGCACCCTTTCGGCTCTCCATGTGGGCGATTCCGACGGCGCTGCTCGCCTTTCTGATCCACGGCGTGCGGCTCTGGCGCCTCGATGCGAAGCTGAAGCGCCTCGCCGGCGGAGAGCAGCCCTGATCGATCTGCACGAGGTGTACGCGCTCGCCGGCGCGATGTTCAGCGCATTCGCGCTGCTCAGCGTGCGCGATCGCAGCAATCCGCGCCGCTGGGGCAACGGGGCCTTCTGGGGGCTGCTCGCCGTGAGTTTCCTGTTCGGCTCGCGCATCGGCGATACGGCGAACGGGGTGCTGGTGGTGGCGCTGATTGTGCTCGGCGGCACCGGTGCGCTCGGGCGCGGCAGCACCGAGCGGCGCAGCGCCGAGGAGCGCGCGCAGCGCGCGGCTCGGCGCGGCAATGCGCTGCTGGTCCCGGCCTTGCTGATTCCGCTTCTGGCCGTGATCGGCACGTTCACATTGGGGCGCATCGAGGTCGGCGGAGTGCCGTTGGCCGACCCGAACAACGTGACGCTGATCGCCCTTGCCGTCGGGATCCTGGTGGCGCTCCTGGTGGCACTCTGGCAGGCGAAGGCACCGCCGCAGGCGGCACTCGAGGAGGGCCGGCGGCTCGCCGACATGATCGGTTGGGCGCTGATGCTGCCGCAGTTGCTGGCGGCGCTCGGCGCGGTGTTCGCGCTGGCCGGCGTTGGCGGCGCGGTCGGTCACGTGGCGACGACCTGGCTGCCGCTCGGGCACCCGTTCGCAGCGGTGCTGGTGTATTGCCTGGGCATGGCGTTGTTCACGATGGTCATGGGCAATGCGTTCGCGGCATTCCCGGTGATGACCGCGGCCATCGGAGTGCCGCTGATCGTGCAGCGCTTCGGCGGCGATCCGGCCATCATGGGTGCGATCGGCATGCTCTCGGGGTTCTGCGGTACGCTCGTGACGCCGATGGCCGCGAACTTCAACATCGTGCCGGCGGTGCTGCTCGAGCTGCCGGATCGCAATGCGGTGATCAAGGTGCAGATCCCGACGGCGATCGGGCTGCTCGCCTGCAACATCGTGTTGATGTATGTGCTCGTCTTTCGCTTCTGAGGTCGCCATGAACCGCTCCATCATCCTCGATGCCGATCGGGCCGAGCAGTTCGCGCGCATCGCGCTGGGCCACGTCGGGCGCGAATACCCGAACAAACTCGATCACGTGCTGAGCGAGGAGCGCGACGTGCGTGGTCCGCGCGCGCTGCATCCGATCTTCTTCGGCAGTTTCGACTGGCACTCCTGCGTGCACGCGCACTGGCTGCTCGCGCGGCTGTATCGGCGCGTGCCCACCCTGGCAGTGGCCGGACAGATCCGGGCGTGGTTCGATGCGCAGTTCACGCCCGCCAAGGTCGCCGCCGAGTGCGCGTACCTGCGCGCGCCCGCGAGTCGCGGCTTTGAGCGCCCGTACGGCTGGGCCTGGCTGCTGATGCTGCAGGGGGAGCTGGTGCGCCACGAGAGTGCCGAGGGTCGCGCCTGGGCCGCGCAGCTAGCGCCGCTCGCAATGATGTTCGTCGAGCGGTTCGCGGCCTTTCTGCCGCTGGCGACCTACCCGATCCGCTCCGGTGCACACGCCAATACCGCCTTTGCGCTGTTGCTGGCGCTCGACTATGCCGCGGCGGACGGACAGGGGGCGTTCGCCGAACGGTGCGCGCAGAGTGCCCGTCGCTGGTACGGCGAGGATCGCGGCTGTCAGGCCTGGGAGCCTTCGCTCGATGAGTTTCTCTCCCCGGCGCTCACCGAGGCGGCGCTGATGGCCGAAGTGCTGGGCTCGGCCGCGTTCGGCGCGTGGTTCGATGCGTTTCTGCCCGAGGCGGCCCAGGGCAGGCCGTCGACGCTGTTCGCGCCGGCCGCCGTCAGCGACCGGACCGACGGGAAGATTGCCCATCTCGACGGGTTGAATCTCTCCCGGGCCTGGTGCTGGCGGCGCATCGGCGCGGCGCTGCCGGGCGAGCATCCCTTGCACCGCACGGTGGGCGCGAGCATCGAGGCGCACCTGGCGAGCGCACTCGGGCAGCTCACCGGGAATTACATGGGGGAGCATTGGCTGGCGAGCTTCGCGCTGCTCGCCCTCGATCCGTTCAGCCGCTGATCCTCGGGGGCGCTCAGGGGCGCAGCCCGACTCAACGTGCTCGCGCGCCGCTCCAGAGCGGGAAGCCGCGCGAGTCGCGCAGCACCATGGACTGGTGTCCTGTGCGGATCTGCGCCGCGATGAGCACGGGCCGGCCTTCGTAAGTGACCCGTGATCCGGTCACCTCGATCATCTCCCGCGGCGCGAGTTTCAGGTGCTGACGCGCGATGAACCAACTCGGTCCGAGGTGCACCGACACTTCGCCGGCGGAGGTCTTCAAGAGAAGGTGAACGCCATAGGCGCGGCGGCCGTGGTCAGCGACCTTCTCGATCGCGATGATGGTCCCGCGGAGGGTCTCTACGGTCTGCGTGTCGTACCTCCGCGCGCGCAGAGTCCCCGTGCCGCCCATGTTCTGTTGCGCCAGAGCCGCGGCGGGGGTGAGCAC
>JAJZFQ010000006.1 GCA_021805275.1 Pseudomonadota bacterium
CCCAACGGCACGGCGAACTCGAGGGCGAGGCTGGCATCGCGGCCGAGCGCAGCGCGCTCGATCAGGCTCTCGAACAGGGCAAACAGCCCCAGCACCAGGCTGGTGGTGGCCGCATATACCAGCCCGCGGTTGAGCACCATCGAGACATCGATGACACGGTGGCGCAGCACCGCATACAACATCGCGAGGACGCCGAGGGTGGTCAACGCGTTATTCAGTAGCGCTGTGACCACAAAACTCAGCGGCAGCGGCAAGTCAGTGAAAACCACCCCCGTCACGAACACCACGCTGCCCCACAGCAGCCAGCGCAGGCGCAGGCGTTGCCGGGCATCGGCATGGCGCTGGCTGGCGGCGAGCAGCGCGATCGGTACCAGATAACTGGCGGGTGGCAGCAGGCCAAGCGCCGGCTGCAGGAATCCCGCCCAAGCGCCGGCCACGACGGCGATCGGACCACCCACTAGCGTGATCGTCGCGGCGCCCAGGACCAGCGCGAACGAGATCCGCCACAGCCGGCGCTCGCGTGGACCCAAGGCGCTGCCCGCGATCGATTCCGCCATGACGTAGAAGCCGATCCGCGCCGCCAGGGAGAAGCCGTAGGAACCGAGCAGGTCGAGCAGGGCCAGGCCGTTGCTGCCCGGCGTGAGCGAAGCGCTTGCAAACGCGAGCGGGGTTTGGGCCATCGCCCACAGGGCCATGCCCCAGGCGGCGCGGTCGTGGCCGCGCCACAGCGCCAGCAGGGCGATGCCCGCGATCAGGATCAGCGAGTAAACCGATAACCAGTCGGCCCAACTGGCCAGCGCGCCGATGTTGCCATCGACCGCGCCCACACGGACGCTGATCTGCGCCGCGCCGCGCTGGATCCGCAGCGCATAGCTCGCCGTGGCCGGCAGGACGGTGCCTTCACTGGCCACCAGCGCGATACGCGTGGCGCGCGACTGCGCGGCCAGATCGAGCCGGTCGCCGGCATGCAGGGTGGCCGGCGTGAGTCCCGGGATCGGTTCGATGCGCACCTGCCGCGCATTGGCCCAGCCCACCGTGAACGGCAGTTGTGGGTCGGGCTGAAACTGCATCCAGACCGCATAGACGCTGGCGGCCACCAGCACGGCCGAGAGCAATACCAACAGCCCGTGGCGACGATGCATGCTCATCCCCTGTCAGTGCGCGGTCGAACTCCGCGGAAAATACACTAAAGTGTCGGTGCGCGTCCAAATGGACCCCCTCCGCGCTGTGATCAGCGTACGTCGAGGACGCGGCGTTGAGCGTCCGCAAATGGCCGACAGCCACCTGTCGGAGTTTCCGACCCTGAGCAATCCGTCAGGGACGGCAGCTTCCAAGCAGCGTATTTCAGGCGCAGTGCGCATTGAGCAAGTTCAGCTATTAGGGTTGGGCCACATCGCGCGAACTATTTTCTGCCATTCCTCATAAATGTCGGCGCTGGGTGCAACCGGGATCGCAGTGATCTGTGCGTCGACGAACTCGCGAAAGTCCCTGCCAAACTGTCCGGCGAGCAGTTTCCAGGCAGCCCCGGAAACCCACATGACGCATGTAGGAACGTATGCCCGCGCAATAGCTGTCAAACGCGGCTTGGTCGAGCGTGTTGTCTTGGTGCTGCAGGAAAGAATCCTCTCCACTCAGGAATGCCGCGCGGCACAGCAGTATCCATTGCGTGAATTCGAGGCGCGTCATGGTCGGAGCTGCATCCATTCCCTTTTGCCACACAACGGCCAATTCCGGGCTGGCCAGGGCCAGCGACGCCTTGCTCGCCCGATCGGCACGGCCCTGCTGCATCATCGCGCGCTGGCTGCGGTCGGCGCCGCGCACCTGCGGGCCCAGGTAAATGAGGGAGCCCACGACAGCGACCGACGCGATGGACTGACTCATGTAAAAGACTTCTTCAAGAGTCAAGAAAGCCTCCTTTGATAGGCCTAGCCGTTGCGTGGACCGCCGCGCGGAAAAGCGTGCGGCCACCCAGCATCAATGATAGTCCTCCTCACGCTGGTGGCGCACGGCAGTGACGGTCACAGTGCGGCCGTCATCGATCTCGAAAAGTGCGACATAGCCCGAGTGGCCAAACGGGATCAAAATCTCTCGCCAGCGGGGGTTTTTCTGGAGCAGCGCCCTTCTGCACGAAAAAGGCGAATAGGCCAGTAGTTCAAACGCACGTTCAATCGCCGCGAGCGCGCGCTTGGCCGCATCCCGATCCCGTTCAAGACGAAATCTGTACAGCCGGTCGAGGTCCTCAAGAGCTTCCGCCGTCAGGCGGACTTTGTACGTCACGGGCGGGTGCGCTGTGCGCTCGCTAGCCGCTTGCGTAGCCTGGTGACCGCCTTTTCGGCGGGTACGTAACCGCCTAGCGCCCGTGCACGCTCGGCGCTTGCCATGCCACGCGCGAGGAAATCCAGTTGAGTCTTGCGAAAATCAATACTGCGAGAAACGGCGTCCATGACGAAAGCGGACAGGCTTTCCCCTGGGGCAAGCACATTCTCCACATCAGTGCGCAGTTGTTCTGAAACCCGCAGCGACGGAATGGTTCGAGATTTGACATCAGCCATTGAGTGCTCCCCGTGCATCGCAATTGCGATGCACTGTAGCGCGACGCGACCCAGCGTGCAAGGTTCGCGAATGGCCGCTCTGAGGCACCCATTTTCGGAACACCAATGACCTGTTGGCGGTACGCGTGTACACGGGCGTGCACATTGGACGCCGATCGACATCGCAAGTTTTTGATTCGATGAACCTTCGAGTTCCGTCTGCTAGTCAAAATTGAACGCTTGTTTACACCCCGCTCTTCTGTCGGAACGAGATCGGCGGCGACGGGGCACTAGCAAATCGCGAATTTCGTTTCCACTTGCAGATGTGTGCGTGCGCTAGGCCCAACCGCGGAACATGATGCGCCAACGCCAATCGAGCGGTGTGGCGCGGCGCAAGACTTTATTGTTCTTCCGGCTTCGACGGAAAGACCATTTTGTTCAAGGCGGGGCTAAAACCCGCCGAGGCCCCAGGCGCGGCCCGCCACCATTTAGGCCAAGCTTTGCCTCCGGGGCAGAAAGGCACATCGGCCACGGAAAGTGCCACTTCGATCTCTTATTTTCGGCATCCAGGAAAGACTATTTGTCTTTTCGGCGCTTGGAAGGACTATTTGTCCAAATCACGACTTTATTGTCTCTTTACTACATCCTACTGCTACTCAACGGTCACGCTCTTGGCGAGGTTACGCGGCTGATCGACGTCCGTGCCCTTCAGAATTGCCACGTGGTATGCCAGCAGTTGGAGCGGGACGGTGTATACGGCCGGCGCCTGAAAGTACGTCACGTGCTTGGGCATCTCGATCACCGTGACGCCCTCGCTCGGCTGCAGCCCTGATTCCGGATCGGCGAACACGATGAGCTCTCCGCCCCGGGCGCGCACTTCCATGAGGTTGGATTTGAGCTTCTCGAGCAGGTCGTTGTTCGGGGCGACCGCGATGACCGGCATGTCGGCGTCGACGAGCGCGAGCGGTCCGTGCTTGAGCTCACCGGCCGGATAGCTCTCGGCATGGATGTAGGAAATTTCCTTCAGCTTCAGCGCACCCTCCATCGCGATGGGATAAAGAGCGCCGCGACCGAGGAACAGCGCGTGATGCTTATCGGCAAAGCGCTCGGCGAGCCGGTGCACGACCGGATCGAGCGTGAGCGCCTTCTCGATCAGGCCGGGCAGCTCGATCAGTCGGCTCACAAGGCCCTGCTCGCGTTCGACGTCGCCGCCATGGTGGCGCGCCAGCGCCACGGTGAGCATGGACAGAGCCGTCAGCTGGGTCGTGAACGCCTTCGTCGAGGCGACGCCGATTTCAGGGCCGGCGCGCGTCAGCATCACCAGCTCGGATTCACGGACCAGAGAACTCTCCGGCACGTTGCAGATGGCCAATGTGGAGAGGTACTCGGACTGCTTGGCCAGACGCAGTGCCGCGAGCGTGTCGGCGGTTTCCCCGGATTGGGAGATGGTGACGAACAGCGAGTTCTTGGGAACCAGCGGGTTGCGGTAGCGGTACTCGCTGGCGATGTCGACGGCGCAGGGGATGCGGCAGATCTGCTCGATGAAATAACGCGCCACGGAGGCGGCGTGATAGCTGGTGCCGCACGCCACGATGTGCACGCACGCGGTGTGGTTGAACACCTCGGTGGCCGCGGGTCCGAACGCCGCTTCCAACAGGCGACCGTGAGCGACACGTTCGGCAAGTGTGTCGGCGATGGCGCGCGGCTGCTCGTGGATCTCCTTGAGCATGAAGTGACGGTACGGTCCCTTCTCGGCCGCCTCAGCGCTGAGTTCGCTTTCCCGTACCGGCCGCTCGGCATCAAGACCGCTCGAGTTGATCACGCGCACCGACTTGCGGCGGATTTCGGCGACATCGCCCTCCTCGAGAAACATGAAGCGCCGGGTGACCGGCAGCAGCGCCGCGACGTCCGAGGCGACGAAGTTCTCCTCGACGCCGAGCCCGATCACCACCGGACAGCCCTCGCGGGCCACCACGAGCCGATCGGGCTCCGCCTCGCTGATGACCGCGAGCGCGTAGGCGCCCTCGAGCTCGGCGACCGTTGCACGCACCGCTTTGAACAGATCGCGCTCGGTCTTCAGGTGATGGTGGATCCGGTGCGCGATCACCTCGGTGTCGGTCTCGGAGGTAAAGCGATACCCGCGACCCTCGAGATCCGCGCGCAGCGTCTCGTGGTTCTCAATGATGCCGTTGTGGACGATCGCGAGACCCTCGCCGGACAGGTGCGGGTGGGCGTTGCGTTCGCTCGGCGCGCCGTGCGTGGCCCAGCGCGTATGGGCAATCCCGGTCCCGCCCCCGGCCGGCGTGGCTGCCAGCGCCTCGACGAGCTTCTGCACCTTGCCGACCGTGCGCAGCCGGGCGAGCCCCCCTTCGGCGATCACGGCGAGCCCGGCGGAGTCGTAGCCCCGGTACTCCAGACGGCGCAGACCCTCGATCAGGACCGGGACGATATTGCGCTCGGCAATGGCGCCGACGATTCCGCACATGGCTGGGATCCTGAATACCCGGAAGGGGCCGACAGTTTGCCTGAAGTGCCCGCTGCGGGGCAGAAGCGGCGCACAGTTCGCGCGACCGCCCCGCCAGCGTGAGCACCGGTGAAGCGGCAGGGGATACACGGACATCCGAAAAGGACTTGCTTTTCCACTTTTCGGTAGTGATTCGCCGCAGATAGGCGCATGTTTATGACGATTTCGGTCATTGCGGATAGCGCCTGCGAGGCACGGGCCCTAGTCTGTACCGGTGATCGTAAAACCCCGCGCTCCACTGCCCGAACCGCCCGACGTTCGGCATCTGGCACGCCGGAGCCTCGCCGATGCGACCGAGTGGCTGGAGACTCCCCGGCTTTCGGACCGGGCGGTGCACGCGGTGCGCAAGGAGCTGAAGCGCACGCGGGCCATGCTTCGGCTGATGCGCACCGGGCTCGGAGAGCGAGCCTATCGCCGGGATAACGCCGAGCTGCGCGACGTTGCACGCTCGCTGAGCGGGGTGCGCGACAGCCGGGTGCTGCTCGATACGCTGCAGGGCTTGTCCCGGCATCGCGATGGCGGGTCCGGCAGGGGCCAGACTGACTTGTGCAAGCAGCTGCGGCGCGACCATGCGAGCGCGCGACGTCTCCTGCATGACGAGGCGGCGGCCGTACAGCAGGCCCGTGCCGTCCTGCGCGCCGTGAGGGACCGCCTGGCCGCAGGGAACGCCAGGGGTTACCGCTGGTCCGTGCTTGAGACCGGACTCAGACGCGTGTATGTACGGGCGCGCCAGGCGCTCCGACGCGTTCGGACACGACCGTCGGCCGAGAATCTCCACGAGCTGCGCAAGCAGACGAAGTATCTGTGGCACCAGCTTCAGGCCCTCACCCCGCCGCGCGACCGTCGCAACGGCGCGCGCATCGAGGCAACCCATCATCTCTCCGATCTGCTCGGGGATGACCACAATCTCACCGTGCTGCGCCACAAGGCGCTCGAAGCGCCGCTGAAGCCCGGCGCGCGGCAACGGCTGTTGGCGCGCATCGATGCGCAACGTGCGCGCCGGATCCGCCAGGCATTGGCACTGGCGTCGCGGGCCTTTCGCGATCCGCCGGCGATGTTTGCGGCCCGGGTGATGCACCGGGCCGCCCGGGACTGACGACCGCGGGCTCCGGGCTATTTTTTCGGCTTGACCGGCCGCTGCCAGCCCTCGAGAGTGACCTGGCGCGCACGGGCGATGGTGAGCTTGCCCGCCGGCACTTCCCGGATGACGGTCGAGCCGGCAGCGATGGTCGCACCCTCGCCGACCGTGATCGGCGCGACCAGCACGCTGTTGGAGCCCGTGTGTGCGCCGGCACCGATGTGGGTGCGGTGTTTGTTGGCACCATCGTAGTTCGCGATGATCGTTCCGGCGCCGACGTTGACCCGGGCGCCGAGTTCGGCGTCACCCACATAGGACAGGTGGTTCGCCTTAGACTCCGCACCGAGGGTCGAGTTTTTCACTTCAACGAAGTTGCCGATGTGCACGCCGTCAGCGAGGCGCGTGGCCGGTCGCACGCGCGAAAATGGTCCGATGCGGGCCTCTGCGCCAATGACCGCTCCGTCGAGCACCGAGTACGGAAACAGCTCGGTGTCATCGCCGATCTCGCTGTCGCGCACGATGCAGCCGGCGCCGATGCGCACCCGGTCGCCGAGGACGACGCGTCCTTCGAGAATCACGTTCACGTCGAGAGAAACGTCCTGTCCGTGCGTCACTTCGCCCCGCACGTCGAGCCGCAGCGGGTCGGTGACCGTGACGCCCGCGCGCATCAACTCCAGTGCGGCGTTGCGTCGCAAGAGGCCCTCCAGCTCGGCGAGCTGTACCTTGTCGTTGACGCCGAGTGCCTCGATGGGATCGGCGAGCTGCACCGGCGTTACGGCCACGCCCGAGCGGACCGCCAGCCCGATGACATCCGTGAGGTAATATTCGCGCTGCGCGTTGTCGTTGCGCAGGCTGGCGAGCCAACCCTTCAGGCGGCCGGCCGGCGCGGCCAGCACACCGGTGTTGCACTCCCCGATGCGCAGCTCCTCGGTGGAGGCGTCCTTCTGCTCCACGATGCGCGCCACCTTGCCGGTCGCATCGCGCACGATCCGACCGTAGCCGCCCGGATCGCCGGGCCGCATGGTGAGCAGCGCCAGCTCGCCGGCGGCGGCGATGTCGACCAGCCGTGCGAGCGTGGCCGGGCGCAGCAGCGGCACGTCGCCGTAGAGCACGAGCACGACCTCGCCATCGGCTATGTGGGGCGCGGCCTGCTGCAGAGCGTGTCCGGTACCGAGCTGCTCGGCCTGGTGGACCCAGTTGAGCGCCGGATCGGTAAACGCGGCGCGGACCTGCTCCCCGCCGTGGCCATGGACGATGTGAATCCGCGCCGGCGCGAGCGCCCGGGCGGCAGCAATGACGTGTGCGAGCAAGGGGCGTGCGGCGAGCGGCTGCAGCACCTTCGGCAGGCGCGACTTCATGCGCTTGCCCTCGCCCGCGGCCAGGATCACCACCGACAGCGGTGCTGCGGAAGCTGATGTGTTCATGCGCCGATTATGCCGCGAGCCAGCATGCGGCGCGCCGTCAGCCGCGCATTTTCCGCAGCCGCTCGATGATCTTCAGCTGCGCGGCGGCGCGCGCCAGTTCCGCCAGCGCCTCGGCCTGCGAGATATGATCGGTGCGGTCCCGCAGGGCCTCCTCGGCACGCTGCTTGGCGGCAAGCGCCGCCGCCTCGTCGATATCCTTCGCGCGCTGCGCCGTGTCGGCGAGCACCGTGATCCGGTGCGGCTGGACCTCGATCGCACCGCCGCCGACGAAGAACAGCTGCTCGGTGCCCTCGGGCGTCTGCACCCGTACCTCGCCGGGCTTGAGCATCGAGAGCAGCGGCGCGTGCCGCGGGGCCACGCCGATCTCACCCTGGGAGGCCGGCGCGAACACCATGGTCGCGAGCCCCGAGAAGATCTCGCCCTCGGCGCTGACGATGTCGACGTGAATGGTGTGCGATTCGGCCATGGCGGCTCTCCTACTGCAGCGACTTCGCCTTGGCGACAGCCTCATCAATGCTGCCTACCATGTAGAAGGCCTGCTCGGGCAGATGATCGAATTCGCCGCCGATGATGCCCTTGAAGCCGCGGATGGTCTCGGCCAACGGCACGATCTTGCCGTCCTGGCCGGTGAACACCTTGGCGACGTTGAACGGCTGGGACAGGAAGCGCTGCACCTTGCGCGCCCGGAACACCGTGAGCTTATCCTCCTCGGACAGCTCGTCCATGCCGAGGATGGCGATGATGTCCTGCAGCTCCTTGTAGCGCTGCAGCACGGCCTGCACGCCGCGCGCGGTGTTGTAGTGCTCCTCGCCGACCACGAGCGGGTCGAGCTGGCGGCTGGTCGAATCCAGCGGATCGACCGCCGGGTAGATGCCGAGCGAGGCGATCTGGCGCGAGAGCACGACCGTCGCATCGAGGTGCGCGAACGTGGTCGCCGGCGAGGGGTCGGTCAGGTCGTCCGCGGGCACGTACACCGCCTGGATGGAGGTGATCGAGCCGGTCTTGGTGGAGGTGATGCGCTCCTGCAGCACGCCCATTTCCTCGGCGAGCGTCGGCTGGTAGCCCACCGCCGAGGGCATGCGCCCGAGCAGCGCGGACACCTCGGTGCCAGCGAGGGTGTAGCGGTAGATGTTGTCGATGAACAGCAGCACGTCGCGGCCCTTGCCGCCGTCCTCGCGCACCTCGTCGCGGAAGTGCTCGGCCATGGTGAGCCCGGTGAGCGCCACACGCAGGCGGTTGCCCGGCGGCTCGTTCATCTGGCCGTACACCATGGCCACCTTGGAGTTGGACAACTCCTGGGGGTCGATGACGCCCGACTCGATCATCTCGTGATAGAAGTCGTTGCCTTCGCGCGTGCGCTCCCCGACGCCGGCGAACACCGACAGTCCGCTGTACTGCTTGGCGATGTTGTTGATCAGCTCGAGCATGTTGACGGTCTTGCCGACGCCGGCGCCGCCGAACAGGCCGACCTTGCCGCCCTTGGCGAACGGCACCAACAGGTCGATGACCTTGATGCCCGTAACCAGCAGCTCCTGCCCGCCGGCCTGGTCTTCGAAGGACGGCGGCGCGCGGTGAATCGGCAGCGTCTGCTCGGACTTGACCGGTCCGCGGTTGTCCTGCGGCGCACCGAGCACATCCATGATCCGCCCGAGGGTGCCCTTGCCGACCGGCACGTTGATCGGCTTGCCGGTCGCGATGACGGCGAGGCCCCGCTTCAGACCCTCGGAGGGTCCCATCGCGATGGTGCGCACGATGCCGTCGCCGAGCTCCTGCTGTACCTCGAGCGTCAGATCGACGTCCTTGAGCTTCAGCGCGTCGTAGACGCGCGGAATGCCCTCACGCGGAAACTCGACGTCGATGACGGCGCCGATGATCTGGGTGATCTTGCCTTCGGCCATGGTTGCCATGTGTTGTCTCTCTCAAACCGCGGCTGCGCCGCCCACGATCTCGGCCAGTTCCTTGGTGATCGCGGCCTGACGGGCCTTGTTGTAAATCAGTTGCATCTCGTTGATCAGCTTGCCGGCATTGTCGGTGGCGGCCTTCATGGCCACCATCCGGGCCGCCATCTCCGAGGCGACGTTCTCGACTGCGGCGCGATACACCTGCGATTCGATGTAGCGCATCAGCAGTCCATCGAGAATCTGTGCCGCCTCCGGCTCGTAGAGGTAGTCCCAGTGCTCGGCGAGGTTCTCGGTGTCGAGCGGCTGCACCGGCAGGAGCTGCCCGACAGCGGGCTGCTGGGTCATGGTGTTTACGAACTCGGCGTTCACCAGGAACAGCCGGTCGATCTGCCCGTCCCGGTAGGCATCCAGCATCACCTTGACCGCGCCGATCAGGTCCTTCACGTGCGGCCGGTCGCCGAGGTGCGATGCGCTGGCGAGAATCTGCGCATCGAGCCGGCGGAAGAAGGCGAGACCCTTGGCGCCCACCAGGCACAGCTTCACGCTCGCGCTCTTGGCCTGCCACTCGCGCATCAGCAACAGCGTCTGCTTGAAGACGTTGGCGTTGAGCGCCCCGGCGAGGCCGCGGTCGGTCGACACGACGATGATGCCGATGCTGCGCACCGTGTCGCGGGCCTGCAGATACGGGCTGCGGTAATCGGGGTTCGCCTCGGTCAGGTGACCGATGACGTTCAGCATCTTCTCGGCATAGGGACGCGCGGCGCGCATGCGATCCTGCGCGCGGCGCATCTTGCTGGTCGCGACCATCTGCATGGCGCGGGTGATCTTCTGAGTGTTCTTCACACTCGTGATCTTGGCGCGGATTTCCTTGGTGCCCGGCATCAGGAACGCCTCGTCAGTATGGCCAGTGCAGACTCGTACACGATGCTCAGTAGGTCCCTGTGGCGATGAAATCCTCGACGCACTTCTTCAGCTCCGCCTCGTTGTCCTTGCTGAATTTCGGTTCCTTGTTGATGCGCTCGAGCATCGCGGCGTAGCGGGCGTGTGCGAAGGACTGCAGTGCCGCCTCGAACGCGACCACCTTCTTCAGCTCCACTTTGTCCATGTGGCCGTTGTTCACCGCGTAGATGGACAACGCCATCTCCGCGACCGACATCGGCGCGTACTGCTTCTGCTTCATCAGCTCGGTGACCCGCTGGCCGCGCTCGAGCTGCTTGCGCGTCGCCTCGTCGAGATCGGAGGCGAACTGCGAGAACGCCGCGAGTTCGCGGTACTGCGCCAGGGCGAGGCGGATGCCGCCGCCGAGCTTCTTGATGATGTCGGTCTGCGCGGCGCCGCCGACGCGCGACACCGAGATGCCGGCGTTCATCGCCGGGCGCACGCCCGCGTTGAACAGGTCGGTCTCGAGGAAGATCTGCCCGTCGGTGATCGAGATGACATTGGTCGGCACAAAAGCCGTGACGTCGCCCGCCTGAGTCTCGATGATCGGCAGCCCGGTGAGCGAGCCGGTCTTGCCCTTGACCGCCCCCTTGGTCTGCATCTCGACGTACTGCTCGTTGACGCGCGCGCTGCGCTCGAGCAGGCGCGAGTGCAGGTAAAAGACATCGCCCGGGAACGCCTCGCGGCCCGGCGGACGGCGCAGCAGCAGGGAGATCTGCCGGTAGGCCACCGCCTGCTTGGACAGGTCGTCGTAGACGATCAGCGCGTCTTCACCGTTGTCCATGAAGAACTCGCCCATCGTGCAGCCGGAGTAGGCGGCGATGTACTGCAGCGCGGCCGTAGTCGAGGCCGAGGCGGCCACGACCACGGTGTGTGCGAGCGCGCCGTGCTCCTCGAGCTTGCGCACCACGCCGGCGATGGTCGACTGCTTCTGACCGATCGCGACGTAGACGCACTTCACGCCCGAGTTCTTCTGATTGATGATGGTATCGACCGCGAGCGCCGTCTTGCCGGTTTGGCGGTCGCCGATGATCAATTCGCGCTGACCACGGCCGACCGGCACCATCGAGTCGACGGCCTTGTAGCCGGTCTGCACCGGCTGGCTGACCGACTTGCGGTAGATCACGCCCGGCGCCACCCGCTCGATCGGGGCGGTGCGCGTGGCGTTGAGCGGCCCCTTGCCGTCGATCGGCTGGCCGAGCGCATCGACGACGCGGCCGAGCAGCTCGCGGCCCACCGGCACCTCGAGGATGCGCCCGGTGGTCTTGACGGTGTCGCCTTCGCGCAGGTGCTTGTAGTCCCCGAGCACCACCGCGCCGACCGAATCCCGCTCGAGGTTCAGCGCCAGGCCGAAGACATTGCCCGGAAATTCGAGCATCTCACCGTAGCGTGCGTCGGCCAACCCGTGCACGCGCGTGATGCCGTCGGTCACCGACATGATGGTGCCGACGTCGCGCGCCTCGATGGTGGTCTTGAAGCTCTCGATCCGCTGCTTGATCAGATCGCTGATTTCGGATGCCTTGATGGCCATAACTGTGTTTCCCCGGAAAATGGCTTACGCGGTCAGCTGATGGGCGATGCGCTCGAGCCGGCTGCGGACCGAGCCGTCGATGACCAGATCGCCGGCGCGCACGCTGGCCCCGCCGATCAGGGTCGGATCGAGCGTGCAGCGCAGGCGGACGGTGCGCTTCAGGCGCCGCTCGAGGGCGCCGCCGAGCGCGCGCTGCTGTGCATCGGTGAGCGGCTTCGCCGAGGTGACCTCGACATCGATGGTGCCTTCGGCCTCGGCCTTAAGCGCCTCGAAGCGCGCGGCGATCTCGGGCAGGCACTCGAGCCGGTGATTGTCGGCGACCGTGCGAATGAAGTTCCGCCGCGCCGGGTCCCCCGGCGGGTCGGCGATAGACTCGACGAGCTCCGCGAGCCGCTCGGCGGTGACGTTCGGGTCATCGAGCAGGGCGGCGACCCGCGGATCGGCAACCACGGCGGCCGCCCGCTGCAGCGCCTCGGACCACTCGCCCAGGCGGCCGTCCGCCGCCGCGAACGCGGCTTTGGCATAGGGCCTGGCGATGGTGCTCTTGTCCGGCATCGTGTCCTCCGCCTACAGCTGCGCCGCGAACTCGTTGAGCAGCGCCTCGTGGGCGCGCGCATCGATCTCGCGCTCGAGGAGCTTGGCGGCGGCCGCGACGGCAATCGAGCCGACCTGCTGGCGCAGCTGCTCCTTGGCCCGCGCCGCATCGAGCCCGATCTGCTGCTGCGCGGCGGCCACCAGGCGCTGGCCTTCCTGCGTGGCGGTGCTGCGCGCCTGCTCGAGGATCTGGTTGGCGCTGCGCTGGGCCTGATCGACGATGACGCCCGCGCGCTCGCGCGCCTCGCGCAGAATGGACTCGGCGCCTTCCCGCGCCTGCTTGAGCTCTTCCTCGCCCTTGCCGGCAGCGGCCAGACCCTGCGCAATGCGCCGCTCGCGCTCCTGCATCGGGCCGAGAAGCATCGGCCAGACGAACTTCATCGTGAACCAGATCAGCACGGCGAACACCGCCATCTGGATCAGGAGCGTCAGATTGATGTGCACGATCGCCTCCTTCCGAGGAGTGCCTTACGGGTAACGCGCACGCAGCTCAATGTGCTGCAACGTGCAGCGCTTCGAGGAACGGGTTCGCGAACGTGAAGAACAGCGCGAAGCCGATGCCGATCATGGCGACGGCGTCGAGCAGGCCCGCGACCAGGAACATCTTCACCTGCAGGGCAGGCATCAGCTCAGGCTGGCGGGCCGAGCCTTCGATGAAGCGGCCGCCGAGAATACCGAAACCGATGGCGGTGCCAAGGGCGCCCATGCCGAAGATGATGCCCACGGCGAGCACGGTCATGGCTTGGATCAGTGCGACGTTATGCATTCAATTCTCCTTAAGGATCAATGCGTCTGGAAACAGTGGCCGGTCAATGATGTTCGTGCGCCATCGCCAGGTAGACGATGGTGAGCACCATGAAGATGAACGCCTGAATCGTGATGATCAGGAGGTGGAACACTTCCCAGGCGAAGGTGAGCACGGCCTGCATGAGCGCCATCCCCCAGCCCGAGACGGACTCGAGCCCCGCGTAGCTGTGCGCCAGCGTCAGCAGCGCGAGCAGCACGAAGATCATCTCGCCGGCGAACAGGTTGCCGAACAGTCGCAGCGCCAGCGACACCGGGCGGGCGATCAACGTGACCGATTCGAGCACGAAATTGACGATTGAGAGCGGGATCTGCACGAAGATGTTCTTGACGCGGAACGGCTGCAGCGTCAGCTCGCCGAGAAAGCCGAGCGGCCCTTTCACCTTGATGCTGTAGTAGATCATCAGGATGAACACCGTGAGCGACAGCCCGAAGGCGCCGTTCAGATCGGTGCTCGGCACGACCTTCAGGTGCGCCAGCCCGACGGCGCCGGCGACATCCGGCAGCAGATCGACCGGCAGCAGGTCCATGAAGTTGAACAGGTACACCCAGCAGAAGATCGTCAGCGCGAGCGGTGCGATCAACCGGTTGGTGCCGTGGAACACGTCCTTCACCTGGGAATCGACCCAGTCGACCAGCATCTCGACGAAGCTCTGAAAGCCGCGCGGCACGCTGTTGCCGGCTGCCGCGGACTTGCGCGCCACCAGGTAGAAGCTGCCGGCGAACAACACCGCCAGCAGCACCGAGAAGAACACCGTGTCGTAGTCGATGACGGTGAAGTTGACGAGCGAAGTCTGCGGTTTGTTGGTCAGAAAGGTGAGGTGATGCAGTATGTACTCACCGATCTGTGGCTGCTTTGCTGCCATGAACGTCAATCTCTCACTGTGTGCGTAGCGTCGGCCGTTGGCGCTGACGCCGGGTCGGCAATCTTCTGACCGCGCGCGCGGCTGCCGGGCCACAGCGCGGCGGCGAGCGCGATCCAATACACGAAAAATGTCGCGGCGAAGGCCGTGAACATTGCCAGCGGCGCGACCTTCGTCAACTTGAAGGCCGCCACAAACAGCCCGACGACGACGACGAGCTTCAGCGCCTCCCCCCCGTAAAACGCCCGCAGCGCCCGTGCGGCATCCACGGCGCCCCGGCTGAACCCGACGAGCGCCAGAATCAGGCTCGCCGCCGTCCCGATGCCTCCGCCGAGCAGAGCCGAGAAAGCCGCGAGCCGTCCGGAGATCGCCCAGGCGAGCAATCCGGCCATCACCGTTACGGTCACCTGGCCCAGCACGACGCTGAAAGCCAGCCGCCGCGCTTGGGGCAGGTCGATCACGGTCACCGAAATCTCACTCGCGGGCGTAATGCTACGCGTCGGGCCGCCGTCCGGTCCGCCGGTGCGCACACCGGCCGGAGCGAAAAAGCCGCGCGATTATATTGACCGGTCTCGGGGGAGTCCACTCCATCGTCACCCGGCCTAAGCCTGTGAAAATCGTGTGAAATCCCCGGCCGGGACGAATCGCCCTTTCCCGGGTTGGCTATCCGGGAAAGTGCTAATGGATATGGGCGAGAATCCCGTCCAGCTCCTCGAGACTATTATAAGTGACGACCAGCGAGCCCTTGCCGGCCGGTCCCGGGCGGATGGCGACGCGGGCTCCGAGCTGCTCGGAGAGCTGCTGCTCGAGGCGGCGCACGTCCGGGTCGGCGGTCGCGGCAGGGGGGGCGGCGCTGCGCGGCTGCAGCATACGTCGCACGAGCGCCTCGGTGGCGCGCACCGAGAGGCCCTTCGCGACCACTTCCGCGGCGGCCTGGCGCTGCTCGGCGCGCTGCGCCAGACCGAGCAGTGCTCGGGCGTGACCCATCTCGATCTGGCGCCGCTCGATCAGCTCGCACACCTCGGCGGGCAGCTCGAGCAGGCGCAGCAGATTGCTCACGGCGGCCCGCGAGCGGCCGACCGCCTCGGCCGCCTGCGCGTGGGTGAGCTCGAACTCGCCGATCAGCCGCTCGAGCGCACGCGCCTCCTCGAGGGGATTGAGGTTTTCGCGCTGGATGTTCTCGATCAGCGCGACGGCGATGGCCGCCTCGTCCGCGATGTGCCGCACGATCGCCGGGATGTCCTGAAGCCCGGCGAGCTGCGCGGCGCGCCAGCGCCGCTCGCCGGCGACGATCTCGTAGCGCTGCGGCGCGCCGGGCGCTGCCGCGAGGGGGCGCACCACGATGGGCTGCACCACGCCCTGCGCCTTGATCGAGCCGGCGAGCTCCTCGAGGGACTCGGGGTGCATGTCGGTGCGCGGCTGGTACTTCCCGCGCTGCAGCACGTCGAGCGGCAACCGCCGCAGTTCGTCCCCCGCAGGAGCCCGCTCGGGCTGCGCGGGCGCGGGTCGCACGCCCGGACCGAGCAGATCGGCCAGGCCGCGGCCCAGCGTCGGCTTCTTCTGGGTCATGGGGCGGCCTCCCCGTCCGCGGCGCCGGTCGGCTCAGGCGGCGCCGGGCCGGTGCCCTGCTCGGCGCGGCGGATCAGCTCCCCGGCGAGCGCCAGGTAGGCGAGCGCCCCGCGCGAATCCTTGTCGTGAAAGAGCACCGGGCGCCCAAAGGACGGCGCCTCGGCCAGGCGGACGTTGCGCGGAATGACGGTGCGGAACACCTTGTCGCCGAAATGCATGATCAGCTGAGCGCTCACTTCGTTGGCCAGGTTATTGCGCGGATCGAACATGGTGCGCAGCAGGCCCTCGATCTCGAGCGCCGGGTTGACCGCCGCGCGGATCTGCTCGACGGTACCGAGCAGCGCCGAGAGCCCCTCGAGCGCGTAATACTCGCACTGCATGGGGATCAACACGCTGTCGGCCGCCACGAGCGCGTTGACCGTGAGCATGTTGAGCGCCGGCGGGCAGTCGACGAGGATGACATCGTACGCTTCGCGCAGCGGCGCGAGCACCTTGCGCAGGCGCGTCTCGCGGCCCACCGTGAGGCCGAGCAGGCGCACCTCGGCGGCGGTGAGGTCCTGGTTGGCCGGCAGCAGAGCGTAGCGGCCCTGCTCGACCTGGAGCAGCGCGGCACCGAGCTCGGCCTCCTCGAGCAGCACCTCGCATGCGCCGCGCTCGAGCTGCGACTTGTCGATCCCGCTGCCCATGGTCGCGTTGCCCTGGGGATCGAGGTCGATGAGCAGCACCCGCCGGCGCGTGGCCGCGAGGGAGGCGGCGAGGTTGACCGCCGTGGTGGTCTTGCCGACCCCGCCTTTCTGATTGGCAATCGCGATGACGCGCTTCATGGGGGCGACAGTGTACTTCACCGCCGCCACGCGCCGGGGCCGCCGCGCTCCCGGCCGGACTCAGCCGCGGCGGCCTGCCTGCAGCCGCTCGCGCGCCATCTGGTCAGCCACAGCGCTGGTCGGCCGCGCTTCGCGCCGCGCGCGCTCGAAGATCAGCGTCAGCCGCTCGGGGATCTTCTCGATCGCCGCGCGCACCTCGGCCCGGCTCGCCCCGCCCCGATACTCGTGGGCGACGTTGATGATGCCCCCGGCATTGATCACGTAGTCCGGGGCGTACAGGATGCCCGCCTTCAGCAAAGCGTCGCCGTCGGCGGGCGCGGCCAGCTGGTTGTTCGCCGCACCGGCCACCACCCGGGCGCGCAGCCGCGCGATGGTGTGCTCGTTGAGCACGGCGCCGAGCGCGCACGGCGCGAACACGTCCGCATCCTCGTCGAGGATCGTCTCGGTGCCGACGACGGTCGCACCGAGCTCCTCGCGAACCTGCTCGGCCCGCTCGCCGCGGGCGTCGGCCACCTTCAGCCGGGCCCCGTCGGCCGCAAGCAGCCGGCACAGCGGATGACCCACCCCGCCGAGCCCCTGCACGGCAACGGTCAGTCCCTCGAGGCAACGGCCCAGCTGGAAGCGCACCGCCGCCTGGATACCGAAAAACACCCCGAGCGCCGTCTGCGGCCCCGGGTCTCCACCCACCTCACCACAGCGGCGCGCCAAGCCGCTCACGAAGCCGGTGGCGCCAGCCACCTGCTGCATGTCCCCGGTCGTGGTACCCACGTCCTCGGCGGTGATGTAACGCCCGCCGAGCGACTCGACCAGCCGGCCGAAGGCCTGAAACAGCTCCGGGGTCTTTTCCGTGCGGGCATCGCCGAGGATCACCGCCTTGCCCCCGCCGAGGTCGAGTTCGGCCATGGCGTTCTTGTAGCTCATGCCCCGCGAGAGGCGCAGCGCATCGGTGAGTGCCTCCTCGCTTGAGGGATAGGGCCACATCCGGCACCCACCCGCGGCCGGCCCGAGCGCCGTCGAATGGATCGCGACGATGGCCCGCAGGCCGCTCGGGCGGTCGTGGCCGAAGACCAGCTGCTCGTGGTCGTCGAAGTCCGGCAGGGTGAACAGGTCCAAGGCGCTCTCCGAAGGTCTGGGGCCAATGCCCGGATCGACCTCACCTTACGCCCGGGGGTTGCACGGCGCGTAACAAACCTTGCCCCGCAGCCCGTATCGGTGAATGATTCCTGTCACTGTATGTTCATTTATCGAGATAACTCATGCAGACGGACCTTGACCGCAGCGATGCACGGATCCTCGACCTGCTCCAGGAGCACGGCAATCTGTCCGCCGCCGAAGTCGCGGAGCGGCTGGGCATGACCGCCTCGACCTGCTGGCGGCGGATGAGCCGCCTGGAGGAATCCGGTGTGATCCGCAAGCGGGTGGCCGTACTCGACCGCGAAAAGGTCGGCCTGAACGTGCTGGTGTTCTCCCAGGTGAAGCTCGCCGGCCATGGGCGCGATGCGCTGCTGAGGTTCGAGCAGGCGGTGCGCCAGCACCCCGAAATCCTCGAGTGCTACACGCTGATGGGTGAGACGGACTTTCTGCTGCGCATCGCCTGTCGAGACATCAAGGCGTACGAGGCGTTCTTCCTCGACCACCTGTCGCGCTTCCCCGGCGTACAGTCGGTGCACTCCTCCATCGCACTGTCGGTGATCAAGGAGACCACGGCCCTGCCGCTGAGCGGTGTGCCGCGCTGAGCACGATCAGGCAGCGCTCCTCGGCGAGCCCCGGCACGGTGAGCGCGAGAGTCTCGGCCTGCCAGCCGGGCGGCAGCGCCTCGAGCTCCGCCTGCGGCCACTTGCCCTTCAGGGCGAGGACGCGCGTGCCGGGGCCGCAGAGCGGCGTCACGGTGCGTACGAGCTGCGGCAGGGCCGCGAACGCCCGCGCCAACACGGTGTCGAACGGGGCGTCGGGCCGCAGCGCCTCGACCCTCGCCTGCACGGTCTCGACGTTCATCAGGCCAAGCGCATGGGCGGCGTGCGACACGAAGCGGACCTTCTTGCCGTTCGAGTCGATCAGCGTGAAGCGCCGTTCGGGGTTGGCGAGGGCAAGCGGCAGTCCCGGGAATCCCGCGCCGGTGCCGACATCGGCGATCCGCGCGCCGTGCAGATAGCGGTGGACCGCGAGGCTGTCGAGCAGGTGATGGGTTACCATGTCGGCCCGATCCGTGATGGCCGTCAGGTTGAAGCGGCGATTCCAGCGGGCCAACTCCTCCAGCAACTGCAGCAGGCGCAACGCATCATGCTCCGTCAACGCGACGCCCAGAACGGCGGCGGCGTGAATGAGCGTGCGGGCGGTGCCTTGGGCGTCGGGCGCCCCGTGCGTCGGCTGGGAGGAACTCATGGATCGAGCGGCCTCGGACGGCATCGATTGTGGCAGAGGCGTGGGACGCAGGGTGAAAAAGTTGCGGCCGCACGCGCGGCCAGCGAGACACTGACGTGAGATTGTTGCTCGTTGAAGACGACGCCATGATCGGCGAGGCGATCCGCGCCGGGCTGCGCCGGGACGGGTTCACCGTGGACTGGGTGCGCGATGGAGAAACCGCCGAGCAGGTGCTCAAGACCGACGCCTACGACCTGCTGCTGCTCGACCTGGGTCTGCCGCGGCGGGCGGGGCTCGAGGTGCTGAGCGGCCTGCGGTCCCGGGGCGATGCGCTCCCGGTGATCATCCTCACCGCGCGCGATGCCGTCTCCGACCGGGTCCAGGGCCTCGATGCCGGCGCCGACGACTACCTGGTCAAGCCGTTCGATCTCGAGGAGCTCGCCGCACGCATCCGCGCGCTGCTGCGACGCAAGTCCGGCCAGACCGCCCCGGCGATCGAGCACCTCGGCGTGGTACTCAATCCGGCCACGCACACGGTGCAGCGAGACGGCCAGGACATCGCCCTCTCGCCGCGGGAGTTCGCGCTGCTGCAGCTGCTGATGGAGCGCCCCGGGACCATTCATGCGCGGGCCCGGATCGAGGAGCGCCTGTACGGGTGGGGAGAAGAGGTGGAAAGCAACGCCATCGAAGTGCACGTGCACGGCCTGCGTCGCAAGCTCGGCGCGGACTTCATCCTCACGGTGCGCGGGGTCGGCTACCGGGTGCGTCCATCATGAGGACGATGAGCTCGCTGCGCGCGCGCCTATTGGCCTGGCTGCTCGGCGGCATCGCCGCCGTGGGGCTCTCCGGCAGCCTGGTCGTCTACCACAACACGCTCAGGCAGGCGGACGCGTTCTTCGATTACCACCTCGAGCAGATGGCGCTGTTGCTGCGTGACCAGCCGGTCGAATATCTCTGGCCGCTCGAGATCCCCTCGCGCGCCGCGGCCTACGGCTTTGTCGTGCAAGTGTGGACCATCGACGGTCAACGGATCTGGGCGCCGCCGAACACAGTGCTGCCCGATGCCACGACTCTCGGGTTCTCCACGGTGAGGACCCGTCAGGGCCGCTGGCGCGTCTACGGCGTCGCCTCGCCAACGCGGGTCGTGCAGGTTGCCCAGCGGATGCGCGTACGCCGTCAGCAGGCGATCCAGCTGGCGATCCGCACGCTCGTGCCGTTCGCCCTCGCGGTGCCGATTCTCGGCATCCTGGTCTGGTTCGCCGTCGGCCATGCGCTCGAGCCGCTGCAGCGCCTGGCCAGTTCGGTGAAGTCCCGGCGGGTGGGGGCGCTCGAACCGCTGCCGCACGCGCAGCTGCCCGATGAGGTGCAGCCGCTGGTCGCGGCGCTGAACGATCTGCTCGGGCGGCTCTCCGGGGCGCTCGGGCGCGAGCGGGCCTTCATGGCCGATGCAGCGCACGAGCTGCGTACGCCGCTCACAGCGCTGCACCTGCAGCTCGGCGCACTGGCGCGGGCCGGGACGGACCGTGAGCGCGCCGAGGCGATGGAGCGTCTCTCGGCCGGCGTGCAGCGCTCGATCCGGCTCGTCGAGCAGCTGCTCGCGCTCGCCCGCCAGGAGCCGCGCGTCGAGCCGGCGCGCGGCCGGCTGGCGCTCGATGAGCTGGTGCGCGACGTGGTGGCCGAGCTGGTACCGCTCGCGGATGCGCGCCGGATCGACCTGGGCATCGCCGAGGACCAGCCCGCCGTGATTCTCGGGGAGCGCGATGCGATCGCGACCCTGGTGCGCAACCTGGTCGACAACGCGGTGCGCTACACGCCGCCCGGCGGCCGGGTCGACGTGTCGCTCACCCGCGGGGCGTCCGAGGAAGGCCGGGTGCGCCTGAAGGTCTGCGATGACGGGCCCGGCATTGCCCCCGAGGAGCGCACCCGCGTGTTCGATCGGTTCTACCGTCAGCCCGGAATGCAGGCGCCGGGCAGCGGCCTGGGCCTCGCCATCGTCAAGGCGATCGCCGACGCGCACGGGGCGCCCATCGAGCTGTCGGCGGGCGAGGACGGTCGCGGTCTGGCGGTGACCGTGACCTTCGCCACGGCGCCGCAGGCCTGAGCCGGCGGCGCGCCCCGCTCATTTCGCGCGGCGGGCCTTGAGCGCCAGCAGGAACCGCGCGGCGGCCGCGTCCAGTGTCCGGCGGTCCTGCGGTTGCCCGAATCCCCGTCCGGCCGTGGCCACGGTCAGCAACTCGGTGGACACACCGTGGAAGCGCAGCAGGTAGGCCAGCTGCTGTGCGTCCGCGGCGCGCACCGGGTCGCCGGCGAGCCCCTGCACGATCAGCAGCGGCGAGCGGATCCGCTCAACCTCCCCGAGCGGGGAGATGCGTCGCAGGAAACGCCCGACACCCGCGTCGCCCGGATCGCCGAACTCCGCCCGGCGGAACGCGCGCTGCCCGGCGGGCGCGCGCTCGATGTAATCGTCAAGGCTCGCGATGCCGTCGACGTCGATCGCCCCGAGCAGGTGCCCGTCGAAGGTCGCCAGGCCATTGACCGCCAGCCAACCGCCGTAGCCGCGGCCCATGAGCACGATCCGATGCGCATCAAACCCCGGTTGCATGCCGATCCATACCATCAGCGAGCCGATGTCGCGCACCGCATCCAGGCGGTGCGCGCCGTCGGTCAGCTCGCGAAAACTCCGCCCGTATCCTGAGGAGCCGCGCACGTTCGGGGCGATGACCGCGTAGCCCAGATCATTGGCCACGAACTGCAGGAACGGCCGCCAGCGGGGGCGGAACTGGCCGGCCGCATGCGCGTGCAACACGATGAGCACCGGCGAAGGGGCGGGGCCGGGCGGCAGATAGATGTAGGCTGACACCATGCGCCAGTGACCGTCGATCCGGTCCCAGGTCGGATAGTGCACCAGCCGCGCCGCAACGCCCGGCGCCGCGCACGCGCCGCGCCACCAGCGCTGCACGAGCCCGCGGGCGGCGTCGTACACGGCGATCTCGGGTGGCTGGCGGCTCGACTGGAACGTGAACGCCAGGCGATGGCCCGCATCGAACCTGAGGCCATCGATCACCCCGTCATTGAGCCACGGCACCGCGACATCGAGCTTGGTCTGCCCATCCCACACGTGCAGGTGGCTCTGGCCGTCGACGTCGAGCGTGTAGGCGAGGTAGCGGCCGCCGGCACTGGCCGCAAAGCCAGTGACGTCCCAGGGCAGCGCGGCCGAGATGACCTGCACGCGCCCCGATTGCAGATCGACGCGCAGCAGCCGCTCGAAGTCGCTGTCCTGGTTCGAGATGAGCTCCACGGCCGCCCCGCCGGGGGCGAAGCGGGCCGATCTGATGCGCGCCGGCGCGAGCGGCACGCTCGTGAGCACACCATCACTCGCCCGCAGCGTGTAGAGGGACTGCTGGTCAGGGCCGTCCTCGCGCGCGAGCAGCAGCGTCCGGCCATCGCGCGCCCAGTCGAGCAGCCGCCAGCGCCCCTCGAGCGCACCGGCCACGAGGCGGGGCGGCCCCCCTCCGCCGGCCACTGCGATGTAGACGGCCTCGCTGGCCCCTCCGGGAGCGCGGCCCAGGAAGGCGACACGGCCACCGCCCGCCGACCAGACCGGCGTCCCGAGCACGGCGGCGCCGCCGGCGAGCGAATGTTGCGCACCCGTGCCGTCGCGAATGCGCCATTGCGTCGCGCCGGCAACACGGCGCGCGTACAGCAGGCGCACCCCGGAGCGCGGAGCGAGCGCACGACGCACGCCGCCGCGAAGGGTACCCAACACCTGCGCGGCAACACCCGGGCCGTCGAGACGCTCAAGCAGGATGCCGTGGCCGGTGTGCGCCTCGAGCAGCATCTGTCCCCCGGGCAGCCAATCGAGGAAGCGCGCGCCGCGCCACTGCTGCGCGCGCTGCAGGGCCTGTGCGAGCGCCGGAGGCAACGGCGCCGCGATATCGAGCGCGGCCGGCGAGGGCGGCGGACGGCAAAGGGCCAGCAGTGCCGCGGCGGCGAGCGCCCGGCCGGCGAATGTCTGGGAAGTCATATCGCTATGCTAGCGCAACCGGCTACCATGACAGCATGAGCGATGAAATTTCGGCGCTGCCGACACCCCGGCTCACGCGCCACCCCGATGGCATCACCGCCGTCGACACCGAGTACCTGTACCCGGGCCACGCCGCCGCGCACCTGGTGATGCAGGACGGACGGGCCGCATTCGTCGACGTGGGCACCAATGACTCGGTGCCTTATCTGCTCGCGGCGCTGCGCGCGCTCGGCCTTGAGCCTGGGGCGGTCGATTACGTGCTGCTGACGCATGTCCATCTCGATCACGCCGGCGGCGCCGGCCGGCTCATGCGGGCGCTGCCCAACGCCCGCTGCGTGCTGCACCCGCGGGGCGCGCCGCACATGATCGATCCGGCCCGACTGATCGCCGGCTCGCGGACCGTGTACGGGCCGGAGCGCTTCGAGCGTCTCTACGGCCGGATCGAGCCGATCGAGGCCGGTCGCGTGCACGTGACCCGGGACGGGGAGCGGCTGCGCCTCGCCGGACGCGAGTTCGAGATCCTGCACACACCGGGACACGCGCTGCATCACCAGGTATTCGTCGACCTCGCGCACCGCGGCATCTTCACCGGCGACACGTTCGGCATCTCCTATCGCGAGCTCGACAGTCCCGCCGGCGCGTTCATCTTCCCGACCACGACACCCACGCAGTTCGACCCGGCGCAGCTGCGCGCATCGGTCGAGCGGCTCCTCGCCTATGCCCCGCAGGCGATGTACCTGATGCACTACAGCCGCGTCACCGAGGTACCGCGGCTCGGGGCGTCTCTGCTCGAGCAGATCGCGGCGCTCGAGCGGATCGCCCGCGCCGGCGCGGCGGCGCCGGACCGCTCCGCCGCGATCCGCGCCGGCATGTGGCAGCTGTGGCTCGAGCGGGCGCACCGCCACGGCTGCCCGCTCGAGGATGCTCGCCTCGCGCAGCTGCTCGAGGGGGATCTCGAACTGAACACGCAGGGGCTCGTCCATTGGCTGGACACCCGCGCCGGATGAGCGGCCCGGCCCGGAGCACTCCGGTGGCGGCCTTAAGGGTTACTTAAGAATGTCCCGGTACGCTTGCCCCTGGACTCGTTTTTCGTTGAACCATCGGATTCGCAGAGGCTGATATGAGCATGAGGACCGTGATTCGAAACCCGCTGATCGCCGCGGCGCTCGGCATCCTGATCGGCGCGGCGCCGCTGGCGGCGCTGTACGGAGTGCGTTCGGCCCGGGCCGCCAATACGCCGCCCGCGGCAGTGACCTCCAGCGCCCCCCGGGGCGGCGTCGCAGTCGTGCTGCCGGACTTCGCCACCCTGGTCAAGCAATACGGCCCGGCGGTGGTGAGCATCCACGTCATCGAGAAGTCGACCGATTCGGGGGCAAGCGGCCAGAGCGCACCGTTCGGGCCGAACAGCCCCTTCGCCCCGTTCTTCCACAATTTCCCGCTCACGCCTCAGCAGCAGACCCCGATCATGGGCGAGGGCTCGGGGTTCATCATCCGCCCCGACGGCCTGATCCTGACCAATGCGCACGTCGTCGCCGGTGCGAGCAAGGTGACCGTGCAGCTGCGCAACCGGCGGGAATACCGCGGCAAGGTGATCGGGATCGACAAGATCTCGGACGTGGCCGTGGTGAAGATCGACGCGAACAACCTGCCGACGGTGAACATCGGTAATTCCGACCGGCTCGAGGTCGGCCAGTGGGTGCTCGCGATCGGCGCGCCGTTCGGCTTCGACAACACCGCCACCGCGGGCATCGTCAGCGCCAAGGGCCGGGTGCTGCCGAATTCCAACAAGTTCGATTATGTGCCGTTCATCCAGACCGACGTGCCGATCAACCCCGGCAACTCCGGCGGGCCGCTGTTCAACATGCAGGGGCAGGTGGTCGGCATCAACTCGGAGATCTACAGCCGCTCCGGCGGCTACATGGGCCTGTCGTTCTCGATCCCGATCAACGTGGCCATGCACGTGGCCAACCAGCTGATCGCCACCGGGCAGGTGCACCGCGGCGAGCTCGGCATCCTGATCGAGCGGCTGAACCAGGGGCTGGCCGACTCGTTCGGTCTGTCCGCGCCCGAGGGCGCGCTGGTCACCAGCGTCGAGCCCGGCAGCCCGGCGCAGGCCGCCGGTATCCAGCCCGGCGATGTGATCCTGGCGCTCAACGGCCACAAGATCGAGAACATGTCCGACCTGCCGGTGCAGGTGGCAAGCCTGATGCCCGGCACCCAGGTGAACCTGACGATCTGGCGCAACCACGCCGAGCGGCACGTCGTGGCCACCCTCGGGACCATGGGCAACAAGACGCTCGCGGCTGTCAACGGCGCCGATCAGCCGGGCGGGCGGCTCGGGCTGGTGGTCCGCCCGCTGAGCCCCGACGAGCAGCAGCAGGCAAGCACACACGGCGGGCTGCTGGTGCAGGGCGTACGGGGCCCGGCGCAGGATGCCGGCATCCAGCCGGGCGACATCATTCTCTCGGCGAACGGCCAGAAAGTCTCGACCCCGGGCCAGCTGCGCGCGGCTGTGGCCAAATCCAAGGGCCACGTGGCGCTGCTGATCCAGCGCGGAGACACGCGGATCTTCGTGCCGGTCGAGGTGCAGTAAACGCGCGCCGGGGAGCGCCGCAGGGCGGTCCCCGGCGGCAACGCGCGATGGGGTTGTGGCAGGGAATGCCCGCCGTGGCAGACCGAGGGCGCTCGCGGCCTGCGCCCGGTGCCGCGCGATGGCGTCAAGGGCGCGCTGAGCGCCCGGCCGACACCGGTTTCCCCGGCCGGTGCGTTGCGGTCCGGGAAGGGTTGAACACCCTTCCCGGACCGGGTTGTCGCAGGATCAGCGCCGGGTGGACCAGCGCGTGTGCAGCCGCGGCACGGTATGCAGACCGGGCTGCAGATGGCTGAAGTAGGCCGCGACGGTGCGAATCTGCTCGTTCGTGAGCGAATGGGCGATCGCATCCATGATCGGACTCTGCCGATAGCCGCTCTGATACTCGTGCAGTACGCGGATCAGGTAGCTCTCGTGCTGGCCGGCGAGGGTCGGATACATCGGCGCCACGCCGATGCCGTCGGCACCATGGCAGGACGCGCACACTTCGGCTGCCTCGGGCACCGCCGAGGCGGCCACCGGCTGAGCGCCGGTCACCGGCTTGCCGCCAAGATACGTCGCCACGTCGGCGATCTGCTGCTCGGACAGCGACATCGCCTGCAGGTGCATGGTCGGAAAGGCGCGATGGCCATCGCGGTATTCGTTCAAGGCCGCGATGAGATACGTGACCGACTGGCCCCGCAGCCGCGGCACGGCGTAGTTGGGGTAGGCGTTACGGTATCCTCTGATGCCGTGACAGCCCAGGCAGGTGTACCCGATGATCTTGCCCTGCCGCGCGTGACCCGCCGGCGGTTGCTGGGCCGACGCGCCGGTCGCGAGCGCGGCGCACGCCACAGCGGCGATTGCCAGCGCGAGCCGCAGCCCCGAACGCGCGTGTGAACGCAGCCAAAGTTCCGACATGGTGATCTCCGGCCAAGTGCGCAAAGCAGGGACGGATCTTATCGGACGGGCCACCTCGAACGCCAGCCGGGCGAAAAGACCGTGATCGGACTGATCCAGCGGGTGGCCCGCGCGCAGGTGAGCACCGGGGGGCGGACGCTCGGGGCAATCGGCCCCGGCACCCTGGCGCTGATCGGCGTGCAGCGCGGGGATGACCGGGCGGCCGCCGACCGGCTGCTCGAGCGGCTGCTGACCTACCGGATCTTCCCGGACGCGGCCGGCCGCATGAACGTCGCGCTGCGCGCCGCCGGCGGCGGGCTGCTCCTGGTGCCGCAGTTCACCCTGGCCGCCGACACCCGCAAAGGCACGCGGGCCGGCTTCAGCGCCGCCGCGGCGCCCGAGGAGGCCTGCGAGCTCTACGCCTACCTGGTGCGCAAGGCCGAGGCTCGGCACACGCCGGTGGCCAGCGGCGCGTTCGGCACCGACATGCAGGTCGAGCTGGTGAACGACGGTCCGGTGACGTTCTGGCTGCAGAGCTGAGCGCGCTGGCAATCCGTGTTTTTGCGGATCTCCCGCGGGCCAAATTTTCTCGGCCGAAGCAGGCCAATTGGCCTATGATGAGCGCTGGTTAATCGTCATGCGCGCAAGCGGAGTCCAGAGCTTATGGATTTCGATTTCAAGACCCTGCTGGTCATCCTGGTCGTCGTGCTGCTGATCTTCGGCGGCAAGAAGCTGCGCACGATCGGCGATGATCTGGGCCACGCCGTGCGGGGCTTCAAGAAGGCGATGAACGAGGGCGACAAGGAGGAGTCCACCTCGTCCGCCGATCCCCGGCAGATCCGCTCCGAAGCCTCCGATGCGGAATTCCCGGAGACGATGAAGAGCGGCTCGCAGGCCCCCAAGAGCGGCCGCAACACCTGAGCCCGGTGGCGCAGGCTCTCCCGCAGCGCGCGGCCCGCCGGGCCGCGACTGCCGCGGACCGGGTCTGTCCCCGGCGCCTCCCCTGAGCGGCCATGTTCGACTTCGGCTTTTCCGAAATCCTGCTCATCCTGGTCCTGGCGCTGATCGTGCTGGGCCCGGAGAAGCTGCCCTCCGTCGTGCGGCGCGCCGGCCGCTGGGTGGGCCGCGCGCGCGCCATGGCGCGGCAGTTCCAGGACCAGCTGGAGGAGGAGATCGACGGCGCGAGCCGCCCACCGCCGCTGCAGCCCGACCCGCCGGTCACCGTCGAGCCGGTGGCCGAAGCGCCGCCCGCCGAGTCCGGCGTGCCGACCCAGGTCCCGGGGACCGGCACGCCGGCGGACACGGAACACGCCACGTCAGGGTCGCATGAGTCCCGAGGCTGAAAATCTCGCCGAAGGCACCCTGATCTCGCATCTGCTCGAACTGCGCGAGCGGCTCATCCGCACGCTGGTGGCGGTCGGGATCCTGTTCGTCCCCTGCGCTGTGTACGCCGATCAGCTGTTCACCTGGGTCGCCCGGCCGCTGCTGCGGATGCTGCCCAAGGGCACCGGTCTCATCGCCACCGGGGTCGCCGCGCCCTTCACCACGCCGTTCAAGCTCGCCTTCTTCGTCGCGCTGCTCGCGGCGATGCCCTACGTGCTCTACCAGGTCTGGGCGTTCGTGGCGCCGGGGCTCTACCGGCACGAGAAGCGCTTTGCCCTGCCACTGCTGATCTCAGCGATCGTGCTGTTCTACGTCGGCATGGCGTTCGCCTACTTCGCGGTATTTCCGGCGATGTTTCACTTCTTTGCCGCGACCACCCCGAAGGGCGTGGCGATGATGACCGACATCTCACAGTACCTGAACTTCGTGCTGGTGATGTTCGTCGCCTTCGGCGCGGCATTCGAGGTGCCGGTCGCGGTGGTGCTGCTGGTGGTGATGAACCTGGTGACGGTACAGAAGCTGCGCTCGATCCGCGGCTACGTGCTGCTCGGCTCGTTCATCGTCGCGGCATTCATCACCCCGCCCGATGCGGTCTCGCAGTCGATCATGGCGCTGCCGATGTACCTGCTCTACGAGACCGGCGTGATCATGGCGAGCGTGCTGGTGCGCCCCAAGCCCGACACGGCCGGGGAAGGATCCGGCGCACCGTCCTGACACGGTGCCCTGCTCGGCGGGGCACACAACAACAAGACCACGCGGGGGGACGATGAGCACGAGCAGCACTGAGACGGGCGCGCCGGGCGCTGCGGCAGCCGGGGGAACCGCGTTCGGCCATCCGCGCGGGCTCGCGGCGCTGTTCTTCACGGAAATGTGGGAGCGGTTCACCTACTACGGCATCCAGTCGATCCTGATCCTGTTCATGGTCGCCGCGAGCGGGCGCGGCGGACTGGGCTACGCCGATCGGAACGCCAATGCCATCGTCGGACTTTACTTCGGCGGCACGTACCTGCTGTCCCTGCTCGGCGGGTGGATCGCGGATCGGCTGATCGGCGGCCGCCGGGCGGTGCTTGCCGGCGGGGTGCTGATCACCGCCGGCAACGCGCTGCTCGCCGCCGGCAGCCACCGCGCGTTCTTCCTCGGCCTGATCTTCAACGTGCTCGGTGTCGGGCTGCTCAAGCCCAACGTGAGCGCCACGGTCGGGGCGCTGTATCCGCAGGGCGGCTCGCGGCGCGACGCGGGATTCTCGATTTTCTACATGGGTATCAACATCGGCTCACTGTTCGGTCCGATGTTCGTGCCGCTGGTGGCGCAGCACTACGGCTGGCACGCGGGCTTCGCCCTGCCGGCGCTCGGCATGCTGTTCGGCGTGGCGCAGTTCCTGGCCACGCAACGCTATCTGGGTCACGCCGGCGCGGCGCCGGCGAGCACCCGGCCGCGCTCCTGGCTGGGGCTCTGGGGGTTCGTGGCACTGATCGCCGTGCTGACGATCGCAACGCTCACCGGCACCGTGACGGTCGACCCCGTCAGGCTCTCGGACTGGATCTCCTGGGCGGTGGGCGTGCTGATGGCCGGCTACATGCTCTACATGGCGGTGCTCGCCGGACTCACCCGCGAGGAGCGCAACCGCGTGTTTGCCCTGATGGCGCTGTTCGCGGCCTCCACTGTGTTCTGGATGGCCTACATGCAGATGTTCGGCTCGTTCAACCTGTTCGCCGAGCGCTATACCGATCGGCGCATCTTCGGCTGGCTGATGCCCGCCGGGGACATGCAGACCATCAATCCGGTGTTCGTCATTACCCTGGCGCCGGTGTTCGCGGCGCTGTGGGTCGCGCTCGGCCGGCGCGGCCGGGACCTGTCCTCGCCGGCGAAGTTCGCCTGGGGGCTGCTGTTGATGGCCGCGAGCATGCTCGTGATGTACGTGGCGTCGCTGCGCGTGATGCGCGGCGCGCAGGTCTCGCCGCTGTGGCTGACGGTCACCTACTTCCTGAATGCCTGCGGCGAGCTGTGCCTCTCGCCCGTTGGTCTTTCCTCCACGACGCAGCTGGCGCCGGCGCGCTTCGCCGGCCAGACCATGGGGCTGTGGTTCCTGACACTGGCGCTCGGGAGCTTCCTGGCAGGCCTGCTCTCGGGGGATTACAACGCCGAGCATCTGGCGACGCTGCCGGCGCTGTACCTCACGCTGCTGGGCTGGAGCGCCGGCGGCGGAGTGCTGCTGCTCATGATCAGCGCGCCGGTGAAGCGACTGATGGCGGGCGGGCGCTGAGCAGACCGGGGAGGACACTGCGATGCGACTGATCCGCAACTTCACGCAGCTGACGCGCGCGCAGCGCCACGCCTACTTCGCCGCGCTCGGCGGCTGGACGCTCGACGCGTTCGATTTCTTCATCTTCATCGTGTCGCTGCGGGCGATCGGCACGGACTTCCACACCAGCCTCACCACCGTCAGCTTCGGCATCACCCTCACGCTGGCGCTGCGCCCGGTGGGGGCGCTGCTGTTCGGCTGGCTCGCGGAGAAATACGGGCGCCGTCCGGTCCTGATGCTGAACGTGCTGTCGTTCGCGCTCATCGAGCTTGCCTCCGCCTTCGCACCGGACCTGACCGTGCTGCTCGCGCTGCGCGCGGCATTCGGTCTCGCCATGGGCGGGGAGTGGGGCGTCGGGGCGGCGCTCGCGTTCGAGACCCTGCCGGCCGAGGGGCGCGGGGTGTTCTCCGGGCTGCTGCAGGAAGGCTACGTGCTCGGCTTCCTGCTGGCCGCGGCCGTCTCGCGCCTGTGCTTCGCGGCCGTCGGCTGGCGCGGCCTGTTCGTCATCGGCGCGCTGCCAGCGCTGCTCGTGCTGTACATCCGCATCGGCGTCGCGGAATCACCGGCGTGGCTCGAAGGCCGTCACGCCCGGCGCGCGAGCCTGCGCGAGCTGTTGCGAATCGCCATCGACAACGCGCCGACCCTCCTTTACATGATCCTGCTGATGGCGCTGTTCAACGCGTTCTCGCACGGCTCGCAGGATCTGTACAAGGTGTTCCTCACCCGAGAGCGCGGCGTCAGCGACGCGCGCGCCGACGACCTGGTGATGCTGATGAACCTCGGGGCGCTGCTCGGCGGCGTAGGCTTCGGCGCCTTGTCCGAGCGCATCGGCCGCCGACGGGCGATCGCCTGCGCGGCGCTGCTGGCGCTACCGGTCATTCCGCTGTGGACCGGCGCGCCGAGCGTGCCGTTGCTCGCGCTCGGGGCGTTCCTGATGCAGTTCATGGTGCAGGGGGCCTGGGGCATCGTGCCGGCGCACCTGAACGAGCTGTCCCCGCCCGGGGTGCGGGCGATCCTGCCGGCCTTCGCCTACCAGCTCGGCAACTTCGCGATGGCGCTGCTTGCGCCGCTGCAATCCGCCCTCGCCGCACGCCACGGCGGGGATCTCGGCGCGGTGCTCGGCTGGACGCTCGGGATCGTCGCCGTGACGCTGACGGCGGCCACGCTCCTCGGCCGGGAGGCCAAGAGCGTGGCGCTGCGGGGCGGGAGCGCCTGAGGCTGAACCGGCCGGCGCCGCCCGTGCGGTGCCGGCCGGTCCCGGCGGCTCAGTGCACCGGCTTGAGGAACTTCAGCGTGTAGTCGTCGGCGTACCCGATGGCCGCATAGCGGCGCCGGGCCGCCGCACTCGAGTCCGCCAGCGACGGCGGCAGGAAGAACACCGGGATGTTGCGCGGATCCTTCGGGTTGGCGAGGATCTCGGAAGTCCCGGCGAGCTGGAAGCCCGCCGCCTCGGCCTGCTGAATCACGAACGCCTGCGGAAGCCGCGCCAACGGGAAGCACTGCGGCAGCGACATCTGCGGCGCACAGCGATGGCCGACGACGCCGAGCACGCCACCCGGCTTGAGCACCCCGTAGGCGCTGCGCATGAACGTCTGCAGGAAGATCGGCGTCACCTCGTGGTGCACGTTCGCAAACATCAGGTCGTGCATGTTGTTGAACGTGACCACCATGTCGGCCGAATCCGGTGCGCCGAGGTGCAGGTAGTTCGGCAGCTCGAACGGCTCGAGCCGCACCTTGCCGTAGACGGCAGGGTCGGCGGCGAGCTTGTGCTCGTAGGCAAGCGCGGCGCGATGCGCCCAGCCGCTCGTGCCGGCAACCGGGGCGGTCGCCTCGATCAGTTGGCCGTGATCGTGCAGGAACGGGGCGAGGATCTCGGTGTACCAGCCGCCGCCGGGAAGCACTTCGACGACCCGCATGTCGGGGCGGATGCCGAAGAACTCGAGCGTCTGCAGCGGATGGCGGAACGCATCGCGCTTGGCGTAGGCCGGCGTCCGCTGCGGCCCATGGATCGCCGCCTCGAGCGCCTGGCGGACCGCCGGCGGGGTGACGGCGGCGGCCGGCAGGGCGGCGCCGAGCAGTAGCGTGCAGGCGGCGGCCGACCACAGGCGGGCGGGACCGCGGGCGCGACGGTAGGGGCGCGGGGTGTGCAAGGCGATCGGAGCAAGTGAACGCATGAAGCGACCTCCGGGTGGCAAGGTGCCCACGATAGCGCGGCGCGCAGCGCCGACCAAGCCTATCGCTTAAGGGTGCCGGTGCAGCAGCGGCTTGAGGACGGGCCAGACGTTCTCGAGCACCCGCGGCTCCCCGCGTGCGTTGGGATGCAGGCCGTCGGCCTGCATGAGGCTCGGATCGAGCGCGACGTGCGCGAGCAGGAACGGCACCAAGGGCAGATGAAAGCGCCGCGCCAGATCCGGACACAGCGCCGCGAACTGCTGCGTGTAGCGCGGCCCGTAATTCGGCGGAATGAGCAGGCCGAGCAGCACGACCCGGGCGCCGGCCGCGCGCGCCAGGCGAACCATGGCCGCGAGGTTGTGGGCCGCGAGCCTCAGCGGCAGACCGCGCAGGCCATCGTTCGCACCGAGCTCGAGGATGACGATGCCGGGGTGTACCGCGCGCAGCTCGTGCGGCAGGCGCTGCAGGCCCCCCGTGGTGGTCTCGCCGCTCACGCTGGCGTTGACGAGGCGGTACCGGTACCCTTCCCTGCGCAGGCGTTGCCCCAGCAGCGCCACCCAGCCCTGCTCGGTCCGCAGCCCGTGCGCGGCGCTCAGGCTGTCGCCGAACACGAGGATGGTGCGCGCCGATGCCTGGGCCTGCGGCAATGTCACCGACAGCAACCCGACGCCCAACAGGACAGCGAGCCACGACGGCACGATGCGGCAGTGCGTTCTCAAGGCCGAGCACCTCACGAAGACGGTCGACAGTCCGGCAGGCCCGCTCACTATTGTGCACGAGGCGTCGCTCGATATCGCCGCCGGTGAGACGCTCGCGGTGATCGGCCCCTCGGGGGCGGGCAAATCCACGCTGCTCGCGTTGCTGGCGGGCCTCGAGGTGCCGACCCGCGGCCGGGTGCTGCTCGCCGGGCAGGACCTCGCGGCGCTGGATGAGGACGGACGTGCGCGCGTGCGCGCCGCGCACGTCGGGTTCGTGTTCCAGGCCTTTCATCTCATTGCGGCTCTCACGGCGCTCGAGAATGTCGCCCTACCGCTCGAACTGGCGCGCCATCGCGGGGCGCGCGCGACGGCGCGCACGGCGCTGGCACACGTGGGTCTGGCGGCGCGCGAGGACCATTACCCGCGCCAGCTCTCCGGTGGCGAGCAGCAACGCGTCGCCCTCGCGCGCGCGTTCGTCGGACGCCCGGCGGTCCTGTTCGCCGATGAGCCGACCGGCAACCTCGACAGCGCCACCGGGGCGAATGTCATCGAGCGGCTGTTCGAGCTGAACAGCCAGACCGGCACGACGCTCGTGCTCGTGACCCACGATCGCGAGCTCGCCGCGCGCTGCGCGCGCACCGTGCACATGGACGCGGGCCGGATCCTCTAACGTGCACACGATCCGCTTCGCGCTGCGCATGTTGGGCCGCGAGTGGCGCTCCGGGGAGCTCGGCGTTCTGCTGCTCGCGCTGATCGTCGCCGTGGGCGCGCTGTCGGGAGTCGGCCTGCTCGTCAGCCGCATCCGCGCCGCCGTGAGGCTACAGGCCAGCACCGTGCTCGGCGCCGATCTGCGCGTGGAGTCGCCCGACCCGCTACCGCCGGCCGACTTCACCGCAGCCGCCCGCAACGGGCTGCGCGCCAGCGGCGCCATCGGCATGCTGAGCGTGGTCTTTCACGGTCAGCGCAGCCAGCTCACCGACCTGTACGCGGTGTCGGCAGGTTATCCGCTGCGCGGTCACGTCCGCGTCGCCGACGCGCCGTACGCTCCGGGCGAGGCCACCGCGGGCATCCCGCCGCCCGGGCAGGTGTGGCCGGACTCGAGGCTGCTGGCGGTGCTCGGCGCGCGGGTCGGCTCGCACCTGGCCATCGGTGCCGCGACGCTCACCGTCGGGCGCGTGCTCGTTTCACGCCCCGATCAGGCGGGCGCCTTTACCGGCCTGGTGCCGGGCCTGCTCATGAACGCCGCGGACATCCCGGGCACGGAGCTGATTCAGCCCGGCAGCCGCGTGCGCTACAGCGCGCTGTTCGCCGGATCACCGCCACGGGTGCGGGCGTTGCGGCTCTGGCTCCACGGGCACCTGAGCGGCGGGGAGCGGTTGCGCACGGTCGCCGATGCCAGCCGGCAGATCCACGCGGCGCTCGAGCGCGCCGACCGCTTCCTGAACCTCGCCAGTCTCGCCGCCGTGCTGCTGTGCGCCGCAGCCGTGGCCATGGCGGCGCGGCGCTACGTGGCCCGTCATCTGGACACCGTCGCGCTGTTGAAGACCCTCGGCGCGACGCGCGGGACGATCCTCGCGCTGGCGCTGGCGCAGCTGGCCGCGATCGGGCTGGCGGCCGGGGCGCTCGGTTGCGCGCTAGGGGAGCTGACGCAGCTGTGGTTGGTGCACGCGCTGCGCGGGCTGCTCGCCACGCGCGAGCTGCCGGCGCCGGGGCTGGCTCCGATCCTCCTCGGCCTGGGGAGCGCATGGGCACTGCTCGGCGCACTCGCCCTGCCGCCGCTGCTGCAGCTCACCGGCGCTCCGCCCATCCGGGTGCTGCGCCGCGATGTCGGACCCCCGCGCCCGGCGGCGCTGCTCGCCTTCGGGCCGGCCGTGACCCTCCTCGTGCTGCTCATCTACTGGATCATGGGTGCCGGCCCACCCTTCGTGTGGCTGTCGATCGGGCTCGCAGCGTTCATCGCCCTGCTCGCCGGTTCGGGGCTGGCGCTGGTGATGTGCGCCAATCGGCTGCGCGGGCGCGTCGGGGTCGCCTGGCGCTACGGCATCGCCAACCTCGGCCGGCGCCGCGCCGAAAGCGTGGTGCAGATCGTCGCCTTCGGCACCGGTGTCATGGCGCTGATGCTGCTCGGCATCCTGCGCGGCGACCTGGCGGGGGACTGGCGCGGGACGCTGCCGCAGAATCTGCCGAACTATTTCTTCATCAACATTCCGCCGGCGAGCCGCGCGGCGTTCGAGACGTTCCTGCGTGACCAGGGAGCGAGGCCGACGCGCATGCTGCCGCTGCTGCGCGGCCGGCTGACGGCCATCGGCGCACGCCCGGTCGACTCGCTCCACTTCGCCGACCCGCGTGGCGAGCGCTTCGCCACGCGCGAGCAGAATTTCACCTGGTCGGCCGAGCCCGGCCGCGGCAACCGCGTCATCGCCGGACACTGGTGGGGGCCGGCCGAGTACGGCCAGCCGCTGGTGTCGGTGTCGAGCGAGTTCATGCGCTGGCTGGGCTTGCGGCTCGGGGAGTCGCTGACGTTCAACATCGCCGGGAGCACCCTGACGGTGCGCGTCGCGAGCGTGCGCAAAGTGCAGTGGGACAGCTTCAAGCCGAATTTCTTCCTCGTGTTCGCCCCGGGCCTGCTGGAGAAGCAAGCCGGTACGTACCTCACGAGTGCGTATCTGACGCCGCGCCAGGGGCGCTCGCTGGCGCAGGTGGCGCGTCGCTTTCCGAGCGTGTCAATCTTCGACATCGACGGGTTGCTGCGCGACGTGCGCACGATGCTGGACAAGGCCATCCTGGCAGTTCAGAGCGTGTTCATGTTCACCCTTGCCGCGGGCCTGACGGTGCTGCTCGCCGCGGTACAGGCCAGCCGCGAGCAGCGCCGGTACGAGAGCGCGGTGCTGCGCACCCTGGGGGCGAGCCGTGCAACCGTGACGCAGGGCGTCCTCGCGGAGTTCGCGGCACTCGGGGCACTCGCCGGGCTGATCGCCGCGGGCGGCGCGAACGTGGCCGCCTGGTATCTGACGCGCCAGGTCCTGAACCTTGCCTACACGTTCAACGGGACCGCCTGTCTCATCGGCATCGGCGCGAGCACACTGCTGGTAGCGCTGAGCGGCTGGCTCGCCAGCCGTGCGGTGTTGAATCAGCCGCCGCTCGGCGCCCTGCGCCAGGGGGCCGATTAGTCGGTTCCCGTCGCCGGCTCAACGCCGCTCATGCCGCAGCACGCTGGTTCGACGCCGCTGGCGCTCGGCTGGGAGTCGCGCACCTCACCGCGGGCGGCGCGGATAGGCCGTTCCATCCCGGTGCAGGAACTCCCGGCTGCCCGCGCACAGCGCGAGGTCGATGTCCGGATACGCCACTGCGTCCTGCTCGGGTCGGCGCGCGCCGATCTCGAGAAGCACCGCCTCGCGCCCGCTGCGGTTCTGCAGATGATGGCCGTCGGAATCGCCCGCGGCGAAGCCGGCGCACTCCCCGGCCCCGAGCACCTCCTCGCCCGTCCCGGTGACGAGCACGACCTCGCCCTCGAGCACGTAGACGAATTCGTCCTCGGCCGTGTGCCAGTGGCGCTGGCTCGACCAGCCGCCCGGCGGCAGCCGCAGCAGGTTGACGCCGAACTGCTTCAGGCCGGCGGCATCCCCGAGGCGCCAGCGCTTGCGTTCCCGGCATGGCTCGTCGTACGGAGCAGGATACCCGCTGCCCATCGCCGTGGGCGTGTGGTCGAGGTCGATTCGTTTCATCGGTTTCGTCTCCTGCGGCCGGCGCTCTAAGATACCTCACCGGGCCACATCGCTTCCAACAGGCTGCTCGCAGCGCCAGCCGCGCACAGCGCGTACGGACGGGCGGCAGGCGCAGGACCGCTCGGGCCGACCTGTCCGCATCGCCCCTCGGGCGGGGCATTGATTGCGTGGCCGGCCGCACGCTGCGGGTGTCCCGTCGGGCTGATTGCGGCCGAGGGCATGCGGGACGCTGCCGCCGAGGCTGCCCTGGCGGGGGCGTATGCCGATGATGGTTGGCGTTCGCTCACCCCCGGCTGGTTCGCAGCGCCGCGGCTGCGCCCGAGCAGCGCTCGCTGCGGGGCGCGAACTGGCGGCTGGAGATTGAGGCCGCGACGGCGCAACGGTCGGCTCACGGCGGGGCGTTGCCCAGGATCAGATCGGCGGCCTTCTCGGCGATCATGATCGTCGGTGCGTTGGTGTTGCCGCTCACCAGCGTCGGCATGACCGAGGCGTCCACGACGCGCAGACCGTCGAGCCCGCGTACCCTCAACTGCGGATCCACCACGGCGGCCGCATCGCTGCCCATCCGGCACGTCCCGACCGGGTGATACTCGGTCTCGGCCGCCGCGCGAATGAATTCCTCGAGCGCCGCGTCGCTGTCTCGCCCATCGCCCGGAAAGACCTCCGGCCCCAGATAGCCGCGCAGCGGCGCCTGCGCATAGATGTCGCGGGCCCGCCGAATACCGGCGATGAGCGGGGCGAGATCGGCCGGCTCGCTGAGATAGGCCGGATCGATGCGCGCGGGCGCGGCCGGGTCGCTCGAGGCGAGACGGATCGTGCCGCGACTGGCGGGACGCAGATAACACACGTGCAGCGTCATGCCGTAGCCGGGCATCTGGCGCCGGCCGTGGTCGACCACGTACGCGGGAATGAAATGCAATTGCACGTCCGGCGTGGGGGCGATGGTGCGCAGGAATGCCCCGGCTTCCGCGACGTTGCTCAGGCCGGCGCCCGTCTTGAACAGCGCGTAGCGCAGCGCAGTGCGCACGGCCCCGAGGCCACGCGCCAGCGGATCCAGCGTCACCGGGCGGGTGCAGGCCCGGATGACATGGACATCCAGGTGGTCCTGCAGGTTGCGTCCGACGCCCGGCAGATCGTGCCGCACGGTCAGACCCTGGGCACGCAGCTCCTCGGCCGGGCCGATGCCCGAGAGCAGCAACAGCTGTGGGGAGTTGATCGCTCCGGCGGCGAGCAGCACCTCGCGCTCGGCGCGCACCGCGAGCGGCGTGCCGCTGCGGGCGTATTCCACCCCCACCGCGCGGCGACCCTGCAGCAGGATGCGCAGTGCGAGCGCGCCGGTGAGCACGGTGAGGTTGCGCCGCCCGGCGAACGGGTGCAGGTAGGCGCTCGAGGCGCTGCAGCGCCGGCCGTCCCGCTGCGTTACCTGGTACCGGCCTGCGCCCTGCTGCTCGCGGCCGTTGAAATCCGCATTGCGTGCCAGCCCGCTCGCCACCGCGGCCTCGACGAACAGATCGCTGAGCGGATTGGTGTAACGCCGGTCGCACACGTTGAGCGGCCCGCCGCGCCCATGCCATTCGTCGTGCAGCGCTTCGTTGTTTTCGGCGCGACGGAAGTAGGGCAGCACGTCCCGGTAAGCCCAGCCCGGGCTGCCCGCGGCGCACCAGCGGTCGTAGTCCTGCGGCTGCCCGCGGATGTAGACCATGGCGTTGATCGAACTCGACCCGCCGAGCGTCTTGCCGCGCGGCCAGAACAGACGTCGGCCCCGCAGCTCGGCCTGCGGTTCGGTCTCGTAGAGCCAGTTGACCTCGGGGGTGATGAGCCGGGCGATACCCGCAGGCATGCGGATCAGGAACGAATCGTCGCGCCCGCCCGCCTCGAGCAGCAGCACCCGGATCGACGGGTCGGCGCTCAGCCGGTGCGCGAGCACGCAGCCGGCCGATCCGGCACCGACGATGATGTACTCGTAGGTCGCGTTCATCTGCGCGGCGCGGCGCCGATCAGCCCCAGGGCCGCTTGTGCTTGCGCTCGCCGCGTGCCGCGGCCTGCTTGCGGTCGCGGTGCGGTTGCGCCACGGCGCGCCGGCCGAACTGGCTCGGCGCCACGCCCGCGGCGGTCAGGGCGTCGCGCTTGCGCTGCGCGTTCGTGCGCGTAATCCTGATGCGGGCCTTCTTCATTTCCACACCCCTTAAGATGGGCGCCGCGCCCCGTGCCTCAGGAGACGCCCGGATGCGGCCGGTGCCGCTTGAGAAAGCCGATCGCCACGGGCACCAGCGACACACCAATGATGATGACGGTCACCAGTCCGAAGTTGCGCTTCACGAAAGGCACGTTACCGAAGAAGTAGCCGCCCCAGAGAAACAGCGACACCCACGCCGCGCCGCCGATGATGTTGTAGCCCTGGAAGCGACCGTACGGCATCCGCCCGACGCCGGCCACGAACGGCATGCAGGTGCGGACGATCGGCAGGAAGCGCGACAGCGCGACCGCCCGCCCGCCGTGGCGCAGGAAGAACTGCTCGGTGCGGCGCAGATACTCGACCTTCAGCCACCGATACCGGCCACTGAAGGCCGGCGGGCCGATCAGCCGCCCGACGCCGTAATTGACTGTATTGCCGAGCACGGCCGCCACGGCCAGCACCAGCGTGGCGAGCGGCGCGCTGAGTGTGCCGCTGGTGTCCACCGCCGCCACGGCCCCGACGCCGAACAGCAGCGAATCGCCGGGCAGGAACGGGGCGATCACCAGCCCGGTCTCCGAAAAGATCACCGCGAACAGGATCGGATAGGCCCACACGCCCACCTGCCCGAGCAGGGCGGTGAGGTGCTGGTCCAGATGCAGCACGAAATCGATGAGCCAGGCGATCATCGGCACAGTCTAGCGGGCATGGCGCTCGAGCCACAGCCGGGGATCGACCGGAGCGGTGCCGCGGCGGATCCCGAAGTACAGCTCCGGCCGGGCCGCCCCGCCGCTGTCGCCGGCGGCGGCGATCAGCTGGCCGGCCGCGACCTGCTGCCCGACCCGCGCGTAGAGCTGATCGTTGTGCCCGTAGAGGCTCATGTAGCCCCCGCCGTGATCGACGATGATCAGCAGGCCGAGACCGGCCAGCCAGTCGGCGAAGACCACTCGCCCGGGCGCCACGGCGCGCACGGGGGCGTCGAGCCGCGTGGCGATCAGATCCCCGTCCCAGCGCAGTCCCCCGGCGCGCGGCTCGCCGAAGCGGGCGATCAGTCGCCCGGCCACCGGCCAGGGCAGGCGGCCCTGCAGGCGGGTGAAGCGCTGTGGCGGACGCTCGGCCGGCATGCGCGCCTCGGCCCGGTGCAGCGCCGCGAGCAGCGCCTCGAGGCCATGCTGCTGGCGGCGCAGCCGCTGCAGGCGAGCCGCGCGGGTGCGGGTGCGGGCCGCGATGTTCGCCAGCACCTGGCGGCGCTGGGCACTCGCCTGCTCCAGGGCGGTGAGCTTGCTCTGGCGCTGCCGCTCGAGCGCGGCGAGCTGGGTGTCGGCGGTGCGCAGCTGCGTGTCGATCTGCGCGATGTGCAGCAGGTCTGCCTGGATCGCGCCGATGTCCTCGGCGCGCTGGCGGCCGAAGTAGCTGTAGTAGGCGAACATGCGCTGCATGCGTCCCGGCCCGCCCTGATCGAGCAGCAGCCGCACGGGACCTTGCCGGCCGATCAGGTAGGCAGCGCGCAGTTCCGCGGCCAGCGCGCGGCGTGTACGGGCAAGGTCGGTCTTGCGGGCCTGACGACGGGCGGCCAGCCGCGCCCGGCGGTCCGCGAGGGCGGTGCGCTCGGTGCGCAGGGCGGTGAGCGCCGCCCGGGCGGTCCCGGCGGACTGCTCGGTGCTGCGCAGAGCCTGGGTGAGGCGGCTTTGCTCCAGGCGCGACTGCTCGACCTGGTGGGCCACGCGCTCGATCTGCACCTGTACGGCACGCAGCCGGGCCTGGGCGTGGCGGGCGGCGACCTGTGGCGACATCCGCGCGGGGACCGGGCCGGGACAGCCGAGCGCCAGCGCCAGCGCAACCATGAAAAGCGGCGCGGCGGACCGCGCGGGTTTTCGGGTCATGCCGGATTGCATAGGGGCGCTATAATGCGCGACCTTTTGGCGGCCGATGCGATCTTCTAACCCCTGTGTTCACGGATCATCTTACCCAATACATTCATCTTCATCCCTGGCTGGTCGCGGCGACTGCGGCCGTGGCCGTGCTCGCGGTCCTGGTTGAGATTCGCGCGCGCGGCGAGAGTTTCGCCTCGGTCTCGCCCCAGCAGGCCGTGCAGCTGATGAACCGCGGCGCGCTCACCATCGACCTGCGTCCCGCGGACCAGTTTGCGGCCGGCCACGTGTCGGGGGCGCGACGCATGGACGGCGAGCAGATTCTGCGCGGCGCCGAGGTGCTGAAGAAGTACAAGCAGAAGCCGATCATCGTCTACTGCAACAGCGGCTCGCTGGCCGCGTCGGCCGTGCGCCAGCTGCGCGGGCAGGGTTTTACGCAGGTGACGAACCTGCGCGGCGGCATCTCGGCCTGGCGCAGCGAGCAGCTGCCGGTGGAGAAGGGGGCGGGAAGCAACGCATGAGCCCACCGAGGGTGCTCATGTACGCCACCGGCTGGTGTCCGTACTGCGCGCGCGCGCGCGAACTGCTGCGCCGCAAGGGGGTCGATTTCCAGGAAATCGACGTGGACGAGTTCCCGGAGGCGCGCGCCGAGATGATGGCCCGCAGCCAGCGGCACACCGTGCCGCAGATCTTCGTCGGCGAGGCGCACGTCGGCGGTTGTGACGATCTTTACGCGCTCGATGCCCGCGGCGGCCTCGACAAGCTTTTACAAAGTGGAGTCTGAATCATGGCGAATGAAGCCCCCGGCACCGTGCCGGCCCTCGACGAGGCCAACGGCCCGATCCTGCAGCTGCAGCACGTCTACCTCAAGGACTGTTCCTACGAGGCTCCGAACGGCCCGCGCGGCGACGGCACCTGGAATCCGCAGATCAACCTCGATCTGCAGACCGCGGTGGCGGCGCTGGCGCCCGACGTGCAGGAAGTGGTGCTCACGGTGACCGTCTCGGCGAAGCAGGGCGAGACGACGGCCTTCCTGGTCGAGGTCAAGCAGGCCGGTGTATTCCTGCTGCGCAACCTGTCCGAAGAGGACACCAAGCGCGCCGTCGGGGCGATCTGCCCGGGGGTGCTCTTCCCGTACGCCCGCGCCCAGGTCTCCCACCTGGTCACGCAGGGCGGCTTCCCGCAGCTGCTGCTGCCGCCGGTGAATTTCGACGCGCTGTACGCGGCGAATCAGAACCCGCAGGGGATGCCGGCCAACCAGCAGGCCAACTGAGCCGCGCGGCCCGCGCCCGATCATGAGCGCCACATCCGGGAGCGACCGGCCGGTGGCCGTGCTGGGCGCGGGTTCGTGGGGGACGGCGCTCGCGGTGCAGTTCGCGCGCAGCGGCCGCTCGACGCGCCTGTGGGGCCGCGACCGCGCGCAGATGGCGCTCCTCGCCCGCACGCGCCGCAATGAGCGTTATCTGCCGTCCGGTACGTTCCCCGAGACCCTGCAGGTGCAGCCGGACCTCGGGGCGGCGCTCGCGGGCGCCCGGGACCTGCTGATCGCCGTGCCGAGTCACGCCTTACGGGCGCTGCTCGGGCAGGCCGCCCCGCTGCTCGCGCAAGACACGCAGCTCGCCTGGGCCACCAAGGGCTTCGAGCTGACCTCGGGACTGCTGCCGCACCAGGTGGCGCGCGAAGTGCTCGGAGCTGGTCGGTCCGTCGCGGTGCTCTCCGGTCCGACGTTCGCCCGCGAGGTCGGCGCGGGCCTGCCGACCGCCATGACGATCGCCTCGGCCGATGCCGCCTTCGCCACGTCCCTGGCGCGGGATCTCTCGGCCGACAACTTCCGCGCCTACACCTCGACCGACATCGTCGGCGTCGAGATCGGCGGGGCGGTAAAGAACGTGCTGGCGGTCGGCGCGGGCCTGTCCGACGGACTGGGCTTCGGCGCCAACACCCGCGTGGCGCTCATCACGCGTGGACTGGCCGAGATGATGCGCTTCGGCGTGGCGCTCGGCGCCCGGCGCGAGACGTTCATGGGGCTCGCAGGCCTGGGGGATCTGGTGCTGACCTGCACCGACGATCAGTCGCGTAACCGTCGCTTTGGACTGCTGCTGGCCGCCGGACGCGCGCCGGCCGAGGCGCTCGCGGCCATCGGGCAGGTCGTCGAGGGCTACCCGGCGGCACGGGCGCTGCATGAGGTGGCCGCTCGACAGGACGTCGAGATGCCGCTCAGCGAGAGCGTCTACCGGGTGCTGTACGACGCGGTGCCGCCTCGCGAGGCCGTGCGCGAGCTGATGCGCCGGCCGATCAAGCCGGAAGTCGAGTGAGCGGCGCTCAGAGCGCGTGCCAGGCGGCGCGCGCCGCCCCGAACAGCGCCCCGAGCAGCAGCAGCACGAGCGGTGCGGAGGACAGCGCGAAGCCCAGCGTGCGGGTTTTCGGGTCCTTAACATAGGCGCGGAAGTACACGAGCCGGCCGATCAGGTACAGCACCCCGAGGCCGGCGGCCGCGGCGGGACTCAGGTAACGCGCGAACAGCCACAGCGCGGGAAGCAGCATCACCAGCAGTTCCAGGGTGTTCATCTGCACCCGGTAATAGCGCTCGAACATCTCGTTGCCGTGAGTCGCCGGGGCCGCCACGCGGTAGGTCTCGCGCGCCTTGCCGACGGCCATGCCGAATGCGAAGAACTGCAGCAGCGCCAGCACGATCACCAGGTGGACGAGCGCCATCGGGGCCTCCAAAGGACGGGGTTCGGAAACGGTTACGGACCCGCGCGGGCACGGGCACCGCTATTGTGCTCGCTCGGCGCTCGATGTGCCGCAGGTTCGCCCCGGGGGGGACCCCACTGCACGCGCATCGGCGCGATGGCACAATGGCACGCATGGAGAAGACCCGGGGCTACGCCCATCGGCTCGACCTGCGCACCGGCCTCACACCGGTCTGGGCGGCGCTCACCGATTCGCGGTTGCTCTCCCAATGGTGTTCACCCGATGCGGTGATCAGCGCACGGCCGGGCGGGTTGTTCCGGGCCCGCGTTGACCGGCTCACCGAACTCGAGGCGTGCATCGATGTCTTCGTCCCGGGCAAACGACTGCGGCTGATCTATCTGCCCTGCCCGGCGCTGCCGCCGGCCGACAGCGCCCTGGTCGATGATTTCATTCTCGAGCCAGCGCGCTCGGGCACCATTTTGCGGCTGCTCGGCTCCGGCGTGCCGGGCGATCCGGACTGGGACATCCCCTATCTGCGTCAGCGGACCGGCTGGCAGGCCGCGCTGGTGCGCCTGCGGGCACTGCTCGAGTCGCTCGACGATGTGGAGGGCGTGTGACCTCATTCGTACTGCGCGCGGTGATCACCGCGCTGGGTTTGTGGCTCGCGACGCGCTGGGTTCCGGGCATCCGCATCGATAACCCCGGCACGCTGATCCTCGCCGGGCTGCTGCTCGGCATCGTCAACGCCATCGTGCGCCCCGTCGTGATACTGCTGACGCTGCCGTTGACACTGCTGACGCTGGGCGTATTTCTGCTGGTGGTCAATGCGGCGATGCTCGCACTCGTCGCCTGGATGCTGCCCGGCTTTCATCTCACGGGGGGCTTCTGGAGCGCGTTCGAGGCGGCGCTCATCGTCTGGATGGCCGGATGGCTGGGCTCCTGGCTGATCGGGCCAAAGGGGCGCATCCAGATCCACATCCACCGGGATTGAGGTCGTGCCGGCGCACGCGGGATGCGATAATCGAGGGCCTGCCGGCGCGCCCCGGTCCTGCACTGCGATCGTCCCATGACCCCGCCATCGCCAACTCCCGAAGACGCGCTGCAGCTGAAATTCTGCGGCCTGCATCTCGCCTCGCCGGTCGTGCTGCTGTCGGGCTGCGTGGGCTTCGCCGAGGAGTACACGCGCATCGAGGGGTTCTCCAACCGCGACGCCGGCGCCATCGTCCTGAAGGGCACGACGCTCGCGCCGCGGCTCGGCAATCCCCCGCACCGCGTCTACGAAACACCCGCCGGAATGTTGAACGCGATCGGATTGCAGAATCCCGGCGCGCAGCAGGTCATCGAGCGCATCCTGCCCGAGCTCGACTTCAGCGAGACGCGCTTCATCGCCAACGTGTCCGGCTCGACGGTCGAGGAGTACGCCGAGGTTACCCGGCTGTTCGATCAATCACCGATCGACGCCATCGAAATCAACATCTCCTGTCCGAACGTCAAGGAGGGCGGAGTCGCCTTCGGCAACTACCCGGACATGTCCGCGCAGGTGGTGGAGGCCTGCCGGCGCGTCACCGGCAAGCCGCTCATCACGAAGCTCTCACCCAACCAGACCGACATCCGCGAGAACGCCCGCCGTTGCATCGAGGCGGGAACGGATGCGTTGGCGGTGATCAACACCGTGATGGGCATGGCCATCGATGCACACACCCGCCGCCCGGTGATCGGCAACATCCAGGGCGGCCTCTCTGGCCCGGCGATCAAACCGATCGCACTGCTCAAGGTGCACCAGGTCCATGATGTGGCGCGCAAGCACGGCATTCCGATCATCGGCCAGGGCGGCATCACGACGGCAGCGGACGCGATCGAGTTCCTCATCGCCGGGGCGAGCACCGTGGGCCTCGGTACGGCGCTGTTCTACGACCCCATGGTGTGCAAGCGCATCAACGCGGGCATCGCGGACTACCTGCGCGAGCACGGCTTCGGCACCGTCACGGAGCTCACCGGAACGCTGCGCGTCTGAGCGACGCGCAGTGCGCGCCGCCGGGTGATCAGCCCTCGGACTCGCTCCCCTCGCCCGGCGAGTCGGGCGTTTCGAGCGCCAACTCCTTTAACTTGCGCGTCAGGGTGTTGCGCCCCCAGCCGAGCAGCCGTGCGGCCTCCTGGCGGTGCCCCTGCGTGCGCTGCAGAGCCGCGCGGATCAGAATGCGCTCGAACTCCGGCTGCGCCAGCTCAAGCAGCGCACCCTCACCGCTTGCGGCCTGGCGGACCGCCCAATCCTCGAGCGCGCTCTTCCAGTCGAGCTGCGGGCCGCCGGCCAACCCGTCGATTTCCGGCGGCAGGTCCTCGGTCCCGATGACGCTGCCGGGGGCCAGCACCGAGAGGCGGCGGCAGACATTGACCAGCTCGCGTACGTTGCCCGGCCAGCCGTAGGCGCCGAGGCGGCGCTCGGCTTGCGGGGCGAGCGACTTGACTTCGATCCCGAGGTCGCGCGCGGCCATCCGCAGGTAGTGACGCAGCAGCTGCGGGATGTCCTCGGCCCGCTCGCGCAGCGGCGGCAACCGCAGGCGGATGACGTTCAGACGGTGATACAGATCTTCGCGGAACGACCCCTGCGTCACCCGTTCCTGCAGATTCTGGTGCGTGGCGGCGATGACGCGCACGTCGACGCGGATGGGAGTCTGGCCGCCGACTCGGTAGAACTCACCCTCCGCGAGGACCCGCAGCAGCCGGGTCTGCAGCGTCGTCGACATGTCGCCGATCTCATCGAGGAACAGCGTGCCGCCGTCGGCCTGCTCGAAGCGCCCGCGGCGCTGAGCATCGGCGCCGGTGAACGCGCCCCGCTCGTGGCCGAACAGTTCGGACTCCAGCAGATCACCGGGAATCGCCGCGGTGTTGAGTGCGATGAAGGGCCGGGCGGCGCGCGGGCTGTGGACGTGCAGGGCGCGCGCCACCAGCTCCTTGCCGGTGCCCGACTCCCCCGTGATCAGCACCGTCACGCTCGAGCGAGACAGCCGACCGATGCCGCGGAACACCTGCTGCATGGCCGGTGCTGTGCCGAGCAGTTCCGGGATGTCGGGTTCCGCGCCGCCCGCAGGAGGCGCAGCCGGCTGAATGCTGGCCGCGCGGCGCACCAGGGCCACCGCCTGATCGATGTCGAAGGGCTTCGGCAGGTACTCGAACGCGCCGCCCTCGTAGGCCGACACGGCGCTGCCGAGATCCGAATGCGCGGTCATGACAATGACGGGCAGATCCGGGCGCGTGTCGCGCACGCGCCTGAGCAGGTCGAGTCCGGAGCGCCCCGGCATCCGGATGTCCGTCATCAGCACATCCGGGCTGTCCCGGCGCAGCGCCTCGAGCGCCGGTTCGGCCGACTCGAAGGCGCGCGCGATCAGCCCCCCGTTGCGCAACGCGCGCTCGAGCACCCAGCGGATCGACGCGTCGTCATCGATGACCCATACCCGCAGTGCCTGGTTCATGCGGCCTCCCCGAGTGGCAGCAACAGGGTGAACAGCGTCCGACCCGGCTCGCTGTCGAATTCGATCAGCCCGCCGTTGCGGCTCACGAGTTCCTGCGCCACGGCGAGACCGAGGCCGGTCCCGTCGGGCCGGCCGGTGACCAGCGGGTAGAACAGGCTCGTGTGCAGCTCCGGCGGCACGCCGGGCCCGTCGTCCTGCACCTGCACGCTCGCCACCAGCCGGTGGCGGGCCGAGCCGATGCTGACGTTGGTCAGCGCACGCGTGCGCAGCACGATGCGGCCCCGGCCGCCGAGTGCCTGCAGTGCATTGCGTGCGACATTGAGCAGTGCCTGGATGAGCTGATGACGATCGAGCATCGCCGTCGGCAGGCTCGGATCGTAATCGCGCTCGATCACGACGTCGGCCGGTGCTTCGGCGCGCAGCAGGCGGAAAACGTGTTCGCAGATCTCGTGCACGTTCAACACCGACTTGTCCGGCGGGCGCACCGGCCCGGCAATCGAGTCGACCAGGGCGGCCAGCCGGTCCGCCTCGCCGATGATGACGCGGGTGTACTCCTTCAGCTCCTCGGCCGGCAGCTCGCGCTCGAGCAGCTGCGCCGCCCCGCGCAGCCCGCCAAGCGGGTTTTTGATCTCGTGCGCCAGCTGGCGAATCATCAGCCGGCTGCCATCGAGACGCGCCAGCAGATCGTTCTCGCGCGTGATGCGCTGGCGCTGCGTGGCGTCGGCAAGTTCGAGGAGCAGGTGGTTGCCGGTGATCTGGCCTTCGAGCGGCGTGAGGGTCACATCGAGCGTGCGCGTCTCGCGTGGCGTGGCCAGCGGCCGCACGAGCAGCTCCCGGTCGGCGATGCCCTCGCCGGTTGCGAGCGCCCGGCGCAGCAGCGCGGGCAAGCCGCTGCTGTCGGACAGGAAGTCGGTGAACGGTCGGCCGCGCGCCTGGTTCAGGCTGAAGGCCAGCAGATCCTGCGCGGCGACGTTGGCGTAGATGGCGCACAGCTGCGCATCGAGCACGATGATGCCGGTGGAGAGAGCATCGAACAGCCCGGCCGGATCGAAGTGCGCGAGCGCCGACGGCGCGCCAGGCTCAAAACGCACGGCAGGCTCCCGCCGGCGCCGCGGGCGCACCCCGCCTCAGTGCGGATGCACGGGATTGTGCGGGTTCTGGATCGACGGCTGGTGGACGAAGAAAGTCACGGTCGAGGTCTCGCAGACGATCTGCCCGAAGCGGTTCACCACCACCGCCGAGACCGAATGCTGGCCGCGGAACACCGGGAACGTGAATGCCGGCCCGCTGCCCGGCATGCGCCGCCCGTCGAGATACAGCTCCACGCGGTTGCCGGTGAACAGCGGCGGGTCGGTACGCACCACGGCCGTGGCGTGGTGGACGTTCATCAGCATCTGCTGGTCGTGCGGCTGCGCGATGTGGCAGTTGCTGTAGGCATGCGCCGGCTTGGTGTCGGCCGGGGTCGGCGTCGCCTCGAGGTCGGCGGGCATCGGCGGCGGGGGCGCGTAGGTCTGCGCTCCCTTGATGCTCAGCTTGGTGGCGTTCGCGTGCGGATGGTCGCTGTAATGGATGACGCCGTGGGCATCGACCCATTTGTACACCGTGGAGTCCTCGCCGCTGCCGTTCGCAGCCCAGGCGACGGCGCACAACCCGGCACACAGCACCGCGGCCAGCGCCGGCCGCAGGATCAAGCGCGCAGCTCTCATGGCTGCGGAGCATATCCCCTTGGCGCGCCGAGCACAAAAGCGCACCGTCCTGTCGCGGGGCAGCGACGGAGTCTCCCCGCGTGCCGGGCCGCTCCCCGCTCGGGAGAGCGGCCGCGGCGCGCAGTGAGAACGGCTCGTGCACAGGGCTCAGCAGCTGTAATACAGCTCCATCTCCACCGGGTGGGTCGCCATGCGGAAGCGCGTGACCTCCTGCATCTTCAGGCCGATGTAGGCGTCGATCACGTCGTTGGTAAACACGCCCCCGCGGGTCAGGAACTCCCGATCCTTGTCGAGGTGCTCGAGCGCCATGTCGAGCGAGTGGCAGACCGTCGGGATGTGCTTGGCCTCTTCGGGCTCGAGGTCGTACAGATCCTTGTCGGCCGGCTCGCCCGGATGGATCTTGTTCTGGATGCCATCGAGCCCGGCAAGCATCATCGCGGTGAAGGCGAAGTACGGGTTGGCGCTGGAATCCGGGAAGCGGACCTCGATGCGCCGGGCCTTCGGGTTCGACACCCAGGGAATACGGATCGAGGCCGAGCGGTTGCGCGCCGAGTAGGCGAGCATGACCGGCGCCTCGAAGCCCGGCACCAGGCGCTTGTAGCTGTTGGTCCCGGCATTGGTGAAGGCGTTGAGCGCCTTGGCGTGCTTGATGATGCCGCCGATGTAGTACAGCGCCATGTCCGACAGGCCGCCGTACTTGTCGCCGGCGAACAGCGCCTTGCCGTCCTTCTGCAATGACTGGTGCACGTGCATGCCGCTGCCGTTGTCACCGACCAGAGGCTTCGGCATGAAGGTGGCGGTCTTGCCGTAGCGCTGCGCGACGTTGAGCACCGCGTATTTCAGCAGCTGCACCTGGTCGCCCTTCTGCACCAACGTGCCGGCGCCGATGCCGATCTCGCTCTGGCCGCCGGTGGCGACCTCGTGATGGTGCACTTCCACCTTCAGCCCGAGTTCCTCACAGGCGAGACACATGGCCGAGCGGATGTCCTGGAAGGCATCGACCGGCGGCACCGGGAAGTAACCGCCCTTAACGCCTGGACGGTGCCCGGTGTTGCCCTCGGGGAATTCGCTGCCGGAGCTCCAGGCGCCCTGGACGGAGTCGATGGCGTAGAAGCTGCCGCGCATCTCGTTGCCGAAGCGCACGCTGTCGAAGATAAAGAACTCGTTCTCCGGTCCGAACAGCGCGTTGTCCGCGATGCCGGTGGACTTCAGGTACGCCTCGGCGCGCTTGGCGAGCGAGCGCGGATCGCGCTCGTAGCCCTGCATGGTCGTCGGCTCGATGACGTCGCAGCGCAGGTTGACGGTGGTCTCCTCGAAAAACGGATCGATCACCGCCGTCTTCGCCTCCGGCATCAGGATCATGTCCGACTCGTTAATCCCCTTCCAACCGGCGATCGAGGAGCCGTCGAACATCTTGCCGTCGCCGAACAGGTCCTCCTCGACCAGTCGCGCCGGAATGGTGACGTGTTGCTCCTTGCCGCGGGTATCGGTGAACCTGAGGTCCGCGAACTTGACGTCTTTATCCTGGATCAGCTTCAGTACATCGCTCGGTGTCATATCGCCTCCGGAGGAAAACGGTTGCGCCCGCCACATCGGGACAGCCCGCACTGCCGCCGGGTCGGGTGGATCCCCCAGGGCCTGCCGGTTGCTCGACGTGAATCCGCTCGAATGCCGCGTGGCGGAGCACTTCGATAGTGCATCCCGCGTGCCAATTCGTCAGCCCTTTAAAATCAACGCCTTGTACATCAGGCGCCCAGCAGAATGCACTGTTTTAGTGCATACCAACTCATCATAGCACCATAACAGTGCAAAGAGCCGCCCATTCAATGCAGGAGCGCAGCGCTCGCGGGTCCGGGTTGCCTGATTTTGGTGCGGCGCTCTGGGCCGGTTCGGCTTGGTTATACTCGGCGGTCGTTTTGCTCGATCGGCGCAGTCATGAAAATTCCGGCCCCGCCCCGCACGTTCCAGGATCTGATCTTCGCGCTGCAGCGCTACTGGTCCGAGCGCGGCTGCATCGTGCTGCAGCCCTACGACATGGAAGTGGGCGCCGGAACGTTCCATACCGCCACCTTCCTGCGCTCGATCGGCCCGGAGCCCTGGAGCGCCGCCTACGCACAGCCGTCCCGCCGGCCGACCGACGGCCGCTACGGCGAGAATCCGTTCAGGCTGCAGCACTATTACCAGTTCCAGGTCCTCATCAAGCCCTCGCCGCCGGACCTGATCGAGCAGTACCTGGGCAGCCTGCGCGCGCTCGGTCTGGATCCTCTGGTGCATGACGTACGTTTCGTCGAGGACAACTGGGAGTCCCCGAGCCTCGGCGCCTGGGGACTGGGCTGGGAGGTCTGGCTGAACGGGATGGAGATCACCCAGTTCACCTATTTCCAACAAGTCGGGGGCCTGGACTGCCGGCCGGTCAGCGGCGAGATCACCTATGGACTGGAGCGCCTCGCGATGTACCTGCAGGGCGTCGAGAGCCTGTACGACATCCTCTGGACCGACGGTGCGCGCGGTCGCGTGAGCTACGGCGATGTCTTCCACCAGAACGAGGTGGAGCAGTCGCGCTACAACTTCGAGGCCGCCGACGTGCCGGCACTGCTGCGCCACTTCGAGGACCACGAGCAGTCCTGCCGGGCCCTGCTCGCCCACGGCCTGCCGCTGCCGGCGTACGAGCAGGTGCTCAAGGCCTCGCACACCTTCAACCTGCTCGATGCGCGCGGGGCCATCTCGGTCACGGAGCGCCAGCGCTACATCCTGCGCGTGCGCTCGCTCGCGAGCGCGGTGGCACGCTCGTACTTGGAGAGTCGCCAGGCGCTGGGATTTCCCATGCTGCACGCGGCGGCGGAAGCGTGAGCATGGAGAAGCAGGACTTTCTGGTTGAGATCGGCACCGAGGAGCTGCCGCCGACTGCGCTGCGCGTGCTCGAGCGGGCGTTCGCCGCCGGCATCGAGGCCGGCCTCGACAGAGCGACGCTGGCCCACGGTGCGCTCGAGTCCTTCGCCACACCGAGGCGGCTGGCGGTCCGGGTCAAGCGCCTGGCCCTGCGCCAGCCCGATCAGCGCGTGGAGCGGCGCGGCCCGCCGGTGAGCGCTGCGTTCGATGCCGGCGGCGCGCCCACGCGGGCCGCGCAGGCGTTTGCCGCGAGCTGCGCGGTCGGCATCGAGGCGCTCGAGCGGCGCACCGATGCCAAAGGGTCGTTTCTCTACTACATCGGCATCAAGGCCGGCGCGCCGACCGCAGAGCTGCTGCCCGGCATCGTGCAACAGGCGCTCGAGGCGCTGCCGGTTCCGCGCCGCATGCGCTGGGGCGCGAGCGAGGCGCAGTTCGTCCGTCCGGTGCACTGGATCGTGCTGCTGCTGGGCTCGTCGGTGGTGCCGGCAACGCTGCTGCAGACCGCCGCAGGCGCCGTAACCTGGGGACACCGCTTTCACGCGCCGCGGCCGCTGCGCCTCGCTCGAGCGGGGGCCTATGAGCGGGTGCTCGCCGAGCGCGGTCACGTCGTGGCGAACTTTGCCCTGCGCCGCGAGCGGGTTCATTCGGGCGTGATCGGCGCAGCGAGCGCGCTCGGCGGGCGGGCTCTGGTGCGCGAGGCATTGCTCGACGAGGTGACCGCGCTGGTGGAGTGGCCGGCGCCACTCGCGGGGCACTTCGAGCCACGCTTCCTCGAGCTGCCCCGCGAGGTGTTGATCTCGACCCTGGAGGATCACCAGCGCTACTTCCCGGTCGAGCGCGCGGACGGCACCCTCCTGCCGTATTTCGTGGCGGTCGCCAACATCGAGAGCCGCGAGCCGGCCAAGGTGATCGCGGGCAATGAGCGCGTCGTGCGAGCGCGCCTCGCGGACGCGGCATTCTTCTGGGCGCAAGACCGCAAGACACCGCTCGGCGCGCGGATCGAGGCGCTCGATGCCGTGACGTTCCAGGCGCGGCTCGGCTCCCTCGGCGACCGCGCCCGGCGCATCCGCGCCCTGGCGGTTCAGATGGCGACCGCGCTCGGACACTCGAGCGGGCCACTCGAGCGCGCCGCGATGCTCTGCAAGTGCGACCTGCTCACTGCGCTGGTCGGAGAATTCCCCGAGCTGCAGGGCACCATGGGCACGCACTACGCCGTGGCGGACGGGGAGGACCGTGAGATCGCGGCCGCGATCGGCGAGCATTATCTGCCGCGCGCCGCGGGCGACGCGCTGCCGCTCACGGGCACCGGGACGCTGCTCGCGGTCGCCGACAAGCTCGACACGCTGGCGGGGATCTTCGCCATCGGCGAGAAGCCCACCGGTACCAAGGACCCGTTCGGACTGCGCCGCGCGGCCATCGGGTTGATCCGCATCCTGCTCGAGAAGCGCATCGAGCTCGATCTGACCGCCCTGCTGGAGCATGCCTCGCGCCTGGCGCGCGCGGACATCGAGCGGATCGCGCTCAGTGCCGGCAAGCCCGTTCCTGTGCTGCCCGATGCCGCCGGCGATCTCTACGACTACGTGTTCGAGCGGCTGCGCGCCCATTACCTGGAAGGGCAGAGCGCGACGCCGGACGGCGCCCGGGCCATCACCACCGAGATGTTCGACGCCGTGCTCGCGAGGCGGCCGCGCTCGCCGCTGGAATTCGCAGCGCGGCTCGCCGCGCTGCGCGCATTCCTGGCGCTCCCCGAGGCCGCCAGCCTGACCGCGGCCAACAAGCGGGTGGCCAACATCCTGAAAAAGAGCGCATTGGCGGATGCGGCCGGCGCGAGTACGAGGCCGGTCGATCCACTGCTGCTCGTGGCGCCGGCCGAACGGCGTCTGTTCGATGCGCTACAGCCGGTGCAGGCCGCCGTCACCGCCGCTTTGCAGCGCGGCGATTATGCCGGCGCGCTGACCGAGCTTGCCGGGCTGCGTCAGGCGGTTGACGGGTTCTTCGAGGAAGTCATGGTGATGGACGAAGACACGCGCCTGCGCGAGAACCGTCTGGCGCTGTTGCGCCAGATGCGCACGTTGTTCGCGGACGTCGCTGACCTGTCGCGTCTCCCGGGCTGAGGAACCTCCATGCAGCTGTTTGGCTCGCTGTTCTTTACGGTCTTCCTGTTCCTCTGGACGTTTCTCTACTCGATCTTCTTCGTCATCGCCTGCGCCATGCTGCCGTTCCCCCGCCGCTTCGCGTTGGTGCGGGTCTGGTCGCGAGTCCTGCTGACGGTGCTGCGCTGGACCTGCCGGCTCGAGTTCCGCGTCGAGGGGCTGGAGAACCTGCCCCCGGGCAATCACATCGCACTGTGGAAGCATTCCTCCTCGTGGGAAACGATCGCCATGGCCCTGGTGTTTCCGCGGCAGGTTTGGGTGCTCAAGCGCGAGCTGACGTGGATTCCGGCGATGGGCTGGGGCATCCGCCAGGTGCACGCGATCGCGATCGACCGCAAGTCAGGGCACTCGGCGGTAAGTCAAGTCATCGCGCAAGGCAAGGAGCGGCTGGCAGAGGGGGACTGGATCATCATTTTCCCGGAAGGCACGCGCATGCCACCGGGCCAGACGCGCCGCTACGGCGTCAGCGGCGCGCTGCTCGCGGCGGAGACGGGGCGGCTGCTGGTGCCCGTGGCGCACGATGCCGGCCGCTTCTGGCCGCGGCGCGGCTGGCGCAAGCGCCCCGGCACGGTCCACGTGGTGATCGGACCGCCGGTGAGCGCCGCCGGACGGGATCCGCGCGAGGTCAATCAGCAGGTGCAGGCCTGGATCGAGGGCACCGTGGCGAGGCTCGAGGGCCGAGCACCGGCGGCGCAGGAGACTGCCTGATGCGTGCACGCATCTTCCAGGTGGACGCCTTCACCCGGCAGCGCTTCAGCGGCAATCCCGCGGCAGTGATGCCGCTCGAGGCGTTCCCGTCGGACGCCGTGCTCCAGGCGGTCGCGCAGGAAAACAACCTTTCGGAAACGGCTTTTCTCGTCGGCGGGAACGGCTCGTACCAGCTACGCTGGTTCACGCCGGCGGTGGAGGTGCCGCTCTGCGGGCACGCGACGCTCGCGAGCGCCGCAGTGGTGCTCGAGCGGCTGGAACCGGACAGACCGGCCGTCACCTTCCACACGGCGAGCGGCGCGTTGTCCGTGACGCGCGCGGCCGCCGGATACGCAATGGACTTTCCCGCCCGAGCGACCGTCCCGGCGCCCGACTCCCAAGCGCTTCGCGGCGCCCTCGGGGCAGTCCCGCAGCAAGTACGCGCCGACGCCGTGAACTATCTCGTGACGCTCGACAGCGAGCAGGCCGTCCGTACGCTGCGGCCCGACATCGAGGCCATCGCGCGGCTGGATCGTCTGGGCGTCATCGTCACCGCACGCGGCGAGGGTGAATTCGATTGCGTCAGCCGGTATTTCACGCCGGCGCGCGGTGTGCCCGAGGATCCGGTCACCGGCAGCGCCCATTGCGCGCTCGCACCGTACTGGTCGGAGCGGCTCGGCAAGTCGCACCTGCGCGCCTACCAGGCCTCGCGTCGCGGCGGAGAGCTGTGGTGTCGGGTGAACGGCGAGCGTGTCGAGCTCATCGGCGAGTGCGTGTTCTATCTCGAAGGCCTTGCCGAGATCTGAGCAGCGGCGCCGCGGCAGGCCGAGCGCCTCACCACCCCGGCAAGGTACCGAGCGGCGCCGCGGGACTGCCCAGGCCAGTGCAGGCATCCCAACCGCGCGAGGCGCGGTAGGCTCCGTTGTTGCCGCGGGTGATGTCGCGAAGCGCCGCGGGGTTGGCATAGAGCAGCGGGTTGAGCAACCCGGCGCTGACACGGCGCTGCGCATTCAGGCGCGCGATGAGCCCCGCCCAGAGCGGAGCCACCGCACTCGTGCCGCCGAATACCGCTGCCGTGCCGTCGACGACCACCTGGTAGCCGGAGCGCGGGTCGGCATCGGCCGCGACATCCGGCACTCCGCGACGCGCAAGCGGCGCTCGCCTTCCCTGCGCATCGGTGAGCTGCAGTCCCTGCTGCCACACCGGTAGCGCGAAGACCGCACTGACACCGCCACCGGTGGCGCCGCCCGCCGGCGTTCCGTCGTTCCACACCGACTCGCTGACGACGGTGTTTGCCGTGGTGCGCAGATGCGTTCCACCGCAGGCGAGGGCATGCGGGCTCGACGCCGGAAAGTCCACGTGCAGGGCCGTCCCGGGCATCCCGTCGCTCGAGCCGCCGTCACCCGCGGCGACACACACCGTGATGCCCATGAGTGCCGCGGCCTGCAAGGCTTGGTCCATGGCGCGCAGCGCCTGAGCCGTCCAGGTGGACTCCGGCCCGCCCCAGCTGACCGACACCACCGACGGCCGATGCACCGTGTCGTGGATTGCGGTGGTGAGCGCGTCGAGAAATCCCGCATCGGTATTCGGCGCGAAGTAGACCGCCAGCGCCGCAGCCGGCGCGACCGCACCGGCCACCTCGATGTCCAGCATCACCTCGCCGTCCGCGCCGTTGGGATTGCCGCTCGGTGTGTTCGTGCCATGGTCGACGGATACCGCGACGACCTGGGGCGTGGGCAGCGCCAGAGCGCTGAAGTAGGCGCTCAGGTCACTCGGACGGTAACCGCCACCGAGCTCGATGAGCGCGATGCACTGGCCCTGGCCGGCGCCGGAGGGAAACTGGTACAGAGCGGCAAGTTGCACGGCGGTGAATGACGCCGCGGGTGGCACGGTCGCGCCTGAGCGGCGCCGCTTCGGTCCGCTGCGCACGCGCAGATGCGGTCGCGCCTGCGTTCGGTCGTCCAGCCCGAGCACCGCCACGACGATGTCCTGCAGTTCCGCGGGAAGCTGCACGGCCGCGCGGGGTGCGCGATAGGTGCCCTGGGGGTACTCGAACTGCCACAACTCGACACCGAATGCGGCATTGATCTGCACCACGGCGCCGCACACGATGACGGTGCGACGCGCGGCATGCCGTTGCACGACGGCCAGACCATGCGCGGCGGCGAAGGTGACAACCGCCTGCAGATTGGTCTCGCTGGCGCCGTGGCGCTGTGCGAACTGTTCACGTGTCAGCGGCGTCGCGCGCTCGCCGCGACCGAGCCGCGCCAGGTGATCGTCCCAGAGCGGCGCGGCGCTGGGTCGCAGAACGAGCGTCGCCTCCAGACGCTCATCGGCGGCCGCAGGACGCACCGCTCGCGCACCGGGCAACGGCTCGCGGGCGCTGCCGGGCAGCTCGATCCGGCTCATGGGGCCTCCTTCGGCGCGCCGACGGTGATTCTCGGGCCCACCCTAGCTCGATCGGCACGCACACGCCAGTTGTGACGACCCATTGCGACAGCCCGAGGCGCAGGCGAGCCGGCTGGGCCGCAAGCACGTGGCGCCGGCGCGTGCCGCAGCAGCATAATCCGGCGGCGGCGCAAGTCCGCCTGCCGCATAGCGTTCATCGAGGAGCTTGCCGATGCGATACCCCATGACACGCTCCGGGCTCGCCGCCGTGCTGTGGCTCGCCGCCGCGACGCTCGGCCTGGCTCCGCCGGCCTCAGCCCGGGGGGCGTTGACCTATCGCCTCGTACGCAGCGTGGCGCTCGGGGCGCCCGAGCGTTGGGATTACGCGGTCTACGAGCCGGTCGCGCACCGTGTGTTCGTCGCCCACGGAAACCGCCTGACGGTGATCGACGGACGCAGCGGGCGGATCGTCGGGCAGGTTGGACCCATTCCGGGCGGACCGCACGGGATCGCTTTCGATGAGAAGGCCGGTGTGGGCATCAGCGATGACGGGGACCGCGGGCAGGCCGTGCTGTTCAGCCTGAAGTCGTTGCGGGTGCTGAGACGACTGACGATCCAGCCTGGTGCCGACGCGGTGAGGTTCGATCCGGCAAGCGGTCATGCCTTCGTCATCGACGGTGATACGGGCACCGTCGCGGTAATTGATCCAGTGCGGCGCACCGTGGTGACGATGATCCACCTCGGCGGAGACCTGGAATACGCGGTGCCGGACGGCAGAGGAGAGCTGTACGTCAACGGCGTCACGCACCACGAAATCTTCCGGATCAACACCGCAACCGATCGGCTCACTGCGGCCTGGCCGATGCCGACCTGCCGCGGGCCGCACGGGCTCGCCATCGACACCGCGACGCACCGCCTGTTCGCAAGCTGCTCGAACGGGCGGCTCGTCGTGCTCAACGCCAAGGACGGTGCGGTGGTGGCGACGCTGCCGATCGGTCGCGGCACCGATGCGGACCGGTTCGATGCGCGAGGCAGGCTCGTTTTCAGCTCCAACGGGCTCGATGGCACGTTATCGGTCATCCGCGAGGTCAACGCGAACCTGTTCGAGCCGCTGACGACGGTGAAGACCGCGCTGTCGGGGCGAACCATGGCGCTCGATCCGCGCAGCGGGCGTGTGTTCATCGTCGCGGCCCACACCACGGCGCAGGCGCTGCAGGCGTTCTTTGCAGCCTGGCATGCCGGTAAGCGGCCGAGCGGCTCGCCGTTCACGCCCGGCTCGCTGCGGCTGCTGTTCCTCGATCCAGTGCGCTGAGGGGGCGTGCAGCGCGGTCGCGCCTTGCGGTCGCGACCGCGCCGGCCTCACTGCGCGCAGCGCTGTGCGATCCAGCGCCGGTGTACGTCGGCGTACACCTCCTCGTAGATCTGGTTGAGCTGCGCACGGCCGGGGAAGCCCGCGACGAACTGCGGCGCATCCTCGCCGGCGGCCAGCTCCGCGGCCCGACGCAGGTGCTCGAGCAGGTAGCGCGGGTCTTCGTCCCCGACCGAGATGCGCAGCGTGCTCGGCGTGATGCCCGCGGCGGCGAGCGCCTGTTCGGACATCTCCGAGTGACTGGTCAGCGCCGGGCACAGGACCACGGTGTTGGTCTGCCCGAGGGTGACCTGCAGACCGAAGGCCGGCTCCAGGCTGTCGAGCAGGCGCTGCAGCCGCCCTCGCTCGAGGCGCTGCGGGTAACGCGGCGTGCCCTCGAAATCGATGGTGAACAGCGGCGCCGGCAGGCCGAGCGTCATGAGGCGCTCACGCAGCGCGCCGTTAGGATGGTTCGCGACCGCGGAGCAGTGCACGTTGATCATCGGGTGCAGCGACAGTGCGCGTGCCAGCACGATGGTGTTGATGCACTTCTGCAGCACGCGCAGCTCCATGGTGCGCATGCCGCTCAGCACTTCGAAGGCCTTGTCGGCCTCGAGAAAGGCGCCTTTGACGTAGTAGACGTTCCAGAACATGGTCTCGTCCCAGCGGTACTCGCGCTCGTATCCATCGTGACCGGTGGCGCGCACCGTCGCGCCCTTGGGCAGGAACATCCGCTCCGTGCGGCCGATGACCACGCCGGCGGTAGTGTTGCCGGAGCCGCAGATGTCCTTGGTATACGAGTGGATGAGGAAGTCGGGCCGCTCCGAGCGCTCGGCGCGCCGCAGGAGGCGCTGCAGCACCGGTGTGCCCACGGTCGCATCGCAGATCACCGTCAGCCCCTTGGCATGCGCCGCGCGGCAGATCGCGGGAACGTCGAGAATGTTGCCGTGCGGATTGCAGGGCGACTCGAGGTAGACGTAGATCTGCCGCCCCTGGGCGAGGCGTGCGGCGTGGCGCCGTTCGAGCTCGGCCAGCTGTGCGGCGAAGGCCTCGACGCTCTCGCCATCGAACCATTCGACCGCCACACTGAGGTTGCTGCGTTTGCCGTACCAGTCGTGCAGCAGCTGATACGTGCCACCGTACACGTTGCGGCTGGCGAGCACCACGTCCTCGTAGCCGAGGAGATTGGCGAGCGTGGCATCGATGGCTGCCATGCCGGAGTTGAAATTCCAGGCGAAATACTCGGCCGCCTCCGGTCCGGCCTCCAGGTCGACGATGTGATTGGCGAGGCAGATGGAGGTCGGGTTGAGCAGCCGCGAGTAGATCTCGTGCAGCAGCTCCTTGCCCTGGAAGGCGTCTTCCACCCACTCCGTACACGCATAGACGTAGGTCGCGGTGCGCGTGATCACAGGTGTGGCGCTGAACAGCGCCGTGACGTTGTCGAACAACGGGTAGGGGCCCTTGGCCGTGGCCGTGGAGGCATCGTCCATGAGCGACTGATAGGTGGCGCGCAGCGGGTTCTGCAGCGTATCGAGCACCTTCGCGAGCTGAAAGCACGCGAAGCGCTTGGCGTTGAACCACGCGATGCGCTCGCGCCGGTCCATGCGCGCGAGCGTGTCGGTGGTCAGTCGCCAGGCCTCCTGGGCCGCGCCGTTCGCATCGATCAGCGCTCGCGCGAGGCGCGCGAGCGCCTGGCCATGCGCGGACTCGGCGGCGATACCGAAGTGCTCGAGCTGTTCGCGGACCAGCTCATCGATGGTGCCGGCGGCCGTGGAGTGCCGGCGCGGGCTGAGCTGCAGTGCGGAGGGCGGCAGGTTGGCGGTGGACATGGTCGCGTTCCCCTTCGGAACGTAAATGTGCTGGCGGGGATTCTGCCATCGCGCCACCGCGGCGGGGGGCCGGCGAAGCGAGCCGGTGGCCGGCCGCCCCAGAGCGATATACTGCTCGCTGGGCGCGGGCCGTCGAGCGGCCGATTTCCCTTTATGAACAAGGAGTTGACCATGCAGACACGGGTTCTCGGCCGCAACGGGCCGCGCGTCTCGGCCTTGGGGCTGGGGTGCATGGGCATGAGCGAGTTCTACGGCCACGGTGAGGATGCCGAGTCGCTCGCGACGATCCACCTGGCGCTGGACCGAGGTGTGACGCTGCTCGATACCGCCGACATGTACGGGCCATTCACCAACGAGGAGCTGGTAGGCCGCGCGATCCGCGGCCGGCGCGATGCGGTGTTCCTCGCCACCAAGTTCGGCATCGTGCGCGATGCCGCGAATCCGGCCGGCCGCGCGATCAGTGGCCGGCCTGACTACGTGCGCACCGCCTGCGAGGCCAGCCTCAAGCGCCTCGGGGTCGGGCACATCGACCTGTACTACCAACATCGGGTGGATGCCGAGGTGCCGATCGAGGAGACGGTCGGTGCGATGGCCGAGCTCGTCGTCGCGGGCAAGGTGCGCTATCTGGGGCTCTGCGAAGCCTCGGCAGCGACGCTCGAGCGTGCCGCGCGCGTCCATCCGATCGCTGCGCTGCAGAGCGAGTTTTCCCTTTGGTCGCGTGACGTCGAGGAAAACGGCATGCTGGCGGCGTGCCGCCGCCTGGGGGTCGCCCTGGTGGCGTACTCGCCGCTCGGGCGCGGCTTCCTCACCGGCGCAATCAGGCGTCCGGAGGACCTGGCGGAGGACGATTTCCGGCGCAACCATCCGCGCTTTCAGGGCGAGAACTTCGCGCGCAATCTGCACCTCGTCGAGCGGGTGCACGCACTGGCCGCCGCGCGCGGCTGCACCGCCGCGCAGCTGGGGCTAGCGTGGGTGCTCGCACAGGGCGAGGACGTCATCGCAATACCGGGCACCAAGCGGCGAGAGCGTCTCGCCGAGAACCTCGGAGCACTCGAGGTGAATCTCAGCGGCACAGATCTGGAGGCGCTCGCACAGGCTTTTCCGCTCGGGGCGGCCGCGGGCATGCGCTATCCCCCGGCGGGCATGGCGACGGTGAATCGCTAGGCGGCGGCGGGTCCGGCGGCAAACCCGCCTGAGTCACATCAGATCGCGCGCGATGGTCACATTCCACTGTCGCTCGACGACCCATTGTCCGTTCAACCGCGCGGCCAAGGAGCCGGTGAGGTAGAAATTCTCCCGGTCGCAGCGCATGTCGGCCCGGGTGGCGATCAGGGTCTGCCATCCCTCCCGGCCCGCCTCGTACGACTGGGTCAACACGTAGTGCGCTGACAGCGGGTCATCGTCCTTGATGGTCAATTCACGCTTGAGGCTGTGCGCGATCTGGAGATCGATTTCCTCCAGACGCACAATGCCTTCACCGAACAGACCGCCGATCCCTTCGGTGATATAGGTGTTTTCACCGGTGACGTGATTCTGGATGCTGATGCGGCTGACGCTGCCAGGATCGACGACGGTCGCCTGGGTGATCGGGCCGTGCGCCGGCGGCTCGAACGCGACCTGCGCACCCCCGCTGGCGTGTCGCACGGGCAGCTCGATGGTGCTGGCCGCGGTGTCAATCGAGAGCATAGCCGGATACGGCGCGGGCCAGACGATCGGCCAGTAGGCGGTTGCGATCGACACCCGGATGCGATGCCCGGGCGGGAACCGATGCCCGCACGCGTTCAGCACCACGCGAACATCGTAGAAGCGACCTGGCTCCAAAGGCGAGGGCGACTCATGACCGTCGCGGTGAGTGAGGTTCAATACCTGGTAGCTGACACGAGTGACCCTGTCGTCCGGCGCGATATCTCCGAGGCGCACCGACAGCTGCGCAACGGGCGTATCGGCGGCAAGGCGCAGATGCAGCTCCGGCGGGCCGAGCACGCTGAGGTCCTCGGCGAGCACCGGCGTGTCGAACACCAGGGCGCCACCGTCGTCGAGCCGTTGGTCAGTCGGCTGTTCCCCGGGGCAGCCGGTGGCCATCCATTCCCCGGCCGCCTTGCCGTGACTCTGCGGTGACCGGACAAGCAGAACTCCACCGAGCGTATTTACCTGCTCGGCGAGGCTCCCGTTCGCGCACAGATACAAGCGTCGGGGCTGAATATTCGGCGAAGGATACGACGGTTCGCCCACCCAGCGGCCCGGCATGAAGGTGCGGGTGCCGTCTGGTGGAACCGGATCTTCGAGGTAGGCTCGCAGCATCGGCTCCTTCATGATCCCGGTATCGCGCCCTTTGAGCCATTGATCCCACCAACGGACAGCCTCCTGCAGGTAGCCGATCGCGGGACCGGGAGACCCGTCGTGTGGGTAGATGTGTCCCCAGGGGCCGATGATGCCGAGCCGCGGAACCTTGAGCCCCTGGAGCAGCCGCGGCACGGCGTTAGTGTAGGCGTCCGACCAGCCGCCAATGGCCAGCACCGGACATTGGATCGCCGCGAAGTCCTCGCAGACCGAGCCGTGCTTCCAGTAGGCATCGTAGCGTTGATGTTGGAGCCAGAGCGCCGGAAAGAACGGCAGCCGCTCGATGCGCTCCAACCAGCGCTCGCGCCAGCTGTCACCGATAATCTGCGGATCGAGCGGTCGGCTCTGGTAGGCGAGCATGATGCTGCCCCACCACAGATTGTCGTTGAGCAGGCAGCCGCCCATGTAGTGGATGTCATCGGTGTAGCGGTGGTCGGTCGAGAAGGTCGTGATGATCGCCTTCAGCGCCGGTGGTCGCCGCGCCGCGATCTGCAGGGCGTTGAATCCACCCCACGACTTGCCCTGCATGCCCACCGATCCGCTGCACCACGGCTGGGCTGCGATCCAGGCGATGACCTCCAGGGCGTCGTCCTGTTCTTGTCTCAGGTACTCATCCGCCAGGTGACCGTCGGACTCCCCGGAGCCACGCATGTCGACGCGCACGGCGGCATAGCCATGCTCGGCGAAATACCCATGCATCGGCTCATCGCGCTTGCGCGTGCCGTCGCGCTTGCGGTAGGGAATGTACTCGAGCACAGCCGGTACCGGGCTCTGGAAGGCCGCGCGAGGAATCCATAGGCGCGCGCCCAGGCGACACCCGTCGCTCAGGGCGATCCAGACGTGTTCCTCGACATGCACCGACATGCTCACCTCCTGCAACGTTGTGCTCACGCCCCGCCGCCGTTGATGCCACGGAGCATCTGGTCTTCAGCGCCCGGCGCAGGTGCGTGCAGAAGCGCAGACAGCCCATACATTCCGACGCTGAGGCAGGCCGCGAGTGCGGCAATCCAGATCACCGCGCCGTAGTCATTCGGGCTCACGAGCAGTGCCGCCAGCGAGGCGCCGGCCGCAACACTCACAGCGATCCAGTCCGCGACGAGCTGGCTCGACATGCCACGCGCCTGCCCCAGCAACTCGATATAGGTCCAATACGCCCCCGCCCCGACGAAAAAGAGGCCCGGGCCGAGGAAAGTCGGCAGCACCGCCGGTCGCAACAGACCGCCGCGCGGCGACAATGGCCTCGGACGTCCCCGCGCCGGCAGCAACGGTACCAGTGTCATGGCGAGACCGGCCAGGATAGCCAGCAGCAGCAGGACGCCGCTCACAGCAGGAAGGCGCAACAGCGTCGGGCCGGCCCACAGCGCCCCGATCTGGTACGCCGCCTGTACAGCAGCCATCGCTGCACCGAAGCGGCGCGCCGAATCGACCCCATCGGAAATAACGGTCATACCGAGCGAAAAGGCGGTGCTTGAGAAAAGCGCGGCCGCACCCTGCAGTGATGCGTACAGCCAGAAGCGATGCGCAGCCAGCGCGAGCAAGAGAGACAGTCCCATACTGTCGAGCAGCGAGCCGATGCCGGACGTGGCAGTCAGCAGCGATGACATCACACCGACCTGACCGGCGGAGAAGTCCAGCTTGTCCGCGCCCGCCGTAATGAGGGGAAGAAATTGGAACATACTCGCGCCGATGAGAACGAGCACAAGTCCGATGACCGCCCCTACCGTGCGGTCGGGCTGAGACGCGGCGCTGTCTGCGGGGTGCAACACCGTGTGGCGACTAGGCGAGCGTGCCGCCTTGCGGCACAAGAAAGGGGATCGAAACAACGTCCGGCGATGAGAAGGAATCTCGCGGATCCACGCACCGAGGTCCACGCAGCTCGAGCCGCGGGACGGGCCGCACAAGCGCCATCGGGCGGCCCCCGGCGATTGCGCGCCGGATCGGCAGCGCCCCGCGTGCGCCCGCCGCGATCATCGCGCCGCACCGCCGCGCTTGTGCAGCATGGAGGCTAGTGCGTAGGCAACCACACTGAGACAGGCAGCTAGCCCAGCGATCCACGCCACCGCCCGGTAGCCGGCGGGTGCGACCAAGACGGCTGCCAGCGCCGAGCCGCCCGCCGAGCCGAAGAATGCGCAGGCCCCGGTAAGCGCCACGGCGCGTCCGGTGACATCCACGGCATTGACGAGGCTGAACTGGTAGGTGAGCGAATAGCACCAGGCAAAATAGTAGAGAACCCCTGCGGCGCCGAACACGAGCACGCCACCGGCGCTGCGCAGCAGGAGCGCGGCGATCACCATCAGCGCGCCCGAGAGCACCAACGGCGGGAGACGGCCGAGCCGGCTGCCCTGCACCGCAGCGAGAAGGCCGCCAGGAATGCCGGCCGTCACGCTGAGCGCGACACAATCGGCAATCAGCGCGCCGCTGATGCCCTGTGCCTGTCCGAGCAACTCAATGTAGGTCCAATACGCGCCTGCGCCGACGAAAAACAGGGTGAATCCTGCGAACGCGAGCAGCAACGGGGGACGCAGCAGGCTCCCGCGCGATGCCGGCGGCAGGACGCGGCCGCGTGCCGGCAGCACCCGTGCGCCCAGGATGGCGAGACCGGCCGGAACGGCCAGCAGGAGCAATACCCCGTCAAGCCCCGAGCCGCGCAGCAGCAGCGGTCCGGCCCAGAGGGCGGCGATTTGATATGCCGCCTGAGCGGAGATGGCGACGCCGAAGCTGCGCGCCGATTGGTGTCCATCGGAGACGATGGTCATGCCCAGGGAAAAGGCAGCGCTGCCGAAGAACGCGGCGGCCGCCTGCAGCGACACGAACAGCCAGTAGCCGTGCACGCCGAGGGCAGCGAGCAGGCTGACGCACATGCCGCCGAGCGCGAGCCCCGCAGCATATCCCCAGGAGAGGGAGCGGACCCAGATTCCCGCGAGCAGCGCGCTCAACCCCGAGGCGATGGTCAGTGCCGATGAGAGCCCGCCAGCCTGCGGTGCTGAGAATCCGAGCTTGTCCGCAGCGCCCGCCGCGATCAGCGGCAGGATGTTGAACATGCTCCCGCCTATCACCACCAGCGCCAGTCCGGCGATGGCGACGACCGCGCGCTGGGGCGGTGACAATGACTGTGCGGTGGTGTCTGACAACGTGGGCTCTGTGGGTGGGCCGGTGCGGATCACGTCCGCGGCAGGATTCGGGCGCGCTCGCGAGGCACGATCTCAAATATCCTTGACAAGCCTCAGGGCATCGTAGATCGCGGCATGCGTATTCCGCGAGGCAACGGCATCGCCGATGCGAAAGAGCTGAAACCCGGCGCGCGCATCGGTTCCGGCGGTCTGCGGCAGGCCCGCGATGAGTCGATCGTAATCGATTTCGCCGTGGTTCGCTGATCGCGGCTTGAGCTCGAAATACAACGCGTCGTTGGGAATCGTTCCGCAGTTGGTAACGACCTGGTCGACGCGCCTTTCCGCGCGCACCCCGCCGTAATCGCTCCCTACCACGGCGATGAGGGATCCGCCATCCCGGCTGATCCGTTCGAGCCGGTACGTGACCGTGAAAATCACGTCGAGCTTCTGCAGGCTGCGCATATACGGCACGAGATTCATGCCCATGACTTCCGGAGCAAAGCTGCGGTCCGGCGTCATGATTTCGAGCCGGGCGCCGCTCGCGGCGATGATCTCGGCGGCCTGCAGGCCGGTGTGGTCGCCCACATCGTCGAACAGCAGTACGTTGCTGCCCGGCGCAACACTTGCGGACAGTACATCCCAACTCGACACCGCCAGATCGTTGCCTGAGTGCAGCGCCTGGGTGTACGGCAGGCTCCCGGTGGCGACGATGACCACGTCGGGACTCTCGGCGAGCACTTCCCCGGGCTCACACCACGAGTCGAAGCGGAACTGCACACCGCGCGCCGCGCACTGACTCATGCGCCACTCGACGATGCTCAGCATCTCCCGACGACGAGCGCTACGGGCAGCGAGCCGGATCTGGCCGCCAGGCTCCGAGGCCGCCTCGAATACGAGCACCTGGTGACCACGCTCCGCCGCCACGCGCGCCGCCTCCAGACCGGCGGGCCCAGCGCCGACCACCACGACTTTGCGGCTGAGCGGTGCAGGCGCGATGTCGTGGGGCATGAGCAGTTCACGGCCCGTGGCGGCATTGTGAATGCAGTAGGCCGACCCGCCCTGGTAGATCCGATCGAGACAGTAATTGGCGCCCACGCACGGTCGGATTTCATCCTCGCGCCCTGCGCTGAGCTTGCGTACGATGTGGGGATCGGCGATGTGTGCGCGCGTCAGGCCGACCATGTCCAGTTTGCCGGATGTGATGGCGTGTCTCGCCGTCGCGACGTCCTGAATGCGTCCGGCGTGAAAGGTGGGCAGACCGATGGCCGAGCGAATTTCGCCTGCAAAATCAAGGTGTGGAGCACTCGGCATCCCCTGGATCGGGATGACGTCCGTGAGACCGGCGTCGGTATCGATGTGTCCCCGGATGATGTCGAGGAAATCGACCATGCCGCTCGCCTTGAGGCGGCGGGATATCTCCAGTCCGTCCTCGCGCGTCACGCCCCCGGCGAGCAGCTCATCGGCCGTGTAGCGGATGCCGACGATGAACTCGGGACCGACGCGCTTGCGAATTGCCGCTAGAACCTCGAACGTGAAACGCATGCGGTTCTCGAGCGAACCACCGTATGGAGGCTCCAGATCGTTCGTCAGGGGAGACCAGAACTGATCGATGAGATGGCCGTAGGCCTCGAGCTCGATGCCGTCCAGGCCCGCGGCCTTCATGCGTTCGGCGGCATCCGCGAAGTCGGTCACGATGCGCCGGATGTCCCATTCCTCGATTCGCTTGGGGAAGGCGCGGTGTGCAGCCTCTTTGCGGTGCGACGGCGAGACCACCGGCAGCCAGAAGTTGCGGTCCCAGCGGGTGCGGCGCCCAAGGTGCGTGACTTGCACCATCACGGCGGCACCGTGTTCGTGGCAGGCGTCCGCCAGCTCCTTCATCCAGCGAACGACTTCATCCTTGTAAAGCAGGATGTTGTTGAACGCGGGCGGACTGTCGCGCGATACCGCCGCAGAGCCTGCCGTCATGGTCAAGGCGATGCCACCCTTGGCCCGCTCGACATGGTAGGCGCGATAGCGCGCCTTCGGCATGCCCTCTTCAGGGTAGGCTGGCTCGTGCGCGGTCGTCATGATCCGGTTGCGCAGCGTGAGGTGCTTCAACTGGTAGGGTTGCAGCAGTGGATCGCTCGAAATCACGCGTCGCTTCCTGGATGGGCGGCCGACCTGCGCAGGACCATAGCGCGGGCGTTCCGGATGTGGTCTTACCAATCGCGCACGGATGCTAGGAAATCAGATTTTTTGGGATCTCGCCGTGAATCCGCGCCTGGGCCGGCTCGACCCGCGATGCGTCGCGCGGTATAAGGAATCCACCCTCACACGCTGCGATTATGCCCGGCACAACACCTGATTTCGCGGCCCTCCGCCTGATGCGCGCGGGGCGCCTGGAGGAGGCGAGGGCCCTCGCTGAGCAAGCCGTCGCGCAGGCTCGCGTGTGTACCTCGGCGCACGGTCTGTTGGCGACGATCCTCGTGCAATTGGGCCGCCCGGCACAGGCCGATGCGGTGGTCAGGCAGGCCATCGGGCTTGAGCCCGCCGGTGGCGATGCGTGTGACGCTCTCGCGTACGTATCGCTTCATCTCGGCTGCCACCGGCGCGCCAATGCCCTGTATCGACGCGCCACCGAGCTCTCGCCGGACGCGGCCCGGCATTGGTACAACCTGGCAGCGAGTGAGCGCAGTTTCGGCAGACTCGATGAAGCGGAGGCAGCCTGCAATCGGGCCATCGGGCTCGATGCGCACGAGTACCGCAGCTTTCTGCTGCGCTCTGAGCTCAGGGTGCAGACTGCCGCCGCGAATCACGTCACGGAGCTGCGCCGGATTCTGGAGCGACCGCAGCTCGATGACCGGGCGCGAGTGTTTCTCGGTTATGCCCTTGGCAAGGAGCTCGACGATCTGCAGCAGTTCGACTCGGCGTTTCGCTGGTTTGCCGAGGCCGCGGCCACGCGACGCCGTCACCTCGGCTACGACGTCGGTCTCGATGAACACAAGCTGCGACGGATCACAGAGGTCTTCCCGGGAAACGCGCCTCGAGCGCACGAGGCCGCCGAGGACGGCGAACGATTCATCTTCATCGTCGGTCTGCCCCGATCCGGCACTACGCTGCTCGAGCGTATTCTCTCGAATCTCCCCGGGGTCCGCTCCAACGGGGAGACCGAGAATTTCGCCCGCGCTTTGCTCGGTGGAGAATCCCCTCGGCCTGGTCCGGTGCCGGGCGACGTGTTCGCACGTGCGGCGGCGGCTGACCCGGGCGCCGTGGCGGCGCGATATGCGCAGTTCGCCCGCACGGAGCGCGGTGAGTGGCTCATTGAGAAACTGCCGATGAATTACCTTTATCTGGGCGCCATCCAGCGCGCCTTGCCGCGGGCGAGACTGCTGCTCGTGACCCGTACGCCGCTCGACAGCTGCTTCGCGATGTTCCGAACGCTGTTCGGTGACGCTTACCCGTTCAGTTACGATTTCAACGATCTCGCGCGCTACTACGCCGCATACGACCGGCTGATCAGGCACTGGCGGTCGACCCTAGGCGAACACATCCACGAGGTTCGCTATGAGTCGCTGGTTGGCGATCCTATCGGCACGGCGTCGGCCGCCGCGTCTTTCTGCGGGCTCGACTGGAGCGACTCGGCGATTGCAATCGAGCGCAATTCGGCAGTCTCACTCACCGCCAGCGCCGCCCAGGTACGGCGGCCGATCTACGGCTCCTCCTCGGGCCGCTGGCGATACTACCGCGACCAGCTCACCCCCCTCATTGCGGGCTTGCGCAGCCGGCAGATCGAGCTGCCGGCTGGCGCGTAAATCCCGATCAGAAGCTGTACCCGACCCGCACTCCAATCACTCGCGGTTGGTTCACGACGTAGTCGTTCGTTAGATTGTCGAACGCAAAGAGCGTCGGAGGTGCGAGTATTTCGCGCTTGTTCGCGAGGTTGGTGACGTAGACGGTTGTCCGCCAAGGGTAGTGGGCGAGCGACGCGGACGTGTTCATCACCAGGTAGCTCGAGGATCGTTGAACGCTCGATGAGCCCTCGGCAGCCGTTAGCGCCATGATGGCCGCGCTGCGATAGCTGCCGTTCAAGGACAGCGAGAGACTGTAGCCCGGAACGAGCACTCTTTCGTAGTCGATGTCCGCGGTGATGCTGGTCTTGGGGCTGCCCGGCAGCCGCTCGCCCGCGGTGCCCGAGAGCTCGCCCGGGACGACGGTGCCGAGGCCGTTGTTGGCGGGCAACGAGAACCCACTCGTCAGCTTGGCGTCTGCGTACGTGATGCCGAAGTTGTAGGTGAGGCCGCGCAGGAAGAGCGGTCCAGAGGTCTCGAGCTCGAAGCCCTTGGATTCAGCGGTATTGGCGTTGAAGACGGCCAGGTTGCCGTCCGGCAGACTCGAGGATATCTGCGGTCGGTTCCATTTGACGTCAAAGATGTCGAACGCGTAGCTGAGCCCGTCCGCGAACTGCCCCTTGAGTCCGATTTCATAATTGTTGGTACGGTCGGGCGCATAGGTCTTCAGCAGCGGGCTCTCCTGGAACGGGCCGGTGAGCGGCACTGAATTGGCTCCGCCGCGACGGAAGCCCTGCGACCACAGGGCATAGGCATATTGATTCGGCACGTATTGGTAGGAGACGTCGAGCTTTCCGATGTTCGCCGAAGCCGGCGCGTTGTGCGGTGTCGCCGGAATCAACGTGGGGAAGGTGAAATCCTCGTACAGCTGGGCGTCGGTGAATTGCTCGACGTAGTGCCGGTAGCCGCCGGTCATACGCGCGTGCCGAGCGAAATGCCACGTCAGGTCGCCGTAGACGGATTCTTCCTGGAATCTCTGGGTGTCGACCTGCGTGAAGACGAGATCATTGGGTCCGCTCGTGACCAGGCACGCCGGATACGTCGAGCCGTAGTAGACCGCGCTGGTGCACCCTTGGGCGACGGAGCGCTCCGGGGAGCCCGGATTGGCGATGTTCCAGGCTCCTTGACGCGTCTGCTTGTCGTAGAACGCGCCGAGGACGTAGTCGAACATGTTCCACAGCCGGGTGTTCGATACCAGGCGCACCTCCTGCGTAAAGGCATGCGAGTGATCGGCGAACTGGTAGTCGTACACGAAGCGCGGATTGGTGGGCATCCCGGCGTAGTACGACAGGTAAGCCCCGCCATCTACCCCGGCGATGCGGTAGCTGTCGTCTTCAAGGAGCTGACCGGTGGTCGTGCGGTACGAGGTCGTGGACGCCAGCGTGGCAAACCCTGCGTCGTAGCTCATGTCGAGACTGAGTAGGTTCGTGTAGCGCGAATACGGCTGATCGATCTGTGAGAATTCCTGGTAAGGCCCGCCGGGCGGCAACGTCACCGTGGGATCGATCGGGGAGACTCCCCCCTTGAAGTCAGGATTGACCTGCGGGCCGCCATCGCCGCGCAGGCTGGTGTGCAGCAGCGCGAGCACGGCTTGGAACGACTTGATCGGCTTCCACAGGAGCGCTGCGCGCCCCGTGAAGGTCTTCTGCCAGTTCCAGTCCGAACGACGTGAATAGATGGCCGAGCTACCGACCGGATCGGCCGGATTGGCCAGCACTGGGGTGCCGAACAGGCCCGGGTTGGTGCGCTTCAACAGACCGTAGACGTTGATCCATCCAGGCTGGTAGTCATACTTGGCGGCCACGCGAAACGCCAGCTTGTCGCCGATCGGCAGGTTCAGTACGCCGTCGAGGGTATAGCCTGTCCCAGTGGAGTGCGTCACGCTGTCGCCGCCGACGTCCACTCTGCCGGAGAGGCGTTTCAGCTTTGGGTCGTTCGGAATCAACCGGATTGTCCCCGCCAACGAGCCCGCGCCATACAGGGTGCCCTGCGGTCCGCGCAGGACCTCGATACGGTTCAAGTCGATGAGCTGGATGTATCCGCCCACCGGGGAGTTGTCGACATAGACTCCGACGGGACTCTGTTCGAAGCTGCGGAAACCCCGCAGAGGCTCGCCGGTGGCATTGATGCCGCGAATGATCGGTACGGTCGCCCCCGCCAGCCGCGCCCCGAAATCGAACATGCTGAGGCCCGGAACGGCGTTGGCAAGCGAGGCGATGCCCGTGACACCCGCGTCCGAGAGCTGTTGGGGCGTGACGACGGCGAGACTCCCCGGCACCGAGAGGGCGGTCTGCCGGTGGCGAGTCGCGGTGACTGTGATTTCCTGCAGCGTCGTGGGCAGCGCGTCCTGCGCAGCGGTGCTCGCATGCCGCGTGGCCTGGCCGGACGGCGGGATCGCTGCCGTTGGCGTGGAATCGGCAGCATTGGCCTCCTGCAGCTGTCCGTAGAGGGCCAGGCAGACGGCCGCTCCAACGGCAGGCAGAATGCGCCGCTGAGTCCAGAGCGCCCGCTTGGCGCTGTGTGACCGCGCGCTAGAGTCTTGCATATCGATCCCCCGGGTACATTGGCCATGAATTCACCGCGGGCGCGCCTGTCTGGTTACAGCCCGCCGCGGGCACCTAACCGACACGCGCCAGCTTGGCGAAACAATACGCGCGTGAGACGCGAGCCGCCTTCGTGCGCGCGGGGGATTTTCTAGGAGTTCGACCGCGAGTGCGCTTTGTTACGCCGGATATCGATCGGTCGCATGCCGAAATGGCGGCGAAACGCAGTCGTGAACGAGGTCGGATGCGCATAGCCGACCGCCTGGCCAGCCTGCTCGACCGACCATCCCTGGTCGCGAATGAGAGTTAGGGCATGACGCATCCGACAGCTCAGGCTGAAATCGAAGATCGTCTCCCCGAATACGGCCTTGAAGCCCTTCGTCAGAATCGATTTCGACATGCCGACCGAGCGGGCCAGCCGGTCGATCGTTGGCGCGGGCGCGAATTGGCCCATCACAATCGCTCGCGCCGCGTGCAGGCAGCGCAGCTCGCGCTCGCTGAACTGCTCCGTGAGCAGGGCCGTCGGCGCGGACAGGCTCGCGACGGCGAGGCACATGAGTTCGAGGGCTAGGGCTTCCGTGTACACCAGTGCGAGCGTTCCGGCGTGCTGGTTGTTGATCAGCCGCATGGCGACATCCAGGGTCTGCGCAGACAGCGGCTGCTGACAGTAGGTGATCTGCTCTGCGCGGCTGGAGACGAACGCCTTCAGGGCGTCCGGCACCCCGGTTCCTGCCGGCAAGAAAGTCTCCGCAAAGAATTGCGGCCGCATGCTGACGATGATGAATTGCTCGCGCGCGCGCGGGGCCGTCCACTCGTTGATGTCCACGCCCTTAGGCTGCGACCAGACCAGCAGCGAGGGGCGATTCCACCGGACCGGCTCGGTGCGGCTCATCGCAAGCGTCAGATCACCCGAGATCTTGAAGTCGAATTGCACCAGCCCATCGCCCGGGACGAGCTCGAAACGAAGCTCGTTGTACGCGACGTTGGCGATGACGACGTAAATTTCATCCCGGATGCGGGTCAATTCCCAGTAGCCCTCCCCTTCCTCCGGCGCCACGGCTAGACGTGCACCGATCAGGGGCCGAGTGGGGTGACGCAGGACTCGCTCGAGGTGGGGCGCGCGCTCGAGACTCTCGAATGCATCGGCCAGCGTGTGCCCAGGCCCAGCCAGCATGGCCCGGAACAACCCCTGATTGCACGAGCGGCCGTCTACGCCAGGGTCAAAGCTCTGGTCTGCCGAAATCACGTTCGTCGATTCTCCGCCGGAACTTGGTGCACCGAGTCGTCGACGGGCCGATGCCCTGGCATCGAGCCGGTCGATGCGGTACGAATCCCCCGGTGCCGACGGTGCCGCAAGTGCCCCTCCGGTGCAAGCGCGGATCAGCATCCGATGACCGGGACCTGCGCGGCGCGCGGCTGGGCTGCCGCTGCGGTGCGGTTGCGGGAGGCTTTCTCCATGGGGTTGTCGCCGGCACTGGCGGCTCGCGGGACCGCCTTCGGGTCATGGTCCAGGGCTCGGGACGGTGATCTGCCGGGGGATCTGAGCCAGGACCGTGACCGGTATCCCCACCCCGTGAGCGAGCGTATTCGTGGTCGAACTCCTAGCAATGGGCGGCTCGGACCAAGACACTTGCGCCGTGCCGCGCGCTATGGTGCGCGTCCATGCTCGTGTCGAGCGTTGGTTGCGAGCCCTCCATGGCGGAACTGACCCATGTCCGATAGCCCGACGGCAGCGCGCAAGGGGCGTATGAGCGCACGCGATGCACGCAGGGCGCAGCGTGCGGTGCGGCCGCCTGGCCCGGCGTACATTACACGGGTCATGCCGCCGTGCGAGCTGCTCTCGGCGGAGGGCCTGGAGTCGATCGAGCGGCATGCTGATCGGTTGCTCGAGGAAATCGGGCTGGAGATCCGTGGTGACGCGGAAGCCATCCAGCTCTGGCGTCAGGCGGGCGCATCCATCTCTGGCGAATGGCGCGTGCACGTGCCAGCGGGCCTCGCGCGCGAGATCGTTCGCCGCTCGGCGCCCCGGGAATTCGTTCAGCATGCGCGTAACCCGGCGCACAGCGTACGGATCGGCGGTGCCGGAACCGTGCTAGCGCCCTCTTACGGATCGCCGTTCGTCTCGGACCTCGACCGTGGCAGACGCTACGGTACGCTTGAGGATTTCCAGAATTTCGTGAAGCTTGCCTATCTTGCGCCCTGGTTGCACCACTCCGGCGGCACGGTGTGCGAGCCGGTGGACGTGCCGGTAAACAAGCGGCACCTGGACATGGTTTACGCGCACATGCGATGGTCCGACAAGCCATTCATGGGTGCGGTCACCAACGCTGCGCGGGCGGCGGACTCGATCGAGATGTGTCGGGTTCTATTCGGTGCCGAATTCGTCGCCGAGCACTGTGTGATCCTCGGTAACGTCAATGTCAATTCGCCCCTGGTGCTTGACGGGGAGGCAAGCCGAGTCATTCGCACCTATGCTGCGGCCAACCAGGCTCCGGTGTGCGTGCCGTTCATCCTCGGCGGCGCGATGGGCCCGGTGACGACCGCCGGTGCCCTGGCGCAGTGCTTTGCCGAAGCCGTGTTCTGCGTTGCGCTGGCGCAGCTGGAGCGGCCCGGGTCACCAGCCATCCTCGGCAATTTTCTCTCCTCGATGTCGTTGCGCAGCGGCGCACCTACGTTCGGCACGCCCGAGCCGGCGCTCGCGTACCTGGTCATCGGTCAGCTTGCCCGCCGCCTCGGCGTTCCGCTTCGGTGCGGGGGAAACCTGTGCGCCTCGAAGGTCGCCGATGCCCAAGCGGCCTACGAGAGTGCGAATTCGATGTGGCCGGCCTTTTTCGCCGGTGCGAATTTCATCCTGCATTCGGCAGGCTGGCTGGAGGGCGGGCTCGCCATGTCTTATGAGAAATTCGTCATGGACGTCGATCAATGCGGGGCAATGCATACCCTGGCGAGAGGCATGACGCTGGACGAGAACGCCTTCGCCCTTGATGCGTTCCGGGAGGTGGGCCCTGGCAAGCACTTCCTGGGTTCTGCGCACACGCTGGCCAATTACGAGACAGCCTTCTACGACTTCGAACTCGCCGACAACAATTCCTTCGAGCAATGGAGCGCCGAGGGTTCGCAGGATCAGCTGGCCCGGGCAAACAAGAAATGGAAGACGATGCTCGCCGGGTACGAGCCGCCGCCGCTCGATCCATCCAAGGATGAGCAGCTGCGCGAGTACATCGCCCATCGCAAGGCTGTGTTGCCGGATGACGTGACCTGAGGCGCATGCGCCGCGCGGCGGATGCGGCTCAGATATCCAAGTTCGTGACCGACAGTGCGTTCTTCTCGATGAACTCGCGGCGCGGCTCGACCTGATCGCCCATCAGGGTGGTGAAGATGTCATCCGAGGTGACGGCGTCCTCGATCTTCACCTGCATGAGCCTGCGGGTCTCGGGATTGATGGTGGTGTCCCACAGCTGCTCGGGATTCATCTCCCCGAGGCCCTTGTAGCGCTGGATCGTCTGGCCCTTGCGCGCCTGGTCGAACAGCCACTTCATCACTTCCTTGAAGGAGCCCACCGACTGGCGCGGCTCCCCACGAGTCACGAACGCGCCCTCGCCGATCAGTCCGGCCAGTGTTCGGGCGAGCTCGGCGATGCGTTGGTATTCGGCCGACTCGAAGAATTCTCGGGTCAGAAACTTCGTGCTGGGAGTGCCATGTTCGGTCCGTCGGATCATGACCCGAGCGCCGTGTCCTGAACTGGCCTCACGCAAGTCGACGGCATATGCCCGCGTGGCGTCGTTGAGTGCGTTGAGACTCTCGTGCAGCTGGGCGGCCCAGCCGCGCAGCCAATCCGTCTGGTCGAATTGCTCGGCCCGAACGACGGGCAGATAGATCAGCTGCTCCAACAGACGGTCATCGTAGCGGCGCGACCAGCGCTTGATGATCGCCTGGACGTCGGTGTACTGCCGGGCGAGCGCCTCGAGTCCGGGGCCCTGCAGCGGGGGCGCCTCCCGATTGACGTACAGGGCTGCATCCTCGAGCGCCGAGTTCAACAGCACCGCATCGAGCTCCGGCTCGTCCTTGACGTACATTTCCTGCCTGCCGCGCTTGACCTTGAACAGTGGCGGCTGCGCGATGTAGATATGTCCGTGTTCGATCAACGCGGGCATCTGGCGATAGAAGAACGTGAGCAGAAGCGTGCGGATGTGGCTGCCGTCGACGTCCGCGTCCGTCATGATGATCACGCGGTGATAACGCAACTTCCCGAGATCGAAGTCGTCCTTACCGATGCCGCAGCCGAGCGCGGTGATCAGCGTGCCGACTTCCGCCGACGAGAGCATCTTGTCGAAGCGGGCCTTCTCGACGTTGAGGATCTTGCCCTTCAGCGGCAGGATCGCCTGAGTGCGCCGGTCGCGACCCTGCTTGGCTGAGCCACCGGCCGAATCGCCCTCGACGATGAAGATCTCCGACAGCGCCGGGTCTTTTTCCTGGCAGTCGGCCAGTTTTCCGGGCAGTCCGGCCACATCGAGCGCGCCTTTGCGGCGCGTCATCTCGCGCGCCTTGCGGGCCGCTTCGCGGGCGCGGGCCGCCTCGATGATCTTGGCGACGATGGCCTTGGCTTCCTGCGGGTTTTCGAGCAGAAAGTCCTGCAGCTTCGCGCTCACTGCCGCCTCCACGATGCCCTTGACCTCCGAGGAGACCAGCTTGTCCTTGGTCTGCGAGGAGAACTTGGGGTCCGGCAGCTTCACGGAGAGGATCGCGGTCAGCCCCTCACGCGCATCATCGCCGGTGGTCGGCAGCTTGTCCTTTTTGGCCGACATCTCCTTTTCGATGTAATCGTTGAGCGTGCGAGTCAGCGCGCTGCGAAATCCCGCCAGGTGGGTCCCGCCGTCCTTCTGCGGTATGTTGTTCGTGTAGCAGAACATGCTTTCCTGATAGGAATCGTTCCACTGCAGGGCGACCTCCACCGATACCGAGCCGTCCTGAGTCTTGAACCACGGAACGGATTGCTGGATCGGCGTTCGCGAGCGGTTCAGGTATTTCACGAAGGCCTGCAGTCCGCCCTCGTGCTGGAACACGTCCGATTTGTTCTCACGCTCGTCGACCAACTCTATGCGTACACCGGAATTGAGGAACGACAGTTCTCGCAGCCGCTTGGCGAGAATCTCGTAGTTGAACTGGATGTGGGTGAAGATCTGGGCGCTCGGCTTGAAGCGAATCGTCGTACCGCGCTGCTCCGAGGGCCCGACGGCCGCGAGCGGCGCGACCGGATCACCGAGCCGGTATTCCTGGCGATGTACCTTGCCGTCGCGGTGTATGGTCAGCTGCAGTTGGTCGGACAACGCATTGACCACTGAAACCCCGACGCCGTGCAGGCCGCCGGAGACTTTGTAGGAACTGGCGTCGAACTTCCCGCCCGCGTGCAGCACCGTCATGATGACCTCTGCGGCGGACCGGCCTTCCTCCGGGTGCAGGTCGACCGGGATCCCGCGCCCATTGTCCGAGACGGTCACAGACTCGTCGGCATGGATGATGACGACGATGCGGTCGCAGAAGCCCGCCAGGGCTTCGTCGATGGAGTTATCGACGACCTCGAACACCATGTGATGCAGCCCGGTGCCGTCATCGGTATCGCCGATGTACATGCCGGGCCGCTTTCGCACGGCATCCAGGCCCTTTAAGACCTTGATTTTACTGGAATCGTAGACGTCTTCGGCTGCCATGAACGCGTCCGTTTTACAATCACTCATTATACCGATCGAGCCTGACCTTGTTCCACGTGAAACACGAGGTCGGGCTGGACGAACCCGGGGATTTCCGGCTGCAATGCCGTGATCACGAGCTGACAGCGCAGTCTGGAGACTTCGGCGACGAAACTCGCCTGATGCGCGGCGTCCAGCTCCGCGGCAGGATCGTCGAGCAGCAGGGTCGGAATGGTTTCGGTGGCCGCCGCAAGCAACCGGAGCTGCGCGAGGGTGAGCGCAGCGGCCATGAGCTTCTGCTGACCCCGCGACAGGACGTCCCGCGCAGGCCTGTGATCGACGGTGATGCGCAGGTCCGCCCGGTGCGGCCCGACGGTCGTCGTCTGGCGCAACTCGTCGCGCGACCGCGCCGCCTGCAGGGCCTCGCCAAATGTCAGTGCGGTGGACCAACCCCCCATGTAAGTAAGTGCGGCGTGCGGACAGTCGAGGGCCGAGAGGGTGGCGTACCAGTGGGGCTCCAGCTGCGCGATGACCCGGCGCCGGGCAGCATCGATCCGATCGCCTTGCTCCAGAAGCTCCGCCTCCCACGGACGCGCTTCGGCCGGTCGGCTCTTCAGCGCAGCATTGCGCTGGCGCAACGCCCGGGTATACCGAAACCAGGTCTCCCTGAATTGAGGTTCCACGTGGAACACGGCCCAGTCCAGCCATTGCCGACGGCGGCGGCCACCTTCCTCAATCAGCTTGTGAATGTCCGGATCGATGACTTGGACCGGAAATGCCAGGGTCAGGTCCGTCAGTGACTGAGCGGATTGCCCGTCGATCCGCGCCTGTGCGCCCTGGCTGCGGTCGAACTCGAAACCGACACTATGTGCAATGGCACCAGCCGTCCGCCCGAATACCGTGAGTCGCTGGGCGGCCCTCCGGACCAGCTGTTCAGTCTGCCGCGTTCGGAACGACCGGCCGCGTCCGATCAGGAACGCAGCCTCGAGGAGCGAGGTCTTCCCCGTCCCGTTTCCACCCCAGATCAGCGTACAGCGCGGATGAAGCTCCAGCCGAGTCGAGTCGATGCAGCGGAGGTTCTGAACCTGAATCTCAGCCAGGCTCATGGACCGCACGCACGCTCACGCGCTCCGTCCCGGCCCACCACGCCGGCTCAAAGCCGCATGGGCATGACCACGTAACGGGCATCTCCCAGTCCAGGTGCCCGGATGAGGCAGCTGCTGTTGGCATCCGTGAAGCCCAGCTCTACGCGATCTGTCTCGATCGCGCTCAAGGCGTCCAGGAGATAATTGACGTTGAAGCCGATCTCGACCTCCTCTCCCGTGTAGTCGATCTCGATCTGGTCCTCCGCTTCTTCGTGCTCGGGGTTATGGGCCTGCACCGTCATCAAGCCTGTCTTGAGGCCGACGCGAATTCCCCGGTACTTCTCGTTCGAGAGAATCGCCGTGCGCTGTAGCGCTTGGCGCAACAGCTCCCGGTCCGCCAGCGCGATCTTGCTGGGACTCTCGGGAATGACCCGCCCGTATTCCGGGAAACGACCATCGATTAGCTTCGAAGTAAACCGAATGTCGCCAATCTGGGCGCGAACGTGATTTGTCCCGATTGCCAGTTCGATCTGCCCCTCCGTTCCGAGGATGCGCTGCAGCTCCAGAATCGCTTTGCGGGGCACGATTACCTGAGCGGCACGTGTCGCCTCCCCGAGCGTCATCTCGCACAGTGCCAGGCGGTGCCCATCCGTTGCGACGGCACGCAGCGTGCGCTCCTGGGTCTCGAGAAGCAGGCCGTTGAGGTAATAACGCACGTCCTGCTGCGCCATCGAAAAATGGGTCTTGTCGATCAGCCGATGAAACGCCTCTTGCGCCAGGGTGAGGGTCTGCTGCGCGTGGATCTCCTCGAGGACCGGGAATTCCCCGGCCGGCAGCGTGGCCAGCGTGAAGCGGCTGCGGCCGGCTCGCACGGTGGCCTTCTCGCCCTCGGTGCTCAACGTGACGTCCACGCCGCCCGGCAGCGCCCGCAGAATATCGAGAAACTTCCGTCCCGGGACCGTGACATCACCGGCGGCCTCGACGTGCACGGCGTTCGTGGCCGACAGCTCCACTTCCAGATCCGTTCCCGTCATGCCCAACTGTTTCTCGCGTGCCGAGAGCAGCACGTTGGCGAGCACGGGCATCGTCTGACGCCGCTCGACCACACCGATTACGCTTTGCAGGGGAGCGAGGAGCTCCTCGCGCTTCGCCATCAGCTTCATAGGTCTAATCTTCTTCTCTTAGGTCTTTAAGAATTCAGATTGTAGTGATGATTGGGCCTGTGGATAGTGCTCATTTCGACCGGATCCGAGCCCAATCAAGCGCTTGCGTGCCGCTCGCGCTCGCGCTTTATGGGGAGTCCCTGGGTACGAGCTGTGCGTCATCTGTGCGTAACTTTATCCCCAAAATCATGCACCGGTAATCCACAGACTTGTCCCCTCAGGCGGTGAGGGTTCTCAACAGGTTCGAGTAGTCCTCGCTCATCCGGACGTCGATGTCCCTCAACTCCTTGATGCGCTTGCAGGCATGCAGCACGGTCGTGTGGTCGCGGCCACCGAAGGCATCGCCGATTTCCGGCAGACTCTGACTGGTGAGCTCCTTGGCAAGGGCCATCGCCACCTGGCGGGGTCGCGCCACAGAACGGCTGCGACGCTTGGACAGCAGATCCGCCACGCGCATCTTGTAGTAGTCCGCCACCGTCTTCTGGATGTTCTCGATGGTGACCAGTTTTGCCTGCAGCGACAACAGGTCCTTCAAGGCCTCCTTGGTGAACTCGAGCGTGATGGGGTGCCCGGTGAAGCGCGCATTGGCGATCACCCGGCGCAGCGCACCTTCCAGCTCGCGCACGTTGGAGCGGATCCGCTTGGCGATGAAGAACGCGACTTCCTCTGGCAGCGGCGTGCCGAATTGACGTGACTTGCTCATCAGGATCGCCACGCAGGTCTCCAGCTCCGGCGGCTCGACTGCCACCGTCAGGCCCCAGCCGAACCGCGACTTCAGCCGCTCCTCCAGGCCATGGACCTCCTTCGGATAGCGGTCACAGCTGAGAATGACCTGGTGCTGCCCTTCCAGCAGCGCATTGAACGTATGGAAAAACTCTTCCTGGGAGCGGTCCTTGCCCGCGAAAAACTGGATATCGTCGATCAGCAACGCATCGAGGGAGCGGTACGCAGTCTTGAACTCGTTCATCGAGTTGTGCTGCAGCGCCCGGACCATGTCGCTGACGAAACGCTCCGAGTGCACGTAGGCGATCCGAGCCTCTTCGTTGCGCTCCCCGATGTAGTGCGCAATGGCGTGCATCAGGTGCGTCTTGCCCAGGCCGACCCCGCCATACAGGAACAGCGGGTTATAGGCGCGGCCCGGGTTTTCAGCCACCTGGAGCGAGGCGGCCTTCGCCATCTGGTTGCTCTTGCCCTCGACGAAGGTCGCGAATGAGAAATCCGCATTGAGCCGCGCACCGATGACCAAGCCCTCCGCGCGGCGCGGGCGCTTCGCCGCCTCGGGCACGGAACTCGGTGCCGCCTCGGCCGGCCTGCTGCGCGAGCCGACCTCGACGGTCACGATGGGCACGTCCCCGGTGCTCTTGTCGCGCAGCAACTCGCCGATGCGCGGCAGCAGCCGTTCGTTGATCCATTCGACGACGAAGCGGTTCGGGGCCAGCAGCTTCAGCGCGCCGGCGCCCTCGAGCGCCTGCAGCGGGCGGACCCAGGTGTTGAACTGCTGTTCCGGGAGCTCGGCCTCCAAGGCCGACACGCACCGAGCCCACAGGGACGCTTCCACGTACGCACCTCTCCCGATTCGTTCTAAGCGCCGTTCCCGGCCGGGCACGCCGGCCCGGTCGCGGCATCTCGCATGCAGAGATCCCGCTGCGCGTGCTTCGGGGTCCGCCGGGCGAGCCCACGGCAGGCGCGCGAACAGATGCCGCTGCGGCGCAGCCGCAGAAAGTGCATCATGGATGGGTCCGGCTTCGTGGAAAAGGCTCGGCAGTCTATACCGATCGGCAGCCGCGCTGAAGAATTTCGAGCGATAAAAGATTGACACCTTGGCGGTCAACGGCTTAGCCTTGCCGCCCCTTTTTGGAACCCCCAACGGATCTTCTGGAGCCCCGGTATGAAGCGTACCTATCAACCGAGCAAGCTGCGCCGCAAGCGCACGCACGGGTTCCGGGCGCGCATGGCGACCCAAAACGGCCGCAAAGTGCTGGCCCGGCGCCGTGCCAAAGGACGCAGGAAGCTGATCCCGTAGGCCGCGGGCGCCGGGTTGCTGCACCGCAGGGCGCGACCCGAGCTGGCCCCCGGGCGGACAGCGGCCGAGAGTCGGCGGTGAGCGAGGTGGCCCACATGCCCCGCGAACCTCGAGAGCGGCTGACCTTCCCTTCGAACCGGCGCGTGCGACATAAGCCGGAGTTCGATGCCGCGCGTGCGCGCGGCCGGCGCTTTGGCAACGGATTCTTCGCGGTGACAGTGATCGGCAATGACAAGACCGCTCCTCGTCTCGGCCTGGCGGTCGCCTTGCACGTGACCCGCACCGCCGTGGAGCGCAATCGCATTCGCCGAGTCATCCGCGAGTCCTTTCGGCTGCACCAGCATGCCCTGCCGGCCGTGGATATCATCGTCGGCGCGCGCGCCAGGGCCCATGGCGCCCCCGGAGCGCAGCTGCACGCGAGCCTGGCGGGCCTGTGGCGGGAGGTGAGCGAACGATGCGCGCACTCGCGATAGCGCTGATCCGGCTGTATCAGTGGACCATCAGTCCTTTGCTGGGCCCGAACTGCCGCTTCCATCCGTCCTGCTCCCAGTACGCGCTCGAAGCCATCGAGCGCTTCGGCATCCTGCGCGGCAGCTGGCTGGCGGTCACCCGCATCGGCCGCTGCCACCCCTGGCACCCCGGCGGCTACGATCCCGTGCCGACTCTAGGCTCGACCCGCATTGCTCACCGACATGACTAATCAACTGCGCTACTTCCTCTGGATCGGATTGCTGCTGCTCCTGTGGTTCAACTACACGCTCTGGAGCGAGCATTTCCCCGCGACGTCCCTGCCGGTCGCCACGCAGCCGCAGAATTCCTCGACGCCGACTCTGGCGAACGACGTGCCGCAGAGCGCGGCGCCCGCTGCGCTGCCCGCCGGCGCACCGGTTCCGGCGCCATCGGTGAGCCCGTCAACCCCGAGTGCCGCCGTGCCCGCTCCTGCGGGTGCTGCCGTCATCCACGTGCGTACCGACGTGTACGACCTCGAAATCAGCACAGTGGGGGGCACGCTCGAGAAGGTGGACCTGCTGAAGTACGCCAAGCTCAAAGGTCAGGCACCGCGCGTTCAGCTGGAGAACACCGCGCCGGACTCGATCTACCTGCTGCAGAGCGGACTCACCGGGCCGGCCGGCGCGGCCTATCCGACGCAGACCGCGCGCTTCAGCACCCCGAGCCTCGATTACCGCATGGGCCCCTCGGGCGAGCTGCAGGTGCCACTCACCTGGCAGAGCGGCGGTCTCACGGTCACGAAGACCTTCGTGTTCCACCGCGGCTCCTACCGCATCGGCCTGAGCTACGCGATCCACAACGGCACCGCGCAGCCCTGGACGTTCTCGCAATACGCGCAGCTGGTTCGCAACGATCCGCGCACCAGCGGCAGCTACTTCGATCCGGGCAGCAAGGCCTACCACGGCCCGGCCATCTGGAACGGACACGAGTACGTCAAGCTCGATCCGGCGAGCAGCGACTACCACCATTACGCGCGGGAGGTCACTGGCGGCTGGATCGCCGTGCCCCAGCATGATTTCGTGAGCGCCGTGGTGCCGCCGAAGGGCGCGCCTTACCACTTCACCTCGGAGGTCTCGGGGTCGAGCTACCTGCTGGCGGCAACCGGCCCTGTGCACACCGTGGCGTCCGGAACGGCGCTGGCGATTGGCCAGACCCTGTTCGTCGGCCCCACGCTGCACGCGCAGCTGGAGCAGACGGACCCGACCCTGACCTACCTGGACGATTACGGCAAGCTCACGATCCTGGCCCGTCCACTGTTCTGGTTGCTGAGTCACGCGCACCGGCTGACCGGCAACTGGGGCGTGGCGATCATCCTCGTCACCGTGCTGCTGAAGCTGCTGTTCTATCCGCTCTCGGAGGCCAGCGGCCGCTCGATGGCCAAGATGAAAGCGCTCGGGCCGCGCATCAAGAACATCCAGGAAACCTACAAGGACGACAAGGAGCAGCTCGGCCGCGCAATGATGGAGCTGTACAAGCGCGAGAAGGTCAATCCCGTCTCGGGCTGTCTGCCGATGATCCTGCAGTTTCCAGTCTTCATCGCCTTCTACTGGGTGCTGCTCTACAGCGTCGAGCTGCGCCAGGCGCCGTTCATGTTCTGGATCCAGGACCTCTCCTCGCGCGACCCGTACTTCATCCTGCCGGCCATCATGGCCCTGACCGGCTTTCTGCAGTTCAAGCTCAATCCGGCGCCAGCCGATCCGGTCCAGGCCAAGATGTTCATGATCATGCCGCTCATGATGGCCGGGATGTTCGCGTTCTTCCCCTCCGGCCTGGTGCTGTACTACGTGGTGAACAGCCTGCTGGCGATCGCGCAGCAGTGGAACATCAACCGCCGCATCACGGCGGCGGTGGGCAGCCGCAGCTAGCGCCCCTTCAATCGGCGCAGCCGCGGGGGTACCCTTGCGCGCATGACCCGTACGGATACGATCGTGGCGCCGGCTACGCCGCCCGGGCGCGGCGGCATCGGCATCGTGCGCGTTTCCGGGCCGAAAGCGCCCGAAATCGCCGCGGTACTGCTCGGTGAGCTGCCGCCGGCGCGCACCGCGCGCTTTGCGCGCTTCCTCGATGCGGCGCGCGAACCGCTCGATGCCGGGCTGGCGCTGTTCTTCCCGGCGCCGCATTCCTACACCGGTGAGCACGTCCTGGAGCTGCATGGTCACGGCGGGCCGGCGGTGCTCGAAGCGGTGGTGCAGCGCATCCTCGAGATCGGCGCGCGTCGGGCACAGCCGGGGGAATTCACCCTGCGCGCCTTTCTCAACGACAAGCTCGATCTGGCCCAGGCCGAGGCGATCGCCGATCTGATCGATGCCGGATCGCGCGAGGCGGCGCGCGCCGCGATGCGCTCGCTGCAGGGCGAGTTCTCCGCCATGGTGCATGGCCTGACCGAAGCGGTGACCGACGTGCGTGCGCACGTGGAGGCGGCAATCGATTTCCCCGAGGAGGAAGTGGACTTCCTCGCGGACCGGCAGCTGCACGACCGGTTCCACACGCTGAGCGATCATTTCGACGCCGTCGAGCAGAGCGCGCGGCAGGGGGCGCTGCTGCGCGAGGGTATGACCGTCGTGATCGCCGGGCGCCCCAACGCCGGCAAGTCGAGCCTGCTGAACCGCTTGGCTGGTTACGAGGCGGCGATCGTGACGCCGATTCCGGGCACGACGCGCGACATCGTGCGCGAGCGGATCGACATCGATGGCATGCCTCTGCACGTACTCGACACCGCGGGATTGCGCGACAGCGCCGATCTCGTCGAGGCGGAAGGCATCCGCCGGGCGCACGAACAGATGCGCCGCGCTGACCGGGTGCTGTTCGTGATCGATCTGACGGTCGACCCGGATGCGCGAGCCTATACGCAGGAGCGCGAGCGCCTGCCGCGTGATGTGCCGGTCACACTGGTATTGAACAAGTGTGACCTGTCGAGCGGCATTCCGCTCGCGGACACGCTCACGGGACCGCCCCGGATCGCGCTCTCGGCGCTGACCGGCGCAGGCTTGGAGCGGTTGCGAGAACATCTGAAGGACTGCGTGGGATTCAAGAGCGTCGAGGCCGGCACCGTCTCGGCCCGGCGCCGCCATCTGGAAGCGCTGCGCCGAGCGCGCGAGCACGTCGAGGCGGCTGAGCGTCGGTTGCGCGAAAGCCGGTCCGGGGAACTGGTGGCCGAGGAGCTGCGCGGCGCGCAGCAGGCGCTGAGCGAGATTACCGGGGAGTTCACCAGCGAGGACCTCCTCGGACGCATATTCGCCAGCTTCTGCATCGGGAAATAGTTCGACGTCCGGAGACGTCCAGCGACTTCCGCTGACATGTCACGAAGTGCCTGGTTTTCAGGCATTTCACGCCACCTTTGTCCATTGCCCTCCGCGGGCAGCCTTGTTATCGTGCCCCCATAGGTGCCCCATGTCGCGCCTATCCGTGCCCCATTTAGGGGGTCAGAAGATAGCCATGGGGCACGGGGTCGATTTCCAGGGGGCACGCATGGCGCTCACCGACACGAAGCCCCAGCGATTGCAGGCGAAAGAGCGCGCCTACCAGATCGCCGACGGTGGTGGGCTCTACATCGAGGTGCACCCGAGCGGCAAGACGGTCTGGCGCATGCAGTACCGGCAAGGCGGCCGCGGCTCGCGCAAGGAGAAGGTGACTCTTGGCGAATACCCCGCGCACACGCTCGCTCAGGCACGCCTGTGGCGCGAGCAGTGCCGGGCGCTGATCGCGCCCACGGCCAGTCGCCGGCAGCCGCCAAACAGGCCGAGAGGGTCGCGCAGGCGGGACGCGCCACCGACACCGTCGCGACGTTTGCAAACCTCTGGTACGCCGAGGTCGTGACCAAGACCAACAGCGAGCCGCGCAACATCCGCCGCGTCCTCGACAAGGACGTCCTGCCTGCGATCGGCGACAAGCCCGTAGCCGATGTCACCATCCCCGACATCCTCGCCATCACGGATGCCGTGAAGGCCCGGAGCGCCGACCAGATGGCGCTGCAGACCCGCAACGTCATCAAGCGGCTCTATGCGTATGCGATCGCGCGCGGCAAGCCCCGCTTCAACCGGGCAGCCGCCATCGAGGCGCGGTTCATCGCGACGGCCCGCAGCCGCGATGTGGCGCTCTCGCAAGCGGAGATCGGCCAGCTGCTGCGCGGCATCTACCAGTCCTCGATCCGCCGGCAGTACAAGCTCGCGCTGCACTTGCTGGTGCTGTGCATGATCCGCACGGGGCAGCTGATCGGTGCGCGCTGGGAGGAGATCGACTTCGAGAATGAGGAATGGCTGATCCCGGCGGAGCGCATGAAGAAGGACAAGCCGCACCTCGTGCCGCTTTCGAAGCAGGCGGTGGCGATGTTCGAGGAACTGAAGGGGCTCGCCGGGAACTCGCAGTGGGTGCTGCCGAGCCGGAACACGCTGAAGGAGCCGATTGCGCACAGCACGCTCAACCAGGCTATCCGCTCGCTCGACCTCGGCGTGCGGGATTTCGTGATCCACGATTTCCGCCGGACGGCCTCGAGCCAGCTACACGAGGCGGGCTTCAACTCCGACTGGATCGAAAAGGCGCTCGCCCACGAGCAGAAGGGCGTCCGCGGCGTCTACAACAAGGCCGAGGACCTCGCCCAGCGCCGCGAGATGCTGCAGTGGTGGGCCGACCTCGTGGACGCGCAGATCGAGGAGGGGAGGAAGGTGGTGATCGGGCGGTTCGGCAAGGCGCTTCAGGCGGCGTGAGCATCTTTCCACCTGCAGCCGCAATGATCGAACCGGAAGCACGCCTTCGTGCCTGCGCTCAGAATCAGGTGCGTCGACGCATTGCAGTGACCTTCGGATGCCAAAGTTCGATTCGACCCGGAGTCGAAGGATCTTTGGCAACATCACCCGGCGCCGGCCGGTAAACCTTGGCGATGTACGGGGGTTCATGCCGCTCAAGGAAATTCAGGATGCGCCCCTTTGTAGCCAGGAACGCTCGTGCGAGATCTGGATAGGGCGCATGGCCCACGATCACCAGCAGTGCCACGCCGTGCTGCATCACGGTCGCCAATTCGTTCGGCTTGTAGCGAATGCGCCCGTCATGGGTAAGCGCGATCCAGCCGTTCGCGCCGATCTCGCGCAGCCACTCTTGATCGGAAGTTTCGGGCCGGAAGTGATCCGCGTGGCGTTCCACCGCCAGGCCGCCGGCACACAGGATCTCAGGGAATTTCTTGCCGAGGTCGCGGTCCGTGAAAAAGACCGGACCGGAGTTCACGCGGCGCGCTCGTAGAGCACGGCCTCCATGATCTCTTCCGTAGACAGGTCGTAGTCTTCGGCCAGATCAGTGACGGATTCGCCGGCATCCATCCGTTCGACAATGGCCCCAGTCGTGATGCCCTTTTGAGCCAGGACCGGTCTTCCAAAGGCCACATGCGCGTCGATGGCGATAGGCCTCGCTGCTCCGATCACATCACCGGAGGTCACAGGGAACAGTCGAACCGGAAACTTCCACTCATCCCATTCGACCCGGGCGAGGTGCACATCGAACAGGCGACGCATAGCCACCTGACCCGAAGCAGACAGTTCGATCAGCTGGCCATACCGCTCCAACAGCAACTTACCGGCATCCGTGCGCAGCTCCGGGCTCAAAAGCAGCCTCTCAATATTGAGGGTCTGCCCGGCATAATGGATCGAGCGGCGCAGGGCATCCATCTTCACGGCGTGATCGGTTCGCAAGGAGCGCAGTACGTGAGCTTCGATCAAGTTCCAGAAGGACAGCGTCGGCGGAGGATTTTTCGCCGGGCGAATGAGCGGACTCGAGTGGGCAGTGCCCGCTCCCTTCGGATAAGGACGTCCCACAACCCAAGAGCGTAGCGTGGCGGGCGCCACCTTGAGGTAGCGGGCGGCTTCGGCGACGCTGTACGCCGGCTGGCTCCGAATGTCCGTCTTTAACACCATCTTAAAATTGCGCTCCTGCGACTCTGGAGGCAGTTCTTATATTGTACCGGCCACGGCGGGTTAGGCCCAACTTTCATTGGCCAGCAGGGCGATTCAGCGTGTCATCGCCAATTCCTGAGCGCGACGGCTGCGGCCCTGTTCGAGCAATCCCGCCATGAGCCACTCCCGCTCCGTCCTGGCCGGCGACAGGTTGCGGACAAACTGCCGGGTCTGGTCGGCGAGGGCGGACTGCCCCTGGCTCCTCAGCGCGTCGCCGACGGCGAGCCATCCGCGTTCGAGCGCTCGCCGCGTTTCGTGCACCCGCAGCCTGGCGAGATCGTCGGCTCGGTTCCCTTGGCGGAGTGCGGTGGCCGCAGTCTCGACCCTGTCGCGCATGTGGGTGGATTCTCTGCGGGGAGCGGCGCGATAAACGGCATCGGACTTCCGCGGGCGCGTCTCTCCGCGGGCGAAGCGCGAAGTCGCGGTCGCTTCAACACCGACCCGGCGCAGGTGGCTCGCGAATTCCTCGCGCCACTCACGCAGGGTGGCCTTGCGGATATTCAGGCGCTCACCCTGCTCGCCGACCGCCTTGACGATCACATGGACGTGCGGATGCGGCTCGTCGGTATGGAGCGCCATGGCGTAGCGGTGCTTGAGCGCCAGCTGCTCGCGGCAGAACACTTGCGTCGCAGGGAGCACCTTATCCGCCGGCGTTCCGGGCGGCATCGAAAACACCAGTTTGTGAACCAGCTTCGGGGCCCGCTGACCCCGCAATCCGTCAAGTCCCGACTGGCATTCCGTCAGATCGAGGTCCCTGTCCTGGACTAGATCTGCGGCGGCGTCACGGTCTTGAAGACGCTGCCCGTCATCCGTCTGCAGCTCGACCTTCCCGTTCCTGCCGACGTACGCCAGATGCTGACGCACTGCCGCAACCGAACTTGCACCGGATGGCAATACCTTGACCATGACTTCCGGCGTGCGGGCCACGGTGCGCGCAATCTGCTCGATTTGTGCCGGCGACAGGCGGTCGCGCCGCCCCGGACGACGCCGACCGAAGCTCAGCAGATCGAACAGTCCACCCTCAGGGATGAGGTTCGCCATGACCGACCTTCCAGCTCACGGCATTCGCCTTGAGCAGCGCCTTTACGTGATCCCGCAGCGCCTCGCCGACCCTGATTATCGCCATGACATCCACGCGCGGGTGCTCGGCCGCGGGCGCTGCCTGGTGGGCCGCTCGAGCCATCTGATTGAGGTTGCGCCCGATGGCGCCCAGTTCTGCGACGACGCGATTCGGACTTTGGGCTTTCACGACAGTAGCCGCTGAGGATGCCGAGCGCCGCGATTCGAGCATCACAGCATGAAAGGACGATGTCGCCCGGCGCGACTTCTCCTCTGAGCTCCTCGAAGGGATTACGCTGAGCGCTTCTGTTGCGCTTGGGCGGCAAAAGGTAGCCACCCTCGATTTCCTGGCGGAACGTTTGGTTCTGGTTGACCCACCAGTGGCCCGTCTAAAGTGGATCCTTTGCCCTGTCAGCGACCATCCGCCACTCAGCGCTGTCGGCCGGCAGTTCGTACCGGCGAGCCATTCGCATACGGAAATACGCAGCGGTCTGCGGGTCGGTACAGTAGAGGTAGCAGCCCTTCATGCCACGCGTCATCAGCGTGCGATACGTGTTGCGGATGATTGCGTCCACCTTGGCGCCTCCGCCGACAGGGTCGCTTTCCATGGCCTTCTTGTAGCCCTTGATCGACTGATCCTGCCTGGAGCGCCTTTCGGGGTGAGTGTGTATCTGGCCGTCCCGCGCGACCAAGTCTGGCCCGATGATCACCCCGATGTAATCGACCTCGAGGCCCTGGCAGGTGTGGATGCACCCGATCTGCTTCACGGATGCGGGCGCGGTGATCCACAGACCTTCGTCCGAAGCGAGATTCCACTGCATGCCGAACTCATGGTGCGCAACCACTACGTCCATCGCCGCGGGATTCTTCTTGCTTTTCCAGTCCCAGCAGTATCCAGCCACCATGCGGGCGCGGTTATTGGGGGCGTTCCTGGCCTCGATGAGTGCTCGCACCTCGTTGGGGGTATCGAGCACGCGGAAATCGAACTCGTTCGGGTCCAACAGGGAATTCGCGGTGCTGCGAATGCCCAGCGTGTCATCGAGCCAGGCGAGATATCCATCAGAACCGCCGCAGCGGAACTGCGATTGCAGGTGCAGGAAGGTCACTTCGGCGCCCGCGCGGCGCGCCCGCGCTGCGATGTCATCGCTACGGCCCACGTCTTTCCACGTCACGCGCTGGTCTTCGTCGATGAAGAAGATCGCACAGCGGGCCGCGTCGATGATCTCGGACACCTGGTGCTCGCCCTGGGTGCCGTAAAGGCCGGACTTGGCGTTGAGTCGATGGGCCTCATCCACCACCAGCGCGTCGAACTCGTTGGCGCGTGCCGCGACGAAAGAGCCCGATCCACCGAACAGGCTCGCGATGACACTGTTCCTCAAGCTTCCGGCAAGCGTGTGCTCGATGACCTGCCGCGGCGCGCGATTCTTGGAAACGTAACGAACTGTTCGGGCAAGGCTGTTCAGCGTCGCCAGCAGTTTGACGGCCACGACTGACTTTCCCGTGCCCGGACCGCCAGCGACGATCACCACCTGCTTGCGGCCGCCTTGCGCTGCCTGCGCCCGATCCAGCGCCGTTTCGTACACCAGCTTCTGCTCGTCGATCAGCGTGAACTCGCGCTTGCCCGCCATCATGCCCTGCAAGGCATCGATCAGCCGGCGGGACGGCCGGATGCGCCCATTCTCGATGCGGTAGATCAGCTCGCCCCGATCGCCGTGTCGCACGTGGCGGGCGATGAAGCTGCGCAGCTTCGCGCGCTCGTCCTCGCCTGCCAGGAATACCGGGGCCAGCTGGACGTAGTGGGCATAGAACGGATCGAGTAGGTCGCCGCCCTCGGTGCAGTTGTGAAGATAGGCGCACGGCCAGAGAGGAACGCCATCCCGATCCACCGTCTCGTTGAAGTTGCGCAGCAGCTCGGCATACGACCAACTCTGGTAGGAAGGATGGCTGGTTTCCTTTTCGCCCTGGGCATAGCGGGTGCGCACGACAGCATCCATGGACGTGCGCTGGGCCGACTCCCACTGCTTGAGCTCAACGATCAGCAGATTGTCGTGGCCAGCAGCGTCGCGCCCTGAGAGCAGCATGTCGATGCGCTTGGCAGTCTGGGGAATGCCGTACTCAACCGCCACGCCACAGCTCGCCGGAATCATATCGTCGTGGAGCACCCTGGCCATGGCCACCAGTGACTCCCTCCACGAGCGCACCTCTTGCTTTGACACCCCATGGCCGACGCGCGATTTGAAGGCGTCCAGGATCACGACTTGGATGTCGTGCTTGAACACCGCCTCGAGGAATTCGGACTTGGTCGACTGATAGACAATCAACGGCGAACCCCCTCTACAGCTCCGTATATTTGCGCGCGGAACCCTTCGCCTTGTCCGGCGGATACTTCAACGCGTTCGCCGCGATCTTGTCCCTGGCGGCCTGCAGCAGGTCCACATTGAGCTTGTCGGCCAGGCGGATGAGATAGATCAGCACATCCGCCATCTCCATCCGCACGGCCTCGGCCGTCTTTGAAGGCAGCGCGCGGCTGTGCTCCTCGGTGAGCCATTGGAACGGCTCCAGCAGCTCTGCTGCTTCTACGACCAACGCTGAGGCGAGGTTCTTGGGCGAGTGAAACTGGTCCCAGTCCCTCTCCGCCGAGAATGTCCGCAGTTGGTCGCGCAGCTCAGTGACTTCTGACATGGTGATCATCCCAGTGTGTGCAGATTTCTCGTGGCAGCACGCGCGCGCAATCCGCCGTGCGCGGCGCGCTGTACCCGCCAATGTCCTGTGGCTTTGGCATCAGAACCGAATCCGCTCGCGCCGCAGATGTTGCGCGAGCCCCCTGGCTTGCCCCGCACTGCGCAGCAGATCGAGGTAAACCTGGATGGGACTGGCAAGCCAGGTTCCCTCGAATTGTTCTCGATACAGTAGGTCGCCGGGCGAGGTGGCTTCGAGCACAGAGAAGTTTGCACCGGCCTCGAGGAGGCGTGCATGGAGCGCCGCGACCCCCGATTCCAAGGCGGCGCCGTCCATCGCCCGGCATTTCACCTGGGAGATTCTGCAGAGAAACGGGGCGTGGGCTTGTGCGGCGGGTGCGAGGCTCACCGCGTAGCTCACGTTGTCGGCGAATGCACGTCCCACGGCTTCCAACAATTGATCGGCGCGCAGCGCTGGCAGGAAATAGCGGCGAACCGCCGGTGGCTTGAGCGAGGTCACGTACTCGGCCCATTGATCGAGCAAGCGGCCAGGCTCGCGGAGTCCTCGTCCCTTGTGCCGGCCCTGTTCCCTGGGGCTGACGCACTCCCGCCGCTCGAGCTCGATCATCACCTGTGACACCGTCGCGCTCGACACCTGCGCGCCTTCGGCCAGCTCCTTTCCGCTCAGCGGCTCGCGAGGATGGAGTAATAGCGCGTGGATGACCTGGACGCGCCGCCCGGTGAACAGCGAACCGATCGTAGTAGCCGACGCGCTCGGCTTTGCGGAGATCCTTGGCGCCCGGCGAGAGCGAATCCGCGCCGATCACGCGAAGAATTGGTGTGTTAGCGCCTGCGCCGGCCGCAGCGCCCATGTGCCACAGCACTTCGCGCGCATCCGGTGGAAATACCTCGCGCCTGGCCTCAACGCACAGGGTGATCTGCCGTCCGGCGACTTCCAGTGCGATTTCAGCGTCCGGGCGGTAACCGCAGTAGGTGGTGGCTCCCTGGTGGGACCGCAACGCCGCGCGAAGTCCGGGCAGCGCGTGCAGAGCGTCGACCAAAGATTGGACAATCGGCTGTTCAGGTGGGACCGCAGCAGGCATTGGGGAAATTTACTGGCCCGTAAATGATGGAATTTTGCCATACACAACTTCAATCCACGATATTCACTGGTCAGTCAATTCAATGAATTCCATGGTTGAAGTGCATCTTCCGAGATAAAAGGGCTTATCAAATCAGCGGTTAAGAGTCATTGACTGCACAGACCTCGACCTGCAGCACGGTGTGGGCCGCGATCCTGCAGGCTACCGATCTGATCACTCAGTTCAGTCCATTTGAGTCGGTCGTCGGGCCATTGCCCGCCACAACGTCCAGCGATTCCCGACAAGCGCCGCCACGATGTGCCGCTGACCGAGCGCGCGCGAAGGAACTACGCAGGCAATCACCTCGTGGTTCGGCGTCCCGATTTGATCGCTCGCGGCTCGGCCATTCGTAGCGCCGGGTGGCGAGCGACTGCCGTGAGATTTGAAAAGTGTGCCCGCTCGGGAGTCCCGTCTGCGCCCGCACGATCTGGCGCCCGCCCAGTCACGCCGCGCCTCAATTGAACTCCCAACCTTCGGCATTGACACTCTCGCCTGCAGCGAAGCGACATTGGCATCGGAAACGGCCGCAGGCACCCGCCATCCTGCTGGCGATGAGAACCGCGCCGCGTGCCTGCGGCTTGCGACTCGAATCCGTTTCCATACACCGTTTGCTCAAATCGAGCGCATCAAGGCCGAAGGCGACGCTGCGATTTGCCACGATCCTGATCAATGCGCAGCGGCTTGACCGCCAGCCGGCACTTCGCTCGGCCGGCTGGCGGCGGCCTTGGTCTGGATGCCAGATCGGTCTACGATCCGAGCATTCTCGAACATTCGAACGAACCACCACATGAAACTCCTGCGTTACGGCCCGGCCGGTCACGAGCAGCCTGGACTGCTCGACGGGCACGGGACCCTCCGCTCGCTCGCTGGGATCCTCGAAGATCTCACCGGTGAACATCTGGCGCCGCGAAGCCTTGCGCGCCTCGCTGCGATCGATTCGGCCTCACTGCCTGCCGTCAGCGGACGTCCGCGCCTGGGTGTCCCGATCGCCGGAACCCGCAAGTTTCTGGCCATCGGCCTGAACTATGCTGATCATGCCGTCGAGTCGCATCTGCCGATTCCCGCCGAGCCGGTGGTTTTCTCCAAGGCCATCAGCTGCCTGCAGGGTCCGAACGACGATGTCATCCTGCCCAGGGACTCCAAGAAGACCGATTGGGAAGTGGAGCTGGGCGTGGTCATCGGAACCACGGCCCGCTACGTCGCGCAAGACGAGGCACTCGAATACGTCGCCGGCTATCTGCTCGTGAACGATGTGTCCGAGCGGGAATACCAGCTCGAGCGCGGCGGGACCTGGGACAAGGGCAAGGGCTGCGATACCTTCGGCCCGGTAGGGCCGTGGCTGGTGACGCCCGAGGAGGTCGGCGACGTGCAGAACCTGGACATGTGGCTCGAGGTCAACGGGGAGCGCCGCCAGAGCGGTAACACCCGCACCATGATCTTCGGCGTTGCGACGCTCATCAGTTACGTCAGCCGGTTCATGACCCTGGAGCCCGGCGACATCCTCACGACGGGTACGCCGCTTGGCGTCGGCATGGGCCAGAAACCCGAACCGGTGTACCTCTGCCCGGGCGACCGGATCCGGCTGGGCATCGAAAAGCTCGGCGAACAGCATCAGACTGTGTACGCTTGGAGGCGAAAGTAGGCGCCCGGGCGGCATGCGGGGGCTTTCGGCAGGGTGACGACATTGCCGCAGATCCCACGCAGTTCATCCCCGACGAGGACTTGGTGCAGCGCACCGCGCCTCAGCGGCATCGAGCGCGACCCTCATCGAGGGGGGCGCTCCAGATCCGCCGATCCCGCCTCAGCCATGCACACCATCGGACCGGCTCAATTCATCGCCGGCGGCCGAGGCGGTTTTTGCCCCGGATGATCGCTGAACCCCCGATGCAACTGTAATCGGAGCGCGCACATGCCTTGGAAACGCCGATCCTTCACTGGCCGCAATCTCATGGCGGCCCAGAACATCGCCGACCTGCGCGAGGCGGCCCGGCGCCGTGTGCCGGGTTTCGCCTTCGAATACCTCGAAGGCGGCGCGGAGGACGAGGTAACCCTGCACGGCAATCGTGCCGCCTGCGCGGCCCTGCGATTCGTGCCGCCAACCCTCATCAATACGGAAGGCAGGACGCTCACGACCGAATTGCTGGGTGCACCGAGCGGTGCGCCGCTGGCGATCTCGCCGACCGGCCTGAACGGCATGCTGCATGCGGACGGGGATATTGCTCTCGCCCGCGCCGCCGCCGCGATCGGCATTCCCTATACCCTCAGCACGCTCTCGACCACGCTCCTGGAGGATGTCGCGAAGCACGCCGGCGGGCGCCTGTGGATGCAGCTGTATGTCATGCGCAACCGGGCGATCGCCGAAGACATCATGCAGCGCGCTGCGGCCAGCGGCTACGAGGCGCTGCTGTTCACGACGGATGCCAATGTGTTCGGCAGCCGCGAGTGGGACAACCGCAACTATCGCAGTCCGGGCCGGCCACAGCTGCGCGCCAAGCTCGAGGTGCTGCGCCATCCCCGCTGGCTCACCCAGGTGCTGCTGCGCCAGGGCATCCCGCGCTTTCGCAACATCGAGAAGTTTCTGCCCCCGGGGGCGGCAAGCGCCGTCGGCGGCAGCACGATCATCCCACGGATGTTCGCCCCATCGATCACCTGGTCGGACATTGCCTGGATCCGGGCGCATTGGCCGCACAAGCTCTTGGTGAAGGGCGTGCTCAACGTCGCCGATGCGCGCCGGGCGGCAGAGCTTGGCTGCGATGGCATCGTGCTGACGAACCACGGCGGCCGTCAGCTCGATTACTGCGTCGCGCCCATCGAAGTGCTGGGCGAAATCGCCGCCGAGGTCGGCAACCGCGTGACGGTGTTGATCGACAGCGGCTTTCGGCGCGGCACCGACATCGCCAAGGCGCTTGCCCTCGGCGCCGACGCGGTCATGGTCGGTCGCGCGACGCTCTATGGTCTCGCTGCGGCCGGTGAGCCCGGCGTGCGGCGCGCCCTGGCGATGCTCACCGTCGAACTCGACCGGGTGCTCGGTCAGATGGGTTGCCGCACCGTGGCGGATCTCGGGCCGCACCTGCTGCGCGGCCCCGGCGTGGCAGACCGCCCATAGCGGCTCGCTGCGCAGCGCCCCGGCACACGTGGCTCAGGCGGGCGTGCCCCGACGGCGCACTGCGTCGATCCGCAGCCGACCGTGCGGCAGCCTCGCGGCGAGCGCGCGGTACCGGTCACGACATTGCGCGCCGCGGTCGGCTCCAGGGCCCGGCGGATCTCCGTCAGGGTCTCCAGAAACGCATCGTCCAGGCCCAACCGTAGTCGCCAGGCGAGCACGTCGGCGTCGAAATAATTCCAGAAGACCGCATCGCGCACGCGTGTCCCGACGCGGGTCTTGGGTACCACGAACCCCTTCGCGGCAAGCGTCTTCATGACTTCGCGCAGCACGGTGCGCGAGACGTGGAATCGGGCAGCGAGTTCGGCCTCCGCGGGCATCGTGCTGCCCGGGGCGTAGCGTCCCTGCAGGAGTTCGGTGCCGAGAATCGCCGCGATCTGGTCATGGCTGGAGCGGCCACGCTCCGGGTCGAGCAAGCTGAACCGTGGCACGGGGCGCGGCGCGGCCGCCGGCCGCGGCGTACCGGATTCATCGACCTCGCGATGCTCGCGTGGGGCCCGATCATGCATGCTTGAAACACCCACTGATGTGCATAATACGGGTCCGGACGCCGCCGGGCATTGGCCGGACAGCTCGAGTGGGCACCATTCCCCTCATCTGGTAAGACGCTCGGCAGTCAAAAACCTCCTCGCTCGGCCCGGCTCTCGCCCGTGTGCCCCGGGGAGTGGGCGGTTCCGCGGTGCCGAGCCTCGCGCGCGCTGAGCCGGGTGCACGGGCAAGCCGTTACAGTGTGCAGCAGTGTCATCGTTCCGCAGCGCTCGGGCGAGCGCGGCCCCATCGACTTGACCGGAGGCGCGATTGCGATATTTTAATTTCCTCACCCTACCCTCAGCCGAGGCAACGCCCTGATCGACAGGCACCCGCGACGGGACGATCCTCGCCGCAGCAAGGACGGCAAGGGGTTTCGGAGTCGAGAACCGTTTGAACCGGATGCGGCGCGCGGCCGGCGCGGCGCCATCCGCTTCGTGCTGACCGTCGCATGCGCGCTGGCGGTCCTCGCCGCGGTGCGCGCCCGGGCGGCTGCGCTGCCCACCCTGCCGCTGTCGGGCGCAGCCATCCGCCGGATCGCCGCGCACCCGCAGGGCATGTACCTCGACATCGAGCGGCGCACCTTCGAGTATTTCTGGCAGACCACCGATCCGCAGACCGGACTCGCGCCCGATCGTTGGCCCACCCCGGCGCCTTCGAGCATCGCCGCGACGGGCTTTGCCCTTACCGCCGAAGTCATCGGCGCCGAGCGCGGCTACGTCTCGCGACGGGCGGCCGCCGAGCGGGTGCGCACGACGCTCGCCTTCCTGCTGAGCCTGCCGCAGGGTCCGCAGCGCACCGGCGAGGCGGGCTACCACGGCTTCTTCTATCACTTTCTGAACCTGCACACCGGGCTGCGTGCCCCGCGCAGCGAGCTGTCCACCATCGACACCGCGCTGCTCATGGCCGGGGTGCTCACGGCCGGAGGCTACTTCGACAAACCGACGCCACTCGAGCGGCAGGTGCGCGCGATGGCCCGCAAGCTGTACCTGCGGGTGGACTGGCGCTGGGCCGAGCCCGGCGGCGACCCGCGCGTCAGCGTCGCCTGGTTTCCGACGACCGGCTTCGCCCATCTGCGTTGGGCCGGCTACAACGAGGCGTCCCTGTTGTACATCCTCGGCATGGGCTCACCGACGCATCCGCTGCGCGCCGATGCCTGGCGGGCCTGGACGTCCACCTACGGCTCGGACTGGCGCCACCTCGATGGCCAGACCATGCTCGCCTTCGGCCCGCAGTTCGGCTACCAGTACACGGCCGTGTGGATCGACCTGCGGGGCATCGCCGACGAGTTCATGCGCGCGCACGGGGAGACTTACTTCGGCAACGCGCGGCGCGCCACCCGCGCGCAGCGTCAGTACGCGATCCGCGACCCGCTCGGCTGGGACGGTTACGGTCCAGATATCTGGGGCCTGACGACCTGCGACGGTCCCGGCGACGTGCGGGCGCCGTTTCGTCACGGCCAGCGCCGGTTCTACAGTTACGTCGCCCGTGGCATCGCGCCACCGTACGTCGACGACGGCACTCTGGCCCCGACCGCGGTGGTCGGCTCGCTGCCGTTCGACCCGCGGATCGTCACGCTCGCGACCACCGCGCTGCTGCGCACCTACGGCACGCTGATCTACACGCACTACGGGTTTCTCGATGCATTCAATCCCAGCTTCACGGATGCCGCGCTCGCGCGGCACGGGCACGTGGTGCCCGGATTGGGCTGGGTCGACGGCAACTACCTCGGCATCGACCAGGGCCCGATCCTCGCGATGATCGCCAATGAGTACGGCGGTCTGGTCTGGCGCATCCTGCGGCACGACCCGTACGTCCGCCGCGGTTTGCGCCGCGCCGGCTTCAGGGGCGGCTGGCTGCAGTCCCCGGCCGGCCGCGCGCGCCACGCACGCTGAGCGTCCTGCGCGTGAGGGGCATGCGCGCCGGCGGGCGGCAAATGCTCTACCATCCCTCTGCCGGGCATCACGCGTCACGCTTCAGCCGGCCTGCCGTCCCGGAGAGACAGCCATGAAACGCACACGCCTGTTGGTTCTGCTGATTGCGCTGCTCTGTGGTGTCGACGCGCACGGCCGGGTGGCGCCGGCGGGCCCGACGCGTGGCGCGGCCACCGAGGTCCTGCACATCGATGCGCGGGCAGCCGGTAGCCCATTGCCGCACTTCTGGGAACACATGTTCGGCTCGGGCCGGGCGCTGCTCGTGCTGCGCGCGGACTACCAGCGCGATCTGGGCATGATGGCCGCGGCCACCGGCATCCGCTACGTGCGCTTCCACGGCTTGCTGGACGACCACGTCGGGCTGGCGGACGGACCGGCCGTCCTGTTTTACAACCCGCGCGATGGCAAGGCCGCTGCCCACGCGCCCTACAACTTTTCCTACGTCGATCAGATCATGGATGCCCTGCGCGCGCAGGGCGTGCGGCCGTACGTCGAGCTGGACTTCATGCCGAAGTCCCTGGCGAGCAACCTGAAGCTGGTGCAGCCGTTCTGGTACCGACCCAACGTCTCGCCGCCGCGCAGCTATGCGGCGTGGGACCGCATGATCAAGGCGCTGGCCCGCCACTTCATCGCGCGTTACGGCATCGACGAGGTATCGCGCTGGTATTTCGAGGTCTGGAACGAGCCGAACTTGAGCTTCTGGGGCGGTGTGCCGAAGCAGCGCACCTATTTCACGCTCTACGATCAGACCGCCCGCACGCTAAAAAGCGTCAGTGCGCGGCTGCGGGTCGGTGGACCGGCGAGCGCGCAGGCGGCCTGGGTCACGGCATTTCTGCGCCACGTCGCCGCCGTGCACGCACCGATCGACTTCGTCAGCACGCACGTCTACGGCAACGACACCGCCGAGCACGTGTTCGGGACCCGCGCCCACGTCACGCGGCGCACGATGGTCTGCCGCGCGGTGCGCAAGGTGCACCGGGAGATCGCCCGCTCGGCCTTTCCCCAGCTGCCGCTGATTCTGTCGGAATTCAACGCCAGCTACAGCAACGAGCCGGATGTGACCGATACTCCCTACATGGGACCGTGGATCGCCACGACGATCCGGCAGTGCGACGGGTTGCTGCAAGCAATGAGTTACTGGACCTTCTCGGACGTGTTCGAGGAGGGCGGAGTGATCCGCTCGCCGTTCTACGGCGGCTTCGGACTGATCGCCGAGCACGACATCCCCAAGGCGTCGTTCAACGCCTTCGCGTTGCTGCACAAGCTCGGCCACGTGCGCCTCGATCCACACGCCCGCTCAGCGCTGATCACGCGGACTCACGCCGGATCGCTGGTGCTCGCGCTGTGGGACTATTCCCCGCCGGATGGCCGCGGCCCGCGCTACACGCCGCCGCCGGCACATCGCGCCGAGCGCATTTTCGAGATAACGGTCCAGGGGCTGGCGCCGGCCGCCACGGGGCTGCTGTGGCGCGTCGATGACCGGCACAGCAACGTGCTGGGCGCCTACGACGCCATGGGTCGGCCCGCCTGGCCGACACCGAAGCAGATTGCCGTGCTGCGCGCGGCGGGCCGGCTCGCGCCACCGCGGACCGTGCACCTGACGGCCGGGCGGATCGAACTCGCCGTGCCCCAGCACGGCCTGGCATTGCTGCTGCTGCGCCGCAACTGAGCGGCCTGCCGCGGCGCTCTCAGCGCAGTACGACCAGCAGATCCTTCGGGTCCACCTGCTGCCCGGGCGTGACCAGCACCTCGGCGACCTCGCCGTCGATGTCGGCGCGCACCTGGGTCTCCATCTTCATCGCCTCGAGGCTCACCAGCACATCGCCGCGTGCCACCTTGCGCCCCGGGCTGACGGCGATGGTGGCGACCGTGCCCGGCATCGGCGCGCCGACCTGCCGGGCATCGCCCGGTTCGGCCTTGCGCTGCGGCGGACGCTTGGCGACCTGGCTGCGGTCCGCCACCCGCAGCGACCGGGGTTGCCCGTTGAGCTCCATGAACACCGTGCGCGTGCCGTCCTCGTGCACTTCGCTGCAGGCTACGTACCGCACGAACAGCCGCTTGCCGCGCTCCAGGTCGACGCTGATCTCGTCTCCCGGCTCCATACCGTAGAAAAAGACCGAGGTCGGCAGGATCCCGACGTCGCCGTAGCGCGCCTGTCCGGCGGCGTACTCGAGCCAGACCTTCGGATACATCAGATAAGAGGCGAGATCGTCCTCGCCGACCGTGCGCGGCGTGGCCTTCTGGATCCTGGCCCGCTCGGCCGCCAGGTCCACCGGCGGCATGGCCGCGCCGGGCCGCTGCTCGAGCGGGCGCTCGCCCTTGAGTACCTTGCGCTGCAGCGTCGGCGGAAATCCGCCGTAGGGTTGACCGAGATCGCCGTGAAAGAACTGTACGACCGACTCCGGGAACGGCACGTCGATGTCCGGGTCCAGCACCTGCTGCGGGGTCAGGCCGCTGGTCACCATCAGCAGGGCCATGTCGCCCACGACCTTGGAGCTCGGTGTGACTTTGACGATGTCTCCGAACATCTGGTTGACGTCCGCATAGGCCTGCGCGACCTGCGGCCAGTGCGCGCTGTCGATGCCGAGCGCGCGGGCCTGCTCGCGCAGGTTGGTATATTGCCCGCCCGGCATGCCGTGCACGTACACCTCGGAGGCTCCCGAGCGGATCTCGCTCTCGAACGCACAATACAGCCGGCGTACCTGCTCCCAATACGACGACAGCAGACGCAGGCTCGCCGGGTCGATGCCCGGATCGCGTGGCCCGTGGCGCAGGGCCTCGACGATCGAGCCGAGGTTCGGCTGCGAGGTGAGGCCGCTCATCGCGTCGATGGCCCCGTCGATGGCATCGGCCCCGGCCTCCACCGCGGCCAGCACGCTGGCGGCGGCAATGCCGCTGGTGTCATGGGTGTGAAAATGAACCGGCAGGCCGATTTCCTCCTTCAGCGCCTTGATCAGGGTGAACGCCGCGCGCGGCCGGCACAATCCGGCCATGTCCTTGATGCCGAGTACATGCGCACCGGCGGCCTTCAGCTCCCGAGCGAGCCGCAGGTAGTAATCGAGCGTGTACTTGCGCTCACCGGGGTCGCTGAGGTTGCCGGTGTAGCAGATCGCCGCCTCGCACAGGCGGCCGCTTTCGAGCACCGCGTCGATGGCGACGCGCATGTTCTCGACCCAGTTGAGCGAGTCGAAGATGCGGAACACATCGATGCCGCGCTCGGCCGCCCGCTTGACGAACAAGCGCACCACGTTGTCCGGATAATTGGCGTACCCGACCGCGTTGGCCGAGCGCAGCAGCATCTGCAGCAGCAGATTCGGCATCCGCTCGCGCAACACCGCCAGGCGCTGCCAGGGATCCTCGTGCAGGAAGCGCATCGCCACATCGAACGTCGCGCCGCCCCAGCACTCCACCGAGAGCAGCTGCGGGGCGAGACTGGCGTAGTACGGGGCGATCGCCGCCATGTCGATGGTGCGCATGCGCGTGGCGAGCAGCGACTGGTGCGCATCGCGCATGGTGGTATCGGTGAGCAGTACCCGACGCTCGGCGAGCATCCAGCGGGCGAAGCCTTCCGGGCCCAGCTCCTCGAGCCGCTGCTTGGTGCCCGCCGCCGGCTCGCCAAGCGCCACCGGCGGCAGCTTCGGCGTCTCGATCCGCTCTGGGCGTGGCCGCGCGCGCGTCTCCGGGTTGCCGTTGACGATGGTCTCGGCGATGTAGGTGAGGATGCGGGTTGCGCGGTCGCGTTTGCGCGGCCACTGGAACAGCTCCGGTGTCTCATCGATGAACCGGGTCGTGTACGCGCCGTCGGCAAAGCGCGGATGGGTGATCAGCTGGTCGAGAAAGCGCAGGTTCGTGACCACGCCGCGGATGCGGAACTCCCACAGCGCGCGGTGCATGCGCGCGATGGCCTCCTGGGGCGTCGAGGCCCAGGAGGTCACCTTCACCAGCAGCGAGTCGTACGAGCGGGTGATGATGGCGCCGGTGTAGGCCGTGCCGGCATCGAGCCGGATGCCGAAGCCTGCCGGGCTGCGATAGGCGCTGATCTTGCCGTAGTCGGGGATGAAGTTGTTTTCCGGGTCCTCGGTCGTCACCCGGCACTGCAGCGCATGGGACTGGATGCGGATGTCCTGCTGAGCCGGCACGCCGCTCTCGGGAGTGCCGAGCCGCGCGCCCTCGGCGATGTGGATCTGTGCCTTGACCAGGTCGATGCCCGTGGCGCACTCGGTGACGGTGTGCTCGACCTGGATGCGGGGGTTGACCTCGATGAAGTAAAACTGGCCGGTGTCGGCGTCCTGCAGAAACTCCACGGTCCCGGCGTTGCGGTAGCGGGCCGCACGGCCGATGGCGAGCGCCGCGGCGCAGATCTCGGCGCGCTGCGCCGCGGTGAGAAACACCGCCGGGGCGCGCTCGACCACCTTCTGGTTGCGCCGCTGCACCGTGCAGTCGCGCTCGAACAGGTGCACCAGCGTGCCGTGCGCGTCGCCGAGGATCTGCACCTCCACGTGCCGCGCCCGGCGCACCAGCTTCTCGAGATACACCTCGTCGTTGCCGAAGGCCGCTTTCGCTTCCCGCCGGGCGGGGGGCAGCAGCTCCTGCAGCTGCTGATCGCTCTCGACGACGCGCATGCCGCGCCCGCCGCCGCCCCAGCTCGCCTTGAGCATCACCGGATAGCCGATCTGCGCGGCGAGCCGCAGGCACTCGGCCGGCTCCGCCGGCAGCGGCGTGCTCGCCGGCATCACGGCCACGCCGGCGCGCTCGGCGAGATTGCGCGCCGAGACCTTGTTGCCGAGCAGTCGCATCGTCTGCGGCTCCGGCCCGATGAATACGATGCCCGCCCGCTCGCAGCCGGCGGCGAAGTCGGGGTTCTCCGAGAGAAAGCCATAACCGGGATGTATCGCATCCACGCGCGCCTCGCGCGCGACGCGCAGGATGTCCTCGATGTCGAGATACGCCTCGATCGGTCCCTTGCCCTCGCCGACCAGGTACGCCTCGTCCGCCTTGGTGCGATGCAGGGAGAAGCGATCCTCGCGGGAGTAGATGGCCACCGTGCGCAGTGCAAGCTCGGTGGCGGCGCGCATCACGCGAATGGCGATTTCGCCTCGATTGGCGACCAGAATGCTTCGAATCCTGTGCGGCATGAGCTCGTTCACCGGTAAAATCCATCCCGATCATAGCGACTGCGGGCCTCGCGCGCGCGGAGTACTCGTTGCATATGTATGCCATCGCGATTCATGGCGGCGCCGGTGGGCTGCCGGCGCAGGGGCTGTCGGCCGCGAGGCAACAGCGCTACCGCGACGGGCTTGCCGCGGCCCTCGAGCAGGGGTACCAGCAGCTTGCGCACGGGGCCTCGAGTCTCGAGGCGGTCATCGCGGCCGTGCGCGCCCTTGAGGATGACCCGCTGTTCAACGCCGGACGCGGTGCGGCGCTCACGCGTGACGGCGGTGCGGAACTCGATGCGGCAGTGATGGACGGCAGCACGCTGCGCGCCGGAGCGGTGGCGGCGGTGCGGCACGTCAAACACCCGATCGAGCTCGCCCGGCGTGTCATGGAGAAGTCCCGACACGTTCTGCTGGTCGGCTCCGGCGCCGAGGAGTTCGCCCTCGAGGAGGGCGTGGAGCTCGTGCCGAACACGTACTTCCGGACCGCCGAGCGTCAGGCCGAGTTGGAACAGCTGCGCGCCGGCGGCTCCGTCTCGGAGCTCATCCCCTCGCCGCAGGGCACCGTCGGGGCCGTGGCGCGCGACGCCGCGGGCAATCTCGCCGCGGCCACCTCCACCGGCGGTATGGCCAACAAGCGGCCGGGCCGGGTGGGGGATTCACCGATTATCGGCGCCGGCACGTATGCCAAGAACGGCGTATGCGCCGTGTCGGCTACCGGCCATGGCGAGTATTTCATGCGGCTGGTCGCCGGCCATCATGTCTGCGCGTCGGTCGAGTACCGCGGCGTAAGCTTGGCAGAGGCCGTGCGTGAAACGCTGCACGAGCGGCTGCGTGCGCTCGGCGGCGCCGGCGGCATCATCGCGATCGACACCGACGGACGGATCAGCCTCGATTTCACGACCCAGGGGATGTTCCGAGCGGCCCGCGATTCGACCGGCCTGCATCAGATCGCCATTTAATCGGGCTCTTCGTATCCACTGCGGCGCAGCGCGGTCGCCGCCTCGGCGGCCAGCAGCCGCACGCCCTGCATCCGCACCCGCAGATGCGCCGCACCGCCCTCGGCGGCGGCCTGCAGCAACTCGTCCCAGAACTCCGGGGTGTTCAACCAGCGCGGCCGCAGCCACATCCACAGGCGCGCGCCCATCTGGTGAGCGGCGAGAACGCTGTGCTCGGTGATCCACCGGACGCACAGCGGGTGCATGCCGAGTGCGAGGCGGGCATGGACCGGGTGGCGACGGGCCAGCGACCAGGCGTAGACGAATACCATCTGCGAGGCGCCGATGGCCTGTGACACGGTGAAAACCGCCCCATAGGTCTCGGGCGGCACGTCGTGGACCTGCGCAGGGTCGAGCCACTGCCAGCGGCGCGGATCGGACAGTCCGGCATCGAACAGCAGCACCGGGTGAGCGGCAGCGCGGCGGCGCGCGGCGGTGTCGAGCGCCAGCCAGTCCTGCGCGATCTTGAGCACGGCGGGGTGCGGACAGCCCGCATGGGCCTGCTCGGCGAGCACCTGAAGACAAAAATGGTTCAGCTCCGGGAGGCTGTCGAGGACCGCCCGCTCCGGTGCGGCAACCCACTGGCCGGGCCCGCCGCGGGCCTCCCCTGCATGGTCGGACATCACGCGTCCTCCGAGCCGCTACTCTGCCGAGGCCGATGGTAGCGCCGTCACCGCCACGCGCCATCCCTGCATTTGCATCTTTTTTCGCACATTCGCGCGATTGTGCTTTGCGCGGATTGGTCGACAATGGCGTCCCAAGAGTCGCGGCACACTGTGGCCGGGAAGGAAGCGGTATGCGTGTGTGGGAAGATCGCTACGAAGGGGAGCTGGAGAATTTCAATCTGGCGCTGCGTTTCGTGCGATACGAGGCGCGCACGCACACCATCCGCCAGTACACCGGGCTGACCGATCACCGGATCCGCAAGCTCTGGCAGCGCTACTGTGGCGGCGCACATCGTCTGCCGCGTCATCGCGGCAAGTCCCCGCAGCAGGCGGGCTACTTCAGTCGCGGTGCGCGCGTGCGCACCGAGGCGTCGCTTCTGGCGGGCATTTATTGCGCTTGCGGTCTCGTCGCTGAGCGGCCGGGGACGAAGCAGGCGCCGCTGCGCCGGCACGCCGGGGCGCTGCTGTGCGACGTGTACGACTACTACGCCAAGGTGGTCCCGCAGCCGGCGATCTCCTTCGAGCACGCGCTGTTCCTCGTGCAGTGCCTGCGCTCGGGCGAGCAGCTGGCGGTGCGCCGCTGCGCCAAGTGCCGCGGCCACATGGTCGTGGAGCGATTTCCGGTTCGTCGCCGGTGGTGCGATCATTGCGCACCCCGAAACCGAAGCGGGGGCCGCGTGGCGCGCGAGCGTCATCGGCCTGCCCGCGTGCCATGACACCTGACCGACCGAATTTCTACTCCGGCACCTACATCGATCGGCGCACCGAGATGCGCGAGCAGACCGACTGGCTGACGAGCGCGCTCGCCGATCCGCAGGCCCAGTATCTGCTCACCCGGGACACCCGCCAGTTGCTGCACGCTGAGCCGCAGCCGCGCATCGCATTCGTCTCGAGCCGCCATGCCGCGGTGGCGGCCGCCGAGCCGGATCGCTTCGTGCTGCTCGGCTGGTTCCGTGAGCGGCGCTGCCTGCTGCTGACGCTGCCACCGGAATGGCCGGATGCTGACCTGCCCGGCGGCGCCTCGTTCCAGGAATTGCGCCCGCTCTCGGCGCAGCTCGACACCGAGGAGGCCGGGCTGCTCGCTTACGCGCGGGCGCTGTCCGTGTGGCGAGCGCGGCAGCGCTACTGCGGGGTCTGCGGCGGGCCGACGGCACCGGCGCGCGCCGGGCACAGCGTTGTCTGTGCCGATCGGAACTGCGCGCAGGAGTGTTTCCCGCGGCTCGATCCGGCGATCATCGTGCTGGTCAGCGACGGGCAGCGGGCGTTGCTCGGCCGGCAGCGTACCTGGCCGCCGGGCCGCTACTCGACCATCGCCGGGTTCGTCGAGCCCGGAGAGAGCCTCGAGGATGCGGTGCGGCGGGAGGTCATGGAGGAGACCGGCATTCAGGTTCTCGGCGCCCGCTACGACTCGTCGCAGCCGTGGCCCTTCCCGGCCTCGCTCATGGTCGGGTTCCAGGCGGTCGGGGCGCCCGACCCGGTGCGCGTCGGCGGCGAGCTCGAGGACGCGCGCTGGTTCTCCCGCGCAGCGCTGCTCGCCGGGGAGGTCCAGCTGCCGCCCCCGCACTCGATCTCCCGGCGGCTGATCGACGACTGGCTCGGAGCGCCCCGCTGATGTGCCTGCTGGTGGTGGCCTGGCGCGCCCACCCGCGCTACCGCCTGATCGTCGCGGCGAACCGCGACGAGTACCACGACCGGCCGGCCGCCCCCCTGTCGCCCTGGCCGGAACCTGCCGGGTTGCTCGCCGGGCGCGACCTGCGGGCCGCAGGCACCTGGCTCGGCATCGACCGTCACCGCCGCTTCGGGGTCATCACCAACTACCACGAGGGGCAGCGCCCGCCTGAGGACGCCCCGACGCGCGGCGGCCTCATTCCCGGGTACCTCGCCGGCCGCCGCGCGGCCGGGGACTATCTCGGCGCGCTCGAGACGGATGCCGGCCGGTACGGCGGCTTCAATCTGCTGCTCGCGGAGGCTGATTCGCTCTGGTACGGCTCGAACCGCGCCACGCCATTCGCGCGCCGGCTGGAGGCGGGCGTCTACGGCCTGTCGAACCATCAGCTGGACAGCCCGTGGCCGAAGCTGACCCGGGTGCGTGGCCGCTTCGAGCAATGGCTGGGTGGGACGGCGGGGCCCGTCGATGAACCGCATGGGCTGCTCGAGATCCTCGCCGACCGTCGTCCCGCCGGGGACGCGCCCGGTGAGCCGGGTGGTGCCGCAGTGAGTGCCCGTGACCGGGCGCTGAGTGCGCCGTTCGTCGCGCATCCGCAATTCGGGACCCGGTGCTCGACCGTGCTGCTGCTCGAGTCCAGCGGTGCGCTGCGGATGTGCGAGCGGCGTTTCGATCGGCTCGGCCGGCCCGCAGGGTTCAGCGACTACCGGCTCCAGACCGGGCAATGGTGCACGGCGGTGCGGGAACCGGTGCCTTCAGGCACGGTCATGACAGATTACAATGAACAACGCAGGGCCGGCCGGCCGGAGTCCGAAGGTTAAATGGCGCGTCGCAACCGGTTTCGCGGGGCTCGATGGGCGCGAGCCCCGATCATGCTCGTATTGCTGCTCGCCGCCGTGCCCGCGCAGGCCCGCATCGCGCTGAGCATCAACGGCGTGACCGGCAAGCTGCGCGCCAATGTCCTCGCCTATCTGAGCTTCGAGCGGTACCGGAACAGCCACACCCTGGATGCCGAGACCGTCGAGCGGCTCGAGAATCGCGTGCAGAGCGAGGTGGGTACGGCGCTCGAGCCGTACGGGTACTTCCAGCCGGACGTGCACGCGATCGTCAAGCAGACCGGGCCGAAGGACTGGCGCGTCGTGCTCAACATCAATCCCGGCCCGCCGGTCATCCTGCGCACCGTCGAGGTGCGCATCAGCGGCCCCGGTGCCGACGACCCGCTGTTCACGCACATCACCGGGGACTTGCCGTTTCACCCCGGGGAGCGGCTCAACGAGGCGGCCTACGAGCAGCTCAAGAGCGAGCTGCTGCAGACCGCCGCCACCTACGGCTACATCGATGCGCGCCTGACGCGCCACGAGGTGCAGGTCGACCCGCCCCGGCACCGCGCCAGTATCCTCCTGACGCTCACCACCGGGGTGCGCTACCGCTTCGGGGCGACGCAGATCGATCAGAACGCCGTACGCGATGGGCTGGTGCGCCGTTATCTGCGCTACCGTCCCGGCCAGCCGTTCGATCTCAGCCAGATGCTGCGCACCCAGTTCGTGCTCGACGACAGCGGGTATTTCTCCGACCTGACGGTCGCGCCGGCGAGGCCGGACAGGGTGAACCACACCGTGCCGGTGAGCATTCGCGCCAAGCCGAGCCGGCGCAACGTCTACTCCGTGGCGGGCGGCTACGCCACCGACACCGGCGCGCGCGGCATTCTCAGCTGGCAGGACCGCCGGGTGAATGCGGCCGGCGACCGCATGAGCATCGACCTGGAAGCCGCGCAGGTCACCAAGTACAGCCTGCAGAGCCGCTACGTCATTCCGATCGGCGATCCGGCCACCGAAAACCTGAGTTTCCTGGCGAGCGTCGAGCAGCGCGAGCTCGCAGCCGTCACGGCGCGCACGCTGACCTTCGGCACCCGGCTGACCCGGGTCACCGGCCGTTGGCAGACCGTGTGGTTCCTCGATGCCGTGCATACCACCGGATCGGTCATCGGGCCGATCTGTCCGCTCGGCGTGCTGGTCATCGCGAAAGGGAAATGCACGGTCTCGAGCACATTCAGCGTGACCGCGCCGAATGCCATCGCCAGCGTGGTGGACAACATGCTCGTACCCGGCGTGGAGATCACCTCCGTGCCGAACGGCTATTTCGGCGAGCCGGTCTTCGCCCATGGAATATCGGTGGAGCTGCGTGGCTCGCACGGCGCGCTCGGCTCGAAGGCCGATTTCGTGCAGATTCACGTCGCGCTGGAGCGCGTGTTCAAGATCGCACCCGGCTGGCACCTGCTGCTGCGCGATGCATTTGGCGCGACCGCGGTGTCGGATTTCAATAGCATGCCCCCGGTGATGCGCTTCTTCGCCGGCGGCGAGGGCAGCGTACGCGGATTCGAGTACAACTCGCTCTCCCCCGACCAGACGTTCTTCGCCACCGGCATCTACAAGATCACCAACCCGAACACCAAGGCGGTCACGAGCTACACCTGCTATGCCGGCGCGACTGTCCCTGCCGGTGCGATCAATCCCGTGCAGTGCGCGCTGCCACCGCAACAGGCCGGCGGCAAGGACATGATCAGCGGCAGCATCGAAGTCGATCGCAACCTGCCGCACAATTTCGGGATCGCCGCCTTCTTCGATTATGGCAATGCGTTCAACAGCTTTCACATCCCTCACCTGCTGCAGTACGGCGCCGGGATCGGCCTGCGGGTGCGGCTGCCGGTCATGACGCTCGGCATCGACGTGGGCGAGCCGCTGTCGCAGCCGGGCAGCCCGCGGCTGTACATCAACTTCTCGCCACGGTTGTGAGTGGGCCGGAGCGATGCGCCGATTTCTGACATTGAGCGGTCTGTTGATTGTGCTCGTGACGGCACTCGCCGCCGCGGGCGTCTATTTCGTCCTGTTCACCCAGAGCGGGCTGCGCTTCGTCGTGGCCCATCTGCCGCAGCGTTTCGGCACGGCCGAGGTGCGCATCGAGCACGTCAGCGGCACGCTGGCGACGGTGGTGCGTGCGCAGCGCGTCGTGGTCGATCAACGCCACGTGTACGTGCGCCTCGAGGACATTGCCACGCGCGTGCGGCTCTCGGCGCTGTCCTGGCGAACGCTGGTTAGCCGCGACACGACGGTTGCCGACGCCTACGTTCGCATCAAGCCGGTGCCGCCGCTGCTCACGGCGCACCCGCAGTTCCTGCCCTGGTGGCTCGGCATCCACGTCACGCACGCGCACCTCGGCGTACTCGCGGTGGTGCTGGAGAACGGCAGACGCCTGCAGGGCGAGGACCTCGACGGATCGGTGCAGATTACCCATCGGGATGTGCGCGTCGCGCATTTGACGCTGCGCACGGGCCAGGCCGCTGTTGCACTCGCGCTGCGGCTGCACGCCGCGCAGCCGCTGAGGCTGTTCGTGCGGGGCGATTTCACCTGGCGCCCGCGCGGCGGTCCGCCCTGGGTGGGCAGCGCCGCGCTACACGGGGATCTCGCCCGCCTCACCGCCTCGGCGCACCTGCTCGCGCCGTTCAAGGCGGCGCTGAACGGTGCGCTGCGCGGTCAGAACGGGCGCTGGACGGTGCGCGGCGAGCTCGGCGTACGGGACTTGAACCTGCGCGCCTGGCACCGCTCGGACCGGTTCGGCCGCATCAGCGCGCAACTCGCTCTGACGGGCGGCACCGAGGCGTTCACCCTGGGGGGAACGGTGGATCCGGCCGGACTGGGCATCGGGGCCTTCCACGTCGAGCTCGAGGGCGCATACGCCGATGGTGTGTTGAAGGCGCGCCACATGGCGGTGCGGAACTTGGCCTCGGGTGCGACGCTGAGCGCCGCGGGCACGGCTCACTTCGCCGGCGGCCGGCCCGATCTGGCCCTGCAGGGGCATTGGCGCGCGCTGCGCTGGCCGCTCGCCGGCGCCGCGCGCTTTCAGAGCCCCTCGGGGCAGTTCACGCTCGCCGGCCGCCTGCCGTTCGCCGTCACGGCCCAGGGGCTCGCCCAGGTCGGGCCGGGGGCGCCCATTCCCGCAACCGTGAGCGGCACGGTCACTTCCACCGGTCTGTCGGTTGAGCGCTCCACGCTGGCGATGCTCGGCGGTCAGCTCGCAGCGCGCGGCACGTTGGCGTGGCTACCCGTGAAGCGCTGGTCCGTGCAGCTGAGCGGCAGCGGGATCGATCCGGGCGAGGTGCGACCTGCCTTGCGTGGGCGCATCGGCTTCGCGCTGCATGCCACGGGCGAGGGTTTCGGCGCCGCCGCGCCGCTGCGGGTGCGCATCGAGCAACTCTCAGGCCGGGTTCGCGGCCAAGCCGCCAGCGGCGGCGGCCGTATCGCACGCGATCAGGGCGTCTGGTCGTTTCAACACCTGCGCGTCAATCTCGGGCAGACGCGCCTCGCCCTCGACGGACGGGTCGGCCACCACGTCAGTCTGCGCGTTGCGCTCGCCGGTGATCTGCACCTGCTTTCTGAAGCCGACCGCGGGCGCATCGAGGCGGCCGGGTCGATCGACGGGCCGCTCGGCGCACCGCAGGTCCGGGCCTCGGTGCGCGGATCGGCGCTGCGGGTCGGTGCGAGTTCGCTGGCCTCGCTGGCCGCCCATATCGATTTCGATCCGACGTCCCACCGTCCCTCCAACGTGACTGTGCGGCTGCGTGAGCTGCGGTCGCGGCATCGGCAACTGCGCAGTCTCGACTTCGCCCTGAGTGGACCGGCCTCGCATCTGGTCGCCCGTCTCGAGGCGAACGCCCCGGGGCTGCGGGTGGCCGCGAAGGCCGACGGCAGCTTTGCCGAAGGGGTATTCAACGGCCAGGTCACCGCGTTGAACGTGACCGGACCGCAGTCGCTGCAGCTGCACGAGCGGCAGGCGGCATCGCTGCTCCTCTCGCGCGCGCGCAGCGAGCTCGGCGCATTGTGCCTGGACGGCACCCCCGGGGCGTTGTGTACCGGGGCGAGCTGGACGCCCGGCGCCTGGTCAGCCTACCTCACCGCGAGCACGCTGCCGCTGGCGACGCTGACGGCGGGCATGACCCCGACCGTGGAGTATCAGGGAACGATCGGTACACACATCGAGCTGACCGGCGGGGCCGGCCGGCCGGTCGAGGGAACGCTGCGCATGTCCTTGACGGACGGCGTGCTGTCGCGCCGCCTGGTCAGCGGACGCATCGAGCATACGAGCATCGGCTCCGGTCTGCTGCTCGCCACGGCGCGCCCCGGGGTGATTCAGGCGCACGCCTCGCTCAGCTCCGGGGCCATCGGCAGCCTGGAGGCGACGCTCGATGTCGGGCGTGATGTGGCGGATTGGCACGATATGCCGCTCAAGGGCACGGTGCGGGTGCAAACCGCCCGCCTGAACCTGATTTCCCTGTACCTGCCCGGAGTCGATGCGGTCTCGGGCGTTCTGGTGGCCGACGCCACGATCGGCGGGACGGTGGCCGACCCGCACCTCAGCGGCAGTGCGCGCATCGTCAACGCGTCGGCCGACCTGTACCGTACCAACCTGCAGATGCGCGGCCTGGCGCTCACGGCCCAGCTGCTCGACGGGGGGTTGCGCGTCGACGGCACGGCGCACGTCGGAAAGGGGTTGTTGCACGTCGAGGGACAGATGGGCTGGCGCGACTCACAGCCAACCGGCGTGCTTCATCTGCGCGGCAGCGATCTGCGCGTCGTCGATCTGCCCGAAGCGCGGATCGACGCCTCGCCCAGCCTCGATTTCAGCCTGGCGGACCGGCATATCGATGTCACCGGCACGGTATTCATCTCCCACGCGCGCATCACGCCGCGCAATTTCAGCGGCGCCGTGCACGCCTCGTCCGATCAGGTCATTGTCGGGGAGGAGTCGGCCGCAGGCCGGCAGCGCTACCAGGTGGCGAGCGCCATCACCTTCGATCTGGGCAATGACGTCAACATCGACACCATGGGCCTGACCGGCAACCTCAGCGGGCGGATCAGCGTGCGCAGCGGATTCGGTCAGGGCACCACCGCGACGGGAGAGCTGTTCGTGCAGAAGGGCGAGTATTCCGCCTACGCGCGGCAGCTCAGCATCCAGTCGGGCCGGCTGTTCTTCCGCGGCGGCCCGATCGACAATCCCGGCATCGAGATTCGCGCCGTGCGCCGCTATCCGGACGTCACGGCCGGGATCAACGTCAGCGGGACTCTGAAGCAGCCGCAGGTCTCCTTCTTCTCTAATCCGGCGCTGTCGCAGTCGCAGATCATGTCGCTGATACTTTCCGGCGGTGGCGGCTCGCTGCAGGCGCTGCAGACCTCCGCCGCCGCGCAGACCCAGCAGACCACCGCCGCGAGCGAGCTGCTCGCCCAGGGCGGGGCGATCCTCGCGCAGCAGCTCGGCTCGCGCATCGGCCTGCCGGACGTGAGCCTGCAGACCGACCTCAACAACCAGACCTCGCTGGTGCTCGGCAAGTACCTCTCACCGCGCCTGTACGTCAGCTACGGCGTAGGGCTGACTGAGCAGCTGAGCGCGGTCCGACTGCGCTACAGCATCGGCAAGAACTGGACGATCCGTGTCGAGGGCGGGCAGGGCAAGCTCGCCGGGCAGAGCAAGAGCGGCGAGCTCGGCGGCGCGGATCTGGTGTTTACGGTCACCAAGTGAGGCTTGACGGGCGCGAATTAATATGCAAAATACGCGCAAATTTATGCACACGCCCGGACAGCGCTGATCTTCGCCATGGACGCCCAGCAACTCGAGCGCCGCCAGGCGGTCGTGCGCATCCTGCGCAGCGGCGTGGTGCACCGTCAGGAGGATCTCGTGCGGCTGCTGCGCGATGAGGGCTACGAGGTGACGCAGTCCTCGATCAGCCGCGACCTGCGCGATCTCGGGGTGCTCAAGGCGAGCGGGCGCTACGCGCTGCCGCCGGACGACGTCTCGCGGACTCAGGGTGATTTCGCGATGCTGGCGCAGTTCGTGCGCGGACTGAAGCGCGCCGGCGCCTCGCTGACGATTCTCAGGACCACCATCGGCGCGGCCCAGAGCGTCGCGGTCGCGATCGACCGGGCCGAGTGGCCCGAGGTGGCCGGAACGCTTTCCGGCGACGACACCATCTTCATAGCCACCGCCTCGGAGCGCGCGCAGGATCAACTGATCGCGCGGCTGCAGGCGCTCTTTCGGATCTGAACCATGCCCACAGCTTCAACTTCGGGCGAGCAGCCCATCGTTCTCGCGTATTCCGGTGGTCTCGACACCTCCTTCCTGGTGCCGTGGCTGAAGGAAACCTATCACCGCCCGGTGATCACCGTCACCGTGGACACCGGCGGCATCGATGCCGAAGCGGCCGCCACCCTGGCGGTGCGCGCCCGGGCGCTCGGGGCAGTGGCCCATCACCAGGTCGACGCGCGCGCCGAGTACTTCGAGCAGGTGCTGCGTTTTCTCATCATGGGCAACGTCAGGCGGGGCCAACTCTATCCGCTGTGCGTCGGGGCGGAGCGGGTGATGCAGGCCCAGACCATCGCGCACATGGCACGCAAGCTCGGCACCAACATGATCGCGCACGGCTGCACCGCGGCGGGCAACGACCAGGTGCGCTTCGAGGTGGCGATGCGCACCCTGGCGCCGGACCTGGAGGTGCTCGCGCCGGTGCGCGACAAGGCGTTCAAGCGGCCCGAGGAGCTGGCCTTCCTCGAGCAGCGCGGCTTGCCCGTGCCGCCGTTCGGGGCGGCCTATTCGGTCAACCGGGGGCTGTGGGGCGTGAGCATCGGCGGCAAGGAGACGCTCAACTCCTCGGGCAGCATTCCCGATGAGGCCTGGGTGCTCACGCGCGAGGCGTTTACGCGCCCGCGCGCCCCACAGACCCACACGCTCGCGTTCGAGCGCGGCCGGCCGGTCGGCCTCGACGGCCGCCCGCTCTCGCCGGTGGCGCTGGTCGAGGCGCTCGAGTCGATTGCCGCGCCGTTCGGCATCGGCCGCGGCATCCACCTCGGCGACACCATCATCGGCACCAAGGGCCGGGTCGCCTTCGAGGCACCCGCCGCCGAGGTGCTGCTCACCGCCCACCGCGAGCTCGAGAAGCTCGTGCTCAGCGCTCGCCAGCAGCGCATCAAGGAGCTGGTCGCCCAGCCGTACGGCGACCTCGTACACGAGGGCCAGCTGCTCGACCCGGTCTGCCGGGACATCGAGGCACTGCTGGAGTCTTCGCAGGCGCGGGTCACCGGCACGGTGCGCATCGCGCTGCGTCCGGGCAATCTGTTCATCGAGGGCGTCGAATCCCCCTACTCGCTGATGAGCGCCTCCAAAGGGGTCTACGGCGAGGCGGCCGGGGAATGGACGCCGCAGGACGCGCTCGGCTTTTCCAAGATCGTCGCATTGACCGGCGTGTTTCACCGCCGTGCCGGGGAGCGCGGCGAAGGAGCAGCCCGATGAGCAACGGCATGCGTACCGTCGTGGTGGACAAGATCGCCTCGGTGGCCCAGGCCTGCGGCCTCTCGCACGAGGTGCGCATCTCCCCCGACATCCCCGCCGAGGAAGGCGTCGTGATCGTCGTCGAGATCCTGAGCAACAAGTCCACCTACAACACCCTGGAACTCACCAGCGGCCGCATGGCCAAGGTGCGCAAGGGCGACATCGTGGTCGGGGCACTCGGCCACCGCAAGGCGCTGTTCGGCTACTCGGGGCACATCCCCGAATCGGTCAAGCCCGGCGACACCATCCAGATGCTCAACATCGGCGGGGTGCTCGGGGCGTGCGACTCGATCAACCCCGACAAGGGACAGCCCTTCGACTGCCGCGTGCTCGGCGTGGCGCTGCGCTTTCCGTACCTCGGTGAGCGCATCGGCGTTCCGGCGCGGGCCGGGATCCGCCCACTCGATCAGGCCGCGCCGCTCGACACCCGCCACGTCCCTGTGGTGGCCCTCGCCGGCACCTGCATGGAGGCGGGCAAGACAGCCGCGGCGTGCGCGATGATCAGCCGCATGCGGCACCGGGGCCTCACGGTCGATGCGTTCAAGGCCACCGGCGTATCGCTGCGCCGTGACATCATGGCAATGGAAGACGCGGGCGCCCGGCACTCGGCGATCTTCACCGATTTTGGCGTGGTGACCACCACGCGCCGCAACGGACCGGCGCTGACCCGCACGATGCTGACCGAATTATCTGCGGGCAAGCCCGACGTCATCGTCTTTGAGCTCGGCGATGGAATCCTCGGCACCTACGGGGTCGATGCCATCCTGGAGTGCGGGGACATCCGCGCCGCGCTGAGCGGCGTGGTGCTCTCGGCAAACGATCCGGTGGCCGCCTGGGGCGGGGTGAAGCTGCTGCGCGAGCGCTTCGGCATCGAGCCGTGCGTGGTGACCGGGCCTGCGACCGACAACCAGGTGGGCATCGATCTGATCACCGAGCAGCTCAAGGTCGCCGCGTTCAACGCCATCAGCGACGGCGCGGCGCTCGGCGATCACGTCATGCAGGCCGTGGGACTGCAGAGTGGAGCGCGGTCGTGAGCACTCCTATCCCTGCGGTCGTGCTCGGCGGGACCGGGTATGTGGCCGGGGAGCTGCTGCGCCTGCTCGCGGGCCACCCGCGCCTGCGCGTGCGCGCTGTGATGTCCGACAGCCAGCCCGGCGAGCCGCTCGCGGGGGCATTTCCGCACCTCGCCAGCGCATACGGCGATGATCGGTTCCAATCGCAGGAGCAGGTGCAGGCGCTGCTCGCGGGCGAGCCGAGCTGCGCGCTGTTCTCGGCGGCGCCTCACGGCGTCTCGGCGCCGCTGATCGACTCGCTGCTCGCAGCGGCCGCGCAGGCCGGTCGCGAGCCGCGGGTGGTCGATATTTCGGCCGACTTCCGCTACCGCTCGGCCGGCGAGTACGAGCGGGTCTACGGCCATGCGCATGGCGCGCCACAGCGGCTGGGGCAGTTCACCTGCGCGGTGCCGGAGCACCTGGCGCAGCTCGACACCCGACACGTGGCGCATCCGGGCTGCTTCGCCACCGCGGTGCTGCTCGCCAGCGTCCCGCTGCTGCGCCTGGGCCTCGTGGCACCGCAGCTGTTCGTCGCCGGGATCACCGGCAGCACCGGCTCGGGCCGCAAGCCGACCGCCGGCACTCACCATCCATTGCGGCACAGTGATCTGTACGCCTACAGCGCGCTGGCGCACCGGCACGCACCGGAGATTGCCGCCTGCGCCCGCGCCGCGAGCGGCGTGGCGGCGGAATTCGCCTTCGTTCCGCACTCCGGTCCGTTCGCCCGCGGTATTCACGTCACGGTGCAGGCGCGGCTCGAGCGGCCGCTCGATACCGCCGCCCTCCTCGGCCTGCTGCGCGAGTTCTACGCCGGCTCGCGCTTCGTGCGCGTGCTCGACGGCGCACCGCGCATCAAGGACGTGACGGCGAGCAATGATGCGCACCTCGGCGCGGTGAGCGACGGACGCACCGTGGCGCTGATGTGCGCGATCGACAATCTCACCAAGGGCGCCGCGGGCGGTGCCGTGCAATGGATGAACCGGATGTTCGGTCTGCCGGAAACCGACGGCCTCACCGCCCCGGCACCCGGCTGGACCTGAAGCGAGCCCTCATGAGCGCACCCCAGAGCGAGTCCGCGATGCCGGCGCCACCGAGCGGCGACGGTCTCGCGCCCGTCTACGCCCAGTATCCCTTGGAAGTCGCCCGGGCCGAAGGCGTCTGGCTCATCAATCCGCGCGGCGAGCGGGTGCTCGATCTGTACGGCGGGCATGCAGTTGCGGCCCTCGGTTACGACCACCGGGGCTGGACCGAGGCGCTCGCTGCGCAGGCGCACACCTGTCAGTTTCAGACCAACGCGCTGCCCATGGCCGTGCGCACGCAGGCGGCGCAGCGGCTGCTGGCATTCTCGCAGCTGGATTTCGCCAGCGTGTTCCTGGTCAACAGCGGGGCCGAGGCCAACGAGAATGCGCTGCGCCTGGCGCTGCGCATGAGCGGACGTGAGCACGTCGCGGCGCTCGAAGGCGCCTTTCACGGCCGCACCGCGGCGGCCTCGGCCGTCACCTGGGGTGCGCAAGCCTGGTACGGCTTTCCGCGCACGCCCTTCGAGGTGAGCTTCCTGCCGCGCGCAGATCTCGCCGCCATCGACGTGCAGGTGACCGAGCGGACGGCCGCGGTCATCGTCGAGCCGGTGCAGGGGCTCGCCGGGGCGGTCGCTCTCGGGGCGCCCTACCTGGCGGCGCTGCGCGCGCGCTGCGATGCGGTCGGCGCGGTGCTGATCTTTGACGAGGTGCAGTGCGGGTTCGGCCGGGTGGGCGCGCCGTACGCCGCCGGGCTCTACGGCGTCATGCCGGACATGCTCACCACGGCCAAGGCGCTCGGCAACGGCTTCCCCGTCGCAGCCCTGCTCACCTCGGCCCGGGTGTCCGCCACGCTCAAGATCGGCCTGCTCGGCACCACCTACGGCGGCGGTCCCCTGGCCTGTGCGGCGCTGCTCGCCACGATCGAGGCGATCGAGTCTGAGCGGCTGCTCGAGAACGTCCGGCGCGTGTCGGCCCACATCCGGCGCACCTGCCTCACCGGACCGGTCACCGCCGTACAAGGCGAGGGGTTCCTGCTCGGGCTGCGCACCCGCCGGCCTGCGAAGCAGGTCCACGCCGAGCTGCTGCGCCGCGGCATCCTCACCGGCACCGCGAGCGATCCGGATGTCGTGCGCCTGCTGCCGCCGTTCATCCTCCAGGAGGCGCACGTCGATACGTTGCGCCAGGCGCTGACGGACATCGGCGCATGAGGCGATTCCTCGACCTGGCCGAGCTGCCCCGCGAGGAGGTTCTCGCGCTGCTCGCGCTCGCGGAGCGGCTGCAGCGCGCGCCGGAGCCGCAGGCGCTCGCCGGCAAGATCCTCGGTCTGCTGTTTCTCAACCCCTCGCTGCGCACGCTCGCCTCGTTCCAGGCGGGCATGGCGCGCCTGGGCGGCAGCTCGTTCGTCATCACCCCCGGCCAGGGCACCTGGCAGCTCGAGACGCGGCTCGGAGCCGTGATGGACGGGGCGGCCGCCGAGCACGTGCGCGAGGGCATTCCCGTTCTGGCCTCCTATTGCGATGCGCTCGGCATTCGCGCCTTCGCCGAGGGGCGCGACCTGGCGGCTGACCTGGCGGAGACGACCTTCACGGCGCTCGCGGCGCTCATCGACAAGCCGCTGATCAATCTGGAATCGGCGGTCAATCATCCCTGCCAGGCGTTGGCCGACTGGAAGACGCTCGAGGACCTCGGCGTGCCGCAGCACGGTCGCTTCGTGCTCTCCTGGGCCTACCATCCGCGACCGCTGCCTCTGGCGGTGCCGTCCGCGGTGGTGCACATGGCGGCGCTGCGCGGCATGGAGGTCGTGGTGCTGCGGCCCGAAGGGTACGGGCTGCCCGAGCCGGTGATGGCCAAGGCGCGCCGCGCCGCGGCGCTCGCGGGCGGCTCGGTGCGCGAGAGCGAGGATCGGCGCGAGGCGCTCGCCGGGGCGCACGTCCTGTATGCCAAGGAATGGGGCGCCACCACCTGCTACGGCGATGCGGCCGAGGAGGCGCGCCGCCGCGCCGGACTTGTCGACTGGTGCGTGCGCGAGGAGTGGTTCGAGACGGCCGGTCCGGACTGCCGCCTCATGCACTGCCTGCCCGTGCGGCGCAACGTTGCCGTCGCCGACGAACTCCTCGATGGCCCGCGCAGCGTCGTGCGTCACGAAGCGTACAATCGCCTGCCGGTGCAGATGGCGGTGTTGTACCGCCTGTTGAAGGGTTTGTAGTCCGCCATGTTTTCTTTTGCTCAGACCAGGGGTTTGTTACCGAGATGATCATGCAACCCGCCGACCAGGCGCTCGCCCTGCGCGCCCTGAAGAGCGCCGCGCCCTACATCCGCATGTATCGCGGCAAGACGTTCGTGGTGAAGGCCGGCGGCGGTGTGTTCGCCGACGACGTCGCGACGCGCGTACTGATGGAGCAGATCGCGATCCTGCATTACTTCGGCGTGCGCGTGGTGTTCGTGCACGGCGGCGGCCCGCAGGTCAGCGAGCTCGCGCGCGCGCTCGGCGTGAACTCGCGGATGGTGGAAGGCCGTCGGGTGACCGACCGCGAAGCGATCGATGTGACGGCGATGGTGCTGAACGGCACCATCAACACCGGCATCCTCGGCATCTGCCGCGAGCTGAACATCGAGGCGGTGGGCGTCAGCGGCGTGGATGCCGGCCTGATCCGCGCGCACAAGCGGCCACCGGTACGGCTGCCGGGCACCGGCGAGGTGGTCGATTACGGGTTCGTCGGTGACATCGATGCGGTCGATCCTGCCGTGCTGCGTAAGCTGCTCGACAATGGGCTGATGCCGGTCGTCAGCCCGCTGTCGGCCGACGACAACGGCGTTCTGCTGAACATCAACGCCGATACGGTGGCTTCGGCGCTCGCCGCCGCGCTGAGCGCGGAGAAGCTCATCCTGTGCACCGGCGCTGCGGGGATCCTCGCCGACGTCGCCGACCCGGGCTCGCTCATCTCCTATACCGACCTCGAAGGTCTGGCGCAGCTGCGCGAGCAGGGGCGCATCGCCGACGGCATGCTGCCGAAGGCCCGGGCGATCGAGTCGGCCATCCGCGGCGGTGTGCGCCGGGTGCACGTGGTGTCGTATCAGGCCCCGGAAGGCATTCTCGGGGAAGTGTTTACCAACGAGGGCACCGGCACGCTGATCGTGGAGGATATCGATGCGTTGACTCCGGCCGAACAGAGCAGCACCGGAGCGTAGGGGTGAGCCGGCTGTGGGACAAGGGCGCACCGCTCGATGAGCGCGTGTTGCGCTACACGGCCGGGGAAGACTTCGCGCTCGATGAGCGCCTGGTGGCCTACGATGTGCGCGCCTCCATCGCCCACGCCGAGATGCTCGCCGCGCAGGAACTGCTCTCGGCCGAGGACCTCGCGGCCATCCGTGCCGGGCTCGCGGCGCTCGCCGAGGAGCATGCCGGCGGCCTGTGGCACATCGAGCTGGCGGACGAGGACGGGCAGACCGCCCTTGAGCGCCGGTTGACCGAGCGGATCGGGGCTGCGGGCGGACGGATCCATCTCGGTCGCTCGCGCAACGATCAGGTACTGACGGCGCTGCGGCTCTATCTGCGCGATGCGGTGGACGCGCTGAGCGCCGCGGCGCAATCGGTCGCGGACGGACTGGAGCGCCTCGGGGTGCGCGAGCGCTCGACCGAACTGCCCGGCTACACCCACATGCAGCAGGCGATGCCGAGCTCCGTGCCGCTGTGGGCCGGTGGCTTCGCGGCCGAAATTCGCGATGACGCGGCGGCCCTGCGTCACGTGCACCGCCGCCTGGGCCGAAATCCGCTCGGCTCGGCGGCCGGGTACGGCACGCCCGGCCTGCCGCTCGACCGCGAGGCGACGCGCCAGAAGCTCGGCTTCGCCGAGGTGCACGAGCCGGTGACAGCCGTGCAGCTGTCCCGTGGCAAGGCCGAGGCAGAGCTGCTGTTTCATATCAGCCTGCTGATGCAGGATCTCGGCCGTCTCGCCGCCGACGTGCTGCTCTTTTACACTCAGGAGTTCGCCTTCGTCGAGTTGCCCGAGGCATTCACCACCGGCTCGTCGATCATGCCGCAGAAGCGCAACCCCGACGTGTTCGAGCTGATCCGCGCCCGCTCGGCGAGCGCGCAGGCCTGTCTCCTCGAGGCGCTGGCGATCTGCGCGAAGCTGCCATCCGGCTACCAGCGCGACCTGCAGCTGTTGAAGTTTCCGCTGTTCCGCTCCATCGACAGCGCATTGGAGACGCTCGACATCCTCGCCGCCGCACTCGAGGCGATTCGCTTTCGGCCGCAGCACATCCGGCTCGACCCGGCCATCCACGCCGCCGAGCAGGCCAATCGCCTGGTGGTGAGCGAAGGCATCCCGTTCCGCGAGGCATACCGGCGGGTGGCGGCGAAGCTGAAGAAACCCGTTTGAGTCGCGCCCCCCGGCGCGCCACGCGTCACGGGACGGCTGCGTTCGTGCGCGGCCGCGGGATGTGATCGGGCGAGCTGCAGTTGAGGCATAATCCGGCCGTGACCGGAGAGGTGCGATCCGCAAGCACGATGCGCCAGGCGCGCGCGGACGGGACGTTCCGCGGCGAAGGCGATCCGTTCTATCTGCCGAATTTCTGCGCCTCGCGCGCTGCCGTTGCCATCGTGGTGATCGTCGAGCTGACCGCGGTCGTGCTGTCGATCGCGCGTAGCGACTCGGTCGATTTCTGGTCGGAGCTCGCGCGCAGTTCACTGTTCCTGCTGTGGATCGGCCTGACGAGCGCGGCGCTGCTGTGCGCGCTGCGTCCGCCGCTCGCGCGGCTCGGTGTGCGGCGCGGTTCGACGGCGGTGCTCGTGCTCCTGACGGCGGTGGTGGCGGCGGTCTCGACCGGCGCCTACCTGATCGGCCGCAGCGCCCTGATCGCGGCGGACGCGGGCGGTCTCTTTCCGCAGCGTCTCGGGTGGTTCGTGCTGCGCAACTCGGCGATCGGCTTCGTGATCGCGGCCGTGACGCTGCGCTACTTCTACGTCACGCATCAGTGGCGGCGCAACATCGAGATGCGTGCCGCCGCGCGCGTGCACGCCCTGCAGGCGCGCATCCGGCCGCACTTTCTCTTCAACAGCATGAACACCATCGCCGCGCTGACGCGCTCCGCGCCGGCGCAGGCCGAGCAGGCGGTGCAGGATCTCGCCGATCTGTTCCGCGCCTCGCTCGGCGATCCGAACCAGACCATCACGCTTGCCGATGAGTTGGAAATTGCGCGCACCTACCAGCGCATCGAGCAGCTGCGTCTCGGCCAGCGCCTGCACGTGACCTGGGACATCCAGGCACTGCCCGGGGATGCGCGGGTGCCGGGCCTGGTGCTGCAACCGTTGCTTGAGAACGCCATCTATCACGGGATCGAGCCGCGCGCCGCGGGCGGCACGGTGCATGTCCACGGCGAGCGCTCCGGCGAGCTGATCTCGGTGGTGGTGCGCAATCCCGTGGGCACACCAGCGGACGCCCGGGAGGGTAACCGTCTCGCACTCGAGAACATCCGCGAGCGCCTGACGCTGCTCTACGGCGGGCGGGCTTTGGTGAAGGCCGGCCGCTTCGGGGAGGAGTACATCGTGACACTGCGTTTTCCGTACATCTGCGCGCCCGCACCGGCGGTCGCCGCGGGCGGCTGAGGTCGGGCGGCGTGCTGCGTGTGCTGATCGTCGATGACGAGCCCCCCGCCCGCGAGCGGCTCGGGCAGCTCCTTGCCGAAATCCCCGGCACGCAGCTTGTCGGCCAGGCGGCCACGGGCGCCGAGGCGCTCGAACTGGCCGCACGCCTGGCGCCGGACGTGGTGCTGCTCGATGTGCGCATGCCCGGACTCGACGGCATCGAGACCGCCCGCCATCTCGGCGTTCTGCAGGAGCCACCGGCGGTCATTTTCACCACGGCCTACGATCAGTACGCCGTCAACGCATTCGAGACCCGGGCGGTGGGCTACCTGCTCAAGCCCGTACGCCGGGACAAGCTGGCCGCCGCGCTCGCGCAGGCCGACCGCCTGACGCGCCCGCAGCTGCAGCGCTTGGCGGTCGCAGCGGGCGTGCCGCGCCGCACCCACCTCGCCGTACGCCGCCGCGAGCAGGTGCGCGTGCTTCCCCTCGAGGACATCCTGTACTTCCAGGCCGATCAGAAATACACGACCGTGCGGCACCTGCAGGGCGAGGACCTGATCGAGGAGCCGCTGCGCGCTCTGGAGGAGGAGCTCGGCGAGCGCTTCGTGCGCATTCATCGCAATACCCTGATCAATGCCGCGCATGTGCAGGGTATCGAGCGCGACGCGGAAGGCCGCTACTGCGTGCGGCTGCGCGGCTGTGCGGGCGCCCTTGCGGTCAGCCGACGGTTGGCCGGGGAGCTGCTCGAGCGCTTCCGGGTCTGACCACGCCCGGGCAGTTGGGGTATCCTCGCGCCCCATGCGCATCGATTTCACCAAGATGCACGCCTTGGGCAACGACTTCGTGGTGTTCGATGCGCCGCTCGAGCGCTCGGCGCTCGCGGCGGGCCAGCTCAGCCGCCTCGCCAACCGGCATACCGGCATCGGTTTCGATCAGGCGCTGGTGCTCGAGCCGCCCCGGCGAGCCGGGACGGCCGTCTTCTACCGCATCTTCAACGCCGACGGCCACGAGGTCGAGCAATGCGGCAACGGTGCGCGGTGCATCGCCGCTCTGCTCGCGGCCCGTGGCGCGGCGCGCGCCGGTGCCGTGACGCTCGACAGCCCGGCCGGGCTGATCGAGGCGCGGGTTTCCCCCGGCGGTACGGTCGCGGTGAACATGGGAGCGGTGCGCTTCGACCCCGCGGCGCTGCCGTTCGAGGCGCCGGCCGAGGCCGACCGCTACCGCCTCGAGGTCGACGGGGAGTCCGTGCAGATCGGCGCGGTGTCGATCGGCAATCCCCACGCCGTCCTCGGCGTCGATTCGCTCGACGCCACGCCGGTGCAGCGCCTGGGGCCGGCCATCGAGACCCATCGGCGGTTTCCCAAGCGTGTCAACGTCGGATTCATGCAGATCGTCGACCGGACGCACATCCGCCTGCGCGTCCATGAACGGGGCGTCGGCGAGACTCTGGCGTGCGGCACGGGTGCGTGCGCCGCGGTGGCGGTCGGGCGCCGTTGGGGCCTGCTCGATCCCGAAGTCAGCGTCGGCGCGCGCGGCGGCGATCTCACCGTGCGCTGGGACGGTCCGGAGGCCTCCGTCTGGTTGACCGGACCGGCCGAGATCGCCTTCCAGGGGCACATCGATCTTTAGGAGCCTGCACAGATCATGACAACACGTGAAGCGCGCGGCATCGCCGCGGGCGAGATGGACGAGGAGTCCATCGCCACCTTCCTGCAACACAATCCGGATTTCTTCGAGCGCCACCAGTCGGTGCTGCTGCGCCTGCGCTTGCCGCACGCACGCGGCGGCTCGACGATCTCGCTGGTCGAGCGGCAGATCGAGGTGATGCGCGAGAAGCACGCAGCGCTCGAGAGCAAGCTGGCCGATCTGGTGGCGGTGGCCCGGGCCAACGACACCATCGCGGAGAAGCTGCACCGCTTCACGCGGCGGCTGCTGCATGCCGGCAGCCGTGCCGAAGCGGTGGGGATCATCGAAGCGAGCCTGCGCGAGGACTTCGACGCTTTTCACAGCGTGTTGCTGCTCACGGGCGAATATCCCGATCTCGTTCCGCAGCGCTTCGTGCGGACCCTGGCACGGGACAATCCCGGACTGAAGTCCTTCGAGACGCTCTTCAGCGCAGGCAAGCCGCGGTGCGGCCAGGCGCGCGACTCGCAGCGCGAATTGCTGTTCGGCCCGGACTGCGCGCAGATCGGCTCGGTGGCGCTGGTGCCGCTCAGCGAGAAGGGCGCGCCGCTCGGCTTGCTCGCGCTCGGCAGCCCCGATCGCGACCGGTTTCATCCCGGCATGAGCACCGAGTTTCTCGGACGTATGGCCGATCTGATCGCCGATGTGCTGACGATCCGACGCGGCGCGTAAGCGGCGGGCCGCGACCCAGGCGCCTCGATGACCCCCGCAGCGATCGACTGGATCGAGCGTTACCGGCGCTACCTGCTCACCGAGCGGCGCAGCTCGCCGCACACCGTCGAGAATTACCAGCGGGATTTGCACGCGCTGGTCGGGTACTGCGACCGGTTGTCGTTGTCGGACTGGACCGCGCTTGACGGGACGCATGTGCGCGCGTTCGCGGCGAGGCTGCATGCCGGGGGCCTTGCTCCGCGCAGCATCCAACGGCGGCTCTCGGCCGTACGCAGTTTCTATGACTTCCTGCTGCGCGAGGCGCAGGTGCAGCGTGGGCAGCGCGCCGCACCGCCCGTCGAGGCCGATCTCAGAGCACTGCGCACCAACCCGGCTGCCGACGTGCGTGCCCCGAAGTCGGCGCGGCGCCTGCCGGTGACGCTGGATGCGGATCAGATGGCCCGGTTGCTGGCGTTCACGGAGGCCACGCCGGTGGCGGTTCGCGACCGCGCCATGATGGAGCTGCTGTATTCCTCGGGGTTGCGTCTGGCGGAGCTCACCACACTCGATCTGGAACAGCTCGATCTGCGTGACCGGACGGTACGGGTGCTCGGCAAGGGGCGCAAGGAGCGGGCGGTGCCGGTCGGCCGAGTGGCTGCCGAGTCGCTCGAGCGCTGGCTGGGGCAGCGAGCGGCCTGGGCGGCCGCGAGCGAACGGGCGCTGTTCGTCGGGCGCGGCGGGCGGCGGCTCGGGCGGCGCGAAGTCCAGAAGCGCGTGGCGTACTGGGCGCGCCGCCAGGGCCTGCCCCAGCATGTACACCCGCATCTGTTCCGCCACTCGTTCGCCTCGCACCTGCTCGAGTCGGGCGCGGAATTGCGCGGGGTGCAGGAGCTGCTCGGGCACGCCGACATCGCCACGACGCAGATTTACACCCATCTTGATTTTCAGCACCTCGCCCGCATCTACGACGCAGCGCATCCGCGGGCGCGCCGCAAGTCCTGAGGCAGCCCGCTCCGTGCCCCTCCCCATCCGGCGATAGTGGCTGAACCATGAGCGATTCCACGACGTTCAATCCGCACGGAACGACCATTCTCGGCGTTCGGCGCAACGGTGCCGTCGCACTTGGCGGGGATGGCCAGGTCACCCTGGGCAATACAGTCATGAAGGGCAACGCCCGCAAGGTCCGGCGGCTCTACAACGATAAGGTGCTCGCCGGGTTCGCCGGCGGCACCGCCGACGCGTTCACGCTCTTCGAGCGGTTCGAGGGCAAGCTCGAGAAATACGGCAATCTGACGCGCGCGGCCATTGAGCTGGCAAAGGACTGGCGCGCCGACCGTTACCTGAGGCGGCTCGAGGCGCTGCTGCTGGTCGGAGATCCGGGCAAGCTGCTCATCATCTCCGGCAACGGTGATGTCATCGAGCCGGAGCATGACGCCGCCGCCATCGGCTCCGGCGGCCCATTCGCCCTTTCGGCCGCGCGGGCGCTGCTCGGCGCCACCGAGCTTGGCGCACGGGATATCGTGCAGCGATCACTCGACATCGCCGCGGACATCTGCATCTACACGAACCGCAATCTGACCATCGAGGAACTGCAGCAGCAGGCGGCCTGAGCGGCTCGGTTAGGGAAACTCCACAGTCATGTCATCACTTACTCCCCGCGAAATCGTTCAGGAGCTCGACAAGCACATCGTCGGGCAGGATGCCGCCAAGCGCGCCGTGGCCATCGCACTGCGCAACCGCTGGCGGCGCATGCAGATTCCCGAGCCGCTGCGCCAGGAAATCACCCCGAAGAACATCCTCATGATCGGACCGACCGGCGTCGGCAAGACCGAGATCGCGCGGCGCCTGGCGCGACTCGCCAATGCGCCGTTCGTGAAGGTCGAGGCGACCAAATTCACCGAGGTCGGCTATGTCGGTCGCGACGTCGACTCGATCGTGAAGGAGCTCGCCGACGTGGCGGTCAAGATGACCCGTGAGCAGGAAATGGACAAGGTGCGCCAGCGCGCCGCCGAGGCCGCCGAGGATCGGGTACTCGATGCGCTGCTGCCGAAGCCGCGCATGATGGGCTTCTCGACCGATGAGCCGGCGCAGCCGCGCGACGCCGAGACGCGCGAGAAGTTCCGCCGCATGCTGCGGGCCGGCGAGCTCGCCGAACGTGAGATCGAGATCGAATTGCGCGCCGCGCCGATGGGCGTGGAGATCATGGCGCCGCCGGGGATGGAGGAGATGCAGCAGCAGCTGCAGTCGATGTTCCAGAACCTCGCTGGCAGTCGGACCCGCAGCCGCAAGGTGAAAGTGTCCGAGGCGATGAAGCTGCTCATCGAGGACGAGGCCTCGAATCTGATCAACGAGGAGGAGCTGAAGATCCAGGCGCTCGCGAACGCCGAGCAGAACGGCATCGTGTTCATCGACGAGATCGACAAGGTGACGCGCCGCCAGGAGACGATGGGCGCAGACGTGTCGCGCGAAGGCGTGCAGCGCGACCTGCTACCGCTCGTGGAAGGCTCAACGGTGACCACCAAGTACGGCCCGGTGAAAACCGATCACGTGCTGTTCATCGCCTCGGGTGCCTTCAGCCTCTCGAAGCCTTCGGATCTGATCCCGGAGCTGCAGGGCAGGCTGCCGATCCGTGTCGAGCTCGACTCGCTCAAGGTCGGGGATTTCGTGCGCATCCTGACCGAGCCGGACGCCGCGCTCACCGCGCAGTATCAGGCGTTGATGGGGACCGAGGGCGTGACGGTACAGTTCACCACCGAAGGCGTCCAGCGCATCGCGGAGATCGCCTTCCAGGTGAACGAGCGCAGCGAGAACATCGGCGCCCGCCGTCTGCATACCGTGATGGAGCGGCTGCTCGAATCGGTTTCGTACGACGCCACGGAGCAGGGCGGCTCGCAGGTGACCGTCGATGCCCGCTACGTCGAGGAGCATCTCGGCACCCTCGTCAAGGACGAGGACCTCAGCCGCTACATCCTGTGAGGCTGTAATACGCACCACCGGGCGGGCCGCGCGGCCCGCCCGGTGCGCGGCTCAGGAGCCTTGCTGGTGCGTATGGTCCCAGGCGGTGAGGAAGTTGATCAGCGCGATCAGCTGATTCTCGCCGCCGGCCTTGCCGACATCGGTACGGTAGCGGCCGTCGACGATGACGGTCGGGACGCTGTCGATCTCGTAAACCTGGTTGATTTCCTGGGCCTGCTGCAGCCGCGTGCTGACGTCGAAGGAACTGTACGCGTTGGCGAAAGCCGTGGGCGCAATGCCGTACTTTCCGGCGAACGCCTGCATCTGGTGCATCGTGTCCGCCTTACTGCTGCCGATCAGGATCGACTCGGAGTTGGTCTGCATCTCCTGGTCGTGGATGTAATGGAACGCCTGGTCGATCAGGTCCTTGCGGCCCAGCGCCTCGAACGTGTAGTAGAGCCGGGCGTGGGCTCGCTGGATCGGACCCCACATCACCGGTACCCGCACGAACTGCACGTAATCCGGCTTGCTCTTGCGCCACGCCTCGATGTACGGCTCGAGCGCGAAGCAGTGCGGGCAGGCGAGCCAGAACACCTCCATGACCTGCACCTTGCCGGGCGGGGCGTTGGTCGGCTGGGCCGGGGAAATCACCGAGTAATTGACGCCCGGCCGCCACTGACTGCTCGTCGGCAACGCCAGCGGGCTGTTGCTCGCCGCCGCTGCGTTCGCGCCGGAGGAGGCTGAAGCGGGGCTCTGCCCGCTCGAGCTTGCCGCGCTGGAGGTGCTTGCCGCCGGTGCGCTGGTCGTGGAGGAGGACGGGGCGCTGTTGCGCGTCGGAGCCGGCTGGCGTGAGCTGCAGGCGCACAAAACGAGAGCGAGTGCGGTGGATAATGCGAGCTGGCGGATCATGGGGCGGGACTCTCCTGAGGGGCTGTTCAACGCAGGCCTTGCACGTACGAAGCCACCGCCTGCATCTGCGCGGGAGTGAGGCGCTTGGCGATCGTGAACATCATGGTGCTGTTGGGTGTCGCCGTGGTGGCATTCGGTCCGCTGTACCGGGTGCCGCTGGCATAGTTCTGCAGCTGGGTGACGACGTAGGCGGACTGCTGCGCCCGCAGTGCCGGATAGCCGGACGCCGGGTTGCCCTGCCCGGTCGGGCCGTGGCAGGCGACGCACGCCGGTACGTCGGCCTTGGGGTCACCGCCGAGGTACAGCGCCCGCCCTGCCTTCCACAAGGTCGGGTCCGCCTCCAGTCCGCTCGGCGTCTGGGCGGCGAAATACACCGCCAGGTTGTCGATATCCTGGGGGCTCAGCCCCGCGGCCATGGCCGACATCATCGGATTCTGGCGCACGCCGGCCTGGAACAGGTGCAATTGTTCGACGATGTAGACGGCGTTCTGCCCGGCAAGGCGCGGAAAGACCGGGCTCACGCTATTGCCGCTCGGTCCATGGCACGCGAAGCACATCGTTGCCTTGATCGCGCCGGCCTGCACCGAGCCGTCGGTATACGGATCGGGGGTCACCGCGGTCGGCGCGCTGGGCGCCGGGGCGCTGCTGGCGGGCCCGGGCGGTGCAGCCGGTGCAGCCGGTGCAGCCGCGTGGGGCGCGGATGCTGCCGGCGCGGCCGCAGGGCCGGCGGTGGTGGCATGGGCCGCAAACGTCGCGGCAAGAACAGGGACGATCAGTAACGCGATTCTTTTCGCCATGGCGCGCTCTCTAGTAAGGTTCCGACCGATGGTGCGAAAGCCGATGATTGTACACTAGGCCCATGCTTCGATTTCCCCAAGCACGGTTTCTACTCAGTGCGGCCGCGCCCGCGCATTTTCCACCCGACCAGGGCAGCGAGGTGGCCTTCGCGGGCCGCTCCAATGCCGGCAAGTCGAGCGCCATCAATGCCATCGTGGCGCACCGCGGCCTGGCGCGCTCGAGCAAAGCGCCCGGACGTACGCGTTTGATCAATTTCTTCACACTTTCCGAGCGCTCGCGCCTGGTCGACCTGCCCGGCTATGGCTATGCCAGCGCGCCGGAGAGCGAGCGGCGCACGTGGCCGGCGCTCATCGAGGCGCTGCGACGCCGGGCATCGTTCCGCGGGGTATTCCTCATCGTCGATGCGCGGCGCGGGATCGGCGAGGGAGACCAGGCATTGCTCGCCTGGGCGGCCGAGCGCCAGCGCCTCCACGTGCTGTTGAGCAAGTGCGACAAGCTCACTCGCAGCGAGGCGCGTCGGGCGCTCGCCGCCGCAACTGCGGCGCTCGGCGAAGGCATCACGGTGCAGCTGTTCTCGGCGCATAGCGGCACGGGCGTCGAACAAGCGCAACGGGTGCTGGGCGGGTGGCTCGAGACCGCCTCGCTGCAGGGGAATTAAAAGACCCCGATGGCCGGGTGGCCACCGGGGCAGACCAACCCGGCACAGGTCTCGTGTGAACCGGGTTTTGACCCGCTCAGGGAGGGAAGCGGGGAGCGCCGTAGCGCTCAATGGATTCGAGTCGCTCCGCAGCGCAAAGTTCCCCGGTCCGGAGGGGTCCGGTGGAATCGTGATATGGTCACGCTCAAGCTCCGCCCGGCGCGCCGCCGCCCCCCCGGGGACTCTGGTCGGGCCGCGTGCCCCATGGGAGACTGCCTGCGCAAAGCGAGGAAACTATGAAACTCCGTGATCCGAATCTGCTGCGTACGCAGGCCTATTTGGGGGGCCGGTGGATCAGTGCCGAGGGCGGCGCGGTCGCGACCGTGCGCAACCCCGCCACCGGCGCGACGCTCGGCACCGTGCCGCAACTCGGCGCAGCCGATACGCGTCGAGCCATCGAGGCCGCCCACGGGGCGTTCCCCGGCTGGGCGGCCCTGCCCGCGCGCGAGCGCGCCGCGCTGTTGCGCCGCTGGCATGGCCTGGTGCTCGAGCACCAGGAGGACCTGGCCACTCTGATGACCGCCGAGCAGGGCAAACCGCTGGCTGAGGCGCGCGGGGAGATCGCCTACGGGGCGTCGTTCATCGAATGGTTCGCCGAGGAAGCCAAACGCCTCTACGGGGAGATCATCCCGCCGTACCAGATAGACCGCCGGCTGATGGTCCTGCGCCAGCCGGTGGGGGTGGCGGCCGCGATCACACCGTGGAACTTCCCGATGGCGATGATCACGCGCAAGGCCGCCCCGGCGCTCGCCGCCGGCTGCACGTTCGTGTGCAAGCCAGCGATCCAGACGCCGCTCTCGGCGCTGGCGCTCGCCGAACTCGCCGCGCGCGCGGGCATCCCACCCGGGGTGTTCAACATCCTCACCGGCAGCGACGCGCAGGCGATCGGCGCGGAGCTCAGCACCCATCCGCTGGTCCGCAAGCTGAGCTTCACCGGATCGACCCCCGTCGGCAAACAGCTGATGGCGCAGTGCGCGAGCACGGTCAAGAAGGTGTCGCTCGAGCTCGGCGGCAATGCCCCGTTCATCGTGTTCGATGATGCGGACGTCGATGCAGCGGTGAGCGGCGCGATCGCCAGCAAGTACCGCAACAGCGGCCAGACGTGCGTCTGCGCGAACCGGCTGCTCGTGCAAAGCGGGATTCACGATGTCTTCGCCGCCAAGCTCGCCGAGGCGGTCGCGCGGCTGCGTGTCGGGGACGGTCTGGCCGGGGTCACCGATCAGGGACCGCTGATCGACGCGCGTGCGCTGGCCAAGGTGGAGCGCCACCTCGCCGATGCCGTGGCGCGGGGCGCGCGCATCCTGATCGGCGGTAAGCGCCATGCGCTCGGCGGCACGTTCTTCGAGCCGACCATCGTCGCCGGCGTTACCTCCGAGATGCTCGTGGCCCGCGAGGAGATCTTCGGGCCCGTCGCGCCGCTGTTTCGCTTCGAGACCGAGCAGGAGGCCATCCGGATGGCGAACGACACCGAGTTCGGGCTGGCCGCGTACTTCTACACCCGCGACCTGGCACGATCCTGGCGCGTCGCCGAGGCGCTCGAGTACGGCATGGTGGGGCTGAACACGGGGGTGCTGTCGACCGAGACGGCGCCGTTCGGTGGCATCAAGGAGTCCGGCATCGGCCGCGAGGGATCACGGCACGGCATCCTCGAGTACACCGAGCTCAAGTACGTGTGCATCGCGGTTCAATCCATAAGTTGAAACCCACGCGGCTCGTTGCAGTGCTTGGATCGGGACTCGCGCGGCCTAGGCAACTGAGAGCGTCCGCGGGACACCCCGGGGCGAGCTATCGGACAACCTCTCACGGTGCAGCGCTCGGAAACGACTGAGCCGCCTGTCTTGCCCCCGGTCTGCACCGGGGCGCGCATCTCTGCAGCCGATCTCCCGCTTGGCGCGATCCTGAGGGCCCGCCGCCACGACACGATTCGCATCCGCAGCGCCAGAGCCTGCGAGGCATTTCGCCGGCGCGTCCGATCCCGCCGACCATCGCTCTTGATCGCGTAACCGCCCCACGAGACCTCTCAGGCAGCACTCAGAGATTCAGCAGCGGCGGAGGATCGGCAGTTACTGCGCCTGGCGGCCGCAGTGCGGCACGCACCCTTTATGGACCGATCCGGCCGGGGCTCTCGCTCCTTGAAAGCCCCGCCCGGCCGCCATGTCAGAACACCAGAAGACCGCATCCGGTGCGGGGCGCCACTGTTCCGTACGCGCAAACGAAGTTTCTCCGGGAGCCTGCATTGCGCGCGTGTTTGCCGTTGCTCACTGGAATTTACCGACAGTACGCCATCTGACAAATACTCGCACTGCCTGTGGTTAATTCAGATGCTTCATGGGCATCGACTTGAAGAAGAGGAAAAAATTTGACGGCGTCTGGATTGCCACACCGTCACTTTCCGCCTGTTTGAGTCTCGCGACACTGGTAATTCCGCTGGTGCCTTGAGCATTCGGCCAATAGGAGGGCTCGTCGACCAGAACGGTGATGACCTGCCACCACTCCTGCTTCGTCTTGATACTCATGTTGCTGACGAGGTGGTCATGATTGGGTATGGGGACAAAGATATTCTCCTTCGGCGTCGCCGGCACCTTTCCCAGGGCGGCAAGTGCCGGAAATAAATCCACCTTGTCACCGTGCATCGTGCACGACCCCGGCGGGGAGCCCGGGTCCGGGCACTGTACCGCTACCAACGGATGTGTTTTGAATGCCTCCGGGACGTCTCCAAACAGCTTTATGAGCGTGGCCCCGAGTGCCGGCGTGAACGCGTCATTCGGATTGGTGTCATCGTTCAACGAGAACATTGGCACCAATACATAGAGCTTATCGGTCTTTGCAACGGCGGCGCCGGTCGGATCGATCGTCGAGGGCGAACCAATCTGGCAGATGTCCTCCTCGAGTTCGCTCGGATCGGATTCCGCCGGGACGCCGTTATAATTACGATCGCTGTTCGGCTGATCGACGCAGTCGAAGTTCTCATCATATGTGAACCGAAGAAGCCTGTTATCCCCAAATCCGAAGGTTTGGTTCTGATCGAGGTGGGTGCCATCGACGTCGGCTGGCGCACTGCGCGCCGGGCGCACCAGAATCATCGCGCATGCGGCAGAGGCAAACAGAAGACACCCACTCTTGAGTAGTTTCATTCCCGTTTTTTTCATGACTTGCATCCTCGAGGTTGGTTCAGAATCTGGACAGCCTGGTACCCCACTGCGGATATAGGCCGAACCGCTCGGGTTGCGATTCACGAATCGTGCCGTCACAGAACCCGGCGTCGTGCTCCCGGGCTGCAACGGCGAAATCGATCCTGCCACGCAATCGGCCTGGTCTATTCCGACCCCGAGAGATACGTAGCCCGGACTCGTTTGGATGCAGCGGCCGTCGATATCCCTGCGCTGTGAAGATCCCGGTTCGCTTGCTGTGCCGCAGTTCAACAGCGGAAATCCACCCTCCGGACAACGCCAATGCCTTGAATTCAAAGAGCACGTAGCGTTTCACAGACCGCTGGCACCCTGCGCCAGCGGTCTGCAGCGCGTGCGCATCGGCGTCTCGCCGTGCAATCAGCAGTGCGGCCCGCGGGGGCGAGACGGCCCCATGGCCGTCTGGCTTTGCGGCCGCGCCGGCAAGACCGCCGCGGTGCAGCTCGCATCCCTCGAGCGGACGCTCGGCAGAATGTGCGCCTGATGGGGCGATGGATGCCCATCGACACTCCGTCATCGCATGCGACGAGCGCTGCCGAGTCGCTGCCGACGGCCGGACTACACCCCGAACCCGCAGAAATTAAGCCGTCTTGCTGATGGTGAACTTCCCGACACTGACGCCAAGGTCGATACCCTGACCCGAACCGGAAAGCGCCAGAGATACCGTGCCCTTGGTCAGAATCTGAACGGAACCTGATTTGACCATGCCGGCGTTGGCCTCGCCCTGTGCGTACGAGCCCAATACGTCATCAATAGAGTGCACGTCAGTGAACGTGCCGACGCCATGGTCAATGCGGGATTTGCCCGCCGTGAGGCCCACGCCTTGCGCGAAGATCTTCACGTGCATGGAAGTTCCGTTGGCACAAGTCACGAATCCGGTTCCGACCACGCGCTTATAAATGGCCGACCAACTCGTCGTCTTGAAGTGCATTTTGCACTCGATCGTTGCGCCGCCGTTCGACGCATGCAGCGGAACCGGCGAGCCTGCGACGACAACCGAAAGTACGCTAAATATCGGCAGATAAAATTTCTTCATGGTTTGATCACCCGGGTGAATGGTGCCGGGCTACGTTTGTGGTCCGGCACAGGGGGAAGAAAACTCAGTCGCGACTCGCGCCGCGCCAGGGAATGTCTCGCGGTAACGCGCTATCGCGCCCCCGGTGACGTCAACGACCGTTCGAGTGAGGAGCGTCCTTGATCGCTGTCTTCTGGTCGTTGCTCTGCTTCTCGGCGCGGGCCCTCTCATGCTTGCCGGTCTCGAACTCGTCGCGGCGATCGGCCTTGCCCGGCGCAACATCGCTCGGCATCCGACTTCCGTGAGTGGACCTATCCGTTTGCTTCAGGCTCTCAATGTTCATTCCAGTGACTCCGTTGTGCCGAATTGGCTGATCAAGACCGATCAACCCGCGTGATGCCCCGGAATTGCGCGCCGCGGCCATTGCGCCGCCAGCATTCCTCGATCTGCGTCGAACACCGGGCTCCAACTGTCGGGGCGAATTCATCCTGAATTCGCCCCGAACTGACAATCCCTTGCACTCTCCGAGTTGCTCCTGCTGTGCGGAGGGCTGGCCGTGCATCCGTGCATGGACCTGCGGCGGGGGGGGCCGCGCATTCCGTTGCTTCCTTCAGCGATGGAGATTAGCGATCACAAGTCGCACCTTCCGTGCGGTAACGTACCTAACGGGAAACTCCCCGGACTGCAGGTCACGTGTCAACACACGACGTCGATCATTGCAACACGCTCAGGCGTGCGACGGCCCGGCTCTTCGCCTGCGTGGCGCGAGACGCGGTCGCCTCCCGCCCTCGGAGACAGTCATACGCAGATTCGACACTGGCGAGCAGCGCAACTTGACGCTCACGCCGAGCGCAACCAGATTCATGGCGCCCTCCGTGACGGCAGAACCGTCACCACTTTGATGACGTCAGGTTCGCAGTGAAAGTCCTTCAGCAAGCTTTCGCGTGTCATTGACGCCACGAGTGAATCAGTCTGCGTTCAGAGGTCCGTTGGCGGCATTTCGCGCCTGTGCGATACCGTACAGACGCCAACATGCCATCGTCACAGACTGTGCATCATCCCGGGCTGTGCGGCGGAATGACGTCGATGAATCCAGAGAATCGTAATGCCGCGAGCGATGCGGCCCAGCTGACCCTCGATTCGATCGGCGACGGAGTGCTCAGCATCGACATCGAGGGCAACGTCACCTACCTCAATCCGGCCGCGGAGAGCATGACCGGATGGGCGTGCCGGGCTGCTCGGGGTCGATCTCACCTGGAGGTCCTGCGCATCATCGACAGCGAGACTCGCGAACAGGCTGTCAATCCCCTCGTCGTGGCAATCATGCACAACAGAACTGCGACGTTGAGTGCGAACAGCGTCTTGATTCGTCGCGACGGCAAGGAGACGGCCATCGAGGACACCGCGGCACCCATTCGCGATGCGTCCGGAGTACTCTGCGGTGCCGTGATCGTGTTCCATGACGTCAGCGCATCGCGCGCGCGCGCTCAGGAGACGCTGCACAAAGCCCAACACGACGCGCTCACCGGGCTGCCAAACCGTCTGCTGCTGATGGAGCGGCTCACGCAGGCGATGTCCTTGGCGCGTCGTCGTGGTACCTTGCTCGCGCTGCTGTATCTGGACGTGGACCGCTTCAAGCAGATCAACGATTCTCTGGGTCACGCCATCGGCGATCAGCTGTTGTGCTCGATGGCACGTCGGATGAGCGGCTGCGTGCGCGACTCGGACACCGTGAGCCGCCATGGAGGCGACGAATTCATCGTTCTTCTGCCGGAAGTCGCACACAGAGATGATGCAACTGTGTGTGCCCAGAACCTTTTCCTGACCCTGGGATGGCCATACCCAATCGAGAAATTGGTGCTGCGGGTCTCCGTGAGCATTGGCATCGGGGTCTATCCGACTGACGGCGCCGACGCTGAAGCGGTGCTGCGGCACGCCGACCGCGCGATGTTAAACGCGAAGCTGCGTGCCAGCGCGCACCATCAGACCTCCAATCCGCCGCCGAGCCGGTGCGTTGCGGAATTTCTCGGCTGACTCCTTAACACAGCTGCATTGCCGGTCGAGCATTGGGTGCGCTTTGCCGCGCATCGATGCCTTTCAGAAATCCAACGTTGCACTCGAGTGTTGCCGGTGAGCGCGCGGGCGCATTCTGCGGCCCGCGCGCTCATGCGCTTTGAGGCCGTTCCCAGCCTTCGCTCCCGTGCGTGGCGCTGAGTCAGCAACGTGAATCGAGCCATGGTCGCGCCATGTCCCCAAGAGTGCACAAGTCATGCAACGTGGATTTCTGTCTGGGCCCGTATAGGATGTTGTCTTGCGAGGAGCCACGTCGGGCACGCCTTGTGAGGGCTCTGCTGCGCCGTGTCTCAGCGAATACAAGCATGATCGTTAAGGATCGCCCGTAACCAAGATGCGCACGCCCACTCAGCGTCATCGTGCGGGACCGGCTACGTCCGGTAACGCACAGACTGCCGATTTGCGCGCGGCATAATGGCCGTGGGTGCGAATTCTGTATCGCTGGCATTTGGCGAAGCCCGCCGGAGTCACGGTGCAAGATGCTCCTCGGCCCCGATCAAACCATGAGCGGGCCATTGTCGAAGCGACTTTCAAGGAGTCGATAGAATGATCACAGAAACCCTTTCCACCGCACCGAACGCTTCCTCAGATCTGCGCCCCCATGGGACCGAGCAACTCACCGATGCCGCTGCCAAAGGGAAGTCGCGAGCCTCGACTGAGGAGCGCTCAAGCGCCGGCAAGGTTCACGGGCTGCGAGACGGGACTGCAGATGGCACCGATGGTGCGGCCACGAGCCCACATGCAAAGGCGCAGCCGCTGCCCGGGCGCCCAAGGGGTGGGCGCGCCGCACAAGCGACGGCAGACACCCTGGCGCACGCGGCCGAATACATCCGAAAGAGCGACGCGGCGAGCGTGATGGCGGATACCAGACGGTTGGTAAAGGATAACCCGGGAATTGCCATGCTGGGAGCCGCAATCATCGGCTTCGTGCTCGCCCGAGCGTGGTCGCGCGACTGAATCAGGGCTGCCTTCATGTCTGCCAACGAGCGTTCAGTCTTCGACATTCTCTGTGATAGCGCCGGCAATGTCGAAGCCATCTTGCGAGCGGAAATTCATCTGATCGCAACTGCGATCCGCGATGACATCCGGGCGTCCCAGTGGGGCGTTGCGCTGATTGGCGTTGGAATCATCATCGGGATTTTCGCTTCCTTCAGTGCGATCGTCGCGCTTGTGTATGCTCTTTCGTCCGTTTTGCCCGTCTGGGCCGCTGCATTGCTGGTGGCGTTCGCTCTGGCCCTTTGCGCCGCAACCATGGTTACAGCCGGATCCAGACGCTTAAGGAAACTGACGGCAGCTCTGAAGGTAAAAGCGCGCTTCAAGGAGAGCGGTGAATGAGCAAGCAGACGGACCTGATTGAAGCGGACATTCGAAGCAAGCGTGACGCTCTGCGGTCGAACGCCCATGAGCTGAAAGCCAAGGCAGAATTGATCACCGACTGGCGGCGGCATTTCGAGCGACATCCGGGGGCCCTGCTGGCTGCCGCCGCCGGAGTGGGCGCTCTGATCGCAACGATCGGCGGTAGGGGACTCCGGCGGCGAGGCAAAACCTCTGGCGCAGGCGAACTCGCTGTTGATTCCAGTGCAACTCAGAGCGCCGTTCGGCCCGAAGACGGTATTGCGAGACAGATCTGGAATCCGCTTAAGGACGCTCTGGTCGGCGCAGTGGTGATTCGTGCGAGCGGATTTCTCGAGGACATTCTGCGAGGACTTCCTGCACAACGGACGAGAAGTAGCCGCTTGCCCCGCGAGTCTCCGCGCTCATCGGGCGGTGCGCAAGAGGCGCCAAATATGCCGCACGAAGACCATGGTGCCGCCGATCGGCGCTATTGAGGCAATGCCGATGTGCGGTGGCCGAATGAGGACCACGCTAGAGCGGCACTAGCTGCCGGTCGACGGATGAGCCGGAGACCGTCGATGAACGCGGTTGAGGATCCGACTCGGCTCCGCTCGGGCCGGCCCGGCGCTCGGGCCTGCGCGACTCGGGAATCGGACGTGCCGGCTCCCGGTGCGATACTTGCCTTCCTCCTTCCCGGTCATGCTGACACTCGAGCGGTGCGCGCGTCGCGCGCACCGGCGTACATCGACGCTCTGCCGTTCTGGCACGTCCATGCGAACGACCTTCCGTAGCGCAATATGCTCAAGCCAATCGGCTCGTCGCGAAATATGCACTACGCGTGCGAGGTGAACCGGAGGATTTTGGTCCGAAGCACTCAAACACCCGATGTTATACTCCATGTAACACCTGGAAAGATCGGACCGCCGGCGGGTCTTCAGCAGGAACGTCCGCCCGGTGTGCGCTCGGCTCTGAGCACGCGGAACAAACAACTAAAGCAGCCGCACGGCAACCGCGGCCGGACCTGGGGGAGAGATGAACGTGGCAGACACTGCGATTGCGGGCGCCCGGCATTCATTTGCGGTACCGATCTGCGTTTCGCTCGCTCTTGCGGCATCCGCCGCAATACTCGTGCCGGCCAACGCCCTGGCGCAGACGGCCGCGCCATCGGCCGACGTCAGTGTTCCGGCAGCAACGACGGGCGCTTCCGGCCAGGCGCAGCTCGCCGAGGTCGTGGTCACCGCGCTCAAGCGTAGTACCAACATCCAGCAGACGCCGATTTCGATGTCGGCAATCGGCGCTCAGCAGCTCACCGATCAGGGCATTACGGATTCTAGTCAGCTCTCGCGCGTTGCCCCCAACCTCATCATCAACCAGGGCTCAAACGGTACCGATAGACTCACGATTCGAGACATCTACGCCGCCGGCGAGCCCACCGTCGGGCTGTACTACGACGACACGCCGGTGACGGGTTCCGTCGGCGTCACCAGCGATGCCGGCGGAAGCACGCCGGACATCGAGTTGTTCGATGTGCAGCGTGTCGAGGTGCTGCGCGGTCCGCAGGGCACGCTCTACGGCGCCGGCTCGATGGCCGGCACTGTCCGGCTGATCTTCAACCAGCCGAACCTGCGGCGGTTCGGCGGCACGGCGGCCGCCCAGGTCGAAAGCGTGACCGGCGGCGATATCGGTTACGACACTCAGGCCGAAGTCAACATCCCGCTGATAAAGGATGTGGTCGGCGCGCGCGTCGTCGGCTTCTACCAGCACCAGGGCGGGTGGCTCGACAATACCATCCTGGGCCTGCACCATTTTAACAGCAGCGACAACCGCGGCGGACGGCTGCTCATTCGAGTCAAGCCCGCCGAAAACGTGACCGTCGATGGGTTGGCGGTATTCCAGAACCGACAAGGTTATTCATCGGCGTGGAATTATCAGACATACGTCAAGGGCGGTCCAAAGTACGATCAGGCGCTCGCAACCCAGACGCCCGTGAATGACAAGCTCGAACTCTATAGCGGCACCCTCAACTGGGATTTCGGCTTTGCGACCCTCACGGCGATCGGATCCTACACACGACGGGACCTGGCCTACAATTTTGACTATTCACCCTACTTCACGAGTTCGGCGGCGAGCGCGACGCCTACCAGCTACGGCTGCCTGGTTTACTCCGGCATACCCCAGGGCGGGGCGTGCACTCCGTCACAGCTGTCTGCTTACCGAACACTTGCTTACGCAATGGCGCCGGTCACGGCGTTTCAGCCGCAGCACACCAGCGAGTCGACCGAGGAAGTACGGCTCGCGAACGATCAGGGGCAATTCAAGTGGACCGTTGGCTTCTTTCACTCGTCGCGAAACAACTTCGTCGACAGCGAGCTCGATCTCACCAACCCCCTGAGCGGCCTTGCATATTCGCCCGTGCAGATGACCTACCACCGTACCGTGGTCGATGTTCTGGAGCAGTACGCGGGGTTCGGGGAGGCGGACTACGATCTCACCCGCAAGCTCACCCTCACCCTCGGTCTGCGCTACTTCGATTACCGCAAGACCGACACGGGGGCCGTACAAAAGGCGAACGTGGTGGTGGGCAATTCCGTTCAGCCACCGCTGACCGCCTCTTCGTCCCAGACCGGCCTCGTGCGCAAGTTCGGCGTGAGCTATAAATTCACTCCTAATGCGATGGCATATGCCTCGGCATCTCAGGGCTTCCGGCCCGGCGGCGTCAACGAGTCGATCGGTCTGCCTGCCGGGCTCGCGCCGTACAAATCGGACAGTCTCTGGGACTACGAGCTCGGCGCCAAGACCGAATGGCTCAGACACACCCTGATCGTCAACGGCGATCTCTTCCAGATCAACTGGAGCAATCTGCAGGTCTCCGCGAGCGCAAACAACGGCGCCTTCGGATTCATCACCAATGCCGGCAACGTCCGGGTCCGCGGCGTGGAACTCGAGAGCACCATGCTGGCGACCGAACGGCTGACCCTGCAGGTCTCCGGCTCGTATACACTGGCCAGACTGCTCGGGAACGAGACGGCGCCAGCGGGCATCACGATCCTCGGTGCCGGCGTCAACGGCGATTACGTGCCCATGACCCCCAAGGTAACCGCGCAGGGATCGGCGGACTATGTCATCCCGATCGGCAACTCACTACAGATCCTGAATCACGTAGACGTGAGCTACGTCGGCACGTCCTGGACACAGTTCGCGCGGATCAACGCGTATGAACACGAATTGCCCGGCTATGCCCTGACCGGCCTGCGTTTCGGCTTGGAAAACGATGAGCATCGCTGGGGTGCGTATTTCTTCGTCGACAACCTGTTCAACGTGACGGGCATGATCAGCAAGTCAAGCGGCGCATCAACGGGCGGCATCACTGACGTTCAGGCGGTCACCGTCATGCCGAGAACGATCGGCATCAGCTTCCAGATGAAATTCCATTGATACCGGCAGTCCGTCAACGAATGAACTGAGTCGCGCGACGCATGACCGACTTCACGACGAAGGCCGATTGAATGCGCAGCACCGCGCGGATCCGCGTGAGCTGGGTAATCACCGATTGATAATGCTCCAAATCCCTAGCCAGCGCCCGCACCAGATAGTCGGCTTCCCCGGTGATCTGGAAGCAGTCCGTCACTTCCTTGACCTTGGCGATCTGCGCCTCGAAATCCGCGATTTCGCTCTCGGTCTGCTTGGCGAGTGTGATCGAGATCAGTGCCTCGACGGAGCCGACGAGCCGCGACTCATTCAGTACGGCCATGTAGCCGGTGATGTAACCGGACCGCTCCAGGCGTCGGACGCGACGCAGGGTTGGGGTGAGTGACAGGCCTATGCCGTCGGATAGCTCACGCCACGATATCCTGCCCTGCTGCGACAGCGTACGGAGGATTCTGCGATCCAGGGCATCCAGCACGTCTTCATTGCTCACTTCAAACTCCGGCTCGGCGGGCGTTCGTGTTGACTGATCGGCAGGAATCGCCGCCGGATGAGAGCCGGCCACGAGCCGACATCACCGCAGACCGCGATGCACGGCGCAGCCGCCCCCCAGCCGTCGTCTCACGAGAGGGTGGGAGCGTGCGCACCATCCATGCTCCTGCGAGCTGGTTGCGTGCCGCGGCGCCCGGGGCGCATCACCTGAGTACGCTGCAGCGTAGCATAACGGCCGACAAGGGCTCGACGGTCTCTGGCGAGGCGCAGCCGTACGGAGCCGGTTAGCCGCAGTCCGTCGACCCGGATCGCGGCGTCACGTCGACCCGATGAACAAGCGTTTAATACACCAACTCCTTAGACCTAAAATGAATCCGACTTACAGCAAGAGGCGACCCGCCATGCTCAAGGCACGTTACGTTGCGCTGCTCTCGTTCCTGTCCCTGGGGCTTCCGATTGCGACCGCCGCGCCCCTGCCGGCCGTTGCGCTCGCA
>JAJZFQ010000265.1 GCA_021805275.1 Pseudomonadota bacterium
CTCGGCGGCGCCGGCATCAGCGCCGAATACGCCCCCATCCGCCACATGCTCAACCTCGAGAGCGTCATCACCTACGAGGGCACCGAAACCATCCACCAGCTCTCCGTCGGCCGCGCCCTCACCGGGCGCGGCGCGTTCTAATCGAGCACCCTCAGGCGGGTGTGGCCGCGTTCAGACGCAGATCCGCGAGTGCCTTGGCCAAAGCCACGCCCTCCTCGTCGGCGAGCGCCGCAGTGTGAAGACAGGCGAGCGCTGCGGCACCGTCCGGGCGTGACGCGAGCGCATCGACCTGCGCGAACAGCATGCTGAAGTTGCGCCAGCCGCGTTCGTGCGTCTCGCCGTATCCCTTGATCAGCCGCTGTGCGCGGGCCAGTTCGATGGCCAGGCGATGATGATCGGGCGTCAAGCGTTCCAGTGTGGCCAACCACTTCTCGATGCGCCGGTCCTCGGTGCGGTACCGCAAGGTGGCACGCCGCCACCGGCGCAGCCCCGCGAGCATGTAGAGCAGCAGAAATCCGCCGAGCGATGTGGTGCGGATGCGCCGCCCGCGGGCGAATCGAGCGAGCCGGGCGGCGATCCGCGGTGAGCGCAGGATCCAGCCGCCGAGTCCCGCCGGCAGCGAATCGGCGATTTCCTGCACGCGCGGATGAACGAATTCCGTGATGCCGACGATCTGCTGTGCGCCGGCGCGCACTTCGCCCCGCACGCGCTCGAAGCGCCCCGCGCGCGTCTTCAGGTCGGCGACCCGGATGGTGTCCTCGAACGTCATCCACAGAGCGAGCGAGCGAGCCGTCGCCTCGCTGAGCGTCCAGGACCCGCTACCGTGGCCGGCCTCGAGCGCGACAATGCGCTTCAACCGCCCCAAATAAAGTGCAGCGTACTCGCGGTCCTGATATTCCAAGGCGCGCCGCACGCCAGCCAAGGCGAGCGGCTGGACTGAGGGCGGCAGCGCTCGCAGCGCCGCGAGCAACGGCTCGAGCGCAGGCACCGCCGCCTGCTCCGGGAGCGACGGAAGTTCCGGGGCGGCATCCGACGAGCGTGGCCGCGCTGGCACAAGCTCGCCGCGCGCCACGCGCACCGCGTCCTCGAACGCCGCGAGATTGGTCTCGACCGCGATCCCGCTGGCGCGTACGGCATGCTCGAACGCGCCGTGACGGAACGGCAGCACACCGCTGCCGCAGATCGCGCCGAGCACCACGGAACTGATCACGCTGTTGTGACGCTCGGCGAGCTCATTCATATCGAACAACACCAAACGTTTCGCCTGCTCGCTCAGCAGCTTGCTCAGCGCCTGCACATCGGCAATGCCCTGACCCATCGCACTTTTCTCGGCAATCGCAAAAGTGCGGTGAGAGGAGGCGATAACCGTCGTACGCGCGGGGTCGATGAGTCCGCGCTGCAGAGCCCGCCCTGCTTCTGCGAGCTCCGATGCCACGACGCAATCGACGTCTCCAGGTACCGGCATTAGCGCCATGACCGGTTCGAGACCGGCGGCCTCGGCGGCGGCGCGCGGAAAGAATTCCAGATAATAGATCGTCGCGCCAGTGCGCTGGGCCACACCGGGCACGGAAGTCGACTGGGCCAAGTAGCCTTCCGCTTCCGCGATTTGCACCAGCCAGTCCGCCAGCACACCGCCGCCCTGACCGCCCAGCGCAGCGATCGTCAGCGTGATCGGTCGGATGTCTGTCGTGGTTGCATCACTCATGCAGCGTTCTCCTACAGCGCATCACGGCGCAGGCGCCGCTCGCGCCGCCGCTGCAGCGTGCCGATGACGGCACGGCGTAGCTTGGCCATCACCCGGTCCCAGGCCGTGGGGTTGTAGAGCAGATCTGCACGGTAGAACGATGGACACAGCACCGCCGCGTGCGCGACCTCACCGCACACGCCGCAGCCGACGCAGCTGTGATCCACGTGAGCGACCGGATCGGTGCGCAGCGGATCTGGATTCGGCCGGAGGGTGAGGGAAGGGCAGCCAGACAGTCGGATGCAGGAATGATCCCCCGTGCAGGTATCGGCATCAACCCCGAAACGCTCCTGCACGACGCGCTCGCCCTTCTGGATCGCCGTGCGCGTCAGCGGGCGAATGCGCCGCTGACGATTCAGCTGACACTCTCCCTCGGCGACGATGATTTTCGGTCCTGGGGCTTCAGTGCTCAGCGCCTCGCGCAGCACGGCCAGGGTACCCTGCATATCATACGTCTTCGTGCGGCGCACCCACTGCACGCCGACACCCTTCACCGCCGTGACGATGGAATTGTTCCCCTGTCGCCCCGCCCTGACAGCACGAGAGGAGGGTATATCCTGTCCGCCGGTGGCCGCCGAGTAATTGTTGTCGACAATGACCGTGACGTCGTCGTGACGATTGAATACTGCGTTGCCGATGCCACTGGTGAGTCCGTTGTGCCAAAATCCGCCATCGCCCATCACCGCCATGGCACGTCTCCCGCCGGCGCCGCTCAGCGCCGATGCTCCGGCGGAGCCGAGTCCGTACCCCATGATGCTGTTGCCCATGTTGAACGGCGGTAGCGTCGCAAAGGAATGACAGCCGATATCCGCACTGATGTGCAACGGCCCGATCTGCCGCTGCAGCAACTTCATGGCAGCAAAGAGCGGTCGCTCCGGGCAACCGGTGCACAGGCCCGAGGGACGCGGCGGGACGAGGTCGGCGAGTCTCTGAGACGGCACAGTGGAACGCGGCGGTCGCGCCGCGAGGGCCAGCTGCGGAGCCCAGCGCTCCAGCAGTACACAGATTCCCCGGCGCAGGACATCGACGGTGTACTCCCCGGCCATCGGCAGCAGGTCTTTGCCGAGCAACCGCGTACCGATCTCGTGACGGCGCAAAATCTGGCTCGCTCCCTGCTCAATGAACTCCGGTTGCCCTTCCTCGACCACCAGCACCGCGCGCTTGCCAGTGCAGAAGCGCACCCATTCGTCCGCGACCAGCGGGTACGTGGCGTTCAGTACATACAACGGTACGCGACTGATACCGAAGACGTCGGCACAGCCGAGAATTTGCAACGCCCGCAGCACGCTGTTGTATAACCCACCCTGCAGAACGATCCCGATGTCGTTACGCTCGGCGTCGAGCAACTGGTTCACGCCGCGCTCGCCGAGGAAGCGCACTGCAGCGGGCAGGCGTTGCTCGATCTTCTCCCGTTCCTGTGCATACGTGGAGGGCGGGAGGATGATGCGCCCGTAATCGCGCGAAGGTGACGCCAGCGCATCGGCGCGCGAGAATGTGGGGCGCCGATTGTCCGAGGCGATGAACCGTCCGTACACGTGGCAGGCACGGATGCGCAGCATCAACATCACCGGAGTGTGACTAGCCTCGGACAACTCGAATCCCTGTTCCACCGCGCGCACGATTTCCGGCAAATGCGGCCGCGGATCGAGCAGCCACATCTGCGACTTCATGGCAAATGCGTGGGTGCGCTCCTGCATGATGCTGGCACCCTCACCGTAATCCTCACCGAGGATGATCAGCGCCCCGCCCTTGACGCCCGCGGAGGCAAGGTTCGAGAGAGCGTCGGATGCGACGTTCGTGCCCACCGTAGACTTCCAGGTAACGGCGCCGCGCAACGGATAGTTAATGGAGGCCGCGAGCATCGCCGCAGCGGTCGCCTCGGACGCGCTCGCCTCAAAGTGCACGCCAAGCTCGGCCAAGATGTCCTCGGCGTCAGCCAGCACGTCCATGAGGTGGGAGATGGGCGCACCCTGATAGCCGCCCACGTATGCGACGCCTGACTGCAGCAACGCCTTGGTGACCGCCAGAATCCCTTCGCCGCGAAACTCCGCGCCCGCGCCGAGCCGAAGAGACTCCACTTGCTTCGCAAACGAGCGCTCTGCCATGGGCCCGCCGGCGCCTAGCTCGCCGGCACCAGCGCCAGCACCCGCAAGGGGCTGCCGGAACCATTGACGATCTTCAGCGGCGGGGCGATCACGATGGCACCGGTCGCGGGCAACTGGTCAAGATTCGTCAAACTGGCGAGCCCGAAGCGGTTCGACCCGTGCATGATGGTATGACAAGGGAACATCGGCTCGAAAGTCGGTGCCTGTCCGGCATCGGTGCCAACCGTCTCGACTCCGACGCCGAGGATGTCTCGTTCGCGCGCAAGAAACGGCACGCACTGCGGATGAAGCCCAGGGGTGTGTGCCCCATCTGAGCCGATGTTCAGGAACTCTTTTGCGGCCGTGCGCTTCGACCAGTCGGTCCGGATCAGCACCCAGGCGCCAACTGGAATTCGCCCATGACGGGACTCCCACACTTCGACATTTTCGCGCGTCAGCAGATAGTCCGCATTGGCGCGAACGTTTTCCGACACGTCGATCACGCACGCCGGACCGATGAAGCGCTCGACCGGAATGTTGTGGGTCGCGTTCTGGGGATAATCCCTACCGGTCACCCAGTGGATCGGGGCGTCGAAATGCGTCCCGGTGTGCTCCCCGCAGGAAATATTGTTCCAGTACCACGCCGGTCCCCGTTCGTCGTAGCGGGAGATCTCCTGCAGCGCGAATGGCTTCGACGGCGCGAATTGCGGCGGTAGCTGGATCGTGGCCGTCGAGGGGTCCAGCGGCACGGTCAGGTCAACGACTCGAACGGCACCACCACCCAGCGCTGCTACAAGTTCAGCGAGGACCTGGGACTGGGGGGCTTTGGCAGCAGCACTCATGTCACTTGTCTCCACTTGAGCGAACCGGGCGGGTCGGGGGACTTATAGTTGACACCTCAAGCATTTGAGAATATAACACAGGCCCTCGGTGAATGCGATACCGCCTGAAGACTGAGGAGACCGCCGTGAAACGAGTCGTCTGTGTCGGCGGCGGGCCGGCTGGACTGTACGCTGCCATCTTGCTGCGTAAAGCATTGCCACGCGCCCGGATCGACGTATTTGAGCGCAATCGCCCGGATGACACCTTTGGCTGGGGAGTCGTGTTCTCCGATCGAACCATTGACAACTTCCGCCGTGCCGATGCGCCCACACATGCAGCGATCACCGCGGAGTTCCATCACTGGGACGGCATCGCAATCCACTTTCGCGACCGCACCTTCCTCAGCGGCGGGCACGGATTTTGCGGCCTGGGTCGCAAACGGCTGCTCGCGCTTCTGCAGGAGCGCGCGCATGAGCTCGGCGTGCAGCAGCATTTCCAGCGTGAAATCGACTGCGACGAGGAATTCGACGATGCCGATCTGATCGTGGCGGCCGATGGGATCAACAGCAGGACGCGAACCCGCTATGCCGAGGCGTTCGCACCGGAGCTCGACCGGCGCAATTGCCGCTACATCTGGCTCGGCACGACTCAGCACTTCGCAGCCTTCACCTTCGCGTTCGAGCAGACCGAGCATGGCTGGTTCCAGATCCACGCCTACCAGTTCAGCGATGAGCTCTCGACGGTAATCGTCGAGACGCGCGAGGAGACCTGGAAGGCCCACGGACTCGACCGCTGCGACACTGCTGGATCGATTGCCTTCTGCGAGCATCTGTTCGCCCGCTACCTCGGTGGCCACCGTTTGCAGAGCAATGCCACGCACCTGCGCGGCTCCGCGTGGTTGAATTTTCTGCGAGTCAACTGCAAACACTGGTCGCACGGCAAGAGGGTGCTGATCGGCGATGCGGCGCACACTGCGCACTTCTCTATCGGTTCGGGCACGAAGCTCGCGATGGAGGACGCCATCTCGCTCTCGCAGCACGTGATCTCGGGTGCGCCGCTCGCCGAAGCGCTGCAGTCGTATCAGAAGGAGCGCAGCCTCGAGGTATTGAAGCTGCAGAGCGCGGCACGCAACCGCATGGAATGGTTCGAGCACGTCGCACGCTACGCGCAGCTCGAGGCGGAGCAGTTCGCCTACAGCCTGCTCACTGGCAGCCAGCGCATCGGTCACGAAAACCTCAAAGCGCGCGACTCTCGATTCGTCGAGGGCTTCGAGCACTGGCTCGCCGGGCGTGCCGGCCTCGAGAAGCGGCGCCCGCCGATGTTCCTGCCGTTTCGACTGCGCGGGTTGGAGCTCGAGAACCGAGTGGTCGTCTCCCCCATGGACCAATACAGCGCCACCGATGGGATGCCCGATGAGTGGCATCTCGTACACTACGGTCACCGGGCACTCGGCGGGGCAGGACTCATTTATACAGAGATGACCTGCGTCTCGCCGGAGGGGCGCATCACGCCGGGCTGCACCGGTCTGTGGAACGAGGCGCAGCGCGATGTCTGGCGGAAAATCGTCAGCTTCGTGCATGCCCGCACGCCGGCCCGAATCTGCTTGCAGCTCGGCCACGCCGGCCGCAAAGGATCGACTCAGCTCGGCTGGCAGAGAATGGACCACCCGCTCGAGCGCGACAACTGGCCGCTCATGGCGCCCTCAGCCCTGCCCTACCTCGACGGTATCAGCGCGACCCCGCAAGAAATGTCCCGCGCGGACATGGATGCGGTACGCGAGCAGTTCGTGCACGCTGCCCGGCTCGGGGCCGAAGCGGGCTTCGACATGCTCGAACTGCATATGGCACATGGCTATCTGCTCGCCTCGTTCCTCTCGCCGCTGACCAATCAACGGCGCGATAAATACGGCGGCAGCATCGGCGGCCGGTTGCGCTTCCCGCTCGAGGTCCTGAATGCGGTGCGCGCAGTGTGGCCCGACGAACGGCCGCTCTCGGTGCGTCTTTCGGCCACGGATTGGGCCGAGGGGGGACTTTCCGACGAGGATCTGCTTGCGATCGCCCGGGCACTGAAGGCCGCGGACACCGATCTGATCGATGTCTCGACCGGCCAGACTGTCCCCTGGCAGGCGCCCGTGTACGGGCGGATGTGGCAGACCCCCTTCGCCGACGAAGTGCGCAACGAAATTGGCATCGCCACGCTGGCCGTCGGGAACATCTACGAGTCGGATCACGTCAACACCATCATCGCCGCGGGTCGCGCCGACCTGTGTGCGGTCGCCCGGCCGCATCTGGCCAACCCGGCCTGGACGCTCGAGGCAGCTGCCCGACAGGGCTACTCGGCGCAATGGTGGCCGAAACCGTATTTGGCGGGCAAGGCACAGCTTGAACGCAACTTGCAACGCTCGGCAGCAGCCGGAGCCTCGGAGTGATGCACACGGGCACGGCTGCCGAGAATCCGTCGCTCCACGGCAGGCATGCGGTCGTGACCGGCGCGGGCCGCGGCATCGGAGCCGCATGCGCCGCGGCGCTCGCCGCGAATGGTGCGCGCGTGACACTTCTCGGCCGAGACCTGAGCCGTCTGGAGGACACCGCACAAGCTGTCGGTGGTGCGCCGCGGGCTCTGCCGCTCGAGGCGGATGTCACCGACGAGGCCTCGTTGGAGCGCGCATTCGGCGCGGCCCGCGTCGAATTTGGACCGGTGCACATTCTCATCAACAACGCCGGACGGGCCGCGAGCGCGAAATTCACCGACACCGATCCGGCACTCTGGCAAGCGCTGCTCGCCGTCAATCTCACTGGTCCGTACCTGTGTGCCCGGCAAGCGATTCCGGACATGCTGACTGAAGGGTTCGGACGCGTCGTCAACATAGCGAGTACCGCTGGCCTGCGCGGTGGCGCTTACATCGCTGCGTACGCCGCCTCCAAGCACGGTGTCATCGGACTGACGCGCTCGCTCGCGCTCGAGTACGCCGCGCGACCGATCACCGTCAATGCTCTGTGCCCTGGATTCACCGACACCGACATCGTCAAAGACGCCATCGCCCACATCACGAGCAAGACCAACCGCACCCCGGAACAGGCGCTCGAGTCACTGCGCACCGCAAACCCGCAACGGCGACTCATCACACCGGTCGAAGTGGCCCACGCGATGCTGTGGCTGTGTCGTCCGGGAACCGAGAGCATCACGGGCCAAAGTCTCGCGATAGCCGGCGGAGAGGTGTACTGATGGCCCGTAACACAGATTGCAAGGAAAGGACTGCAGCCGTCCCAGTCGACGCCGAGACCCGGCTGAATGACGATCATCACATCTCGGTACGCCTGTGGCTGCGACTGCTCTCCTGCACCAACCAGGTGGAGGGCCGTATCCGCCAGAATCTGCAGACACGTTTCAGTACCACGCTGCCGCGCTTCGATCTGATGGCGCAGCTCGAACGGGCGCCGGACGGGTTGAAGATGAGCGAACTGTCGCAGCGCATGATGGTCACCGGCGGCAACGTCACGGGCATCACCGACGGATTGCAGAAGGAGGGGCTGGTGATCCGCGAGGTCGATCCGGCCGACCGGCGGGCATTTCGCGTCAAACTCACCGCCGAGGGTGTACGCCAGTTCGCACGCATGGCAAGCGAGCATGAACAATGGGTCATCGATCTGTTCAGCAAGCTCTCGGTGCGCCAGAAACGCGACCTGATGGATCTGCTCGGGCTCCTGAAGGAGTTCGTGCAGCTGCCGGCGCAGCACTGAGGTGGTCCGTATGAACCCTGATAGCATATTTGACATCGAGCGATTCGAGCCCCGCCACTTCCGTTGGCACGCACACGACCACATTGGCGTGATCACCCTTGACCGACCAGAACGCAAGAATCCGCTGACGTTCGACTCGTACGCCGAGCTTCGCGATCTGTTTCGCAATCTGCGCTCGATTCGGAGCGTCCGCGCCATCGTTATCACGGGCGCCGGCGGCAACTTCTGCTCCGGCGGCGACGTGCACGAGATCATCGGCCCGCTCACGACCATGGATGCGGCCGGACTGCTTGCGTTCACGCAGATGACCGGCGATCTGGTCAAGGCGATGCGTGGCTGTCCGCAGCCGATCATCGCCGCCGTCGATGG
>JAJZFQ010000271.1 GCA_021805275.1 Pseudomonadota bacterium
TGATTTTATGGCGTCCCCAAGGGGATTCGAACCCCTGTTACCGCCGTGAAAGGGCGATGTCCTGGGCCTCTAGACGATGGGGACCCGACCGCGATGCTACAGCGCAGGATGCAGCCCTGAGGCGCTCCCTGTGACGCGGGGCGGCAAGAGTACACGGGTGCGAGCCAAGGAACAATCCTGGCATGAATCCACAGAGCCGAACGCGCTGCCGCTTGCCCGTGCACTGCGCGGATGCCCGCATCAGTCCTCAAACGGCCTGAGTGGATGCACGCGCCGTCGATGGACGCATTGCAATCGCGGCCAGGAGCACGACGCCCGCTCCAGCCGCCGCCAACCACAGCGGAACGTCCAGTCCGTAGCGCTGCGCCAGAGTTCCACCCACCAACGGCGCGAGAAACCCACCGACCAGCTCTCCGAACAGAGTCGTGAAGCCGATTGCGGCTGCAGCATTTCCAGGGGGGACACTCTCCGTCGGCACAAGCACGATGCAGATCGCGCTGATGGCCTGACCCGCCTGGGTACAGCACAGCACGATGGCGAGCACCCACACGATGTGATACAACGGCTGCGCCAGAATCGCCAGTGGCAGAAACACGCTCAAAACGCCGCAGATCGTCAACATCGGACGACGTCCAACGCGATCGGAAACCGCAGGGGCAATCAGACCCAGCACGAAGCTTCCTAGACCTGCGGCACCCATCAGAAATCCTGCGGTGGTGCCATTCTGGTGCTGCACCTCGATCATGTACAGCGGGCCGAAGGCGTTGATCAGAAAGAGCCATGTCATGAACCCGGCCGCCGCCAGTGCACTTGCCCAGAGATTGCGGTAGCTGAGCAGCCGCACGAGCGCCGCGATCTGCGAACGCGCCGGCCGCGGCGTCGTATGACGCGCCCTGGGGGCCTCCGCAATGAACAGCGCAATCAACAGCGCCAGCACAGCACCGGGAACCGCAACGATCAAGAGTGCATCGCGCCACCCGAACGAGGCCGCCACCTGCGTCGTCAGCACCGGCGCAACGGCAAGCCCGATTACCGCGGCAGCGCTAACGACGATGCCAATATTTCGTCCCCGATGGTGCGGCGACGAATTCTCCTCCACAAGTGCCATCATGACCGACCAACAGGGCCCCTCCGCGAGGCCGAGCAGCACACGCAGAAACAGAAGCTGCCGAAAATCCTGCGCAAATCCGCTCGCCGCCGACACCACCGAGAACACGACCACCATCGGCACCAGTACGGCCTTGCGGCCGACGCGGTCCGAAACCGCGCCGAACACGAGCGCTGAGACGGCCCAGGAAATCGCCACCGCGCCCGCCAACAGGCCCACCTGCGCATCGCTGAGACCGAAGTCCCTGGCGATATACGGCGCAAGATACAGCACAGACATCCTGTCGAGGAATACCAGCCCCCAGGTCGCGAACATGATGGCTACCATGGCGCGCTCGCGGGCCGGGCTGGCTGCGGCGGCCATCGACCCCGCCATCATTCATCTCCGAACGATCGCGTGATCCTGATGCCGTACTGCCGCGGGTTACCGAAGAACTCGTTATCCGGATTAGTGCCGGCCGCCGCCTGCCCGGACACATAGGTCTTGTTGGCCAGATTGAGCCCGTATACCTGCACCGTCCATTTTCCCGAGGCGTAGGTCAGCGTCGCGTTCCACAGCCCGTATGATGGCAAATAGTCCGTCACTGGCGCTTCAAACAACGTTGTCCACTGCGATCCGACATAGGAATAATTGATCCGCGGAGTAAACGTTCCAGAACTTCCAATTTCCAGCGCGTATTGCGCACCAGCGTTGAATGTCCACGTGGGCGAATACGGATTCTGGCTCCCGGACAGGTTTACGATGTATGGCCCGTAATCGAAGCATCCGGCAGTAATGACCGCGGTGGCGCACTGCGGCAACCCTTGCGCCGTCACGCCCGGCGGAAGTGCTTCGGTGTTGACGAGATTGATTGCGCCGAGACGCGAATTGACGTAGCCGGCGCCCATGTCGACGTTGAAGGCACCGAAGCGGCCATGCAGTTCTGCCTCGCCACCTTTGATGGTCGACTTTCCGGTATTCAGCAACGAAGTCTGCCCGGTCGACGGAATCAGCGCATTGACCTGAAGATTGCTGTAGTCATCCCAGAATCCATCAATGCTAGTCGCGAGGTGGTCATCGAAATATTGCCCCTTCCAGCCGGCCTCGTAGTCCCACACCGCTTCGGGAGAAAAGTTCGACTGCGGTCCACCCGCCGTCGCCGGGTTGAACCCGCCCGCCTTGAAGCCCTTGGCCACGAACGCGTACAGGAAGTTTCTTCGACTCAGCTTCCAATTCAGCGCGACCTTGCCCGTGGTCGCCGAATCAGTCTCGATCCCCGCCTGATTCACATAGATCGGCGGAACGCCCGGGATCCCTAAATCGATTGTGACGTGCCCCCCGGCGCCCACCTCGTTCCAGTCGTGCGTATATCTCAACCCGACCTGCAACTGCAGCCGTGGTGTGAGCTTGTAGCTCACCTGACCGAAGGCCGCCGCGGACTGGAGGATCTGGGTGAAGTTCGGCCACACGTTTGCCGGGATCGCCTGACTCTTTATATCGAGCTCGATTTTTCTGATGTCGTGCAGATAGTACGCCCCGGCCACCCAGCTGAGCCGACCGCCCGAGGGGGAAATCAGATCGAACTCCTGGGTGATCGGCCGCTCGATGATCGCTTGTGCGGTGGACAGAGCAGGAGGACCCGGCAGCGTCGAGGACGTGCCGTCGGAATCCTCGAGATTGTGCACGCGCATGAACTGCTCGCCGGTGATCGAGCGAAGGTCGATGCCGCTGCCCCCTATATTCCAGTCGATCCGTAGACTCGGCCTGACGGCAAGCTCGTCGTTGATCGTGCCCTGATCGTAGTTGAGAGTGAAGGGATTCGCATTCGCGTAGGGCGCATACTGCGTACCCGGCACCGGCTTCCACGCATAGCCTCCGGTGCTGACGTTATCGACTTCAACCTTCAGCAGCAGCTTCAGGTTCTTCGACGGCGTACCGAGTACCCCGACGCGGAAGTTCTTCTCGTCGAGCGACCCCGGATGACTGAACTGCTGCGGACTCTGAGTGAGTATCGAGGCCGAACCAATATTGCTGTAGAAGCTGTTGCGCTGCTCGATATCGACGGCAACGCGCGCGGCCCACTCGCTATTGATCGGCAGATTGACAGCCCCCTGCACCGCCTGCTCGGAGTAGTTCGCGAACTGCAGCTGCAGATAGCCGTGGACCCCCTTGAAGTCCGGGTCTCGGCTATTGATGAAAATCGCCCCGCCGGTCGAGTTCGAGCCGACGAAGGTACCCTGCGGCCCTCTCAGCACCTGCACGCTCGCGATGTCGTACAACGTTCCAGTCGAAGTGATCGGCGGTTGCCAAAGGCCGTCACGGTACTCGGCCACACCCGGAACTACCGAAGGCGATCCGCTATCAAGTCCGATGCCGCGGATGTTTACGTTGGCGGTCAATCCAGCAGCGGTAATGGACAGCGCCGGCGTTGCATTCTGCAGGTCGGCGATGGAAACCACTCCTTTGCGAATCAGATCATTTTCGTCCAGAACCGACGCGGAGATCGCCGTCGTCTGCAGATTCTCGGTGCGTCGCTCCGCCGTGATCACAATATCGTGCAGCTGCCCGGACTGCGCATCGCTTCTCGCGCCAGTCCTCGCCGCGGCGCTCCCGTTAGACTGACTGGCAGCCACCGCAGGCCGTGCATATGAGGCAGCGCAGAGCATCGCTGCCGCCAGAATCGAAGCGACGGGCCGGCGGACGCATGCTTCTGCCCGCAACCCGACGGACAACTGCCCTACATTGTGCTGACCGTGCTTCATAATCCCCCCAAGATTTTTTTTTAAGTCATTTGCTAGCATTGCCGCAACGACAGATTGCCCCATGCCCCGCGCCCGGCAGCTGCGGCTGCCTGGGCACGTCTGGGCTCTCAACTCAAGATGCCTTGACGCATTCGAAGCTCTTCGCGCTCTTCGGATTGCCGCCTTTGTATTTTGCGTACTTCGGATAAGGACACAGCGGGCGCGTCACGCCCGGGAATGTCGGGCCGTGGGCTTCGATGTGCGCAGGCGGCTTGTGGTGCTCCGTCCAACGGACGATTGCGCTCAGCGGATCGAATTCGTCGGTCGACGGGCCACCGAAGCAATGATTCATGCCGGGCACGAGAAACAGCCGCGCCCATTGCTGCGGCTTATGATACTGAGACATCAACTTGCGGTACCAACCGATGATTGCATCGGGCGAGAACACCGGATCGCTGAGGCCCTGATAAATGATGAGTTTGCCGCCGTGCGCAATGAAGCTCGAGAAAAACGTTCCCGTCGCGTCATTCACTGCCCGGGTCTGTGCCGTGACCGCGAGCGCATGATTGAAGTCGAAAGTGTCTGGAGTCATGCTCGGATCCGGCGGCGTCATGAAGTAGTAGCGCATCGCGTCCACTCCGAGGGTCGCGTCCAATCCATTGGGCTCGCCCGTGGGAGAGTTCCCGAGCTTCCAGATCCGCCAGCCCGGCGCACCAATGCCTGCGTCGTACGGCCAGTTCGCATACAGCGGTTGGCCGGCCGAGTCGCGAGGCCCCCCGAAGATTGCCTCGAGCGTGTTTACCTTGCGCTCGCTGAGACACTGTCCGTGCTTCCCGGGCTTGCACAACAGCGTCTTCGGATTGAACGTCTTCTGGCATGCAACGAAATTGTTGATCATGCCGTCGCTCAGACCGTCGAGCGCATCGCATGCCTTGAGCACGGCATGGGACACCAGTTGCAGGTCGGCGTCCGTGAACGCCTCGCTCAGAATTGGTCGCCCTTGCGCATCTTTCGGCGCAATGGCCGCCAGGTGTTTGACGCTCCACATCTCGGCGATCGCCGCCCGCGAAAGATTGAATCCCGGGTCCCCGGCCACGATGCCGTTGAACAAAGTCGGGTAGCGCTGCGCGATCATCATCGCCTCTCTTCCGCCGTTCGAGCACCCGGCGAAATACGAATCCCGCGCCGATCTACCATAGAAGCGTTTGATCATCGCTTTACCGAGCTCGGCCACTGGACCCAAGCCGGCGTAGGCATAGTCGAGACGCGCCTGCTGATCAGCCGCAAAGGCGGCGCTCATGCCTTCGTGTCCTCCGTCACTCGATATGACGGCGAATCCCCGTGCCAGTGCCGTCCGGTAGCCCGGCGCGACCAGACCGATCGCCGGCGCCACATAACCATCGAGTCCCCCGCCGCCCTGAAATAGAAAGCGTCCGTTCCATTGCGCTGGCATGCGCAGCTCGAAGCCGAGTCCATATCTGGCGCCGCCGACACCAGTTCGAGGATCCAGGGTGCCGCGAACCACACAGTTGGCGGGCAGTCGGACCTGCGCGAGCATCGGCATCATTCGGGCGGCCGCAGTCGGCAGTGGACCGGCTTTGGACCAGTGTGCGGTGGTAATCACGAGATGCTCGTTACGCGCGGAGGCGAGCTGGGCGCAGCGCGCGGGCGCGCCAACGTCGGATGGGGCGTTGGCCGCCGCCGCCAGCGGCGCTGCCAGACCGAGTGGCGCAGCCATGGCAAGCGCAACCGCAATGCGCCGCACGAGCCTCTTTGATCGATGCGCACAGGAATCGCTCATAGTTCCCCCTCGAAGTTCTCTGGTCACCGCAACAGAATCCGAACACCTGAGTTCCATACGGGGCTGTTCTGCCAAGTCGCCGTTACGTCGGTCTCAGAGCTGATTAGCGACCAATCGCTATATCGTATACTAATTCTGCTGCGGGCAAATTCGATTGTCAAACATAACTGAATGCGCGAGCGTCTCGGGGGCAACGATTCCGAGTGCGGCTGCGGAGAAGATCTGCATGTTGCGACGATTCCTGCCGGTATCGGTCGGCGCCGTTGGCGGCCTACAGGACATCGGTCGTGTACCCGGATGACCCGCACCACCTAGCCGACTGCATGCCTGCCCGGAGCGGGGCGGCGGAGAATCGCCCTTTGCAGCGCAGCGTGCGAACGAAGAACAACTACGGTGGGGGTCGTGCTCGAGCTTGCGCCGCGACGCGGTAGCGCCTAGCGGAGCGCTCTCGCGCATCGGCGCAGAACCCCGTCCCCGCAGCGATCTCTACACTGCGATGCCGACCGATAATCGCCGGCCGCGCCAATGATGATCACGTTGGACAGCGCACTACGCGCGCAGCCCCTCTCAGGAAAACGGCAAACCCGCGTAATTCTCCGCGACCGCCGTCGAGGCGGCGCGCGATTCCACGAGATATTCGAGCTCTGCCAGCTGCAATTTGCGCACCAGCGCATCGTCCGACAACTTGTGCATGAGCATCGTGAACCACCACGAGAACCGCGTCGCCTTCCACACGCGTGCGAGGGCGCGCCCGGAATACTCCTCGAGCAATGTCTCACATCGGCTGTGGTAAAACTCCCGCAACGCCTCGGCTAGCACCCTGACGTCCGCCGCGGCGAGATTTAGACCCTTGGCGCCCGTCGGCGGGACAATGTGCGCCGCGTCCCCGGCGAGGAAAAGTCTGCCGAAGCGCATCGGCTCTGCCACAAAGCTGCGCAGCGGCGCGATGCTCTTCTCGATCGAGGGTCCGGTAACGAGCCGCGCTGAGAACGCGGCGGGCAAACGCGCCGCGAGTTCCTCCCAGAAGCGCTCATCCGACCACTGTGCGGGCTCGTCATGCAGCGGGCACTGCAGATAGTAGCGGCTGCGGGTACGCGAGCGCATGCTGCAGAGTGCGAACCCGCGCTCATGATTCACGTAGACCAATTCGTCGTTAACGGGGGGAACATCAGCGAGAATCCCGAGCCAGCCGAAAGGATGGATTCGCTCGTACTCGGTGATCTTTCCCGGGGGGACCGACGCTCGACAGACGCCATGATAACCGTCGCATCCCACGATGAAATCGCATTCAATCGTGCGGGAAATGCCGCGGTGAGTGTAGGTCGCCGAGGGATGGCGCGTGTCGAAGCCGCTAATTCTCACCTCCTCCGCCTCCCACACCGTGTGTTCGGCCGCGGCATCGTCCAGATCCTTCTGGATTTCCGTCTGACCGTAGACGAGCACGTGATGACCCGAGCAGCCCGACAGGTCGATCCGGTGAACCTGTCGATCGTGGGCCATTAGGAAGCCATCGTGAACCAGTCCCTGTTGCATCATGCGTTCACCGACCCCTGCCTCTTGCAGCAGTTGCACGGTCGTCCACTCGAGCAGCCCTGCGCGGATGCGGCGTTCGACATACTCACGGGTGTGCCGTTCGAGCACGACCGTGTCGATGCCGGCCCGCCGTAACAGTAGCGAGAGCAGCAGGCCGGCTGGGCCGGCGCCGACGATTGCCACCTGCGTCTTTGTCATCCCCCCCCCGAAATCCGCGGCAGTGCCGCAAGGTTGGGCAAGATCGGTGCACGCCGGAATGGACGCGAACTGCCGAAACTTGTACTTTTTCTTCATGGGAAGGCAACAACCGACCGCGAACCGCCTGGGAGTCGATCCGCCGATTCCCGTTCCAGCGTTCTTCCTCTATGGCGAGCCGCTTCGCCCCCCTGACGAGCGCATGGTACACATCGAGACGATTGCGGCTCGAAGTCGCGTGCACGACTGGGTCATCGCTGCGCACCGGCACCGCGATCTCCATCAGGTGCTGTTGATTCGGTACGGGCGCGTCGAGACGCGGATCGATGGTCGGATTGCGCGGTTGCGCGCACCCTCGGTGATCGTCGCGCCATCCGGCGCCGTTCATTCCTTCCGCTTTCAACCCGAAACGGCGGGCCTCGTCCTCTCGTTCGCTCCGACGCTCGCCGAACAGTTGAGCGACGGGGGTGCGGGGCTGCCCCAATTCCTCGAGCGAAGCGCGGCCGTCACCCTGCCGCGCTCTGCGCTCGCCAAGACCGATCTGGCGCGGCTGGGCGAGATGCTACTGCGCGAGTTCGGCCGCTCGGCGCCCGGCCGGCGGCTTGCGCTCTCCGGTCTGCTGACTGCACTGCTCGCGAATCTGCAGCGCCTGCTGCCCGACGCCTCGCCGCGACACTCGAACCTCAACGCATCGCACCGGGAGCTCGTTGCGCGTTTTCGCGAGCAGGTTGAGCTGCACTTCCGAGAGCATGCTGGCATCGGCGAGTACGCCGCCTTGCTTCAGACATCGGAAACGCGTCTCTTGCGCGCCTGTGTGGCCGTTACCGGCGATTCGCCGCTCGAGTTGGTACATCTGCGTCTGCTCATCGAGGCCGAGCGCCATCTGCGCTACACCTCGATGTCCGTGAATCAGATCGCGTACCACCTCGGCTTTGAGGACCCGGCCTACTTCAGCAGATTTTTTTCCCGCCGCATAGGCACGTCACCACGGGCGTTCCGGCGCCGAGATATGCTCACGGTCCACGAGTCCGCCAGCGCGTGACCAGGCCTGCGCACGGGAATCGCCGGGCAAACCACCGCAACCTCCAATGTCGCTGCCACAGACGTGCGAGACACGACCGTGACCGAGAGGACGCCCGCTCCTGGCAGCTTGCCGTTCGAGCGTGCGTGTGGTGCCCCCGCAGAACTACCCCCTTCCTCGGGCCCCGGGAGAACGATGCGAGGCACCCGGCGAACGCTTGGCGCGCTCAGCCGTCCGTGCAGCGTGTGAGCACGCCGAGAACTCTGAGGAAGGCGATACGATCCGCTTCCGGGACCCGCGCGAGCAAATCGGCCTCAAGCTCGTCGATGACT
>JAJZFQ010000041.1 GCA_021805275.1 Pseudomonadota bacterium
CTGGTACATGGACAAGAAGATCCACATCGATGAGCTGATCACGCACGTCCTGCCGATCGAGCGCATCAACGAGGCGTTCGACCTGATGCACCGGGGCGAGTCGATCCGTACGGTCGTGACGTTCTGAGCGAACCGCCGGCGGGGAGGCGGGTGCACCGGGCGCGAGGCCGCCCGGTGCACCGCTCTCGAAGGGCTACTCGAGCGCGACGTCCATGCGCTGGGTATAGAACGTATTGGTGCTCGAGTCGTAGGTGCCGAGCGCCACCAGCTTGAACACCTTGTTCGTGCCGTTGATCGTGCTCGACAGCCCGCTGATGAAGCTCGAGGCGCCGTCGTACACATTGACCCCGCTCGTGGCGTTGCCGATGCCGTACTCGGAGTTACCGCTGCACGTGCCGCTGGCGCACCCGGCAATGACGGTCGGGCTGGCCGCGAGGCTCGAGAGCTGCACGGTCTGCGGTCCGGTGCGCAGCACGGCCGTGGTGATGGCCGTATTGCCGAGATTCACGATGATCCCGGCATTGCCCGCGCTGGTGAATGGCGCGGTCGTACCGGAGGTCCACTCCACGATCAGCGTCGAGGGCCCGCTCGTCATGTTCGTCACGGCGCTGGCCATAAAGTCAGGCGGTGCTGCGCCGAACGGCGCGACGATGCCGACGGCATTGATCAGCGTGCCGGCGCTGAGCGTGCTGGCGTCGAACGTGCCGGTGTTCAGCGTGTAACTCGCCGCATTGGCATCCGCGCTGCTCGTGATCCCCGTGCCGGCGAACGCGAAGGTACTCGGCGCGTCATTGGCGAGCTCGAGCAGGTTCACCGTCGCGCTGCCGGAGGCACCGCTGCTCAGCGTGCCCCACAGACTGGTCGGCTGCAGGCGGATCTGCCCGGGATTGGCATTCATCGAGAGCGCGTTCGACGCGCTGATCGCACCGATCCCGAGCGCCGTGATCTGCTGGCCGACGGAGACCGAGGACGTGCCGAGTCCGCTGGCATCCACCCCGTCCTGGCTCACCACGGTCCCCGCGCCGATCGTCACGGTGGCCGTGGAGTAGTAGTTGAATGAGGCGTTCGAGAAGCAGGGGCCCTCCTGGCAGATGTACTCCGCGCCGGAGAGCGTGAGGGTATTGCCACTGCGGGCCGTGATCACGCCGCGCAGCGCCTCGTTGCCCTGGCTGATCACCGTGGTGCCGGCATAGACGGCCGTGGCGTTCAACGCCGGCGTGATCGTCGAGAGGTCCCCGAGTGTCCCGTAGGCCGTGATGGTGATGCCTGGGTTCAGGGCGGCCATGGCATTGAGCCCCGCCGAGCCGGTGTACGTCGTGCCGTTGATGTTGAAGTAGGTGCTCGAGCTGGTATTGACGGTGAGCGCCCCGACGTCACCGTCCGCATAGTAGGTGTCGTCGAACGGGCGGATATTTTCCGTGAAGCTCCCCGCGCTCGCAGTGGTGAGGACGATCTGGCCACGCGCGCGCAGCGGATTGCTCTCGTAGGGCTGCACGGTCGCGACGATGAACGGCTTGACCGTGACCGTGTTGGTGCTCGCGTTGATCGAATTCGATGCCGCCAGGTCGATGTCGAGGGCGAGCGGGGTGGATTTGTTCAACCCGATCACGAGCGGATTCGACGGATCGAAATTCACCGTCTCGGTGATCACGCCTGGATTGGCGGTCCCGGAGGTGCTTTCCACTTTCGCCTCAGTGCTCTGGCCCTTCAGGTAGATGATCGGCGTGGAGTAATCCAGGCTGACCGTCATGCTCTTGTAGGTGCCGTCCGGAACGCCGGTCGCGTTGAACAGTTCGGAGAGATTCGTCCGGCGGGTCAGATCGACCTGTTCATCCGAGGTCTGGACGTAGGCGACGTAGCCATCGGAGCGGGTGAGGGTGATGGTGTACAGGCCGACCGAGTAGGCGCTGAAGTCGCCCGCGGCTTCCCCGGTGAGCGTCAGGACGGGCGTGCCGTTGTACACCTGCGTGTTCGCGCTGCAGCCGCCGAGCGCGATGGCGAGCGCCGCGCCTACGGCGCAGATCGAGGTGCGCAGGGTGCCCACGGCGCCCGGTATTGCGCGAGCGCAATCGAATCTCATCAATCTTCCCCTTGGCTCGGGATGGATATTTCAGGTCCGTTCAGGGCGAACGGCTGTAAAAAGTCCTAGTGTAACGTCTTTGAGCGGGCCACGTCGCCGGGGTTCCGGTCCCCGGCACTATAGGTGCATGCAGCGACGCCGGCCTAGCGATCTTGCGAGAGCACCCCGATCGGGGCACTGGTGCTGCCGAACATAAACATGCTGTAGACGTTGCCCGAGCCGAGCGCTGCGGCGGTCTGCGAGTACAGCGTCTGCGCGGTCGTGTAATCCGTTACGGTCACGGTTCCGGTCGTGGTGGCGACCACCTCGGTATCGTACGGGGAGGTGCCGCTCGCGGCACCGCTGGGCAGGTCCGATCCCAGGGGCACCCCGCTCGCCACCGGCATGAAATTCACGGCCAGGGAGAGCGGATCGCCGCTGCCGGACATGGCATTGACCAGCCGGACGCTCGCGTACCCGCTGAGCGCCGGGATATTGAGGTCGGCCAGCCAGCTCTCTTGCACGCTCGCCGGGGTGCCGTAGATGAGCAGGGTGTAGTCCTGGCCGGCCGTGAGACTCTGGCTGGGGGCACTGATGGCCGTACCGTTGACCGTCACGGTGACCGCTTGGCTGCCGGCGGGCACGAGCTCGTAGGTGCCCACCGTCGAGGCGGGCGCCCCGCTGAGGAGCGCCGTCGAGCCTACGGACGCGGACACGCTACTGGCGCCGCTGACGCCGATCGCCGCGCGCACCCGTGCATCGGGGTTGGCGTAGACGGTCAGTGAGCCCTGTTGCGGGAGCGCCATCACATTGACCAGGTAGCCACCGGGTGCCTCGGTGATGATCAGCGAGAGCGTCTCCTGGTTGGAGAGCTGCAGGCTCGGCAGGTCGAAGCGCAGGTCCGAGTTCTTGCCCGCCCCCGTGATGCGCAGCTCGTACGTGCCCTGCGGGATCGCGCTGAAAGCGCTCGCTTTACCCCCGGCGAGGGCGCTGAAGTTCGGCGAGGCGCTGCTCAGCGGGATCCCCGGACTGGTCAAGTACACATCGAGGCTGCCGGCATCCGGGTCGGCGTTGAGCACCTCGACGTTCGCATAGCCGCCGTTCGGGGCGCTCTGCTGCTCGTTGATGTCCAGAACACCGAATGAGCCGCTGTCCCCGTAGGCGACGTAGGTACGCCGTTCGCTGTTGGCGAGGGTCTTGCTGAGGCTCGAGAGGGCGTTGGCCGCCCCGACGCCGTGGCTGGTGAAGTAGACCGTGTACGCGGCGGGAACCACGGCGGTGTAGCTGCTCACCGTGCCCGAGGCGACCGTGCTGATCTGCGGCGTGCCGGCCGTGCCACTGCGCTCGAAGTACACATCGAGCGAGGCGTAGCCGGCGCTGGCATTGAGCAGGCGGATCTGAGCATCGCCGCTGTTGCCACAACCGCTCAGACCCAGAGCGAGCAGCGCAGGCAGCCATGCTGCGCCGCGACGGATGATCGACATGCGGGCGTCTCCTTGCGGTCGGCACGGAACGGCCACGCCGCTGCGGGCACCGGGCCGGGCCGAATCCCGAGCGAGGATAGCGGATCGCCCGCCGCTGCGCCTAGGCGTCCTCGCGCTGCCCGTCGATCCAAGTCGCGCGCACGTGCAGCGTCTCGTCGGTCAGGACCAGGTTGGCCCGGTAGCCCGGCTCGATGCGTCCGAGCTCCCCGGCGAGCCCGAGGAACTGCGCCGGATACAGGCTCGCCATGTGCACGGCCTCGTGCAGGGGCAGGCCGAGCAGCCCCATGGCGTTGCGCACGCAGCTGGCCATGTCGATGTTTGAGCCGGCGAGCCGGCCGTCCTCGTCGTAGCACACGGGGCCGGACACGAGGATTCGCCGGCCCTGCAGCTCGAAGGCGCGCAGATCCGTGCCGAGCGCGGGCATCGCGTCGGTGACCAGCATGAAACGATCGTGCGGCTTGCAGCGCAGCGCCAAGCGCAGCACCGCCGGGGCGATGTGCTCGCCGTCGACGATGATGCCGCACCAGCTGGCGGGATCCTCGAGCGCGGCGCCCACGGCGCCTGGCTCGCGGCTGGTCAGCTGCGACATGGCGTTGAACAGGTGGGTGAACCCGCGCAGTCCGTGACGCAGCGCCTCGGTCACCTCCGCATAGGTGGCATTGGTGTGTCCGGCCGAGACGATGACACCGGCGTCGGCGAGCCGCTGAATGATCTCAGGGGTGGTGACCTCGGGGGCGAGCGTGACGATGGTGCGCCCGGCGCCGAGGGAGCTCAGCAGGCCCACGGCGCTCTCGTCGAGTTCGCGCAGCTTCGCCTGATCGTGCACGCCCTTGCGCTCGACGCTGAGAAACGGTCCCTCGATGTGGATGCCGAGCACCCCGGGCACACCGGCCGTGAGCGCTCCGCGCGTGGCGCTGATCGCTTGTGCCACGACCTCCAGGTCCGTGCTGATCAGCGTCGGCATGAAGCCGGTGGTACCGAATCGGCGGTGCGCACGCCCGATCTGCCGGATCGCCTCGACGCTCGGGGCGTCGTTGAACAGCACCCCGCCGCCGCCGTTGACCTGCGTATCGATGAACCCCGGCAGCAGCAGCCCGCCGCCGAGATCCACCCGATCGATCCTCGGATCACGCGCCTGCACGGTGGGCACGACGTCCACGATGCGGCCGCCGTCGATCAGCACACAGTGCTCGTCGATGAGTTGGCCGTCGCGCAGCACTCGCGCGTTGAACAGTGCGATGGGCATCAGACGGTCTCGGTGACCTTGCGCAGATGAGGGGGATGGTCTGGGTCGAGCCCGCGCGCCAGCGACAGGGAGTTCGCCAGCCGGTAGAAGGTCTGAATCAGCAACATCGGTTCGATCACCGGGTGGGCCGGCTCGGCCGGCAGCTGCACGGCCTGCGGGCAGCGCGATCCGGCGATCATCACGGTCGCGCGCCGCGCGGTGAGCTCCTGGGCCAGCATCTCGATGCTGGCGCGAGCCTCGTCGTTCTGCGAGAAGACCAGCACCGGGAAGTCGGGTTTCACCAGCGCCATCGGTCCGTGGCGCAGTTCTGCGGCACTGACCGCCTCGGCGTGCAGTCCGCAGGTCTCCTTCAGCTTCAGGGCCGCTTCCTGTGCCACGGCCAGACCGATGCCGCGGCCGATGACGTACAGGTTGGTGGCCTGCACGAGCGGCTCCAGGGCCGCGCTCCAGTCGAGGCTCCAGGCGCGCTCGAGGTGTTTCGGTGCCTTGCGCAGCGCCTCGGAGAGCGTCCGATCGGCGCTCCAGCAGGCCACCAGGTGCGTGATGGCCGCGAGCGAGGCGATGAAGGACTTGGTGGCCGCGACGCTCGTCTCGACGCCTGCGGTGAGTGGTACGACGTCATCGGCGAGTGCCGCGAGGGGCGAGTTCGGCGCATTCACCAGCGCCACGATCCGCGCGCCGGCTTCGCGCGCCTTGCGCACCGAGGCGAGCAGGTCCGGGCTCGCCCCCGACTGAGAGATCGCCAGGCACAGCGCACCGGACAGATCCGGGCGCGCATCGTAGAGCGAGCTCACCGACGGGGCCGCGGAACTGGTCGGCACGGCCAGGCGCGTCTCGATCAGGTACTTCGCGAACGTCGCGGCATGATCCGAGCTGCCGCGCGCGCACGTCACCACCACGCGCGGGGGCTGCGCGCGCAGCCGCTCCGCCAGGCTCTCCATGCGCTCGGCGTTGCTGAATAGCTGGTCGCGTACGACCTGCGCGGCCTGTGCAGCCTCGCAGTACATGCGCGTGGCGGATTCGGGCATCTGCGGGTTCATACGTCACTCAACTCCGCCACGAAGTCGTAGATGTCGCCGCGAAAGTACGATTGGGTGAATTCCACGGCTCGACCGTCTTTGAGAAAACCCACCCGCTCGACGAGCAGTCCCGCATCGCGCTCGCGGATCTGCAGCAGCTTCGCTTGTTCGGCGGTGAAGAGCACCGCACGCAGGCGTTGCAGGGCGCGCATGGGGCGGTTGCCGGTGCGCTCGAGCGCCTCGTAGAGAGAGGCCTCCACGGCGTCGAGCGACGGCAGGCAGGAGGCAAGGAGGGTCGCGTACTCGATGCACATGGGCGCATCGTCCGCATACCGGATGCGATGGAAGCGGTAGACCGGCGTTCCGGGGCTGGAGCGCAGCGTGAGCGCCTCCTCGGGCGTCACACTGCCCTCGGCCTTGCGCACCCACACGCTGCGCGGCGTGCGGCCGCGCGCCTGCATGTCCTCGGAAAAGGAGGTCAGCTTGGAGAAGTTCTTCTCCACACGCGCACACACGAATGTGCCGGCGCCCTGGCGGCGCATCAACAGTCCCTCGCCCACCAGACCGTCGATCGCTTTGCGCACCGTGATGCGCGAGATGTGGAAGTCCTCCGCGATGTCGCGCTCCGGCGGCAGAGCATCGTCCGGGCCGATCAGGCGAGTCTCGATGGCGCCACGCAGTGCGCGCTGCAGCTGCTGGTACAGGGGGAGGGCGCTGCTCCCATCGAGCTTGCCGAGCGTTTGCGACAGCATCAAAGGCGTGATCCCCCCAACCAGTTTCGACATCAGTCGTATAATACCACTACAGTACCAGTACGCAATCGCACTGTCTAATCGTCGTTTCAAGCATATGAATTGATTTGATTAAATCGGAGAAGCGTCTGCGGCGTCGCCATGGTATAGCTTTTTTAAGAAACTGGTATTACACTGGCATTTAAAAGGTACCAGTGTGGTGTTTGCGCAACGCCTGCAGGTCGATCGTCAGGGCGGTAGTGCGCAAAACATCGGAAAAGCGGCCAAGAGGCGGCGCTGGGATCAGGCGGAACGGTCGCCGGGGCGTGTGGCGCCGATGAGGCTCACGACATGGGCGGTCTCGACAAACGACAACATCATCGGGGTAAGAGAACTTATGAGAATCGCGAAATCTACGTTGATCGGCACCGCCGTCGCGGTTGCGCTGTGGGGCGGCACAGGGTTCGCGCAACAGGCGAGCGTGTCGTCGAACAACTCCGGTAAGGCCAAGTCGCCGAGCTCGGCGCTGCAGGAAGTGGTCGTCACCGGTATTCGCTATTCGGTGAAGGAGTCGCTTGCATTGAAGCGTGCTTCGACCGAGAACATCGAGGTGATGACCGCTCAGGACGTGGGCAAATTGCCCGCGCAGAACGTCGCCGATGTGCTGCAGACCATGCCCGGTGTCGATACTCAATCGTCGGTCGCCGGCGAGGGCGGCTTCGCGATCAATGATCGCGTGAGCTTGCTCGGAGCGCCGCCGATTCTCACCCAGGTCACGGTCGACGGCCACTACGTGTCCTCGGGCGACTGGTTCATTGAGGACCAGTACGCGACCGTGGGGCGCAGCGTGAGCTTCGATCTGTTTCCGGCCTCCATGGTCTCCAAGGTGACGGCATATCAGAGCCAGGACGCGAAACTGCTCGAGGGCGGGGTTGCCGGCAGCGTCGATATCCAGACTCCTCAGCCGTTCAATTACAAAGCCGGGCTGCACGGCTTCGTCGACGTCGGGGCGAATTACTGGGACATGTCGGGGAAGACGAATCCGCAGGGCAGTCTGCAGTTGAGCTGGCACAACGACCGAGTCGGCATTCTCGGTCAGATCTTCTACCAGAAGCAGTCGATCCGTCGCGATGGCCAGGAAGAGCTCGGCTACGCCCCGGTCCCGGCGGCGACCGCCGCGGCCTGGCAGGCGGCCAACCCGTCGCTGCCGAACGCGGCCGGTGCGATGTACCCGACGCTGCTCGGGCAGGCGCTGTTCGAGCAGACCCAGGAGAATACCGGCGGACTGGTCGATTTTCAGTTCAAGCCCACGAATCGTCTGTCGTTCAACCTGACGGCCTTCTACTCGCATCTGCTGGCCTCGAACTACAACGACAACTTCCTGATGTGGGGCAGCCACTTCGTCTCCCCGACCTACGTCCCCACGGCCCTCACCGTGCAGAACGGTACGCTCGTCGCCGGCAGCTGGCCGACGGCGACCGGTGCGCCCGCCTCGATCGTGTACGATCAGATCATGCGCCCGGATGCGTCGGCGGAGAGCGCTTTCATCAACCTCGATAGCAAGTGGGAGGCGACCAGTTACTTGACCCTCGAGGGCCAGGTCGGCTTCACCTACGGCGAAGGCAAGACGCCCTCACAGCCCGCCTTCGAGTACGCGGGTGGGAACGGCGTCAGCTACCAGCTGAACGGCCTGAACAGTCTCGCCTCGGTCCAGTTCCCCGGGACGGCGACCAATAATCCGGCCGGTTACGGGGTGAGCTGGGCCTGGAACGACATCCTGCACTCGATCGACAAGGAGGTCTACGGCAAGTTGGATGCCACACTCGCCTTCAACGATGGCGCCTTCCAGGACATCCGCATGGGCGTGCGCTTCGCGCATCATGGCCACAATACGATGTGGCCGCAGGACCAGGGGCTGGCATGCTATTCCGGTCCGCCGACCTGTGTGCCGAGCTATACCGGTGGGGAGTATCCGGGTAATTACCAGTCGACGCTGCCGGGTGGCGGCGCCTGGGCGAATAATATTTTCACCAACTCAGAAAGTGCCATCGAGGCGTTTGACGCGACCAATCTCAGCTCTGGTCCGGGTCGTTACTACTGGCTGGGAACCTTCAACGTCACGGAGAACGACTTCGCCGGGTACATCATGGCCGATGTCGGTGGCGATCATTGGAGCGGTAACTTCGGCGTGCGCGTGGTCAATACGCTGGAGGAGGTGCTCACGAACGTCGCCGGCGGGGCGAGTCCGGTCAACACTTCGGCGTTCGGGCCGTTCACGCCGACGGAGGTGGACAACCGGTATTTCAACGCGCTGCCGAGCGTAAACCTGAAGTTCGATCTCACCAAGGACCTGATTGCGAGATTTGCGGCATCGGAAACCATCGCGATGCCCGATTACAGCACCTTGGGCGGTGGCATCAATCTGACTGATACAAACCTGACCGGCAGTGGCGGTAATCCGAACCTGCGGCCGATCAAGGGCGCGGTGTACAGCACGGACCTCGAGTACTACTACGGTCCGGAGTCGATGGTCGAGGCGAAGCTGTTCGAAATGGACATGTCCTCGTACGTCGATTTCGGCACGTCTCAGGGAACGTATTACAATGCCACGACGAAGCAGTTTGCGTCGTTCAGCATTACTTCGCCGTTCAATACTCCGGCGCAGATTAAAGGCGTGGTGTTGGCGTGGGATCAGGCGCTGCCGTACGGCTTTGGCTTGAACGCGAATATGACGTACGCGGACGGCACGGCGTCGGATGGTAATCCGGTGCTGGATAACTCCAAGTACACCTACAACGTCATGGGGTATTATCAGCGCGGTCGGGTGAACGCCAACGTCGATTACAGTTTCCGCTCGCACTACTACGCGGCGGTTTCTGAGGGGTCGCCGCAGAACGTGGCGAATGCCGGCTTTCTCAATATGCAGGTCAGTTACGACGTTATGCACAACCTCAGCGTGACGTTCAGTGCGCGCAACCTGACCGATGAGCTCATCAAGGAATATGGGCAGAACATGTCCCAGCCTGTGGCGATCTACAACAACGGTCGGCAGTACTACCTCAGTGCCGAGTACAAGTTCTAGCTCGCAGTGCGGGTGATGAAATGCCGCTCTCCCGCGGCAGAGTGTCGCGGGAGAGCGGTGCGATGATTCCGGCGCCGGGGTCCTCGCGGCGGATCCCCCCAGCTGCGATGATCTCGGTGGGGCTGACAACCGGCACGGGAGCTGTGCCGGTTGTCGGCCGGGCCGGCGGCGGCTCGAAGCGCCGCCGGCGTCCTTGGGGGACCATCAATTGAAAGAGGCAGTGCATATGCGGACCCCAAGGGCGGGCGCGCTACTCTGCCCGCCGGCAGTGCGCGGCGGCACGGTGATGAGACTTCTGAGTCGAGCTCTGGGGGCGCTGCTCGGCGTGCTCATCCTGATAACACCGGTGCGGGCGGCGGTACCGCAGATCGTGGCGTACTACCACGGTGGGATGCCGGTTGCGGCGATCCCGGTGCAGTACCTGAATACCGTCATCTATGCGTTTGAGGAGCCGAATGCGGCCGGCCGTTGTGCGACACCGAGTGCCGCACAGCAGCGCACCATCGCGGCGCTGCGCCGACTGCGCCGGCATCACCCGCGGCTGACGCTGCTGGTGTCGATCGGCGGCTGGGATGAGGCCCCTCAATACTCTGATATCGCGCTCACCGCAGCATCGCGCGCGGCGTTCGCGCGCAGTTGCGTGCGGCGGATGATCGCGCAGGATCACTTCGATGGCCTCGATCTCGACTGGGAATTCCCGGTGCACGGTGGGATGAACCGCTCGCGGCCGCAGGACCGCGCCGATGCCACCGCGCTCGTGCGCGCGCTGCGCCGACGGCTCGATGCCCTCGGCGCCAAGACGCACCGACACTATCTGCTCACCATCGCGACACCGGCCGGCACGTGGCAGGAGGGTGGAGCGTACTCGGTGAGCGACAGTTACGACCTGGCGGCGATCGCCCCGCAGGTCGATTGGTTCAATGTCATGACCTATGACATGAATACGATTTTCAGTCCCGTCAGCGGATTCAATACGCCGCTGCGCGCCGATCCGCACGATCGGCAACCGCAGCCGCAGCGGGCGCGCGACAATCTCGTCGGTGCGGTGCGCTACTACGAGGCGCACGGGGTGCCGGCGGACAAGATTCTCCTCGGCATCGCCTTTTACGGCCGTGGGTTCGAAGGGGTGAGCGCGCGACATGCCGGGCTGTACTCGAAGTTCAGCGCGGGCTATCCGGAGACGCCGTGGAAGACGATCGCCGCGCACATGCTGCGCAATCCGGCCTGGGTGCGCCACTGGAGCGCCACGGCCGAGGCGCCCTGGCTGTACAACGCGCGGCGGCATATTTTCTTCACCTACGACGATCCGCATTCGCTCGGCATCAAGGCCGCGTTCGTGCGCCATGAGCATCTGCGCGGGGTGATGATCTGGGTGCTCGGAGAAGATGATGCGCGCGACTCGCTGCTGCGCGCGCTGGTGTGGGGCCTGCATGTGCCGCATGCCACGCCATGACTGAACGAGTGCTGCGTGCACCGCTGCGGGGCTGGAGCGCCCCGCTCGAGGAGGTGCCCGATCCGGTGTTCGCCGGCCGGATGCTCGGGGATGGGGTGGCCATCGATCCGCTTGAGGGGACGCTCTTCGCCCCCTGCGACGGGCAGGTCGTGGTGCTGCCGGCGACGCGTCACGCGATTACGCTGCGCAGCGCGGCCGGTGAAGACATCCTGATGCACATCGGCATCGATACCGTGGGGCTCGGTGGCGAGGGGTTCGAGGCCTGCGTTGCGGCCGGTCAGACGGTTCGCAGCGGAGATCCGCTCATCCGCTTCGATCTGGACCTGCTCACGCGCCGCGTACCGAGTGTGCTCACGCCGGTGTTGGTGCTCGGCAGCCCGCCGCCGCAGCTGACGCGGCGCATCGAGAGTCGCGCCGTCGCGGTCGGCGATTGGTTGTTCGAGTGGGCCGCGCCGCACGCTCCGCCCACCGAGGCGCGCCAAATACTGCAAGAGGAGGTGGCGTTGGCGCGCACCGTGCGGGTGGCACTCGAGCACGGCATCCATGCGCGCCCGGCGGCCCAGGTGGCCGCGGCGCTGAAGGGTCTGCGGGCGCAGGTTCAGGTGCATTTCCAGGGTCGCAGCGCCGATGCACGCAGCGCCACCGGGCTGATGACGCTCGGGGTTCGGCGGGACGATTCGGTCGAGGTGCGCGCCGGAGGCGCCGATGCGGGCGCGGCATTGGCGGCACTCGCGGCGCTGCTCTCGACGCCCGAGCCGCCCGCGCACCGCGCCGCGCCGCGTGCACCCGCGGCGCTCGCCGCGCCGAATGCCTCGATCGGGGCCGGCGGGACGTTGCGCGGAGTGGTCGCGAGCCGTGGCCTGGCCGTGGGTCCGGCGGCGCTGCTGCGCCGGCAGGAGATCGCCGTGGTCGAGGCCGGGACCGGCATCGATGCCGAGGGCGCGGCTCTGCGGCGTGCCTGCGCCGAGGTGCAGGCATCCCTCGAGCGCTCCCTCGAGGGCGCGCGCGGCCCCGCGGCTGACATCGTTACGGCGCACCTGGCCCTGATCGAGGATCCCGCGCTGCACGCGAGCGCATGGGCGCTGATCGGGCAGGGCAAGAGCGCCGCGTTTGCCTGGCGGGCGGTCATCCGCCAGTGCATCGCCGCGCTGCACGCGCTCGAGGATGGTCGCATGGCCGAGCGGGCCGATGACCTCATCGATCTCGAGCAGCAGGTGCTGCTCGTGCTCACCGGGCAGACCGCCGCCGTGCCGTCGGTGGCTCCCGGGGCCATTCTCATCGCCCACGAGTTGCTGCCCTCCCAGCTGGTGGGGCTCGAGGCCGGGGCGCTCGGGGGGATTTGTCTGGCCGCGGGCGGCGCCACCTCGCATGTGTCGATTCTCGCCGCCGCCGCCGGCATCCCGGCGCTGGTGGCGCTCGGGGCAACCGTTGAGCACATCCCGCAAGGCACGACGCTCGTGCTCGACGCTGAACGCGGGGAGCTGCTCATCGATCCCGGCGCAACGGCGCTGGAGGCAGCCCTCCGGCACATCGCTCGGGACGCCGAGCAGCGGACCCGCGAGCGGATGGCGGCCCAGCGGGAGTGTCGACTCGCGGACGGGACGCGCATCGAGGTGCTCGCCAACCTCGGCTCGCTCGCCGATGCGCAACTCGCAGTGCGCAACGGCGCCGAGGGCTGCGGACTGCTGCGCACGGAGTTTCTGTTTCTCGAGCGCCAAACGGCTCCGGACGAGGCCGAGCAGCGCGCGGAATATCAACGCATCGCGATCGCGCTGGCGGGCCGGCCGCTCACGGTGCGCACGCTGGACATCGGCGGGGATAAACCGATTCCCTACCTGCCGTTGCCGGTGGAGGAAAATCCAGCGCTCGGTCTGCGCGGCATCCGTACCAGTCTCTGGCGCGCGGAGTTGCTCGATGCGCAGCTGCGCGCGGTGCTCGCGGTCGAGCCGCCCGGACAGTGCCGGTTGCTGCTGCCGATGATCACCGATGTGACGGAAATCCGCATGGTGCGCGCGCACCTCGAGGAGGCGTGTCGGCGTATCGGGCGCACCGCCCCGGTGGAACTTGGCGTGATGATCGAGACCCCCGCCTCGGCGTTGATGGCCGACTCACTCGCCCGCGAGGTCGACTTCTTCTCCATCGGCACCAATGACCTCACCCAGTACACCCTCGCCATGGATCGCGGCCACGCCCACCTCGCGGCCCGTCTCGATGGACTGCACCCAGCCGTGCTGCGCCTGATTGCCGGCACCGCCGAGGCGGCCCACACCCACCGCCGCCGCACCGCGGTGTGCGGCGGCCTCGCCTCCGATCCGCTGGCGGTGCCGATCCTGGTGGGGCTGGGCGTGCACGAGCTCTCGTGCGTGCCGGCGATGATTCCGCAGATCAAGGCGCTGCTCGGGACGCTCACTCTCGAGCAGTGCCGTCAGCGTGCGGTGCTCGCGCTTGCGCAGGAGTCGGCCGAGGCCGTGCGCGCGCGCTGCGCCGAAGCGGACGAGGCGACTGGCGAGCCGGTCTCGGCGCGCCGCTGAGTGCAACCGTGACGGAATGCCCCCTATGAAACAGATCCTCACTTCGCTGCAGAAGCTCGGCGGCGCGCTGATGCTGCCGATCGCGGTGCTGCCGGCCGCGGCGCTGCTGCTGCGGCTCGGTCAGCCCGACCTGCTGCACATCCCGGTCATGGCGGCCGCCGGTCAGGCCATCTTCGCCAACCTTGGGTTGCTGTTTGCGGTGGGTGTGGCGATCGGACTGGCACGGGACAATCACGGCGCGGCCGGGTTGGCCGCGGTCGTCGGCTATCTGGTCATCAACAAGGGTGCGGCCGTGTTCGTCACGGCGCCAGCGGCGGTGCTCGCGGGGGTACCGCTGCATGCGCACGCGTTGGTGATCGCGGCCTTCACCCGCCAGCAGCTCGCCGAGCTCACCGTTCCGGTGGGCATCGTCTCAGGCCTGATGGGTGGATCGCTGTACAACCGCTTCCACAACTTCACGCTGCCGAGCTACCTGGCGTTCTTCGGCGGCCGGCGCTTCGTGCCCATCATTACCGGGTTCGCCGCGCTGCCATTGGCGATTCTGCTCGGCGCCGAGCTCGAGCACATCCAGCACGGCATGGACGCACTGAGTCGCACGGTGCTCGCCTCCGGCCCCTGGGGCCTGTTCGTCTATGGCGTGCTCAACCGCCTGCTCATCGTCACCGGTCTGCACAACATCCTGAACAGCTTCGCCTGGTTCATCGTCGGGCACTACCATGGCGTCACCGGTGACATGAACCGCTTCTTCGCCGGTGATCCACGCGCCGGCGCCTTCATGTCGGGGTTCTTCCCCGTCATGATGTTCGGCCTGCCGGCGGCGTGCCTGGCGATGTACCACACGGCCCGACCCGAGCGCCGGCCCGCGGTCGCCGGCCTGCTGCTGTCGATCGCGCTCACGTCATTTCTGACGGGTGTCACCGAGCCGGTCGAGTTCACGTTCATGTTCCTCGCCCCGGGGCTTTATCTGGTGCACGCGCTGCTCACCGGCCTGGCGTTCATCATTACCAACGCGCTCGACGTGCGGCTCGGGTTCGGCTTCTCGGCCGGTCTGTTCGATTACATCCTGAACTTCAAGTACGCGACCCATCCGTTGCGGTTGCTGCCCATCGGCGCTCTGTACTTCGGACTGTATTACGGCATCTTCCGCTATTCGATCCTGAAATTCGATTTGAAGACCCCCGGTCGCGAGCTCGAGGCGCTGCCCGCCGCGGCGCCCCCGCCGACCGCCGGGGGCGAGCGGGCGCGAGCCTATATCGCGGCGCTCGGCGGCCCGGGCAATCTCGAGTCGGTCAATGCCTGTACCACGCGCCTGCGCCTGACGGTACACAACCAGAGTGCGGTCAGCGACGCGGCGCTGAAGGCGCTCGGGGCGATCGGCATGGTGCGTCCGTCGCCGACGGCGCTGCAAGTCATCATCGGGCCGATCGCGGAGCAGATTGCCGGAGAGATGCGCGAGGCGCTACAGAACATGCCGCTCGATGCGCAGACGGCCGCCGTCACGGCGACCGCCTCGCTGCCGGTTCCGGCGGCGGCGGCAGAACCGACGGTTCCGCCGCTCGATCGGGCGCAGATCCAAGACCTGCTCGCGGCACTCGGCGATGCGGCGAACATTCGCGAGGTCACGACCGCATCGTCGCGACTGCGTATTTCGATTGCCGATGCGAGGCGCGTGAATGCCGAGGCCCTGCAGCGCCTCGGGCTGCGCGGGAGCACCTGGGTGGCACCGGACTGCCTCCATGTCATCATTGGACCGGCGGCCCCGGCCACGGGTGCCACACTGCGTGAATTGCTCAGCGTCGCGGCGTCGATCGCTTAGCGGAGGCCGCACCGCCCGAGACCGGGAGCGGAGTGGGCATTCCGTCCCGCCGAGCGGCGCTCAGGCGGGGACGTCAGCGTCTACGTCTGTCGTCTCACGATCATTCATACCCCTGTAGTAGCAGTACGGCTCCGATGTCACGCCGGACGCTGTTGCGTCCGTGCATCGTTCCAACGGGACATCACAGCGCATCCCGATCATCCGCGCCGAAAGGGTTGGCGCTGGGGCCGTCGTGAGGACTATAGTCTACAGACTGTCAGTGTGACGTTGGTATGTCGCGCGAGGACAACGGGTCGCGGTAGCCGGTGTCACACGCATCGGACTCGCGAATACGGGACGAGTTCGGCCGTGAGGGGGCGGGATGCACACGATAATACCAACCCAGGGGCGATGGCGTGCGTTTCCCGCCGACACGGCTCGTGCGTTTCTCCCTCGAATGGACCTGCCGTGAACGCACGAAGCGCGGACGCGTCGCTCGACGCGGTCTCTGAATCCCACGGCGAGGGGCCTGACTCCGACGGTGCACCGTGCGAGGATCGTGCTGCGGCGCTCGCGGAGGTCGCGCGGCAGCACCATGCGCCGCTCGTGAGATTTCTCACTCAGCGGACCGGTTCCATCGAGGTGGCCAAGGAGATTGCCCAGGATGCATACGTCAAAGTGCTCGCGGTCGAACGACAGGGTTCGATTGCCTCATTGGCGAGTTACCTGTGGCGGTGTGCACTCAATCTCATGACCGATCACGGGCGCCGCCGCGGCGTGCGCGAGCGCTTCGTGCAGGCAGTTCGCGCCGAAGCCGAGCAATTGGCGCCGTCGGCCGAAGCCGTCGTCGATGCGCGGCAGCGGCTGGAGATCATCGAGCAGGCGCTCGAACATTTGCCGCCACGGTGTCTCGAGGCGTTCATGCTGCGCGTCGTGCAGGGGCTCCCGTTTGACGAGGTCGGCCAGGCCATGGGCATCAGTGGCCGGATGGCCAAAATATACGTCGCCCGGGCACTGGCCTACCTCCATGAGTCGCTGGAGGACGAGGACGGCGGGAGCGCAGAGCCGTGAAGACCGCTGAGCTGCTCTACGACTATGACGAGGAGCGCTGGCTCGAGGCGCTCGATTGGCATGCGGTGCGGTGTGCGGCGGACAGGTTGACGCCCGAGCAGCAGGACGGGTGGCGCCGCTGGACACTCGATGCCGAAAACCGCCGGGTCTATGCCGCCTGCGCGCAGCTCTACCGAGACGCTCAGGGGATCGACGACTCCGAGCACATCGCCCGAGTCAGTGCGCCAGGCCCCGCCTCACGATTCCGAGCGGTCGGCCCGGCCGTGAAGTGGGCGCTGGGCGGTGCAGTCCTCGCCGCCTGCGCCGCCAGCACCGTTCTGGTGAGTCCGCGCGCGCGCCCAACGCGCGTCCCGTCCCCGTCAGGTCCACCGTCAGTGGCCTCTGCCGTCTACCGTTCATCTCCGGGCCAGACGCGGCGTATCCGTCTCGCCGACGGATCGACCGTGGTCCTGGGTGCCGAAACCGTTCTCGAGGTCGCCATCACTCCCCAGAGTCGATCCCTGAATTTGCAGCGCGGTGAAGCCTGGTTCGACGTCATCCACCGTCCGCATTGGCCGTTTGTGGTCACCGCGGGCACGGGTCGGATCCGCGATCTCGGCACCGCGTTCGTCGTCGATCGGGAATCCGGGCGCACCGAAGTCACCGTCACCCAAGGACAGGTGGAAGTGTCGCTCTCGGGCATGCTCCGTGCGCCGCACCTTGGGTCGTTGCGACTGGCGCCGATCCGGCTCCATCGGGGCGAGCGATTCGTGTATGGAACGCGCATCCCGTTGGCCATCCGGCACGTCAGTCCCCGCCTGGCACTCGGATGGACCCGAGGTCACCTGGAATTCGTCGATGAGCCGCTGGGTGTCGTGGCGGAAAATATCAGTCGCTACTCGCAGCAGCCGATTCGAGTGTCACCGGCGGCTGCGGGGCTCCATCTCACCACGCTCGTGCTCAGTCATCACATCCCCGCGTGGATCAACGGCTTGAGCCGCGTTCTTCCGGTCGTCGCCGTTCACACGAGCCGTGGAATCTGCGTGCAACTGCAGACGTCGGCGACGACGCCAAAAGACAACGAATGCCGCGAGCCTTAGGCTGACGTCCACCTCGACGTGTCGGATTCGGAGTGCCCGACGGTCCGCGCGGCCCGGACCCAACCAGAACGAGTTCCCTTCCCGAGTCATGGTTCGTCTCTTGACCCAAGACAACAGTGACGATTGGGGGACTCCATGGTGTTTGGTGCTTCAAAGATAACTCATCGCCGCGCGGATCACCGTCCTGCGCGCTTCCATCATTTCCTGTCCGCATCGCTGTGCGCTCTACCGCTCGCGCTTTCAACCCCCGCATTTGCCGGGGCCCTCGATCACGTCACCGCGTTTCGAATCCAACCGGAACGATTGCGCCAGGCGTTGCTCGCATTCGGGCGGCAGGCGCACTTGCAGATCATCTTTCGAGGCGCTGAGAACACGACGCACCGGGTATCCGGTCTTTCGGGGCGATACACCGCCCGCGAGGCGGTGGTCCGATTGCTGAAGGGAACCCATCTCACGTATTCCATTACGGACCGAACCGTTGAGATCTATCCGATCGCGGGCCGCGCAGGGCAGCACCGCAGTGGCTCAGGGACTTCAGTGCCGGCGACGGGAACGACCGGCCCGACTGAACGCAAGTCGCGACTGCCGTCGATGCTGCGTCGGACGGGGGTGCCACCGATCCTGCAGCAGGTCATCGTGACGGGCAGTCACATCAGTGGTGGCCCGCCGCCGTCCGAACCGATCATGAGCATCACGGCGCGCCAGATTCGAGAATCGGGGTATCAGAGCGTCGAGCAGTTGATGGCCTCACTGCCGGAGAATCTGCACTCGATTGGATCAGAAACCAATAATCTTCAGACGCAGGACAATGCCGGAAATCTTGCCGACGGATCGGGTGTCGATCTCCTCGGTATGGGATACGACTCGACGCTCGTGCTGGTCAATGGTCACCGCCTTGCGCCGGCCGGGATCAACGGAGCATTCACGGACATTTCGGTCATTCCGTTGAGCATGATCAAGCGAGTTGACGTCGTGACCGATGGCGCGTCAGCCATCTACGGGTCGGACGCGATTGGGGGAGTCGTCAATTATATTCTCAAGGACAGACAGGATGGTGCAGCCACTTCAGTGGAATACGGGTCGGTGACACACGGCAGCCTCAATGACTACCGCGCTTCTCAATCTTATGGATTGAACTGGACGTCTGGTCACGCTTTGATCGCATACGAATACCACGACGAGACGCCACTCAACGCTATCGATCGTCCGTACAGCCTCCATTACGCACCGGGGGAGCTCACGCCATCGGCCATCACTAATAGCGTTTTTATCACGGGCACCGAATCTCTCGGAAGTCACCTGGCCATCGATGGTGCCGCCTTCTTTTCACATCGAGGGGATTCCGTCCTGGTGTCCGGGACAACCCGTGTCGGATCCATTGCCGTCACGCAATATTCCTATTCTTTGGGGGCCAACGTATTGCTGCCGGATCGATGGACTCTGCGCGCGCATGCCTCATACGGCGGAAATGACTCCCATTCCTCTTCGTTTGAAGGACTGTTGGCCGGAGACAACAAGTTGGTGGCCGGATCTCTCGTGGGAAGCGGGCCGCTGATTACGATGCCCGCGGGACCGATAAAGGCGGCCATTGGTGTTCAGTATCGGAAAAATTCTCTCGCGGCATATTTTAATGGTGTGTATCCAGAGAAGGAGATTAACAAGAGTCGCACTGTCGATTCCGCATTCATTGAAGGCGAGATCCCGGTGCTGGGATCCGCAAACGATGGTGCGCATGGACAGAAGCTCAGCGTCGATGTTGCCGCCCGCCTGGATCACTATTCTGACTTCGGATCCACCACGAATCCCCGGGTTGGGATCGCGTGGCAGCCGGTACGGGGACTAAAACTCAGAAGTACGCTGAGCAGGTCATTCAAGGCGCCCAATTTCTATGAACTCTATGGCGCAACGTACACCTACCTGCTCAATGCTATTCAACCCACACTCCCGGCGGGCCAGACAACGACGGCAATCGTACAGGTCGGCTCAAATTCGCGCCTGACTGCGGAGCGATCCACTGAGTGGACGGCTGGATTCGACCTAGATCCTACCAATGTTCCCGGCTTCGATGCGCAGGTCACTTACTACGACGCGCGGTTCACCCGAAAAATTGAAAACGCAATTATTCCACTGTCGAACACAGTAGATCTAGAGAGTTTGTATTCATCATACATCCTCCAAAATCCGTCTTCGGCAGAAATTCAGCAGTATATCAACCAGTCAGATCAGTTCTTGAATCTCACGGTTTACCCCGGCTTTGGCCCTGTCCGGACAGCCGCAGACGCTACGGCCATTGTGGATGATAGGTTCCAAAATGTCGGAGCCAGTTACGTACGAGGTCTGATAGCGACGCTGAACTACGCGCACGATGTAGACGGATATCGATACAGCATTGGATTCAACGGGTCGTATATCTTTGAATTCTACGACCAAGTGACCCCGGGAGGCGCGAAGTTCAGCACGCTTGGAATTTTCGGACGTCCAGTGAATTTCCGCGGACGCTTGTCGGTCGGGTTGCATCACTCTGTATGGGGTGTCAATGCGTTCATGAACTATGTCAACAGGTACGTCGAGGCGATTGGCCCGACACAGGTCCCTATTGCGTCATGGACTACTGTGGATGTCACCGCGTCGTATCGGTTATTCGGCGGTCGAAACGTATGGGGCAGGCCGATGTTGAATATCTCATGCATAAATTGTGCGGATCGGGCGCCACCCGCGGTGTCGCAATTGGTGAGTTTCCAATTGGGATACGACGGCGCAAACGCAAATCCTCTCGGGCGCTTCATCACCGCATCTATATCCATTCATTGGTGAAGAACGAATTCGGTGAGGAATCGCTCCTGCGAACGACGACTCTACGGTGCTCAGGCGATGGCGTGTATTAGAGGTCGACGAGACAATGAAGACCGGGGCGAAAAGGTTCTGCCAATGCGTGCTCTCCTTTACCATGATTTGTATGGCGGGCCAGGCAGGTCGCGCGGAAGTCGCCATGACGAATCGAGGCGGTGGGGCCACGGACAGAGTCGCGGAGTACGCGATTTCACCCAGCGGAAAAGAGCTCGCAGAAGTGCTTGTGGCCGGGAGCGGGACGTCGGGTCCCGAGCGGGTTATTGCGGTGTCCCTTGGGCGGCAGGGGAGAGGAGTCCAGACGACGCTTCATAGTGGGCCGACGGGGCAGATATTTTGGGAGAGCAATCGATCGCTGTTGATGGTGGAGGTCAGTAAGGCAAGTGCCATCGTCCAAAAAAATATTGTGACCGGTCAGCGAGTGGTGCTATTCAAATCGAGCCACCCAATCTCGGTCGCGGCATACGACCGTCGACGGCATCTCTTGGCGTACGAGTACTCGGTTCCGTGGACCTGGCGCGGTCGCAGTTCAGTCCGTATCAAAGACGATATGGATACGCTCGAGTTGCTGGCGCCTCCCTGGGCGCGGTGGCCGGGGAGGGTCCACGTGAGGGCCATCCGGTTGACCGCGGCGGATGGCCGGCGAGGAGTCCAAATGATCGGGCTTGCGATGACTCGATTCCGTTCGCCACCGGCGCTGGTGTGGCGCAATGGGCACCTCCTCGCATTGATCTCGACGTTTCATTCATGGCGCACCAGGCTCTTTGATCTCGAGAGCGGACGGAGACTTGCGCGGACATCGGGTTTGTATCGGATGTCGGGATTGACCGTATCGCCGCAGGGTCGAATGGTAGTCGTCTCCAACAGAAGATATTTTCAGCGCCAGAAGCCGGTATCATGCGGATGCACGGGGTCCCTCAACTTGTTTCGGCTGAAGCCGAGGGGTCCTGCAGTGGCGGTGTCATCTGCAGCGCAGGGACATTTCCTCGAAGCGGTGTCTGGGATCTGGTGGGCACCCCATGGTCGGGTTTTCGCGCAGGTCATGGGCTACCGGGAACCGGGGGGTGCGCCACGCTGGTTTCTGGAGGAGGTGAACACGACAACGGATCACATTGTTCATAGATGGTACTGGCGTCATGGCGATCTGGGCGGGAATAGCCACATTTGCGATTTCGACGCGGAGCGAACGGTAGCCGTGTGTGTGGGTCAGACGCTGAGGAATCCCCCGTTCCTTGTAAAAGTGAACATGAAGACTGGAAAGATGCGAGATCTGGGCGCCATGAATCCGGGGGAACGTCGACTAGATTTTCGCTTTATCAAAATCAAAATTGAGAGCCGCTTCGGACATTGGAGTACCGGCTTTCTAGCAGTTCCGCCGCATCCTATGGGGCGTGCAGTTCCGCTCGCAGTGATGTCTTATGACTTCACTGAAGCGTACTCCAGAAACGCCCAATGGATTACCTCATACCCAGTCGCGAGATTCGTGCATTCTGGGATTGCGGTTCTGTTGATGAATTGGGCTGGAGTCGGGTCGGAAAATCTGCGGGGATTTGCAAAGTCTAAGCGTGCGCTCGAGAGCGCAGTTTCTCTTTACCGAAACGCGATCACCGCGGTGACGCAGGAAGGTGTCAAAGTCAGCCGGGCGATGGTCATGGGTTGGAGTTTCGGTGGGCTATTTGCGGCTCATGCCATCCAGGTATTGCCAACGTATGTGGCAGCTCAGGTCGGAGATCCGGCGGATTACAATGTCACCGCGTTTGGACTGGGAGGCGACTATTGGCGGAGCCAATCAAGGATAATACTTGGTGGACCCCCTACAGGGCGATATCTGAAGAATTATCAGTATTTTGATCCGGTGGGCAACGGACATGCGGCAATGGGGCCGGTTTTGCTCGAATTCGTCAGTCGGAATCCGGATGTGGGCCAATTGCTGGAGGAATGGCGTGCTGCGGGAACTGAGGTTGAGGCGTTCGCCTATCGGCGAAGCGTCCATTGGCTGAATGTGCCGGCGGAAGCAAGGATCTCACGCCTCCGGAATCTCTACTGGGCGAGACTCAACTTATTGGGTCCCGATGCCGTGACCGCGCAGCAGTTGCGAAGCGTGGGTCTCACGATACCTCGGCATGGATGGTGGAATGCCCAAGAGAGATCGAAAATGGGACCCGATCGTGCCGTGAGAATGCTGTTCAACGCCAAGAGCGCGCCCAGGCTTCCGCTGCGATAACGGCGCTCAGTGGAAACAGGGCGTTCACGTTTATCGGGACATTGTCGACCAGCGTAGATGCGAGTAAGTCGTGGTTTAGGAGTCCTTGTCCGGAAAGAGCTCCGTTCAATAGCAATTCGCGCAAAAATCCGCGGCTCCGGTCCACGAGTCCGACAATGGCATGTGCGGTCTGGCCCTTTACTTCGCGGAGAGTGATTTCTGGTGGCAGTTCCTGCGAGAACGTTCTTCGAGCCAAACCGCGTGTGCGGCCATCGCACTGGAGGATAAATGTCGGAATCTCGAGACACAGTTCGATGAGCGGCTGCGATAGTAGTGGGGCAAGTGCGCAGCTCCCCTGTGTTCCAGACAGCGGACGGCGCCGGTGAATGACTTCAGCGAGCAGCGCAATCTGTAACCGCTTCCCTGGGGTGATCCCTCGACACCGATGCATCCATGGGTGCGTTGGAAGCACTCGCGTCGAATGCGGCGCTAAATTGCGAATTGACGCGAAGGGATTTGGGGCGAAAGACGCAGTACGCGGATCTGCGTTGGACCTAAATGCTCCGACAAGCCCGCCCAGGAACAGATGTGGGATCGAGTGTCCCGTGATGCGGGCGGCGCTGTACAGCGTTCTGCGCAATTGTCGACGACCTCCGTGTGTGCGCATGGAATCTGTGACAATTAGTGGCGTCGGGATGGACATGAAGAGATGATCACCGCCTTCTCCGGTCCAGATGGCATCAAAGCGATGTATCGACTTCATGGTTGAAAAGAAGCGTTCGTCTAGTGGTTCGAGCAAATTCTCAAGTGTCGGCTTTGCGCCGAACGGATAAGAAAGGCACGATGCACTGAAGGTGCGAGAGGAGAACTCCCAAGGGCATTCGACGAGGGGAATTTCTGCGGACTGGGCTACCAATCGAGCGTAACGGCGTTCGTCCTCCGCCGGGCCGTATGCGAACCGATTGATGCTGACGGTGTTCGGGCGGGCCTTCGATCGTCCGAGAATTGCGAGGATCAAGGATGAATCGAAACCGCCCGAAAGATTGTGAACGATCCACTGGTGCGTACTGGCCCACGCATCTAGGCACGAGTGCACGGTCTCGTGGAGATATGCGCCATACGCGTCGATTGAAAAGCGATTGTCCGAGTGAACAAAGGCGTTGGGAGACCAGGCCATGTCCACTGCCGGCGAACAATTTGTTCTATACAACACTTCGCCGGCGAGGAGTTCGTAGACATCATGCAGTGCAGTTTCTCGTATCTGCATCTGACTATGTGCCATAAACAATTCAAGATAGTCCCAGTTCAGATGAGCGAAACGTGGAGGTCCGGATTGTCGATGCCAGTTTGCCGACGTGACCATATGCCGTACGTCAGAGGTCAAGAAGGTGACGCCGTCTATCGTCGTGTAGTAGCACGCGATCATTCCGGAGCAGTCGCGAGCCGCATACCATGATCCGGTATGAGGGTCCGAGAGAAATGTCACATAGGCGCCCCAGTAGTCGCGGGTGAATGTCGTGACGGATTGCAGATTCAGATCAGACAGTGTTCTGGGGGAACATGCGCGACTTTGAGTGATGCGGCGATTCGTGCGGCGATCAAATAGGACTCCCAGGAGAACGCCTGCATTATTCGGGAGCGAGAGACAATCAAAATACGGGGCAGAGGGAGTACCCGTATACACGGCGAGTCCTGAGCGACGAACTGCGGCGCGTAAGTTCGACGGAGTGAATGTTGCGAGCAGTTGCGTCGCAGCCATTGCTTGCTCGGAATCCAATGGGTTCCAGAGTGCAGCCACATAGGGGAACTCCATGAGTGCCCCCTAGACGACCATGATCGGCGTGTAAACACGGGCTCGATCGAGATAGTCGTTCAAAATGAGAGTGCCATATTGCAGCCAGCAGTGTGCCGCGAACGGGTCTTCACGGACTCCGAAGATCCAGTTTGCGTAGAGTTGACGGCTGCATAGATAGCGAAGTAGCGCTAGAGAATCGAATAGGCACAGATAGTTGCGCGGATACCAGGGCCGGGCGCGGTAAAAGAGATGGACCGCCTGCTCCGCGAGCTCTGCGGAGTTCGTAGAAAATATCTGGCGTCTTCGCGAACGAAGGGTCGCAATGCGTTCCACGACCTGAAATAGCGTGTGGTTGCGGAGAACGTAATCCGCCCACACCAGTGCCGAGAGGACCCGAGCGTGGTCCGGGTGCGGTCTGAACGTGGCGTGAAACTCCGTGTAGGCTCTGGAGTCTCGTTCGGCAGGCGGTGGTGAGATTCGCGGGCGCGGCAATTCGGTTTGATGTACGCGAAGTATGCCAGCGGCGAGCAGTTCTTCTGCGAGCCCTGGTGCCGCCATTTCCGGGATTCTGGGATGTGAATGATCGGGCGGCAGCTGCCAGCCGTATATCTCGGTGCCGAGCTCGGCGAATCTCGTGCGTGGAATGGAAACATACTGGTCGCGCCGCAGATCAAGGAACATGCAATGGCGTCCAGTCGTGCATGCAAATACATACGGGGCGAGTTCGTACATGTGGATGCTTCCGTGAACGTTCGCGACGCAAATGTAAGGCGGTGCGCGACCGTTGCCGCGCACCGCTGGTTCCGTTACGCCTGTTCAGCCCCGAAGTTCAAGTTGCCCTCGGGGTACTGGCCGACGATTCCCTTGGTCTCGGTTGAGACGTTGCCCAGGTACTGCATGGTCGTTCTCCTCAGTCGTATGAATGAGATGTCCTGTCACGCACTCATTGGCGCCGAATGTGTGGTGACACGATTACCCAATGCCCGAGCGCGAGTTCTGTCAAGAGAGGCGATGACGAGTTCGTCCCTGTCCTCAACGAGTTCGTCCCAGGCGTCACGTTTGACCAGAGACTGATCAGGCGCGTGCAAGGTCGGTGGAACGCGGCCCGAAGAAAAAAAATAGTCCGCATAATCAATAACATGCGAACAGATTTCACCAGGAAAATCCGGAGCGAGAACGGGATTTTTGATGACTATGGTCGTCAGGTTTCGATATGGCGCGCTCGTCGATGGCGAACGGCGTCGATGTCATAGGTCGGGAAAAGTTGCGAAGAAATCAGCAGTTGCAGATGCGAAGGTTGGGGATTGGAGAGAGTGTTTGATATCGGCTGGCGAACCGACGGCAGCCTTGGGAGCTAACGCGGAGTTGTCCTGTTGCATCGTGTCAAGGGTCGGAGTAACGTATTTTTGAAGGGAGAGAGGAGCGGTCGGCATCTGTGCGTGTTGGCAACAGATGTTCGCCGAAGAGGAATTTGTCGGAATGCGCGCACATGATCGGCCTGAGAACGGACGAGGCGCGCGAAGAACAGGGGGCGGCATGAGGACCAGGCGCGCTCGAGTGGAATCGGACTACCGTTCTGCAGGACTGTTGCATGTCATTTTGCGCAGCTGTCGTCCGGAGCCACTGGTCCGGGATGAATCCGACTGGCGCAAGATGATCGAGAGCATCGACTCAATGCTGTTTTGGTGCGGTGGCCGGGTATTTGCCTGTCGCTGCGAGGCAGATCGGATCGATCTTGCGATTGAAGCTGCTGAAGTCCCGCTCGGAAGAATGTTTCGTTACGTCACGGTGCCATATGCGCTGCACTTCAATAGGACGCGCGGCAGCACGGGACGGGTGTTCAAGCGGCTGCGGACATTCCGTGTCCGTGACGCATTCAGAACGGAATTCGTGCTGTGGTTGCATCGCCCGCTGAGCGGGGCGGGCTGGACGGCCGATGCCGCCTATCAGGGCAGCGCGGTGCTTCCGTGGGTCGATACCCGAGCCGTGCTCGAGCAGCTCGGTCGGGGGCCCGGTGCGCTGCGCGAGTACCGACTGCTCAGAGCGCGGGGCGTAGAGGACGATCTGGTGCGGGCTTTTGCGTCTCCGAGCGGCGCGGCCCCGGGGATTCGCGAGGTGTTCTGCCCGGCACGCGCGTTGCGCAAACGGCAGCAACAGGCGCTGCTGCGGTCGGTCGTGTGGTTCGTGGCCCGCCACGCGGGGTTTGCACCGGAGCAGATGCCGGAGCGGTCCCGATCGCGGCGCATCTGTCGGGCACGCGCGCTCGTGACTCTGGTGGCGGTGCGCTGCGGGGTTTCGCTGACGGCGATCGGTGATCTGCTGGCCCGTGATGAGAGCTCGCTGCAGGGCACGGTGCTGACTCTGCGCGCGCGTGATCCGCGCGGACTGCTGGGTGCGGCGGACGCGATCTTGGCCCAAGTTCGGGGACGGCGAGAGACGGACGCGGCCGAAGAGGATTCGGCGGGGAAGGACGGAAAGAAGGCTGAGCCGGGGAAGAGCGAGACACCGGGGGCAGCGGAGGGGACCGAGGATGGGAAGCCGGTCGGGCCCGGCCGACCCAAGGGCGGCCGGTGACCTCTGAGTCCCGCCGGTGGCCGTGGCGGGAGGCGGTCGAGGTGGTCCGCGGCGAGGTGACGCCGTACGTCGTGCGGCGGTTGGCGCAGGTGCTGGTGCTGGTGGTGTTCGGCGCAGTGATGAACGCGTTGGGACCTCTTGTCCTGAAGTGGCTCATCGATGGCGTGAGCGGGCAGAGACCTGCCCGGCTCGCGATCGGCGTGCTCGTTGGACTGTATGCGGGGAGCCAGTGGCTAGGGCGTTCGAGCGCGGAACTGCGTGCGCTCCAATACGCGCGGGCGGAGCGGCGGATCCTTCGAACCCTCAACGAGCGGCTGTTCGCGCACGTGCTGTCTCTGCCGTTGCGCTATCACTTGATGCGTCAGACCGGTGCGGTGAGTCAGACGATCGAGAACGGGCTCGAAGGCGTGCGCCTGATCCTGCATCACCTGGTGTTCACCGTGCTGCCGGTGTGCGCAGAGCTACTGCTCGCCGGGTTCGTGCTCTATCGATTGCACCAGCCGGTGTTCCTCGGGCTCTTCTCTGGGGCCGCGCTCTGCTATGCCGTCGTCTTCGGTCGATCCGCGCGCCACATCGGCGACAGTGCTCGCGAGGCGGCCGCCACGCGGGTCGCCGCCGGTGCCGTCATGACCGACGGACTGCTGAACGTCGAGACCGTGAAGGCCTTCGGAGCGGAATCGCTGGTGCGCGGCAAGGCCGGTCGAGCGCTCGAGCGCAGCGAGGCGGCGTGGATTCAGTTCTACCGTCGCTACGCCCGCAACGGGTTGGCGGTGGCCGCAGTGTTCACGGCGTTCCTGGCGGCGGCGATGGCCTATGCGGTGCGTGCCGTGCACGCGGGCCGCCTCACCCTCGGCGGCTTCGTGCTCGTCACTACCTACATGCTGCAATTGGTGCGTCCGGCCGAGATGCTCGGTTTCGGGGTGCAAGGGTTTGCGCAAGGCGCCGCGTTGCTCGAGAAGGCGATGGCGCTGCTCTCGGTCGTACCGGAGTCGCGGACCGGTGCGCCGGTACCGAAGACGCTCGACGGCGGGATCGAGTTCGAGCGGGTGACGCTGCGCTATGCCCCGGGCCGAGCGGCGCTCGAGTCGCTCAGTTTCACGGTGGGCGCGGGCGCGACCCTCGGAATCGTCGGCGAGAGCGGTTCGGGGAAATCTTCCATCGTGAGGCTGCTGCTGCGACTGATCGAGCCGGAGAGCGGCGTGATCCGCCTCGGCGGTCTTGCGCTCACCGAAGTCTCGCCGGGGGCGCTGCGCGGTGCGATCGCGGTGGTGCCGCAGGATGTGGTGCTGTTCGATGACACGATCGAGTTCAACATCACGGTCGCAAAGCCGCAGGCGAGCCGAGAGGAGGTGCAGCAAGCGGTGCGGATTGCGCAGCTCGAAGAGTTCGTCGCAGCGCTGCCGGACCGATATGACACCGTCGTCGGGGAGCGGGGAGTGCGGATCTCGGGCGGAGAGCGCCAGCGGATCGCGATTGCGCGGGCGGCACTGCGCCGCCCGCTCGTGTATGTTTTCGATGAGGCGACCTCGGCGCTCGACAGCCGCACCGAGCAGGCGGTTCTCACCGGTCTGCGCGCGGCGGCGGGCTCGGTCACAACGGTGCTGATCGCCCATCGCCTGGCGAGCGTCGTGCAGGCGCAGTGCATTCTGGTGTTGCAGGGCGGACGCGTGATCGAGTGTGGCCGCCACGAGGCGCTGCTGCAGGCCGAAGGACGATATGCCGCGCTGTGGGCGGCCCAGCACCCGGGTGCAGCGGCGGCGTGAGCCGCGTCCCGTGAGGGGTGAACCGCCCGCGTGCCATTTCTGACCCAAGACGGCAGAAATGACGGTGTCGGCGGCGCGGCGGCCGTGTTACAGATGTGCACGCAAAGGAGGCCCGCGGAACGGGTCTGGCGGGACAGAGGAGGCATATGCATCAGGGCACGGAATTTGTGTGGGCGGAGCCGTATTGGCTGGCGCAGCATGTCCACCTCGCCTTGTACGGCAATCATGCGGTCCTGATGGATCTGCGGCGCAACCGCTACCTTGCGGTGCAGCCGGCCGCGCGGCTGGCGGGTTGGATCGCAGCGTGGCCACTGCCGGCCGTACGGGCGCCCGGCGCCCCGCCGGCGGTTCTGGGCCGGCTGGTCGAGCACGGGATGCTGGTGCGTGAGCGTGGCGCCGGTCATGCGGCGACGCCGGTCGTGAACGCTTTGCCCGAGCGCACGCTGCTCGAGTTCGATTTCGATGCGCCGCCGCGGCCGAACGGGCGCGACCTGCGCCGCGCCGCATGGGCCTGTGCCGCGGCGGCGAGCGCCCTGAAACTTTGGCCGATGTACACGGTGCTCGAGCAGCTGCGCCGGCGCCGCCCCACCACCGCGCCGCCCGGCGCGCGATTCGATGTTGGGCATGCACAGGCCCTGGTGCGCCGATTCGTGCATCTGCGGCCGTGGTTCTACAGCGCGCGCGGCGCCTGTCTGCTCGACTCGCTGGCGCTCCTGACCTTTCTTGCCGAGTACGGCCTGCACCCGCATTGGGTCTTTGGCGTGCGCACCGCACCGTTTCACGCGCACTGCTGGGTGCAGGACGGGGAGGTCCTGTTCAACGATGCGCCCGATCGTGTGCGCCAGTACGCGCCCATCCTCAGGATCTGATCGTGTTCCGCTACCTCGTATTCGTCTGGAACGACGCGGACGCCGCGGCGCGCGCGCAGGCGCAGACCGTGCTCGAAGGACCCGAGCAGCCGATTGGCACGTGGCGGACGGTCAGCCGAGGCGCCGGCTTCGAGGTGCGCTGCGTGGGCGAGTGGAGCTCGGGCAATGCCGCCCGGCACCTCGCGGGCGGGCGGGGCGTGGTGATGGGTGTGTTGTTCAAGCCCGACGGCGCGGGCATCTCGCGGCCCGCGCCGTCCGCCTTTGATGACCTGGAAAGCCGTTCGATCGCAGCGTCCGACGGCCGACGCCTCCTCGAGCGCTACTGGGGCCGCTACGTCGCGGTGCTCTTCGAGCCGGGTAGCGGCCGTGTCTGCGTCCTGCGCGATCCATCCGCCGGCCTGCCGTGCTACACGATGCGGCTCGGAGCGCTCGAGGTCTATTGCGCGTCGGTCACCGACGTGTTGCCGATGTGCGGGCGGAGGCTCAAGACAGACTGGGCGTACGTTGCCGCCTGTCTCAGCCTGGTGCGCGAGCACAGCCGGCGCACCGGCCTTGAGGGCGTCTCGCAGCTGGTCGGCGGTGAGTGCGCCCGCCACCACGGCGGTGCGCTCCTGAGGGTCTGTCAGTGGGATCCACTCGAGATCGGCGCAGCGGCGCCCATCGAGGAACCCGAAGCGGCCGAGATGCTGCGTCGCTGCACCGAGGACGTGGTTCGCGCCTGGGGCTCGTGTTATCCGAGCGTGTTGGTATCGTTGTCGGGTGGTCTGGACTCGTCCATCATTCTCACAGCGCTCGCGGGCGGGCTGGCACCCCGGGTCGAGTGCTTCCACTACTATCCGCCGCACACGGATCTGGATGAGCGGCGCTTTGCGTATCTTGCGGCCAAGTCCGTTGGGCTCGGGCTGATCGAGCGCATCCGACCGCTCGGGGTGGATCTGCGGCCGTTGCACACGCTCATCCCGAGTGCCGAGCCCACCAACTACTTGTTCTATCTCGAGCACAGCCGCCGCGAGGCGATGCTCGCAGCGGAGCGCGGCGCTGCCGCGCTGTTCATCGGATATGGTGGGGATCAACTCTTTTATCAGGAGCGCGCCGAATGGGCGCCGGCGGAGCTGCTGCGCCGGCGCGGGCTGAGTCCGAAGGTGCTGCGTGCGCTGCTGGATGCGGCACGCGTCGATGACCTGTCGGTCTGGCGTGTCCTCGGGGTGACGGTCCGCGAGGTGCTGGGTGCTGAGCGTTGGAGCCCGCTTCGCGAGGGCGGACGCGAGCGGCCGCTGCTCGCGCCCGAGACGCTGCGCCAGGCGCTCGACGCAGCAGCCTGTTTGCATCCGCTTGCGCATCGACACGCCGAGGCGTCGAGTGCCAAGCGTTGGCATGCGCACCAGGTGCTAGCGCCGTTCGACGCATACGATCCCTTCGCCGCGCCCGGCGATGCGGATCGGATTGCGCCGCTGGTGGCCCAGCCGTTGATCGAGGTGTGTCTGCGTATCGCGCCAGCGATCCACACGGCCGGTGGCTGGGGCCGGGCGCTTGCGCGGCGCGCGTTCCACGATGCGCTGCCGGCGCCGATCCGCAACCGGCGCGACAAGGGCGGTATCGAGGCGCACGCGCGGATGACCGTGGAGCGCAACCGGCCGCTGTTGCGCGAACTGCTGATCGAGGGCGAGCTGGTGCGCGCCGGGCTGCTTCGGCGCGCGCCGTTGGAGCGGGCGCTCGGGGGCGGGGCGGAAATCAAGACTCAGTCCGGAGAATTGCTGGAGTACGCCAGCATGGAGGCATGGCTGCAGTGTTGGCGACGACAAGGCTCGTCATGAGTGCCCAACATGTGGCACACTGGCGTGCAGGCAGCAGGGATCATGGACTATAACCAGCAAGCCTCCAGAGAGGGGACACAGGAGCGTGGCGCGGCGCGGCGGGTGCGTCGGGCGGCATGGATTGCGCTGGCGTTGACCCCCCTGGCCGCTCGCGCCTGGGCCGATGGTCCGGTGACTCAGTTCAATCTTCCCGCCGAGCCTCTGCCCCAGGCTGTCATCGATTTCTACCGTCAGTCGGGCGTGCAGGCGATTTACGCTGCAACACCCCAGGTGCAGCAGCTGAAGACCCACGCCGTCGCGGGCCGCATGGACAGCTCCGCGGCGCTCGAACGGATGCTGGCAGGCACCGGTCTCACCTTCTTCTTCGACACTTCCCGCTCGGTCATCATCCGTCCGTTGGCCCGTCCGGGTCGCCCCGGGGTGCGACCCGATGCGGCGCGGGTGGCGACAGTGCCGCTTAAAAATCCGCAGCCGGATTTAAAGCCGGCGAACCTGCGGCCCGTGGAGGTCACCGGCAGTTTGATCAGCGGCGTCCGCTCGACCATTGCGCCGCTGGTGTATCTGCGTCGCGCGGATCTGGACCGCGCGGCCTATCCGAACGTGCAGCAGGCCTTGTATGCGCTACCGTTGGTGTCGCTGGAGGGGCCTCGCGAGGACCTCGGCGTCGACAACAACGATCAGTACGGTGCCGCGATCAACCTGCGCGGACTCGGCACCGGCGCGACGCTCGTCCTGGTGAACGGTCACCGCCAGCCGTTCGGTGGCCTGACCGGAGATTTCGTGGATGTTTCCACCATACCCTGGAGCGCCGTGCGACAGATCGAGGTGCTGCCGGACGGCGCCTCGGCGCTCTATGGCGCAGATGCGGTCGCTGGCGTCGTCAACATCATCATGCGTGACAATTTCACCGGAGCGCAGTCCGAGGTGCGCTACGGGACGGCGGTCGGCGGCCGTGCCGAATGGATGGCCGCACAGCTGTTCGGGACTCGCTGGAGCAGCGGGCACGCCATGATGGACTATGAGTACTCCGATGCCACGCCGCTCGCGGCCGCGGCCCGCGCGTACGCGGCCAACGCGAATAAGATCCCCTACGGCGGCGCCAACTACGACTCGTACTATTCCAATCCAGGAAACGTCCTGGATCCGTTCACGCTGCAGCCGAGCTACGGCATCACCGCCGCCGGTCTGAGCCGGACTGTCAATCTGCAGAACCCCTTCACTTCGGCGCAGATTTTCCCCGACCGCATGGCGCAGGAGTTCTACGGTTCGGTGCGCCAGCGCATCGGCTCGAACGTCGAGCTGTTCGCGCAAGGCCGCTACACGGAGCGCAATACCACGCTCAGCACCCGTCCAGATGCGACGGTGCTGCAGGTGCCGGCGAGCAATCCGTACTACGTCAATCCGTTTGCCGGCGTGCCCTATACGCTGGTGGCCTACAACTTTCTGCCGCTGCTCGGACCGACGCGCTTTGGCAGCACCACGCGGGTCTACACCGGCACGGCGGGGGCGACCATTCGTCTCGGGGACCGCTGGCAGATGACGGTGAGTGAGTCCGGCGGCAAGCAGATCCTCTCGGTGAACCAGTACGGCGTGGTCGATTCGGCGGCGGTGGCCGGATTGATGGGGAGCGCCAATCCGGCCACCGCCTTCAACCCCTTCGCAGTCGCCCCGACGGCCAATGCTGCGGTCGCGGCGGCCATTGCGCAGACCTACTTCGAGCATTCGGCCGCGGGAATCCAGTCGACCGATGCCGTGGCGAGCGGCCCGCTGATGCGCCTGCCGGCGGGGCGGGTGAAACTGGCCGTGGGGCTCGAGCGGCGCTCCGAGACGCTGGAGATCGCCCGGCCCGCCGCGCAACCTCTGCAGACCGTATCGTTGGTGCAGTCATTCGACCGGCATGTCCTGTCGGTGTTCTCGCAGTTGCACGTGCCGCTGCTCGGTTCGGCCGGCCATCGGATGCTGACGCCACGGCTGACGCTCGATCTGGCCGGGCGCTACGATGACTACAGCGACTTCGGCGGCACGTTCAATCCCACGGCCCGCCTGCAGTGGACCGCGAATCCGTGGCTGAAGCTGCACGCCAGCTGGGGTCGCTCATACCGCGCCCCGAAACTGGATAATCTGTACGACACGTCGCAGAACATCGCCGGCCTCGTGTCGCTCCTCGATCCGAGTTCGCCGAGCGGGCGCTCCTTGGTGCTCGCCGAGCAGGGATCGAACCCGGCACTGCGCGAGGAGACGGCACGGACCTGGACGGCCGGTGTTGACCTCTCGCCGTGGCGCGGCGTGCAGTTCTCCTTCACCTACTACAATATCAACTACCGCAATCGCATCGAGCAGCCGGCCGCCGATGATCCGTTCGGCATTCTGCAGCACCAAGCCGAGTGGTCCGCGGTCATCAACCGTAATCCGACGCGCGCGCAGATCAATGCGATTTGCAACAGCTCGCAGTTCTTCGGTTCGGCCGAGTCCTGCCTGCTCAGTCAGCCGGTGGCGATCGTGGATCTGCGCTTGGCGAATCTCGCCACCACCCGCACCCGGGGACTGGACATCGAAGCGCTGCAGCACTTGTGGACTCGCTGGGGACATTTTCAGGTGCAGGTGCGTGGGGAGGATGTGCTGGCGTTCACGCAGTCCGTGACGCCGAGTTCACCTGCGATCAGCATCCTCGACACCGTGGGCAATCCGCTGTCGGTGCGACTGCAGGGCACGCTCGCCTGGAGTCGGCACGGCGCCGCGGCGCCCGGGTGGGGCGGGGCGCTGATCGTGAACTACACCGGTGCGTACCACAATCCCGGCAGCACGCTGCTGCCGCAGGTCGCGCAGTGGACCACGGTGGATGCCTATGCCCGCTACCGGCTGCAATCAACGCACCTGGGGCCGACGACCGTGACGCTGAACGCGGTGAATCTGTTCGACCAAGCCCCGCCGTTCGTCGACAGTCTCTACGGCTACGACGTGGCCAATGTGCAGGCGCTCGGACGCGTCCTCAGCCTGCAGATCACGCAGCGCTGGTAGCTCGCACCGCCTCAGGTGTATTGCCAGCCCATGCCGGTGTCGTACTTGAAGCCGAGCAGTCCGCCCTGTGTCGCGGAGACCGGGTCGAGTTCGATGAGCTCAGCGGGTTCGTCGGCCGCTGCGGCCGCAGCGCCGGGATTCATCTCGGGTGTCTCGGGGGTCGGGGTGCTCATGACGTGGCTCCTGCTCAGGGGTGAAGAAGCGGGACGCAGAGAGGGTGCCCCTCGCGGGCGGGTGAGAACGGCTCAATCTTAGCGAGATGGGGGGGCCGCGGAAAATATTTTTGCGGCAGGAGGGGGGGGAGGCCCTCCCGGTGCATC
>JAJZFQ010000233.1:0-59361 GCA_021805275.1 Pseudomonadota bacterium
TCCCTGACGGCCGCGTGTGCCGCGGCGCTGCTCGCGTCCCCGCTCGCCCTCGGTGCACCCGCCGGTCCGCAGCAGGAGAACGGCCAAGGCCGAACGCTGCTGCCGATGCCGGTGAGTGCGGGGATTCATTTCCGGCAGATCGGGCCGGCGCTCGCCGGCGGTCGGGTGACCGCGGTGGCGGGCGTGCCGGGCGATCCCGATGTCTATTACGTCGGTGGAGCCGACGGCGGCGTGTTCCGCACCGCCGATGGCGGCATCACCTGGCAGGCGCTGTTCCAGCACCAGCCGGTCGCCTCGATCGGCGCCCTGGCGGTCGACCCGCACAATCCGGCGGTCGTATGGGTCGGCACCGGGGAGGCCAACATCCGCAATGACGTGTCCTTCGGCGACGGGGTCTACGTGTCGAACGACGCCGGGCGGCACTGGCGCCATCTGGGGCTCGCCGGCACGCTGCAGATCTCGAGCATCCTGATCGACCCGCATCACCCGGACACGGTGCTGGTCGGCGCGATGGGCAATCCGTGGAAGAGCAGCACCGAGCGGGGTGTGTATCGGACCGCCGACGGCGGGGCGAGCTGGCAGCGGGTGCTCTACGTCGGACCCGACGTGGGCATTTCCGACATGGCGATGGACCCGAGCAATCCTGCCGTCGTCTACGCGGCCACCTACCGGTTCCGGCGCACGCCCTGGCATTACTCGGCCGGCGGCCCCGAGGATGCGATCTACCGCTCACTCGACGGCGGACTGACCTGGCAGCGGCTCGCCGGCCACGGGCTGCCGAGCGGGGCGGTCGGACGCATCGGACTGGCCGTCGCCCCGAGCGATCCGGACGTGGTCTACGCGGTCATCGGCAGCCACCAGGGGGTGCTATGGCGTTCGGACGACGGCGGGGCGCACTGGCACCTGGTGAGCAAGGACCAGGCCGTGGATGCCCGACCGTTCTATTTCTCGCATATCGCGATCGACCCCAAGAATCCCGAGCACCTGTTCGCGCTTTCGATGCGCCTGCTCGCCTCACGCGACGGCGGACGGACCTGGAAGCGGATCGCCCGCTCGATTCACGTCGACAACCACGCCATCTGGGTCGATCCGACCGGCAGCGGCCGGATCATCGAGGGCAACGACGGCGGAGTGGCGCTGTCGCTCGACAACGGCCGGCACTGGGCGTTCATCCACAACCTGGTGCTCGGCCAGTACTATCACGTGGCCGTCGGGGGAGGGTTCTTCTACCAGGTCTGCGGCGGCCTGCAGGACAACAATACCTGGTGCGGGCCGGGCGCGAGCAAGGATCCGCGCGGCATCTCGAGCCGCGGCTGGTATGGGTTCAACGGCGACGACGGCATCTATGGCATGGCCGCAGCCGATGATCCGAACCTGATCTACAACGAGGGGCAGAACGGGGCCTACTTCATCTACGACCGCTCCGAGGAGCAGCTGCACGACATTCAGCCGTTCCCGCGGGACGACAACGGCCGCGGCGCTGACGGGGCGCGCTATCGCTTTGCCTGGGAGGCCGCGTTCGCCGTTTCGCCCACCAACCCCAAGGTGCTCTATGCCGGGGGCAATGTGCTGTTCAGGAGCGCCGATCGGGGCCGCACGTGGGGCGCGATCAGTGCGGACCTGACCCGTAACGATAGGGCCAAGCAGGGGCCCTCGGGCGGGCCGGTGATCCAGGACAACTCGGGCGCTGAGTACTACGACACCATACTAACCATCACTCCGGCGGAGTCTGATCCGCAGGTCATCTGGGTCGGGACCGACGACGGACTGGTGCAGCTGACCCGCGATGGCGGGGGCCATTGGATCAACGTCACGGCCAACATTCCGCATCTGCCGCCGTGGGGACGGGTCGAGTCGATCGACGTCTCCCCGAGCAATCCGGGCAGCGCGCTGATCGCGGTGGATCGGCACTTCAGCGGAGATTTCCGGCCGTACCTGTACCGCACGGACGATTACGGCGCGCACTGGACCTCGATCAGCGGCAACCTGCCTGCCGATGTCTATGCCCATGTCGTGCGGCGTGACCCGCACAATCCCGATCTTTATTACGCGGGACTTGAGAACGGCCTGTACGTGTCCTGGGACGCCGGCCGCCGTTGGTACCAGTTCGGGCTCGGGCTGCCCGATGCGGCCGTGTACGACCTGGCGCTGCAGTCGCGCACCAACTCCCTGGTGGTGGCTACCCACGGCCGGGGCGTGTGGATCCTCGATGACCTGACGCCGTTCGAGCAGTGGAGTCCCACCGTGGCGCACCGGGCGCTCACGTTCTTCAAGCCCGAGGATGCGGTGCGATACTGGCCGTTCTCGCAGACCGAGTGGATGGGCGATGGCACCTACTACGGGGAGAATCCCCACTACGGGGCGTCCTTCAGCTACTACCTGGCGCACGCACCAGCCGCGCCCGGGGAGCTGATCATCTCCGATGCCGCCGGCAAGGTGGTGCGAACCTACCGAGGAGTGCATGCGGGCAAGCCCGCGGCAATGACCCCGCAGCCGCCGGCGTCGGCGCGCGCGGCGAACGGCAAGATTCCCTGGGTCCCGACCCAAGCCGGCCTGCACCGGATCTACTGGAACCTGCGCGCACAGGGCCCGGTGCGTTGGCGTTCCGCCCCGCGCTTCAACCGCGGACCGCGCAGCGGTGCGCTGCTGCCGCCCGGCAGCTACACCGCTACCCTCAAGTTCGGCGCCACGAGCGCGACGCAGACCTTCAGCGTGCGCAACGACCCGGCCTCGCGAGGCACACTCGCGGGTATGACCGAGCGCTACCGGGTGACCGCGGCGGTGTTGCACGAGATCTCGCAGACCGACGTGGCGCTGAACCGCCTGCGGACACTGACTGTGCAGCTGAAGGCACTGCAGAGCGCGGTGCGGGGCCTGCCCGAACAGGACGCGGCCGAGGCGGCCATCGCGCGGCTCGAGCGAGCGTGCCGGGCGATGACCCTTAGACTCACCAGCAATGCCGGTTCGTCCGAATCGACGCTATGGGTACCGGACGGGATCCACGAGAAACTGCTCTCGCTGGAAGGACTGCTGTGGGGCTCGGATGAGCCGGTCGATGCGGCGACGCTGCGCGAGCAGGCACACTTCGATACACAGTATCGGCGTGCGCTTGCCGTCTACGACCAGTTCCTGAGTACGGACGTCTCGGCATTCAACCAGACGATGGCCGGCTACGGATTGAGCGGCGTCGTCGCCGGGGCGACGCTCGCGCCCTGAACATGCGGCCGGCCGTTCGAATCGCATCGGCGCCTGTGCCCGAGAGGAGCTCGCACCGGGTTTGAGGCAGGAGGGGTGCGCCCGTGAAATCAGTGCTGCTCCGCGCCGCACTCGCGGCGGCCCTGTCTGAATTGTGCGCGGTGGTCTACGCCACGCCGGTCAACCCGGTGACGCTGGTGCGGGATGCGAGCACCGCGGCCCGCTCGGGGACCTCTCGGCGCTGAAGGTGCGCGCCGACGGCCAGCGTTACCGGCGCGGCGTCCTGAGGCACGCGCGGGGACAGTGCCGAGCAGAGCCACCCGCCGACGGTGTTCATCGCCTCCAAGGGCCACGGGTGCCACACGAGTTCTGTGAGTTACTTGGGCGGTCCGCGCTATCCACAGCCAAGGCGCATTTGCGGCACGCCGAACCTGCTGGCGCGGATCATGGCGCCATGCGCCCGGCACTGAGCGCGCACCGGGAACGGAGCGCTGCCGCCGAGTCGTGGGAATCGGGGTCGGTCAGGCCGAAGCGGACCGGCGCGCGCGCGTCGAACAGGCCTGTAAGCGCTCAAGCCGCTGCTGTGCCTCCCCGGGTGTTGCGATGAGCTACCGTCCTGATCCGATGTTGCAGCCTCGCGCGGAGGCAGTCCGAGCAGTCCCGCGGCGGACTTAATTCGCCGCGCGCAGACGGCGCACGGACGTGGCGGTGGCGCGCCCGTGCCATACGAAGTAAGCTTAAAAATTCTTCTCGCAGCGCGTGATCGAAGGAAGGCCGAGTACCCGATGCCCAAACAAGAACTGCGCGCCGCTGTAGCGCTCGCCGCCGTGTTCTCGGTGCGCATGCTGGGCCTGTTCATGGTCTATCCGGTGTTTGCGCTGTTTGCCCGCGGTCTCACCGGCGCAACGCCCTACACCATCGGACTCGCCCTTGGCATCTACGGCCTCACGCAGGCGCTGATGCAGATGCCGGTGGGTCTGCTCTCCGACCGCTTCGGCCGCAAGCCAATGGTGGTCTTCGGGTTGGTGGTGTTCGCGCTGGGCAGCGCCTGGGCCGGCAGCGCGCATTCGATCGCGGCGATGATCGGCGGCCGTGCGCTGCAGGGCGCCGGGGCGGTCGGATCGGCGATTCTCGCGCTGGTGGCCGATCTGACCGCCGAGGAGAACCGCACCAAGGCCATGGCGCTGATCGGCATGACTATCGGCCTGTCGTTCCTCGTCGCCTTCATCACCGGTCCGCTCGTGGCCGCGGCGATCGGCGTGTCGGGCATCTTCTGGCTGATGTGCGGGCTCGCCGCCGTCGGCATCGCCATCACGGTGTTCGTGGTGCCCAAGCCGCGCCAGCTGCGCGTGCACCGGGAAGCCGAACCGGTGCCCGCGCTTCTCGGGGCCACTTTGCGCAACGGCGAGCTGCTGCGGCTCGACTTCGGCATCTTCGCCCTGCACGTGATGCTGACGGCGAGCTTCCTGGTCGTGCCGGGAGTGCTCCGCGCCGTGCTGGGAATCTCGAGCCGCGGCGCATGGCAGGTGTATCTGCCCATCCTGCTGATCTCGGTACTGGTGCTGATCCCGGCCATCACGCTCGGGGAGCGCCGCCGGCACATGAAGGGCGTGGTAGTCGGGGCGGTCGCAGCGCTTGCGGTAAGCCAGTTCCTGCTGGCTTTCGGCGGACACGACAAGCTGGTGGTGCTGCTTGCGCTCACCGTGTTCTTCGCCGGCTTCAACATCATGGAGGCGAGTCTGCCCTCGCTGGTGACGAAAACCGCTCCGCTTGGGGCGACCGGTACGGCGACGGGGGTGTATTCGAGCTCACAGTTCCTTGGCATCTTCGTCGGCGGAATCGCCGGCGGCTGGCTGCACGGGTACGGCGGCAGCGGCGCGGTGTTCGAGTTCGCCGGTGCGCTGGCGCTGCTGTGGCTGGTGCTCGCCGCGACCATGCGCGCTCCCAGTTACTGGGCATCGCGCGTGCTGCGCCTCGGCGAGCACGTGAATCCCGCGCGGCTCGCCTCGGACCTGCGTGCGCTGCCGGGTGTGGCCGACGCCGTGGTGGCGGCCGAGGAGCGGGTCGCCTACCTCAAGGTCGATACCAAGCTCTACGATCCGCGCCAGGCTGCGGATCTCGCCGGGGCACCGCTCGAGCCGGCCGGGGGCTGAACCCCTCCGGCGGGCACCCGTGCTACGCTGTCTCGGGCGCCCGAGCGAGCGCTGCGTACGGGGGCGGGACCATGGCGAAGCGGCTGCGGATGATCGGATTGGCGGCAGCACTGGTGGCGGTCGCGGGCTTGGCGCAGGCGCGCCAATGCGACGGGGTGAGTTTCCCCGAGCAGGTGATGGTGCACGGCCAGCCGCTGGTGCTCAACGGGCTCGGGATCCGCAAGGCCACGTTCCTGCGGATCAAGGTTTACGTCGGGGCACTCTATCTGGCGCACCCCTCGGCGGATGCGGCCGGCATTCTCGCCGCCGATCAGCCGAGCGAGATCGTGCTGCACTTTCTGTGGCACGTGACCACCGGGCAGCTGCGCGAGGCGTGGCGCGACGGGTTCAGGCAAAGCGCTCCCGCAGCGCTGCCTGCGCTGCGGGAGCGCATCGCGACCCTCAACGGCTGGATGCACGGCATCGGTTCGGGCCGGAGCATGGCGTTCGTGCACCTGCCTGGCCAGGGCATCGAATACCTGTTGAACGGGGTGCCGCAGGGCTCGATCCCGGGCGAGGACTTCGCGCGGGCGTTTCTCGGCATCTGGCTCGGGGCGCATCCGCCGGGCCAGGCGCTCAAGGCCGGACTACTCGGCGCGCCGTGCCGCTGAGAGCGCGTCAGCCGCGGTACTCGCAGCCGCTGGTGCAGGTCTCGCGGATGGTAATGCGCGCAAGCTGTGGCAGAGTGGGCTTCAGGCGCTGCCAGACCCACATCGCCAGCTGCTCGCTGGTCGGGTTCTCGAGCCCTGGCACTTCGTTGAGGTAGCGATGATCGAGCGCCTCGTGCAACGGCGCAAAGGCGCTCTTCAGGTCGGCGAAATCGCAGACCCAGCCGTGCAGCGGGTCGACCGGTCCTGCCACGTGCACGCCGATGCGGAAGGAGTGACCGTGCAGCCGCGCGCATTTGTGTCCCGGCGGCACGTGGGGCAGGCGGTGGGCCGCCTCGATCCGGAATTCCTTGAAAATCTCCATGGGCGCGACTGTACCGAACTGGCCGCTCCGCGTCATGCGGCAAGACCCGCAGGGGGCCTTGGCGAGGAGGGCGAGCAACCCGAGCCCCGGGGGGCGTAGCATTGGTGCCATGAACGGGCGATTCCGACCGCTGCTGCTGATCGTCACGGTGTTCTGGATGTACGTGGCGCTCTCCGACGTGCTCTACGCCGATCAGATGCGTTTCATCTTCACCGCGATGCACGTCGGCCATCTGTTCGCCCCGTGGAGCGCGCGGCTGCTGCAGCATCTCTTTCTGTATCCGGTGCTGCTCGGCTGCGTGTGGACGTCGCTGCGCGTGGGCTGGCAGCCGTTATGGCGCCGCCTGCCCGTGCAGTTGCTGCTCGCGGTGACGTTCGCTGCGCTGGCCGAACCGACGCTATGGCTGGGCGATGCGGTGCTGGAGGGGGCGAATTTCGTGCTGCGTCAGCTCGTCGATGCGCCCGGCAGCCCGCACGGACCCGTGGCGCCGCTGACGCAGATCTGGATCGCGAGCGCCACGGGCTTCCTGCTCACCTACGGCTTCGGACTGGCGCTCGCGACGGGGTTCGACGTCTATCGCCGGCTGCGCGATTCGCAGATCCGCTCCGCGGCGCTCGAGCGGGCGCTGACTGCGTCGCATCTGGCGGCACTGCGCATGCAGCTCTCGCCGCACTCGCTGTTCAACCTGCTGAATACCATCCACGGCCAGATCGATGGCAATCCGGCCGATGCGCGCAGCATGATCGTGCAGCTCGCCGACCTGCTGCGCCGGCTGCTGTGCGCCGGGGAGCGCGAGTTCTCGCGCCTCGCCGATGAGCTGCAGTTTGCCAGACTGTATCTGACGCTGCAGCAGCGGCGCTTCGCCGACCGGCTCACGGTGCACGTGCCGGATCCGCACCTGGCGCCCGAGGCGTGGGTGCCGAGCCTTATTCTGCAGCCGCTGATCGAGAATGCCGTGGTGCACGGACTGGCCGGCCACTCCGATGCGGTGCAGGTTCGCCTCGAGACCCTCACGGACGGCAAGACTCTGATACTGCGAGTGAGCAACACCATGGCCGGCACCGAGCCACCCGGCCGCGCGGGGATCGGCCTGAAGAACGTGCGCGAGCGCCTGGCGATCCAGTTTGGCGATCGCGCGACGTTCGAGGCGGCCGCGCGTTTCGCGGGACTATGGGTCACCGAGATCCGTCTGCCGCTGCTGGCACAGCTCAGCGATTCGTCAGTGGCCACGCCCGCGGCGGCCTGAGGGCCTGCTCATGAGCGACTCGTCCCGCAAGACGCGGCGCGCCGCGACTGTCTCGCTCGCGGTGCTGGCGGGCGTGAACCTGCTCAACTACCTCGACCGCTATGTGGTGTCGGCGGTGCTGCCGGCGCTGAAGCATGGCTCGCTCGGACTCAACGATCTGCAGCTCGGCACGCTGATGAGCGGCTTTCTCATCGTCTACATGCTCGCCGCGCCGCTGTTCGGCAGGCTCGGGGACCGTGGCTCGCGCACCCGACCGATCGCGATCGGCGTGTTCCTCTGGAGCCTGGCGACGGGGCTGTCGGGTCTGGCACGCAACTACCTTGAGCTGCTCGGGGCGCGAGCGGCAGTCGGTATCGGGGAGGCGGCCTACGGCACCATCGCGCCGGCGCTCCTGGCGGACCATTTCCCATTGCGCTCGCGCGGCCGCGCCTTTGCGCTGTTCAACATGGCGATTCCGGTGGGCGCGGCCCTGGGGTACATCGTCGGCGGTCTGGTCGAGGCGCACTACGGCTGGCGTGCGGCATTCTTCGTCGCCGGCCTGCCCGGACTGGCCCTCGCGGTGTGGGTGTGGCGCCTGCCGGACCCGCCGCGGGGGGCGCAGGAGGCCGAGTCACTCGCTCAGGCGAGACCCGCCGCGCCGGCCGGTTCGTGGCAGGTGTACGCGAAATTGCTGCGTCAGCCCGCATACGTGCTGACGGTGCTCGGTTATGCGGCTTACACGTTCGCCCTCGGCGGCATGGCGTTCTGGATGCCCACCTTCCTCGAGCGGTCCCGCGGGGTGCCTCTCGTCACCGCGACGGCGGGGTTCGGCGAGATCGTCGTGGTGACGGGCTTTCTCGGCACGTTTGCCGGCGGGTGGCTCGGCGATTACTGCCTGAAATTCTCGCCGCAGGCGTATCTGTGGTTTTCGGGCTGGATCACGCTGCTGGCCGTTCCGGCGACTTACCTGGCGCTCGCCTCGGGCATTCCGTGGGTCTTCTACGGGGCGCTCACGGTTGCCGAGCTGCTGCTGTTCATGTCGAGCGGACCGATCAACGCCGTCATCGTCAACCTCGTGACTCCCGTCGAGCGCGCCTGCGCGGTGGCGCTCAGCGTGTTCACCATCCATGCGCTCGGCGATGTGATCTCCCCCTCGATCATCGGCGGGATCGCCGATGCGCGTTCACTCGCCACGGCGGTGTTGATCGTGCCGGTGGCGGTGGCGCTGTGCGCGCTGCTGTGGCTGTTCGCGGCCCGCGCCGACCGTCTCGCTCAGCGCGCGACGAACGCTCTTTCGATGACGTAATCGCCGCTCTCGCCGATGTGCGGGGACATCTGGAAGCCGCGGGCATCGAGCAGCGTGCAGGTGTCGGTGAGCATCGCGGGGCTGCCGCACACCATGGCGCGGTCTTCGGCCGGATCGAGGGGGGGCAGGCCGAGGTCGTAGGAGAGTCTGCCCGACTCGAGCAGTGTCGTGAGGCGGCCGCGGTTGGCGTGCGGCTCGCGGGTCACGGCCGGGTAATACAGCAGCTTCTCGCTCACCCACTCGCCGAGCAGTTCGTGGGACTTGAGTTCCTCGATCCGGTGCTTGAGCACAGCCGTCTCGCGCCCCCAGCGCACGCCGTGCACGAAGATGACGCGCTCGAAGCGCTCGTAGGTTTCCGGGTCTTTGATCACACTCATGAACGGCGCCGCGCCGGTGCCGGTCGAGAGCAGATACAGGCGCTTGCCGGGCTTCAGGTCGTGCAGCACGAGTGTCCCGGTGGGCTTGCGGCTGATGAGCACTTCATCGCCTTCGCGGATGTGCTGCAGGCGGGAGGTCAGCGGCCCGTCCGGCACCTTGATGCTGAGGAACTCCAGGTGCTCCTCGTGATTGGCGCTGGCGATGCTGTAGGCGCGCAGCAGCGGCCGCGCGTCGACCTGCAGCCCGACCATGACGAACTGGCCATTCTCGAAGCGCAATGCCGCATCGCGCGTCGTGGTAAAGGTGAATTGAGTGTCGGTCCAGTGTTTGACCGAGAGCACCCGTTCGCTGCCGATCGCCGCCAAGTGCGTGTACCTCTCTGTTCCAACGGGAGATTCAGCGGGCGGCATTGTAGCGAGGCCGGCTCGCGATCGGGATGATTTTGCGGCATATGCTGATGTTTCTGCGGCATGTGGCGCCCGCGGCCCGGCTGTCGGCCCGCCGCGACAGGGGCGGCTGCTATGATGCCGCCGGCGGCCCCGGTCCGGCCGCGGCAGCGAGGCGCACATGGCGGCAGCGGACAACACGGGTTTGCGGGGGCGGACGCTCTTCATCACGGGGGCAAGCCGGGGGATCGGGCTCGCCATTGCGCTGCGGGCGGCGCGCGAAGGCGCGAACGTGGCCGTGGCCGCAAAGACCACCGAGCCGCATCCGACGCTGCCGGGCACGATCTACAGCGCCGCCGAGCAGATCGAGGCCGCCGGCGGCAAGGCGCTCGCGTTGCCGCTCGACGTGCGCAACGACGCGCAGGTGAGCGCGGCGCTCGAGCGGACCGCCGAAGTCTTCGGTGGCATCGACATCCTCGTGAACAACGCCAGCGCGATCAGCCTGAGCACGACCCGCGCGACGGACATGCGCCGCTTCGACCTGATGCACTCGATCAACACGCGCGGCACGTTGCTTTGCAGCAAGCTCGCCGCGCCGTACCTTGCCCGCGGCCGCAATCCCCACATCCTGATGCTCGCCCCGCCGCTGAACCTCGAGGCGCGCTGGTTTGCCCCGCACCTGCCGTACTCGCTCGCCAAGTTCGGCATGAGCCTGTGCGTGCTGGGGCTCGCCGGGGAGCTCGCCGCCGAGGGTATCGCGGTGAACGCGCTCTGGCCGCGCACCATCATCGGCACGGCCGCTCTCACCCTTGCGCTCGCCGGCGCACCGCAGGGGATGCGCGAGCGCGTGCGCACCCCGCAGATCGTGGCCGATGCCGCCTGCCTCATCCTCAAACGGGAAAGCCGGGCCTTCACCGGGCAGTTTTGTCTCGACGAGCAGGTGCTGCGCGAGGCGGGCGTGAGCGATTTTTCCCCCTACCGGCCGAGCGGGGTGCGCGAGGAAGACCTGCTGACGGACCTGTTCATCTAGGAACGGCCCTCAGCCGGGTGGGCCGGATGCCTGCCGTGCCCGCGGCCGCTCAGCCGATGCAGTGCGTCAGATCGATGCCGGCGAGTTCGTAGCCCTTGCGGAAATCGCGGATGTGCCGGGCCATCCATTGCCGGGCGCTCTCGGGATCACGCCGCTCGAGCGCCTCGAAGATGCGGCGCTGGGCGGTGGCGATACGCGCGCGTGCCTGGGGCACTTGGTCGATCATGTCGCGCAGCGAGGGCTCGAGCAGCTGGATCAACGGCTCGTGCACCAGCGCGAAAACCTGGTTGTGCGTCGCCGCGCCGAGCATGCGGAAGAACTCCGCCGTGTGGTGCACCGCCGCGTCGGCAAGCGTGTGGTCCGCATCGAAGCGCGCACGCACCGCCGCGAGGTGCTCCAGGTCGGCTGCGGTGCGGGCTCGCGCGGCGTTCTCGGCGATCGGCGGCTCGAACTCCGTGAGCGCTGTCCAGACCTCGAGAAACGTCACATCGTGCAGCGCCAGCGCGCGACTGACGTCCTTGGCGACCTCGCGGTGCCGGGGCCGGCTCACCGTCATGCGCTTCGAGCCGGGACGGCGCTCGAGCAGTCCGCTGCACTCCAGTTCGCGCAGCGCCTCGCGTACCGTCGAGCGGTTCACCCCGAGCTGGCGGGCGAGCTCCGTCTCCGGCGGTAGCCGCTCGCCCTCGCGCAGCGAGCGGCTGACGATGCGCTCGGTGATCGCATCGGCCACCTTGCGGTAGGCGGGCGTGAGGGCGATCTGATCGAATTCCACGCTCATGCGACCTCAGTCCGCTTCGAACAGCTCCCTGCCGATCAGCATGCGGCGGATCTCCTGGGTGCCGGCGCCGATCTCGTAGAGCTTCGCATCGCGCAGCAGCCGCCCGGCCGGGTAGTCATTGATGTAGCCGTTGCCGCCGAGGGCCTGAACGGCTTCCAGGGCGACGCGCGTGGCCTGTTCGGCCGCGAAGAGGATGCACGCCGCGGCATCACGCCGCAAGGCCTGACCGGCGTCGCACTGGCGCGCGACACTGTAGACGTACGCGCGCGAAGCGCCGAGCGCGGTGTACATGTCGGCGAGCTTCGCCTGCATTAGCTCGAAGGTGCCGATCGGCTGACCGAACTGCTTGCGCTCGCGCACGTAGGGCAGCACCAGATCGAGCGCTGCGGCCATGAGGCCGAGCGGCCCGCCGCTGAGTACGACGCGTTCGTAATCGAGGCCGCTCATCAGCACCCGCACGCCGCCGTTCTCCTCGCCGAGCAGGTTTTCCCGCGGTACGTCGCACGAGTCGAATACGAGCTCGCAGGTGCTCGAGCCGCGCATGCCGAGCTTGTCGAGCTTCTGCGCGGTGCTGAAGCCTTTGAAGCCGCGCTCGACGATGAAGGCGCTGATGCCGCGGCTGCCGGCCGCCGGTGCGGTCTTGGCGTAGACGACCAGCACGTCGGCATCCGGTCCGTTGGTGATCCACATCTTGCGCCCGGTGAGCCGGTAATGATCGCCGTGCCGCTCGGCGCGCAACTGCATGGAGGTGACGTCCGAGCCGGACTGCGGCTCGGACATCGCGAGCGCCCCGACGTGCTCGCCGCTCACGAGCTTCGCCAGGTAGCGCTCGCGCTGGGCGTCCGAGCCGTTCAGACGCAGCTGATTGACGCAGAGATTGGAATGGGCGCCGTAGGACAGCCCGACCGAGCCCGAGGCGCGCGAGATCTCCTCCATGGCCACGACGTGGGCGAGGTAACCGAGTCCGGCGCCGCCGAAGCGCTCCGGGACGGTCAGGCCGAGCAGGCCGAGCGCACCAAGCTCGGGCCACAGATCGCGTGGGAAGGCGTTGTCGCGGTCGATGGCGGCGGCACGCGGCGCGATGCGCTCGGCGGCGAAGCGACGGACCTGGGCGCGGATCTCGCTGACGGCCTCCTCGAGGACGGGGCCGCTGTCGATCGGATCGTGGGCGGACATGCGCTTGTCTTCCATTGAAGGGGGACGGTATGATTGTCCGACAATCCGGCTATCGTGACAAGCCCATGCCCCGAATCGAAACCCGGCTCGATTCTCGCTCGCAGGAGTTCCAGGACAACGCGCGCGTGTTGCGCGCGCTGACGGACGAGCTGAAACGGGAAGTCGAGCGGGCCGCGCAGGGCGGACCGGCCGCAGCGCTCGCGCGCCATCGGGCGGCCGGCAAGCTGAGCGCTCGCGAGCGCATCGCCCAACTGCTCGATGCGGGCAGCCCCTTCCTCGAGTTCTCCCAGCTCGCCGCGCACGGTCTGTACGGCGGCGGTATCGCCTGCGCGGGCATCCTCACCGGCGTCGCACGGGTGAGCGGGCGCGAATGCGTCATCGTCGCGAACGATCCGACCGTCAAGGGCGGCACCTACTACCCGCTCACCGTCAAGAAGCACCTGCGCGCCCAGGAGGTCGCGCGCGAGAATCGCCTGCCGTGCCTGTACCTGGTCGAGAGCGGCGGGGCATTCCTGCCGGCGCAGGACGAGGTGTTCCCCGACAAGGAGCACTTCGGGCGCATCTTCTACAACCAGGCGACGCTCTCGGCACTTGGCGTGGCGCAGATCGCGGTGGTGCATGGCTCGTGCACGGCCGGCGGGGCGTACGTGCCGGCGATGGCCGATGAGAACGTCATCGTGCGCAACCAGGGGCGGGTGTTCCTCGGCGGGCCGCCGCTGGTCAAGGCCGCGACCGGCGAGGACATCGACGCCGAGTCGCTCGGCGGGGCGGACGTGCACTGCCGCGAATCGGGCGTGTGCGATCACTACGCGGAAAACGACAGCCACGCCCTCGCAATCGCCCGGCGCATCGTTGCGCGGCTGCGCCCCGGTCCGCGAACCGATCCCCCGTGCGCGCCGCGCGAGCCGTACTATCCGCCGGAGGAACTCTATGGAGTGGTGCCGGAGAGCCTGCGGCGGCCCTACGATGTGCGCGAGGTTATCGCGCGACTCACCGACGGCTCGGAGTTCGAGGAGTTCAAGCAGCTCTACGGTACGACGTTGGTGTGCGGCTTCGCCCACCTCGGAGGCTATCCGGTCGGCATCCTCGCCAACAACGGCATCCTGTTCTCCGAGAGCGCGCTCAAAGGGGCGCACTTCATCGAGCTGTGCGCGCGCGAGGGCATCCCGCTGCTGTTCCTGCAGAACATCACCGGATTCATGGTCGGTCGCAAGGCCGAGGCGGGCGGCATCGCCCGCGATGGGGCCAAGCTCGTCACCGCGGTCGCCTGCGCCCGCGTGCCGAAGTTCACGGTCATCATCGGCGGCAGCTACGGAGCCGGCAACTACGCGATGTGCGGTCGCGCCTACGGGCCGCGCATGCTGTTCCAGTGGCCGAACGCGCGCATCTCGGTGATGGGCGGGGAGCAGGCCGCCAGCGTGCTCGCCACCGTCAAGCGCAGTCAGATCGAGTCCGGCGGCGGCAGCTGGGCGGGGGAGGCCGAGGAGGCGTTCAAGCAGCCCATCCGCGCCCAGTACGAGCAGCAGGGCGATCCGTACTATGCCTCGGCGCGGCTCTGGGATGACGGGGTGATCGATCCGCTCGAGACGCGCCGCGTCCTGACACTGTGCCTCGCGGCAGCGCGCAACGCGCCCGAGGAAGATACCCGATTCGGCCTGTTCCGGATGTGAGTGCGTCCATGTTCCAGCGTCTCCTGGTGGCCAATCGCGGCGAGATCGCCTGCCGCATCCTCAGCACCGCGCGCCGCATGGGGCTTGGCACCGTCGCGGTCTACTCCGATGCCGACGTCCATGCGCGACACGTACGCCTCGCCGATCAGGCGGTGCGGCTCGGACCGCCGGCGGCGGCGCAGAGTTATCTCAACATCGAGGCGCTCCTCGCCGCCGCGCGCCTGAGCGGCGCCGAGGCGATCCATCCCGGCTACGGCTTTCTCTCCGAGAACGCCCGCTTCGCGGCCGCCTGCAGGGACGCCGGGCTGATCTTCGTCGGCCCGCCTCCCGAGGCGATCGAGGCGATGGGATCGAAGAGCCTCGCCAAGGCGCGCGTGCGCGCGGCGGGCATCCCGGTGTTGCCGGGCTACGAGGGCGAGCGGCAGGACCTCGAGACACTCGAGGCACGCGCCCTCGAGGCCGGACTGCCGCTGATCGTCAAGCCGGCCGCCGGTGGCGGTGGTAAGGGCATGTACGTCGTGCGCGCCGCGGAGCAGTTGCGCGCGGCGCTCGAGGGCGCGCGCCGGCTTGCCGAGAGCAGCTTCGGGGACGGCACGCTGCTGATCGAGCGCTTTGTGCCCGAGCCCCGGCACATCGAGGTGCAGGTGTTCGCCGATGCGCACGGGGCGTGCATCCATCTCGGGGACCGTGACTGCTCGGTTCAGCGGCGCCACCAGAAGCTCATCGAGGAGGCCCCCGCGCCCGGGTTGCCCGGGCCGCTGCGTCAACGGCTGCGAGGCGCGGCGGTTGAGGTGGCCCGCGGGATCGGCTACCGCGGCGCCGGCACGGTGGAGTTCCTCTTCGACGGCAGCGAGTTCTATTTCCTGGAGATGAACACCCGGCTGCAGGTCGAGCACACCGTCACCGAGGCGGTTACGGGGCTCGATCTGGTCGAGTGGCAGCTGCGCGTTGCGGCCGGCGAACCGCTGCCGCTCACGCAGGAGCAGGTGCGTCTCAGCGGACATGCCATCGAGGCGCGGGTGTGCGCGGAGGACCCGTGGCGGCAGTTCCTGCCGAGCGCAGGGCAGCTCGAACTCGCCGAGTGGCCGCAGGACGAGGGCGTGCGGGTCGATGCCGGATTCGAGACCGGCGATACCGTGCCGGCGAACTACGACTCGCTGCTGGCGAAGGTGATTGCCTGGGCGCCCGAGCGCACCGAGGCGGCCGCCCGCCTCGCCGCTGCGCTCGAGCACACCCGGCTCGCCGGCGTGCACAGCAACGAGCGCTGGCTCGCACGCATCCTGCGCTCGCGCGTCTTTCTCGAGGCGCGGCACAGCGTGGCGCTGCTCGCCCAGCGGGCCGAGGAGTTCGGTGCGCCCGAGCATCCGACCGATGCACAGCTGGTGCTGGCGGCGCTCGCCGTGTACGGCGAGGGGCGCGGCGCGAATCCCTGGTCGGCGCGGGATGGATTTTCGCCCAACCTCGCCGGTCGCTTCGAGCTGACCCTGCGCGCCGGCGGCGAACGCTGTCGGGTGCGGCTCGCGTGCGAGCAGGGTGCGCCGCAGGCGGCCTCGCTCGAGCCGCTCGGCGCCGCTGATGAGCCGGTGGGCGAGCGGCGCTGCGTGGCGCTGGCCGCAGCGCGTAGCGCGGGCGAGGGCATCGAGGCGCAGGTCGAGGGGGTGCGCCAGCGCGCACGGTTCCTGCGCCAGGGCGCACGAGTGCACCTGTGGCTGGGGGCGGCGCACCACGAGTTTGAAATCGACGATTCGCGCACCCGCTCGTTCAGCGCCGAGCACGCCACCGGCGGGTTGACGACGCCACTGCCGGGCGTGGTCGTCGCGGTGAACGTTGCGATCGGTGCGACGGTGCGCCGCGGACAGACGCTGATGGTGATCGAAGCGATGAAGATGGAGCACGGCATCAGCGCGCCGGTCGACGGTCGCGTCACGCACATTCACTTCGCGGTCGGCGAGCGCGTGCCCGAGGGCCGTGAGCTGCTCACGCTGTCGCCGGTCGACGACGCGGCGAGTTAGATTCAAGTTCGGTTCAGTTTGCCGCGACGACAATCTGGGCTCTGCACAGGTTGCAGAGGAGCTCAGTCGTGAACAAGTCCTTCCTGATCGGTGCGACCACTGGCGGTGCGCTGGCGGTGGTCGTGGGTGCAGGGGCCGTGGCGAGCCACCGCTGGGCGCCGGCCGCGCCGCGCTACGCCGAGGTGGTGCAGGTGTTGCCGCTCTCGCGCACCCAGGTGAGGCCGCGGCGGGTCTGCCGCGAGGAGACGGTCGAGCGCACCCGGCCGGCGAGCGATTCGCATCAGATCGTCGGCAGCGTCGCCGGGGCGCTCATCGGCGGCCTGCTCGGTCAGCAGGTCGGCGACGGCTCGGGACGCGATCTCGCCACGGTGGCCGGGGTGGCCGCCGGCGGGTACGCCGGCAATCGCATCGAAGCGCGCATGCAGCGCGGCGATACCTACACCACGACCGTGCGCCGCTGCACGACCGTCTATGACCGGACGGTTCGTCCCGAGGGATATCAGGTCCGCTACCGTCTCGGCGGCAAGACGGGCACCGTGCGCCTGAACTACGACCCGGGGCCGCGCATCGCGGTGCGGAACGGGAAGCTGGTCCTCGGCCCGGCGGCTGGCGGCTGACTGCGGCGCGCTAGGTCTTCGCCCGCGCGCGCCGGCCGGACACCTCGGGCGAGTCGCGGTCGAAGAATCGCCAGGGCCGTCCGGCCCACTCGCCCGCGTAGTCGATCCCGATGCGCGCGCTGCGGCTGATGCGCACCGGCTGCGGGGCGCGTGGGCGCTCGATCCACAGCGTCCCGCCGCTGAGCTCGAGGCCGTTTGCGCGCCGGTCGATGCCCATGGCCCGGCACAGCAGCCCCGGCCCGGAGGTCCGGGCCGTGAGGCCCGAGACCGGCGCGAGCGCACGCAGCAGTACCGCGTGCGGCACCCCTTCCTCGCCGCTGACGACGTTCAGACAGTGCCACATGCCGTAGATGAGATAGACGTAGGCGTGGCCGGGGGGGCCGAACATCACCGCGGTGCGCGCCGTGCGGCCGCGCGAGGAGTGCGCGGCGCGGTCCTCGGGCCCGAGGTAGGCCTCGGTCTCGACGATGCGGCCGATGCGTCGCACGCCCTCGACCCGGTGGACCAAGTGCAGGCCGATCAGCGCCCGGGCGAGCGTGAGGGTGTCCTGGCGGTAGAAGTCGCGCGGCAGGCGAAGGATCGAGGCCATGGTCCGGCATGTTACAATGTGTGCGCCGGGCCGCAGGTCCGTCATCCACTCGGAATCCACGACCCATGCCCATCACTGCAGCGCGTTCCCGCAGCGCCTTTGCCGCGCGGCTGCTCGCCGCCCTGGTCCTTGCCGGCCTGCCGCTGGCCCGCGGGGCAGTCTTTCCGCTGCCCGCGGCGGGCTCGCTCATCGGTCACGACCAGGTCGTGCACTCGCATGCCTCGGACACGCTGCTCGGGATCGCGCGCCGCTACAGCGTCGGCTACTGGGAGATCCAGGCGGCCAACCCGCAGGTGAACCTGTGGCTGCCCGGGCATGGCACCCGGGTGGTCATCCCGGGCCGTTTCATCATCCCGCCGGTGCCGCACGTGGGCATCGTGGTCAACCTTCCTGCGCACCGGCTGTTCTATTTCCCGCGCCAAGGTCGGCACGATCAACCGGTCGTGATCACCTACCCGGTGAGCCCGGGGGAGAAGGGTTGGGATACCCCGGTCGGCCAGACGCGCGTCGTGCGCAAGGTGCCGCACCCGGTGTGGATCCCGACGCCCTCGATTCTGCGTGCGCACGCCAAGGCGGGCGATCCGATACCGCGGGTGTGGCCTGCCGGGCCCGACAACCCGATGGGCGAGTGGGCGCTGCAGACGACCATGAGTGGCGGGGAGATCTACATCCACGGCACCAATAACCCAATGGCGATCGGCATGGCGGTGACCCACGGGTGCGTGCGGCTCTACCCGGAGGACATCGCTGCGCTCTTTCCGGTCGTGCCGGTCGGCACGCCGGTCACCATCGTGAACGACCCGATACTCGCGACGCTGCAGGACGGCCGGCTGTATCTTTCCGTTCAACCGCCGCTGCACAGTCAGAACGTGCCGGCCAAGCCCGATTTCGCGGTGATCTCGCGCATCATCGGGGTGGCCGTCGGCCGGTCGCGGGTCGCCATCGACTGGGATCGGGTGCGCCGCATGGCCACGCGGGCCAACGGCATCCCGGAGCTGATCGGCCTCGAGGCCGACACCGACACGGAGACCGCCGCGGCTCCGCCGTCCGCGCAGCGGCGCACCGGGACCTAGGCGCGGCCCTTCATGCCGGCTCGCTGTCGAGCACCATCCGCACCAGCTGGGCGAACGAGGACGCGCCCATCTTCTCCATGACGCGGGAGCGGTGGATTTCCACCGTGCGCTGGCTGACCCCGAGATCGGCCGCCACCACCTTGTTCGGCTTGCCGCGGCTGATCAGATTGAGCACCTCGCGCTCGCGCGGGGTGAGGGAGCCGAGCCGCTCGCGGATGCGGTCCTGCTCCTTCAGCTCGAGCCGGGTGTGCTGGTCCTTCTCCAGCGCCCGCTGTACGCGGTCGAGCAGGTCCTGGTCGCGGAAGGGCTTCTGCAGGAAGTCGAATGCGCCGTGCTGCATCGCCTCGACGGCCATGGGAATGTCGCCATGGCCGGTGATGAAGATGACCGGTACGGTCGCCCCGCGCAGATTGAGCAGCTCCTGCAGCTCGAGCCCGCTCATGCCGGGCATGCGTACATCGAGCACGACGCACCCGGGCTGGCGCGCATCGTAGTGGGTGAGGAAGTCCTGCGCACTGCCGTAGACCGTCGCCGGCAGACCGACCGACTTCAGCAGCAGCCGTAGGGACGCTCGCACGGCCTCGTCGTCATCGATGACAAAGACGGTCGGATGCGGATCTCGGACGGTTTCCATCGGTCATTCACCCTCGCCTGGTAAGGCCGCGCGCCGGCCCGCCTGGGGCGGATTCGGCACGAATGGACAGGGGTTCTCGCCTGGGACAGTATGTTGTCCGCAGGCCGCCCCGTGCGCTAAGTATTTTCCGCATGGGCGTGCTCAAAGGTCAAATGCGGGGCGCGAAGCCGCGGCGGGCGGCGCGCCCGGGCAACGCTCGGAGGTCCCTGTGGACACAGATGCGGTACGAGCTCGCCTGCTGCGGCGGCGCGAGGAGCTGCACAGGCGCGCAAGCGATGCGAGCGCGGATCTGCGCCACGAGACCGATCCGCTGAGTGCGGATTTCGCCGAGCAGGTCACCCAACGGGAGAGCGACGAGGTGCTCGACGCGATCAGCGAATCGGCGCGCGGAGAGCTGCGCCAGATCCAGGCGGCGCTGCGCCGGCTCGATGAGGGGTGCTATGCCGCCTGCTCGGTGTGCGGCGAGCCGATCGAGGAGGGGCGGCTCGCGGCTGTGCCCTACACGGACCGCTGCCGGCAGTGCGCCGAGACCGAGCAGGGCGGTCCGGCGCATCGGCGATGAATGCCGCGGTACTCGACCCGAGCGGGGTGATCACCATCACCACCGACTTCGGCCATCGCGGGCCGTTCGTCGGGGTGATGAAGGGGCGGATCCTCAGTCGTTATCCCGAGGCGCGCCTGATCGACCTGACGCACGAGATCCTGGTGCACTGGCCGGCGGAGGCCGGATTCTGGCTGAGTCGTGCGTTCGCCTATTTTCCGGCCGGCACCGTGCATGTCGCGGTGGTCGACCCAGGGGTGGGCACCTCGCGGGACATCGTGGTGGTGAGCGCCGCCGGACACGTGTTTCTCGCCCCGGACAATGGGCTGCTCGCCCCGCTGGTGGCCCGTCATCGCGATGCCGAGGTGGTGCGGTTGCGTCCCGAGGGCCTGGCGCGCCTTGGCATCCAGCGGGTGAGCGCGACATTCCACGGTCGGGACATCTTCGCGCCCGTGGCGGCGGAACTTGCCGCCGGGCGTTGCCGGGCAGCCGAGCTCGGCGAGGCGGCCGCCCCGGCCTCGCTGGTGCCCTCCTGGGTGGAGGAGCCGCAGGTCAAGCGCGACAGCGTGAGCGGGGTGGTGATCTCGATCGATCACTTCGGCAATCTCATCACCAATATCGAGGCGTCGCTGCTCGAGCGGTTCCGCCTGCCGCTGGTGCACGCCGGCCCGCACGCCTTCCCGCTGCTGCGGACCTACGGGGAGAGCCGCCCGGGGGAGTTCCTGGCGCTGATCAATTCGTTCGGAGTGCTCGAGATCGCCCGGGCCGAGCACAGCGCCGCCGAGGCCCTGGGTCTTGGCCGGGGTGCCCCGGTCAGCGTGCGCGACCGCACCGCCTAGCTCCTCTGGCCACTTGCTCCGGCGCCGGATTTCATTATAGTGCGCTGTCTTGCTCCATGCAGAAATTGCTACCTAATTGATTTAACTAAGGATTTACGCCGCTAGATGTCGGAACGAGACAACGAGAGCTTCGATCTCGACGAGGAATTCCTGAGCGGGAGCGCCGATGACAGCGCCGACTACGATCGGATGCTCGATCGGGTAGACAAGCGTCGACCCCACCCTGGCAAGCGCGGCAAGTCTGCGTGGAGCCGCCTCGAGGAGGTCCTGGCGGACCGCAAGCTCGAGAAGGACCTTCGCGATTTCGACGAAGAGCTCTAACGCGCGCGCGTCCATAGAGCGGATTCGTTCGACCCGAGCAGGGCGGCCCGCTGTCGGCAGCGCCTGGGGGCCTGCTCGGCCCGAGACAATGAACCGGCTGCCCCCGCCGTTCGGTCAGGAACCGTTGTGACCCGCAGTGTTTCCGAGTGGATTGTCCTGAAGTTCGGGGGCACCAGCGTCTCCTCCGTGGCCAACTGGCGCAACATCGCCGAGGTTGCCCTCGCGCGCCGCGCCGAGGGGGCCCGTGTCCTGATCGTGCACTCGGCGCTCAGCGGCATCACCGACCGGCTTGAGCGCCTCCTTGATCTGGCACGCGGTCATGCCCAGGAGGAGGAACTGCGCCAGATCGAGGCGCGCCATCGCAGCCTCGCCGCCGATCTCGGTATCACTCTCGGGGAGCGCTGCGAGCGCCAGCTCGCCGAACTGCGCCAGATCGCCGCCGGCGTCGCGCTCATCGGCGAGGTCAGCGAGCGCACGCGCGCGCGCGTCATGTCCGCCGGGGAGCTGATGGCGACCGATCTCGGGGCGCGCTTCCTCGCCGCGCAGGGCATCGAGGTCGATTGGGCCGATGCACGCACCATGCTCAGCGCCGAGGAGCGCGCCGGCGCCTCGGCGAAGGCGAGCGTGCTTTCGGCGGTCTGCAGCTTCACGCCCGATCACGTCCTCGAGCAGCGCTTGCACGCGATGTCACCGGTGGTGATCACGCAGGGGTTCATCGCCAGTGACAGCGACGGCAACACGGTTCTGCTCGGACGAGGAGGCTCGGACACCTCCGGGGCGTATTTCGCCGCCAAGCTGCGCGCGCGGCGGCTGGAGATCTGGACCGACGTGCCGGGCATGTTCAGCGCCAATCCCCGCCAGGTGCCGACGGCGCGGCTGCTGCGCTCGCTGCACTACGACGAGGCGCAGGAGATCGCCACCAGCGGTGCGAAGGTGCTGCATCCGCGCTGCATTCTGCCGGTGCGCCAGTACGGCATCCCGCTGCACGTGTACGCCACCCAGGCCCCGCAGCTCCAGGGCACGGTGCTCAGCGCCGACGGCGATGATACCGCGCTCGTCAAGGCGGTTTGCACGAAGAAGGGCATTACGCTGATTGCGCTCGAAAGCCCGGGCATGTGGCATCAGGTGGGTTTTCTCGCCGACGCATTCCAGGTGTTCAAGGCGCACGGCATGTCCGTGGACCTGGTGTCCACCTCGGAGACCAACGTCACCGTGTCGCTCGATCCGGCTGCCAACACACTCGACAGTGCGCTGCTCGGGGCGCTGGTGAGCGATCTGTCGCGACTGTGTCGCGTGCAGGTGATCGGGCCATGCGCGTCGGTCAGTCTCGTCGGGCGCAACATCCGCGCCATCCTTCATCAGCTCGGCGGCGCCTTCGAGTTCTTCGCCGAGCAGAAGATCTATCTCGTCTCGCAGGCGGCCAACGACCTGAATTTCACCTTCGTGGTCGATGAGAACCAGGGTGATCGTCTGGTCGATCAGCTGCACGAGCTGCTGATCCGGCCGGCGGCCGCGGACCGCGTGCTCGGCCCGACCTGGGAGCAGCTGTTCGCCCAGGCGAGCGCAGCGCTGTCGGTCGGCGAGCCCTGGTGGCGCGCGCAGCGCGCGCCGCTGCTCGCGGCGCTCGCCGAGCGCGACTCGGCCTATCTCTATCACCTGCCGAGCGTGCGCGCCGCGGCGCGTGCGCTGCGCTCATTGGCCTCGCTCTCGCGTGTGCACTACTCGATCAAAGCCAACCCGCATCCGCAGGTGCTGCGCGCGGTTGCGGCCGAGGGGGTGCAGTTCGAATGCGTCTCGCGTGGGGAGATCGAGCGGGTGCTCGAGGTGTTTCCTTCCCTCGAGCCGTCCGCGGTGCTGTACACGCCGAATTTCGCCTCCCAGGAGGAGTACCGCTGGGCGCTCGAACGCGGTGTGCAGGTGACCGTCGACAGCCTGCATGCACTCACGGAGTGGCCCGAGCTCTGGGCGGGGCGGGAGATCTTTCTGCGCATCGACACGGGCGTGGGCGTCGGACACCATCACCACGTGCGCACGGCCGGTGCACACGCCAAGTTCGGCGTGCCGATCGAGGAGTTCGATCAGCTTGCGCGCGAGGCGGCACGTCGCGGGGCCCGCATCGTCGGCCTGCAGGCCCACGTCGGCAGCGGGATCTTCGATGTCGCCACCTGGGAGCACACGGCCCGCCAGCTGGCGGCGCTTGCGCAGCGCCTGGAGTCGGTACGCATCATCGATATCGGGGGCGGGCTCGGCGTTCCGGAGCGCCCCGACCAGCGTCAGCTCGATCTGGGCAAACTGGATACGCTGCTGGCGGCCGTCCGGGCCGAGCACCCGCGGCTGGAGATCTGGATGGAACCCGGCCGCTACTTGGTCGCCGCCGCCGGCGTGCTCTTGGCGCGCGTCACCCAGCTGAAGAGCAAGGGCAGCGTACGCTACGTGGGCGTGGCGACCGGGATGAACTCCCTGCTGCGTCCGGCGCTCTATGGGGCATACCATGAAATCGTCAATCTCACTCGGCTCGATGAGCCCGCCGAGGTGCTCGTGAACGTCGTCGGACCGATCTGCGAGAGCGCCGATGTGCTCGGCCACGATCGGCTGCTGCCCTCGTGCCGCGAGGGCGACGTGCTGCTCATCGCCAATGCCGGCGCCTACGGTCACGCGATGAGCTCGCACTACAACCTGCGCGCTCCGGCCGAGGAGCTCGTCCTCTGACTCTGAAGAAGCGCTCAGCCGGACGGAAGAAGACCCCCGCGCGCGGCGCACGGTCCGGCACCGGCCGCCGCAAGGGCGGCCGGTGGCTGTGGGGTACCCTCGGCATCGCCGTGCTCGCCGCGGTGCTGATCGGCGGCGGGTACGTGCTGTACCTCGACCGGCTCGTGACCAAGGAGTTCCGCTCGCTGCGTTGGACGCTGCCGGCACGCGTGTACGCGGCCCCGGTGCAGCTGTACGCCGGACTGGGCCTCGACGAGGCGCAACTCGAGCACGAGCTGCACCGCCTGGCCTACCGTCGGGTCGCCGTGCTGCACGGTCCGGGCACCTACCTCGCCGGCGCCGGGCAGCTCACGGTCGTGCTGCGCCCCGTGCAGTTCGCCGACCGCAGCCGCGCGGCGATGCTGCTGCGGGTCGGCTTCGGACCGGCCGGCATCCAGGATCTGCGCAATGGCGCCGGTGCAGAGGTGCCGGTCGTGCGGCTCGATCCGCTGTTGATCGGCAGTATTTTCCCGAGCGATGGGGTCGATCGGATCGTGGTCACCCCCGAGCAGGTCCCGCCGCTGCTGCCCGCGGCGCTGAAGGCGATCGAGGACCGCACATTCGATACCAACTGGGGCATTGATCCGCGCGGCATTCTGCGGGCCGCCTGGGTCGATCTCAGGGCGCATCACCTGGCCGAGGGCGGCAGTACGCTCACCCAGGAGCTGGTGCGCAGCTACTTCCTGAGCGATCAGCGTACCTTCGGGCGCAAGATCCGCGAGGCGATCATGGCCGTGTCGCTGACTGCGCACTTCAGCAAGGCCGACCTGATGAACGCCTACATCAATGAGATCTTTCTCGGTCAGGACGGCAATCGCTCGGTGCACGGTTTCGGGCTCGCGAGTGAGTTCTATTTCGGCGAACCGCTCGATGAGCTCGACCTGCCGCAGATCGCGATGCTGGTGGCCATCGTGCGCGGTCCGACTTACTACGATCCGCGCCGCTTCCCGGCCCGCGTGTTGGTGCGGCGCAATCTGGTGCTGAAACTGCTCGCCAAGCGAGGCGTGGTGTCGCGCGAGCGGGCCGACGCGGCCATGCGCGAGCCGCTCGGCGTCACCCGGCACGCCTCCGGGGCGTACTACCCGGCCTATCTCGATCTGGTGCGCCGCACGCTGCGTCGCGACTACCCTGAGCGGGCGCTCACCGAGTCGGGGCTGCGCATCTACACCAGCCTCGATCCGCGGGTGCAGGAGATCGCCGAGCACGCGCTCGATGCCCAGCTGCACCAGCTCGACCGCACGCATCATTACGGCCGCGAGCATCTGCAGGGCTCGGTGGTGGTCACCTCGCCGCAGACCGGCGACGTGCTCGCCCTCGTGGGCGGGCGCGATGCGGACTTCGACGGCTTTAACCGCGCGCTCGATGCGCGCCGCTCCATCGGCTCGTTGGTCAAGCCGTTCATCTACCTGACGGCGCTCGAGACCGGCCAGTACACCCCGGCGAGCATCATCGAGGACGAGCCGATCGCGGTGCGCCTGGCCACCGGGCAGTACTGGCGGCCGCGCAATTACTCGCGCATCTTCCACGGCCCGGTGCCCCTGGTGCATGCGCTCGGGGACTCCCTGAACGCCGCCACGGTGCGCCTTGGGATGAGCATCGGTCTCGGGCCCGTGACGCAGACGCTGCTGCGCTTCGGACTGAAGAAGGTGCCGCAAGAGGTGCCGGCGATGCTGCTCGGGGCAAGCGATCTGTCGCCGCTCGAGGTCGCGCAGCTGTACAACGGGCTCGCCGACGGCGGGTTCCGCGAGCCGCTGCGCGCCGTGCAAGCGGTGGTGAGCGCCGACGGCAAGCGGCTCAAGGCCTTCCCCGTGCGGGTCACGCCGGTGGCCCCGTCCGGGCAGGTCTATGCGCTCACGACCATGATGGAGCAGGTGCTCACCCACGGCACGGGCGAGCCGGCGGAGTCGATCCTGCCGCCGGGACTGGTGGCCGCCGGCAAGACCGGCACCTCGCAGCGCGATCGCGACAGCTGGTTCGCCGGGTTCACGGGCAGCGATCTGGCGGTCGTGTGGGTCGGGTATGATCACAACCAGCCCACCGGGCTCACCGGCTCGATGGGCGCGCTGCCGGTCTGGGCGCACATCATGGCCTCGATCGGCACGCTGCCGCTCAGCATGCCGCCCCCTCAGGGCGAGACCGACGTGTGGATCGATTTCGCGACGGGCCTGGCGACCACGCCGGCGTGCGATCCGGCCAACGCGGTCGAGGTCGCCGTGCCGCTCGGCACGCAGATCCCGCCGATGTCCGGCTGCGGCCTGCTTGGTGGAGGTGGGTGATGGCTCTGGAGCGCTTGGGTCTTGCTCGCACCCTCGGCGTGGCGCTGTGCGCCGCAGCCACGGTATCCGCGTGCGCGCTGGTCGGACCGCCATACTCGCCGAGCCAGCCGCAGGCGGGCTCGAGCGCCCGCCGCGGCAGCATCCCGCAGTCGAGTGCGGCGCCGCAGCCCGTAGTGGCGGGTGGGACCGCGGCGGCGGCGCCGCCGGCCGGGGACGTCGCGGCGCCGCCGCCTGCGCCGCACTACCAGCTCGGACCGGCGGCCCAGGCGCTGGTTGCCTCCGCGCATGCGCAGCAGCAGAGCGGCAACTTCGGGCTCGCCGCCGAGACGCTCGACCGGGCGCTGTCGATCGAGCCGCGCAATCCCCTGGTGTGGCTCGCGCTCGGCCGCGAGAGCCTGGCGGCGGGCAACTCCGCGCAGGCCTACGGCCTGGCGCGCAAGGCGCTGTATCTGGCGAGCGGGGACCCGGCCGCGCAGGCCTCCGCGTGGGGACTGATCGCCGCGACGCTGCGGGCCGAGGGCCACAGCCAGGCCGCGCTCGCGGCCGAGCAGAAGGCGGCGCAGCTCTCGGTGCAGTGAGCGGGCGCGGTGCGCCTCACAGCGCGAGCGTGATGCTCACCGGACAGTGATCCGAGCCCAGGATGTCGGGGTGGATCTCGGCCGCCTTGACCGCCTTGCGCAGGCTCGAGGAGACCAGCACGTAATCGATTCTCCACCCGACGTTGCGCGCCCGCGAGTTGGCGAAGTGGCTCCACCACGTGTAATGCCCTTTGCCCTGCTTGAACAGGCGGAACACGTCGATGAATCCTGCGTCGATGAAGTTCTGAAAGCCCTCGCGCTCCTCGTCCGTGAAGCCCTTCTTGCCGCGGTTCGGGCCGGGATTGGCGAGATCGAGCTCGGTGTGCGCCACGTTCAGGTCGCCGCAGAACACGACCGGCTTTTTCCTCTCCAGCAGCTGGCAGTGCGCGAGGAACGCGGGGTCCCAGTGCTTGTGCCGCAGCTCGAGCCGGCTGAGATCGTCCTTGGCGTTCGGTGTGTATACGGTCACCAGGTAGAACTCGGGGAACTCCGCGCTGATCACGCGGCCCTCGCCGAGGCTGTCGCGGCCCGCAGCGTCGGTGAATTCGTACTTGCGCGCGATGGCGCTCGAGAACCCGTTGGCCACCGAGAGCGGCTCCGGCCGCGTGAAAATCGCCGTCCCCGAGTAGCCCTTTTTTTCCGCCGAGTTCCAGTACTCGTGGTAGCCGTTGACCTCGATGTCGGCCTGACCGCGCTCGGCCTTGGTCTCCTGCAGGCACAGAATGTCCGGCCGATGCGTGTGTACGAAGCTCTGCAGCGTGCCCTTCTTGGTCACGGCGCGGATGCCGTTGACGTTCCAGGAGTAGATCTTCGTCATGGTGAGTGCGCAGCGCTCGCGGATGAGGAACGGGGCGGGCGAGCCCAGTGCGGCCCGCGCGCAGCGGCTACGGTACAGGCGCCGGACCCGCTGCTCAAGGGCCGATCAGCGTCCGGGTACCGGCCAGACCCGCACCCCCGGGGTGCCTTGCATGCGCTGCCAGACCTGCGAGTGGCCGAACAGCGGTACGCCGAGATAGCCGCGCATGAGGAGCTTGCGGCCGCCGTCGATGAGGCGCAGCTCGCAGCCGAACACGTGGCCGTTGCGCGGATCGAGGATGTCGCCGCCGACGTACCGTCCGTCTCGGTAGCGCAGGTGGCGCATCAGCAGCAGGCCGTTCATCGGCTGGTCGTGACGGCTGCCCGAGCACGCGGTGCAGCGGTCGGTGCTGCGTTGGTCGCGCGGCGAGGCCGGCTCGATGCGCCCGTAGTACAGGCCCTGATCCTCGAAGATCGCGATCAGGCCGAGCGGCTTGCCGGTGGCGCGGTCGATCGGTGCCCAGAGCCCCACCGGGCTTGTCCAGCCCGTCGTGCCGCCGGCGAGCGCCGCGGGGGCAGCGAGCCCGACCGACAGTAAGGCGAGCAGCAGGCGCAGGAATCTCAGAGGACGCATCGGGAAATTTTAGCCGATCCGCGCCGAGGACGGTGAGCCGCCGGCGGGCACTGCGAGGCGGGTCGTGCTGCGGGCGAGCGATGCAGTCGTACGCTGTGAGGCACGTCGAACACCGCGATCGGCAGACGTTGACCCGGCGCCTCGTTTTGCCGATGCTCTGGCCTCGTGCCCTGATCCACCCCGATCGTCATGCGAGCCTCACCCGTTCCGCCGCCTCTGTGGATGCTGCTGTTCGCGGCCGCCGAATGGCTGCTCGCCCGCCACGTCCCGCTGCTCAGGGATCCGACCGCGGTGCACGTCGCGCTGGGCGGGACGGTCATGTTTGCAGCGCTCGTACCGCCGCTCGCCGCGTTTGCCCAGTTCCTGCTGGCACACACCACGGTCAATCCGCACCGGCCGGAGAACGCCGCGGTGCTCGTGACCTCCGGGGTGTATTGCTGGACGCGCAATCCGATGTACCTCGGTCTGTGGCTGTTGTTGCTCGGCTGGGCGATCCGGCTCGGAGCGCTGAGCGCGCTGCTCGTCGCGCTGCTGTTCCTGCCGTTGATCAGCGCCGTGCAGGTCCGCGCCGAGGAGCAGGCGCTGCAGCGGCGGTTCGGCGCCGACTACGAGCGCTACCGGGGCCGCGTGCGGCGCTGGTTCGGGCGGCGCGCACGCACCTGACCTGCGGGCGCCGCGCGCCGGGTCCTGCTCAGCGCTCGAGCAGCAGATCGGTGAGCGGCCGGCTGCAGCAGGCGAGCACGTAACCGAGGTCGATGTGCCGCTGCAGGATGCCGCCCTGGTGGCGCATGTCGACCCGCCCGCCGAGCAGCCGTGTGCGGCACTTGCCGCAGGTGCCGTCGCGGCACGAGGACGGCATCGGAATCCCCGCGCTCTCGGCCGCCTCGAGCAGCGTCTGGTCGGCTCCGCACTCGACGGTGCAGCCCGAGACGGTGAAGGTGATGCATCGGGTGGGCTCCATGGTGGGCACTTTCCCGGGCGGACGCGCGGCTGTCAACCGGGCCGATCGCACCGCAGGGCTCACCGGTGCCCCGGGCGCATCATGCTCCCGCGAGGAGTTGGTGCATGTCCGCCGTGAGCACAGTGGCGGGCGCCCCCTCCTGCGCCAGGAGGCGGGCCCGGCCGTCGCGCCCAAAGATGAACACTGCGCTGCTGTGGTCGACCTCGTAGGCGCCCCTGGCATCGGGCGTCTCGTAGTGATAGGACACGCGGTAGCGCTTGATCATGCGAGTCAGCTGCGCTTGCGTGCCACGCAGACCGACGAACTGCGGGCCGAAGTCGTTCACGTACCGCTTGAGCACCGCCGTGCTGTCGCGGCGCGGATCTACCGTCACGAACAGGACGCGCACCCGGCTGGCCTGTGGACCGAGGTGCGCGAGCGCATCGGCGAGTGTGGCGAGGGTGGTCGGGCACGCATCGAGACAGTGCGTGTAGCCGAAGTAGAGCAGTACGACATCCCCGCGGTAGTCCGCGGCGCTGACGGGCCGCCCATCCTGGTCGGTCAGGTGGAACGCGAGCGGTGCCACCAGGCCGCTGATGTCGATCATGTGATGCGCCAGCTGGCGCTGCACGCAGCCGCCGAGTGTGAGCCCCAGCGCCGCACTTGCCAGTATCGCGCGCAGTGCGCGGCGCGGGCTCATGCCGGCACTCCGGCCGAGGAACAAACGGTCTGCCGTGCGGTGCGAGCGTCCGCACGGCGCTCTTCGGCGAGGACGTGGTGCAGCACCACGATGGCGCCGACCGCCGACATCATGGCCGCAGGGATCCAGGTGAGCAGCCCGCCGATCTGCTGATCGAGCATGGGATTGATGGCCCAGGCTCGCCCGCATGTGGCGTAGATGTCGAACAGGGGCTTCGCCGAGAGCGCGATGTAGGCGCCGAGGGCGATCTGTGGCATGGCAACGGCGGTGAGAATGATCCAGCGCATCCCGTACCCCAGAGCGCTCGCGCCCTGCGCCTCGCGCGGGGCGAGCATCAGCCACCAGAAGAGGATGCCGTCGATCAGCATGCTCCAGTTCATCAGCAGGTAGCGGCGCTGATCGATCATGGCGGTGAAGTGGATGGAAGGCGTCAGCCAGAAATAGATGAGTCCGACGAACAGCACCGGGGCGAGCACCGGGTGCTGCAGGGCGCGCCAGAGCCGCCCGAGCGGCACGCGCACCCAGGGCCGGCACAGCCATCGCCAGGCCGGCGCGGGGATCCCGGCGCGCAGCACCGGGACCGGAGCGGACAGTACGAGCAGCGCCGGCCCGATGTGGTGCAGGATCAGGTGCTGCAGCCGGTGGATCCAGAACATGTGCTGGGCGAGGAAGTCGAAATAAGTCTGCAGCGCCGCGTAGTTCAGCGCCAGGCCGAGGAGGAACACGGCCGGCCGCCACCACCGGAGCGGCGGGCCCGAGGCGCGCCGCAGGGCCACCAGGCCGCGCCCGTACAGCGCCAGGGTGAGCGCGAACACCGCGCACGCCGTCGGCGAGAACTGCCAGGGCAGCAGATAGGCCAGATCGCTCACGCCAACCCCCCGCGCCGCTCCGCCCGGAGCGGTCCCAGATTCGGCCTCTAGGGTACCAGAGCACGCCGGCGGTGCGGAGGCGCCGCTCGGACTGAGCCGCAGCAGCGGGGCGGGGCGGCCGCCCGGATCACTGCTGCAGCACGCGGTCGATCTCGTTGTCCTCGCGCCGCACGGGGTTCATCGGCATCAGGGTGGCGGTGACGCGGTTGCGACCGGCGTGCTTGCTGCGATAGAGCGCCGCATCGGCGATCCGCAGCATGTGATCGGCGGTTTTGCGGTCCCCGAAGGGTACCTGGTGCAGGTTGCACATGCCGAAGCTCGCGGTCACTTCGACCGAGTTGCCCGGCAGCGGGAAGGGATGGTCGGCGATGTTGGCACGCAAGCGGCGGGCGGCATCGAGCGCCTGGTCGTAGTTGGTCTCGGGCAGGATGATCGCAAACTCCTCCCCGCCGAGGCGCGCGACCCAGTCGACGCCGCGGCGCAGGCATTCCTGCAGACGCGCACCGAACTGCTTGAGAATCTCGTCGCCTCCGGCGTGGCCGAGGGTGTCGTTGACGTTCTTGAAGAAATCGATGTCGCACAGGATGAGCGACAGCGGCCGGCGGTAGCGGGCGGCCCGGTCGATCTCGCGCGGAAAGTGCTTGCCGAAGAAGCGCCGGCTCGCTACGCGCGTCAGCTCATCGGTGGTCGAGAGTTCCCGATTCTCGATCAGCGCGATGCGCAGCACCTCCTCGAGCTCGGCGATGCGCCGCGCGGTGCCGAGGCGCGCCTTCAACGCCGGCTCGGCGCTGTGCCGTGCGAGACAGTCGTCGGCGCCGGCGATCAGGCCGGCCTCGGTTTCCTCTGGAGTCTCATCCGGCGCCACATAGAGAATGAACGGGTCGCGCGGCAACTTCTGCGCGCGGATCCGGCGAACGAGGGACACGCTGTCGGTGATCACGACCGAGCGGAACTGCTCGCGCAGGCGCTCGATGGTCTCGTGCTCCTCGCACAGCGTCACGTCCAGCATCTCCTTTTGGATGCGCTGCTCGAGGTGTCTGCGGGTATCGACCGCGCGGATCGCGAGCAACGCGTGCGGCGGTGGCAGCACGCGCAGCATCACCGCGACGGTGGCGGTGGTGTCCTCACGGGCCTCGGGCTCGTGCACGCGTCGCTCGAGCACCCGTTTGATGACAGTTGTATGTCCGCCAGAAGACATTGAGACCCCTCCGGGCTCCTCGATCCCTGCCGGGCGGATGTTCCGGGGGTGGACGTGACGGTTTCGGCTGCCGGCATCGCGCACTGGCAAGTGCTGCAGAATGTAAAGGTGACATTGTCAGCGCAGTGTGATCAACTTCACGGTCCCTCGATCGGGTGCTGCTCCGAAAGACAATTCAGCCGATGCCTTCACAAGTCGCCGATTCTCCCGCGCCCGCCATCACCCGTCGCCATCGTCCGTTCCTGGCCCCCGTGTGGCTCGGAATGCTCATCGCGCTCGTCATTCTCGGCGTCGGACTCGCGCTGCATGCCATGACGACCAATACCGTCGTGGTGGTGGTGCCGGCCGCGAGCGGCGAGCTCGGCTCGATCGACAACGCGCCGCTGTCGGCCGCCGGTGGGCAGCAGGCGCAGCGGCTGGCGCAGCGCTTCGCCACCGCCTCCGGGGCCGACGGACTCAATGCGATCTACGTGAGTGATACGCGGCGGGCCGAGCAGACAGCGGAGCCTGTGGCGCAGCTGCTAGGGCTGCGGCCGACCGTCCTGTCGGTTCACAACGGCCGGGGCATCGCTGATGAGATCATCGGGCAGCATCTGGGCGAGACCATCCTGGTGGTCTGCAACCGGCAGGTCATCGCCGATCTCATCCACGCGCTCAGCGGCGAGCGCATCCCGCCAGCGGCCGAGCGCGACATGTACATCGTCACTATCCCGCGCTATGACCCGGCGCGCGTGCTGCGCATGCACAATTGACGGCGCGATCAGCGGGCCGGTGCGCTCCGTGCGGCGGCGTCGCGGACGAAGCGCACGTGCATTCCGATACGCATGTCCGCCACGACTGCATCGAGGATGTGCCGGTCGGTATTGATCAGGAAGGTCGCCCGGCGCACGCCGAGGCCGAATGGACCGCGAACGCCGTACATGCGCACCACGCATCGCCCGACATCCGAGAGCAGGATGAAGGGTAGCCGGTGCTTGTCGCGGAACGCCTTGTGGCTCTGCGAGTCCTGGGGGCTGACGCCGGCGACCTGCAGGCCGGAGGCCTCGATCTGAGGCGAAAGGTCACGGATCTGGCAGGCCTCGCGGGTGCAACCGGCCGTGAAATCCGCCGGGTAGAAATAGAGGATCAGCGCTCCGCGTGCCAGTAGGCTGTGCAGTGACACCGATTGTCCGTCGGCATCCGGCAGCGTGAATTCGGGGGCGCGAGCGCCAATGGCCAGCATGGGCCGGCTCCTCGATAAATAGCCTTGGCTTCCGTACGCATCATAGCTAGAATCGCCGGCCTCGCGTGGGGCGGTAGCTCAGCTGGGAGAGCGTCGCGTTCGCAATGCGAAGGTCCGGGGTTCGATCCCCCGCCGCTCCACCATTCATCCCAGGTCGCTGATTTCTCAGCGATTTTCTCCCGATCCGGTGCTTGCGCTGGCAATGCTACGGCGGGAGGCTCCTTTTCGTGCTACGGCGAGGCGGTATCTGGACGGTCCGAGTCCATGTGCCTGTAGACCTGCGTCCCCTGATCGGTCGGCGCGAGGTCTGGCGTTCCGTTGGAACGTCCTACGGCCGCGAGGCACGACTCCGAGCCGCTATCCTTCAGGGTCACATGGGTGCGCTATTCGTGCGCCTGCGTCGGGAGCACAGATGGATGTCGAAGCAGCAGATAGAGGAACTGGTCAGTGAGTTTCTGGAAGCTGAGCTGCGGGAGTCGGAAACGCGGCTTGCCACGGGAGCGTGGGACACTGCGATCAATGATCACGGCGAGCAAGGCGACTGGAACGACATCGCACAGATGCTGCTGGGTGAAGAGATCGAAATACAGACGCATGCACGCTGTTGGCCTCGGGCTCGTACGGACCAGATCGCATCACGTACACGACTTACGATCCACAGAACCACCCGCTGGTGATTTATCACGCCTACCGAACCTCAGATCAGCAGACGTATGCGAGATATACCTATTGGCCCAACGGAACGCTATACACGGCCGAGGATGCCAACAATAACCTCACGACTTATATATACGACGGATTCGACCGACTTTCAGCGACAGAGTTTCCATCGAAAACAGAGAGTGCGGGTGTATCGGATGTGAGTGACGAGGAGCAGTGCACTCAATACGATGATGATAACAACTGCGAGACGCGGGTGACGCGCGACGGTCAGACTATCCAATACACGTATGATGCGCTGAATCGCATGGCCTCGAAGGTTTTGCCGGGGTCGCGTGGCGGGACATTTTACTACGGCTACAACCTTCAAAACCAACGCACGTCAGCTACATCCGGGTCGCAAACTGGGCCTGGCGTATATGATGTGTACGACGGCTTCGGCAATCTGTCGTCCGAGACGGTTAACATCGGAACCTCTCGAACAATGTCCTATCAATACGATGCCGATGACGATAGGGCCGTGGTTACGTATCCAGATGAAAGTTATATCGAGTATGACAACGATGGATTGGACCGGCCGTGGAAGGTGCTGGAGAGCGGCAGCACGACGCTTGTTGTCTACTCCTATGGCGCCGCGGGAAAGCTGCAGGAGGTGACGCGTGGCACTGGTTCCCCGGTGACAACCTATGGATACGACGGGATCTAGAGGCTCGACTCACTTTCACAGTCTCTTGCGACATCGACGGACAATGTTACATTTACGATGGAGACCGGATCGCTGACGAGTACGATAGCAGCGGGAATCTAGTGCAGCGCTACGTCTATGGCGAGAGCGGAGACGATCCAATTGTTTTGTATGAGGGCTCTGGATTCGGTGCGACGAACCGTCAATATCTCCTCGCGAACCGGCAAGGCTCAATCATCGATGTGACCGACAGCAACGGTAAAGCCTTGGCCGTTAATCAGTACGACCCCTATGGCCTTGGGGGTTCGACGAATGAGGGACGCTTTCAGTTTACCGGACAGGCTTACATCCCGGAGATCGGCCTCTACTACTACAAGGCTCGGATGTATAATCCGTCCATCGGGCGATTCATGCAGACCGATCCGATCGGGTATAAGGACGACCTGGATCTTTACGCCTATGTCGGAAATGATCCCATCGACGGAACGGATCCGAGTGGACTCTGCGATCAGATTAAGGGCAATTGTCCACCGCCCCCGCCCCCACCCAAGCGGGCTCCGGGAAATCAGGCGGCGCCGAATCAACATCAGATCCAGAAGCAGAATAGGAGTGACCAAGGGCTGTCGGCCGCAATGGCGTCCAAGGCGCATGGCAAGGGAGAGCGAGGAATAACATCCAAACCTGAGTTCAAGCCGAAGCCGGGGGGTAAGTGCCTAAGGGCGTGAGACCGTGGGCAGGCCATCCGGGGCAATTTGAAGTGAAAGACCCCCATAGGGGAAACTGGAAGGGGAAGCCTAAAGGGTGGTCGCCCCATCGCGGTACGGGGGCTGCAAAGATTGGCGTTGGCGTTGGCGTTGGCATTGGCGTTGGCATTGGTGTCGGCATTGGCATTGGTGTTTTTCGTGCCCTCCAAGCCTGCTTTGAGTCGGGTGTTTGCGAATTGGCGGGAGCGCCCGCAGGCGCATAGTTTGGCAGAGGAGGGTATCTCAATGGGTACGGTGAGGGCGCTTCGAAATCTGAAGGAGGCCAACGTCGCAAATCTTCATTACATGCGGGGTGATGAAGCCTGGCGGCAGGGAGATATGCGATCAGCGTTCCGGCACTTCTTTGCCGCGGCTGAGGCTGGGATGGAACCAGCCTTTCAGGTTGTCGCGCAATTCTACAACGACGGAGAGGGCGTCAGGTTCGACGAGAGTAAGGCTCTCTATTGGTACAGACGGGCGTCGGAGAAGGGCAACTGTTCCGCTGCAAATAACATCGGGTGTATCTTGCGGGACCGGGGAAAATCAGGTCTTGCTCTGCGATGGTTTAAGCGAGCGGTGACACTCGGCGACGCAGATGCCAACTTGGAGATTGCTAAAATTCACGTCGAAAGAGGGGACTTAATCAAGGCTCGCCCCTACCTTGACAAGACGATCAGGTCGTCGTGGGCTACGGAGCAATCTAAGGATGAGGCTAGACGCTTGCTTAAGCGATCCGGCCGACGAGAATCGAAAGCGACGGCGGCCAAAGCTGGAGTTGCGATCAGGTAGGCAGGCGCGGAGCGAGTTTTGTCGACGGTTGTGAGACACCGACAACTCAGCGTGCGGTGCGGGATCGTACCGCCGGTTCAGACCCTTGGTCGCTGCTCGGGGCGGCTCGTGGGGATGAGGGCGAGCGCTTCGTGGGCAGGCAGGATGCGGATGCGCTGGAAGGTGACGAGATCGAGCAGGTGCTGATCGCGACTGACGATGAGCTCGGCGGCGGCGCCGAGTGCGCAGGCGAGCACCTGATCGTCGTCCGGATCGCGGGTGATGACGGGTGCGCCGAGCGTGGCGGGTCGCACCAGGGTGGTCAGGGCGCGGTAGCCGGCGAGTAGCTCAGGCACGGCGCTGCCTACATCGCCTCGCAGCGAGCTGACTACCCGATCGGGTTCATATGCCGGATGCTCGAGGTCTCGTGTTCCGGGCATTTTCGCCCTCGGACCCTCTTTCTGCAGCGTGATCCACGTGCAACATCTGTGCGACGCGATCGGCCGCCGAGGCCGCGCGTGACATCGCAAGGAACGCGTACCGGAGCACCCTCGGGGCGCTCCACGCCCCCCCAAGCACCATTAGTTCCGGCAGCGCCCGGGACTATTTGCGCTCGCGCGTCCAGGTCAGGCGGCTGTGCCGCCAGGAAGTTCCGACCCGCCAGGGCTGCGTGGTTAAGATCAGCCGGCCGCGCGCCACGCTGACCTTCTGGGTGTAGGTGAGACCGACTTCAGTCGGGTCTAGCGAGCTCTCGACGATGTGCCGCACCGCGGAATCGGCCTCATTGACTTCGAAGCGACCGAAATACGCGTAGTAGGAATTCAGATACCGCAATTGCTCGGCCGCGGCCATGGCATCGAGCGCCGGCGGGCCATGGGCGGGCGGGCGGGCGCTGGCGATCTGCACGGACATCGTACCTGCGCTGGTGTAGACGATGAGGCCGGTGTAGGGGCCGGGTCGATCGTACCAGGGGCCGGTGGTTCGGTTCGCGAATACCGTCACCGCGTCGAGCAACCGCCAGGCGCCGAGCAGCCGCGCGCGCAGGCCTGAGGGCTCGCCGGCGCGCAGTGACCGCGAACCAGAGAGCACGGCGGTCGTTGCGAGGAAGCCGCGGCGAGTCAGGCTCAAGGTCAGATTCCTCGACAGCGGGATCACCCCATTGGGTATCAGTGTACGCTACGTGCAGCGGCGAGATCTTCGAGCGTCAAGCGTCGCTGCGGATATTGCACGAGAGACCGCTTGAACGCGGCAATCGCCGCAGTCCGCTGTCCATCGGCGAGCAGCAGTTCGCCGAGCAGCTCATCCAGTGGTTTGACCGACCAGGGCGGACCGTACTGATACGGCATCCGGTCCGCCGTCGCGGCGACCTCGGCGACGCGCGCGATGCCCGCGGATCGCTCGCCCTCTTCATACGTGATGAAACCCGCCAGCGCTTCGGCCATGAGCGTCGCGTCGGTCAACTGCTGTGGCGTGACCGTATTCAGCCAGCCGGTCGTGACCCCGTGGGGAGCCAGCCGGCCGGCGGCGATGCGGCTATCGAGCCGCTGCAGCGCGACATTCGCTGCAGCGACGTCCCGCCCGGACGTAATGCCGATTGCGAAGTCCTGGTCGGCGAAATACAACATCGAAGGAATGCCGTGACTGCTCACCACGGTGCGGGCGTGTACTCCAGGGGCGCCGCGCGTTTCGACGAGCCAGATGCCCCGCATGTAGGCGAGCCGCATCCGCGCATCCTCGGTCGCGCCCGAGGCCATGTTGGACAGAGTGACCGGCGCGTTGGCACGGGTTGAGGCACTCCGCCCGCGCGGGGCGGCCTCGCGGGCGATCAGCCGGATCCACTTCGCAGCCTCGGGACGCTGGTTTTCCTGCAAGTACGCGTAGATCAGAAACATCATCTGGTGATAGCCGGTCATGTGATCGGCGCGCGCGATCTTGATCGAGGCCAGGTTTGCCTGGATGACCCGACTCCACATGCCGAGTGCCATGTAGATGTGCGAGGGCATGTGCAGCGCGTGCTCGGAGGCGGGCGCCACCTCGGCCAGCCGTCGGGCCGCCTGCAGCGCGAGAATCGCGTGCACGGGGTCATCACTGGCGTGTATGAGATAGTGCAGTGCGCCGGGCTGACATGGGTCGACCTGCAGCACTTCTTCCGCCTCGGCGGCGGCATGCATGTAATTGGGAATGTTGCGAGCGCCGTTGCTCAAACCGAGGAGCGACAGCGCGTAGAATGTGCGGGCGTTGAGGTCATGCGGAAATTTCTGCACTAACGCGTGCATCGCGGCGCTGTAGCGGGCGTCCCGCTGCGTCTTCTCGCCGGGACCGTAGAGCTGCTCAAGCGCCGCGAGGTACATCCGCTCCCGGGTCGTGCCGGCCTTCGCCGCCCGCTCGGCTGCGGTCGGCGCGAGCCGGGCAAGCGCCGCGCGGGCGCCGGCGACGTCCTCCTCGTACCAGATCGGCTCGTCGTAGGTCATGGCCTCGCCCCAGTACGCCATGGCGAATCCCGGATCGATGCGTTCGGCCGCGCGGAAGGCGCGGCGGGCATCACCGTATTCGAAGCTGTAGAGCAGGAGTACCCCGCGCAGGAAGTCCTGCTGCGCGGCGGGCGCACCGGAGTTGGGGAAGTGGATTTCCCCGAGGCCGAATGCGCCGCTCGCCCCCCGGCAGGTGGGCCAGACTGTCGCGGCACTGGCGCCGGCGAACGGCCAGAGCAACCCGAGCAGCGCGGTCATGACCAAAGCGGCCATGCAGGCGCTGCGGTGCGAGCGCCCCGTCAATATCGGTCCGGTGCGGCGGGCGAAGCGCCCGGCGCGGTCCGGCGTGTGCGGGGCTGTGACATCTGGGGCCATCGGCGACATGGATCATCCCCCAATCTGCGCTGCCTTAGGCATCGGGATCCGCCAGAGCATGGCCGATCGTAGCCAAACACCGGACCAGGGCGCGACAGCGCACCTTCGGCGGACGGAATTCCTAAAGCTCCGGTCGGTATTCCTGCATTCCGCCGGACGATGCTGCGCGCGGGCGAGAGGGCTTGGCAGGCGGTCGCCCGGGCCTCGGCAAGCCGCTCTTCCGGCGATGCGGCCGCACTCGAGGGTTCACTCCAGATCCGCCCCTGGCGCACGGGCCAGGCAAGACCGCCGGGTGCGCAGTTCGTGTCGTGCCGTGGCGTGCAGGAACCCTGTCGCCTGAGCGGCCAGTTCCGTATGATGGTTGCGTATGGCCGCAAACTTGCCGGGCGTCCCGCCTGGTGCGCCGATTCGACGAACGGGCCGCGCAAGATCGCCCAGCTCCAGAAGCCAGCGGCCGCAGCGCGGCTGCGCCGCGCCGTCGCGGTGGACGCGAGGCGTGGTGTCGGACTGGCGCGAGGCGGTGAGCGTACGATGAGCCGGCGCCTTCCGCCGCTGAACGCTGTGCGTGCGTTCGAAGCATGCGCGCGCCTCGGCAGCCTCGCGCTGGCCGCAGTGGAGCTATGCGTTACCCCCGGTGCCGTCTCGCAGCAGATCCGCAAGCTCGAGGACTTCTACGGACGGCAGTTGCTGGTGCGCAAGGGCAACCAGCTGATCCCGACCGAAGTAGGCCAGTCCGTCTACGAGACCTGCGCCGAGCTCATGGGAGAGCTCGCGGCGATGACGCAGAGGATCGTCGGCGGTCCGGCACGCACGCGGCTCACGGTCAGCGTGCTGTCGTCGGTGGGCGTGCGCTGGCTCGACCACCGACTGCCCGAGTTCCTCGCCGCACACCCGCAGCTGCGCATCGATCTGCGGATCGAGGACGATCCGGTGGATTTCTTTCGTGCCCGGATCGACGTGCGCGTCTCTTATGGCGCGCATTTCTACCCCGAGTTCGTCGGGGTTCCGTTCGCGCGCGACCGCGTCACACCGATGTGTGCGCCGGCGCTGATCGCGGCGGGTCGGGTCCGGCCTGACGATCCCGCCTCGCTTGCCGACGAGGATCTGGTGCACATCCTGTGGCACACGGGGTTCTCAGCCTATCCGACCTGGGATGCGTGGTTCGCGGCCACCGGCCTCGTCCGGCACGTGCGTACCGAGCTCGGCCACAAGACGGATATGTCGAGTGTCGCGATCGATCTTGCGGAGTCGGGCCTCGGGATCACGCTCGGTCAGCGCCTGCTCGCGCGCGATGCGCTGGCAGCCGGAACGCTGATTGCGCCTTTCGATACGACGCTGTCTCTGCCGTATCAGTACTACGCCGTGCACACCCCCGGCGGCGCTCAGAACCCTATGATACGGGCGTTCGTGGAATGGCTGGTGGCGAGCGGTGGACTTTAGTTTTTCTGCGCCAGCGCGGTGTTTTTCTGACGTTCCAATTTCTGCGCACGATGCTAGTGTCGGGTGAACGAACCGGAGTCACTGGCCATGCGCGATATTCTCGATCTCGAGCGTTACCCGATCGACCAGCCCGAGCGGCTGGAGCGGCTCGTCGGACACTGCCGCGCGGAGCTTGCCCAAAACGGCATGTACAACCTGGACGGGCTGGTGCGCCCCGCGGCGATCGCCCGCGCGGCGGCGCAGATTGCGCCGATGGCCAAGGCGGATTCGTACACCCACGAGCGGCTGCACAACGTGTACTTCCGCGAGCGCATCGAGGGTCTCTCGCCGGACCATCCCGCGCTGGCGCGCTTCCAGACGGTCAATCACACGCTGTGTGGGGATCAACTCTCCGAGACGATCGTGGGACGTATCTATGAATACGCGCCGCTCGCGGAGTTCATCGCCCGGACCATCGGCGTGCCGCGGCTGTATCTGATGGACGATCCGCTCGCCCGCGTCAACGTGATGGAGTATCGGCCGGGCGAGGCGCTGAACTGGCATTTTGACCGGTCGCGCTACACCACAACGCTGCTGATCCAGGCGGCCGAATCGGGCGGGGAGTTCGAGTACGCGAGCGGCCTGCGCAGCGACGCGGATGAGAACTACGGGGGAGTGGGGCGATTCCTCGCCGGCGAGAATGACGCGCTGCGCATCAACCCGCTGCAGTCGGGCACGCTGAATGTGTTCGCAGGCCGTAACACGCTGCACCGGGTCTCGACGGTTCAGGGCGGCCGCTCCCGGCTCGTCGCGGTCTTCTCGTACTACGACCGGCCGGGCGTTCAGTTCTCCAATGAGGAGCGCCAGGGTTTCTACGGCCGCACTGAGGCGCTCGCCTGAGCCGACCGCCTCGGCCTGCACCTAAACGGTGCAGTCGCGCGCGTGCGTGCCGCCGCGTGGTGCAATGAGGGCCCGCCGCCGGCCCTGACCAGTTGATCGGCCACTCACGTCCAAGAGCGCATCGGTCGGCGCCGCGTCACGGCGCGCACCGAATCTTCGCGAACCGACATCAGCCCTAGGGATTCCGGCGCCTCGCCCGGCTGCTCGGTGTCAATCTCCCCCGCCGGGGTAGGATCCACTCTGCGAGTTCCGCTTTTTGGGGGATGTACGGGGCTCGCTCATCAACGCGGTCGCGCGGACGGCTGGCATCGCCAGTAACGCCGTGCTGGCATCCGAGTGGTGAGGGACTCCGGCAGACGAGCCGAGGCGCACGTGGCGTAATTAAGAGCCCGGCGTCGAACGATCATTGCGACAAGCACGACAAGCACATTACGCGGGGTAAGACGATGCATTCGCGCACGAAGGTGGCTGCCGCGGTCGCGGCAATTCTGAACGGGTCCGCACTTTGCGGCATCGCCCATGCCGCCGACGTCAATGTCGGTCAGGGGACGCAGCTGCAGCAGATCGTGGTTACCGCGACTCGCACGCGCGAGGGCATTCAAAATGTGCCGATCACCATGCGTGCGCTTTCAGCCGCGCAGCTGAGCGCGCTGAATGCACCGACGCTGAACCAGTTCGTGCAGTACCTGCCGAACGTCACCGCGGCCAACGATGGACCGGGCCAGACGAACGTCATCATCCGCGGCGTCTCGGTCGGTTCGGACGACATCCAGGGTACCGGCATCATTGGCTCGCTGCCGACGGTAGCGACCTACATCGATGACGAGTCCGGTCAGGCTCCGGGACGAAACCTCGACGTCTATGCGGCCGATCTGAACCGCATCGAGGTTCTCGAAGGGCCGCAGGGCACGCTGTTCGGCGCTGGCGCCGAGGCCGGAGTGGTGCGCTACATCACCAACAAGCCGAAGCTCAACGTCACCGAGGGAAGTTTCACCGCCGATTACGAAGTGACCGCGCACGGCGATCCCAGCACGGGCGCCACCGGGGTCATCAACCTGCCCCTGGTACGCGATCACCTGGCAGCCCGCCTGGTGATCTACGACGATAACCAGGGCGGCTACATCAACAACATCCCGGCGACCTTCTCGCGCTCAGCCTCGGATCTGGTGTCGATCAACTACTTCGGCGGAAAGACCCCGCCGAATGCCGGTCCGATCAACAACTACGCCATCGCGGGCAAGGCGATCAACCCCTTGACGTACAAGGGTGCGCGTCTGGAGCTGCTGTACCGGATCAACGACGACTGGCGGGTGCTGCTCACCCAGATGTACCAGAACATGGACGCCGAGGGGGTGTTCTGGCAGGAGGCCTACGACGGACTCGGCAACGCGCTGCCGCCGCTATCTGTGGAGCTTTTTAATCCTTCGTACAACAAGGACCGGTTCGAGAACACCGCCTGGACGGTCCACGGCAAGGCCGGACCGATCCGTCTGCTCTACACCGGCTCTTATCTCGACCGCAACGTCAACCAGCAGCAGGACTACACCAACTACTCGCGCGGCGAGTACTCCGGGTACTACCAGTGCAATTACCCCGGCTATCCGTTCAACTCGGGCGGTCAGCCGACTACGAGTTCCCCGGGATTCTGCTACTCCCCGCGCACCTTCTGGCGAGATGCTGAGAACATGACCCACCAGCAGCAGGAGTTGCGCTTCAGCACGCCGCAGACGTGGCGGCTGCGCGGGGTGCTGGGGCTGTTCTACGAGAACTATCACCTGAAGGAGAACACCGACTGGTTCTACGGGACGAGTCCGAACTTCAATCCGATCGGTCCGCCGACCATCAATCCGCAGACCGGGGGACTGCTGCCGGCCACGACGAACGTACCCGGGGTGCGGCCGGCGGGCGATGCGTTCTTCGTCGATGCCCAGCGCGGCTACAGCCAGAAGGCCCTGTACACGTCCTGGAATTTCGATCTGCTGCCGCACAAGCTGACCGTGACTGCCGGCACGCGCTACTACTATCTCAGCACCTACGAGACCGGTTCGAGTGTGGGCAGCTTCGGCTGCGAGGTCGGCGGACCATACGATGGAGGCTCGCCGCCGAACCCCTGCGTGAGCACGCCGCAGACCGGGGTGCTGAGCAATCTGTCCAATCTGACTGCCCGGCACCTGCGGGCGGTTTATCAGGGCTGGCGCTCGAGCGCGACGCTGACCTGGCATGTCACGCCTGACAAGATGGTGTACGCCACCTGGTCGCAGGGATACCGGCCGGGCGGATTCAATCGTGGGCAGGGCGTGATCACCTCGAACTCGCCGCTTTACGGCATCTATACGGTGCCGCTGTCCTATTCGCCGGACTCGCTCACCAACAGCGAACTCGGCTGGAAGACCGACTGGATGAATCACCGCTTGCGTGTCAACGGTGCGGTTTACCAGGATTACTGGGACAACGTGCAGCTGTCGATCTTCGATCCGGGCATCACCGGCAGCCAGGACTTCGTCGCGAACGGACCGAACTACCGGATCCGGGGCGTGGAGCTGCAGGTGGACGCCATTCCGGTGCGCGGGCTGACGCTGCGGGTGGCAGGTGCCTGGAACAGCAGCTCCCTGATCAAGACCAAGAGTCTGATCGATCCGACCACCGGCCAGCCGATCTCCATCGTCAATCCATTCGGTATGCTCGGTACGCCGCTCGCGAACTCGCCGCCGTTCAAGTTCAGCGCCGTGGCGCGCTATGCGTTCCCGATCACCGTGCACTATCAGGGCTTCGTGCAGGCAGCGGTGACGCACATCGCCCATTCGCTCGCATCGACCGATCTGGTCAAGAAGACGCTACAGGGTAAGACCGAGGCGTTCAACGATCCCGGCTATACGACGCTGGATGCCTCGGTGGGAGTCTCCCGCGACCGCTGGTCGGTGACACTCTATGGAGTGAATCTGACCAATACGCTCGGCATCCAGTTCTCGAGCTACTCGCAGTGGGTCAAGGAAGAGGATGTCATCCGGCCGCGCACCATCGGACTGAAATTCGGTTACAGCTTCCGCAACGCGGACTGAGCGGCCGAGCCGCCGGCTTGCCGCGCGGGGGGCGCTCAGCCCCCTGCGTCGGCCGCCTGGGGATCCGTGGCGAGCGGCCCCAGGGCCTCGCGCAGCGGCGCGAGCCAGCGCTCGTAGTGCTGCCACTGATCCAGGCTCTCGCGATACAGCGGCCGGCGCACCTGCTCGGAACTCGCGGTGCGCACGCTGCGGGCCGTCGCGTGAAACTGCAGGCAAGCGGGCTCGAACGACAGTCCCAGGAATGCGAGGATGCGGCGCACCTGGCCCTCGAGGTCCCCGACCAGCTCCTCGTACTGCACGCGCAGCACCTTCCCGGGCAGCACGTGGTCCCAGTGCGCCATTAGCCGCACGTAGGCGCGGTAGTAGCGCGCAATGTCCTCCAGGCCGTAGGTGAACTCCTGCCCCGAGGCGAACAGCTGCTTGAAGTTGCTGAAGCAGCAGGCCATCGGGTGGCGCCGCGCATCGATGATCTTCGCCGTCGGCAGGATCAGCTGCAACAGTCCGACGTGCCGCCAGTTGTTAGGCATCTTGTCGATGAACAACGGCCGCCCGCCGCGGTACACCCGGGTCTCGGTGAGATATTCCTCCCCGAGGCTGCGGCACTGCTCGCGCGTCAGCGCGGCGAGCGCCTGCGGGTAGCGGCCCGCGACGCCGCGCAGCTCGCGGCCGTTCAGCCGCTGAACGATGCGCGGGATCTCGGCGAGCTCCATGGTGCCCTCGACGAGGGAGTGTGAGGCCAGGATCTGCTCGAGCAGCGTCGAGCCGGCCCGTGGCAGGCCGACGATGAAGATCGGATCGGGCTGCGGGCAGCCCCAGCCGGCGCGTGCGGCGAAGAACGCCTCGCTGCCGAGTTCGATCTGCGTTTCAACCCCGCGCTCGAGCGGCTCGATGTCGTAGCGCAGCTCGGTGCGCTTCAACGCGTTGCCGGCCGCATAGTACTGGAATGACTCACCGTATTCGGCCTTCTCCTCGAGCGCCTTGCCGAGGGCAAAGCACAGGTGGTAGCGGTCCACCGGCGCAAGTCGCGGTGCGGACTCCTGCTCGCGCATCTGCGCGATCTCCGCGTTGGCGAAGCGGTAGGTCTTGAGGTTCGCGAGGCTCCAGTACGCATCGCCGAAACTCGGCCGGGCCTGCGCGGCGCGCCGGTACGCCTCGATGGCCTGCTGCTGCTCACCGAGCGTCTTCAGCGCATGCCCCACGGACAGGTGCAGCTCGGCGTTCTCGGGGTTCGCCGCGAGCAGTTCGCGATAGATGCGCAGGGCTTCCTCATGCCGCCCGAGGCCGACGCAGCAGGTCGCGTACAACGTGCGGTATGCGAGGTGATCCGGCTCGGCCTCGAGCAGCCTGCGTGCCTCTTCGAGTGCCTGGGCATGCCGCTGGCGCCGACTGAGAACGACGGCGTAGTCGTAGTGTGCGAGACGCAGTCCGGGTCGGGCCGCGCGCACGTGCTCGAGCAACGCCTCGGCATCGTCCAACACCCCGAGCTGGATGCCGATCTGCGCCAGCAGGCGCATCGCCTCGGGGTGGTCCCCCTCGCGCAGCAGGAATTCACGCAGCAGCCGTTCCGCGCCGGGCAGATCCCCCTCGGCCAGCATGCCCCAGGCGGTGCGCACCGGTGGCGGAAGCCGCTCGAGTTCGGCGAGTTGCTCGGCTGCCGCCGCCGCCTGGTTCGGCTGGTGCACCGTGCGGAGCAGCACGGTGAGCGCCTTCCAGCTTGCCACCAGCGCCGGATTGTGGGTGACGGCGCTCTGGAACGCCTGCAGCGCTTGTTGGGGTGCGCCCAGGGCGAGGTGGCAGTGGCCCCGTTCCTGGTGCAGGCGGCCGAACTGGGGATGGAGCGCCTCGAGCTGAGCGAGCGTTTCGAGCGCCTCGCGCGTCCGGCCGAGATAGCGACGGGACACCGCGCAGAGATACAGCACGTCGCGATTCTCGGGGAACTGCTGCCGCAGGGTCTCGGCCGAATCGAGCGCCGCGCCAAACCGGCGTTGTGCCACCAGCTGGCGGATGCGCCGGAGTTCCGCTTCGGTCTCAGAACCAGCGGGCGCAGGTGCCTCCATCATCGGGGCCCTCAGGCGAGCATCGCGGCGCGCCGCGCCGCGGTCTGCTCGCGCGCAGGCCCTGTGCTGCGCTCATCTTCACGGTCCGGCGGGGTGCCCGCACAGGTCACATGGCGCCATGCCGCTGCCGCGCTTTGCGCATTGCAACGGCAGAGATCGGGGCGCCTTGAGATCGTGCTCATCGGCGACATCTTACTCTGACCGCACGGGCGATGCGCCCGGGGACGATCGACATCGCCCCGGTCGCTATGCCCGCATGCGCGAGCCCTCGGGATCGAAAGGCGGCTCGCTGAGTACTGTCGCGGCCCGCTGCTCGCCCAGGATCTCGATTTCGAACGCGCGCGCGTTGTCGGCGGTCGCGAGCTCGATCGGAACGTAGCCCTGCGCCAGCGATCGATCGACGCGGTGACCGTAACCGCCGGAGGTGACCCAACCGACGACCTTGCCGCCGTGCCAGATTGGCTCATCGCCGAGCACATCTGCGTCGGTGGCGTCCACCGCGAAGCTCAGGCGGCGCAGCGCGCCGCCGGACTTCTTTTCCTGCACGGCAGCAGCGCGACCGATGAACTGCGTCTTGCCCAGATCGACGAAGCGATCGAGCCCGGCCTCGAACGGACCGTAGATCGGGCGCAGCTCCCGGTACCAGGTCGGATAATTCTTCTCAAGCCGCATGCACAGCAGTGCCCGCATGCCGAACAGGACCAGCCCGAGGTTCCCGCCGGCGGAGCGGATTGCCTGATACAGCCGTCGCTGGTACTGCGGCGCTACCCAGATCTCGTAGCCGAGATCCCCGGTGTAACTCACGCGGTTGATCAGAGCCGGGACGTTGGCGACATCGAACGCGCGGTGGTCCATGAAGCGGAACGCCTCGTTCGAGACGTCCTCGTCGGTGAGCCGACCGAGCAGCTCGCGCGAGCGCGGCCCGGCGATGGCGAGTCCGATGAGTCCCTGGTCGAAGCGGTGGATTCGAACCGAGCCGTCGGCCGGCAGGTGTCGCTCGAACCAGCGCATGTGATGGATCTGCGCCTGGGAAGAGCCCCACATCAGGAAGCGCTCGGGAGCGGCGCGCGCGATCGTGAAATCGCCGATCAGCTTGCCAGAGTCATTCAGCATCGGGGTGAGGATCATGCGCCCCTCGCGCGGCAGCTTGTTCGTCATCAGCTGATCGAGGAAGCGCTCGGCTCCTGGGCCGGTGAACTCGTATTTGGCGAAGTTCGCGATCTCGGTGACGCCGACGGCCGCCTGCACGCCGAGGCATTCCGCCTTGACATGCGGGAAGTCATTGGAGCGGTGGAACGAGATGACGTCACGCGGCGCCACGCCCTGCGGCGCGAACCACAGCGGGGTCTCCAGGCCCCAGCTGTCGCCCATGACCGCCCCCTCGGCGAGCATCGCGTCGTACAGCGGGGTGGTCTGCTGTGGGCGGGCCGCGGGCAGCTCCTCGTTCGGGAAGCGGATCGAGAAGCGGCGTGAGTAGTTCTCACGGACTTTCTCGTTGGTGTAGCGGCGTGTCGCCCACTCGCCGTAGCGGGCGACGTCCATCGCCCAGACGTCGAAGCCCGGATCGCCGTTCACCATCCACTGCGAGAGCGCGAGCCCCACGCCGCCGCCCTGGCTGAATCCGGCCATGACGGCGCAGGCACACCAGAATCCCGGCTTGCCCTGCACCGGCCCGACGAGCGGGTTGCCATCCGGCGAGAACGTGAAGGGCCCGTTGATGATGCGCTTGATGCCGGCCCGGCGCATCGCCGGGAAGTGCTCGAAGCCGAGCTCGAGCGAGGGCATGATGCGCTCCAGGTCCGGCGGCAGCAGCTCGGCACCGAAATCCCAGGGCGTCGTGCGGGGCTGCCAGGGGACACAGGCTTTCTCGTAAGTGCCGAGCACGATGCCGTTGCGCTCCTGGCGCATGTAGATCTCGGCCTTGAAGTCGATCGCGTGCGGCATCTCGCGACCGCGCGTGCGGTTGTATTCGATGACCTCGGGCATGTCGTCGGTCACGAGGTACATGTGCTCCATTGCGAGCACGGGCAGCTCCAGACCGACCATGCGGCCGACCTCACGCGCCCACAGTCCGCCGGCGTTGACGACGTGCTCTGTGTTGATCGTGCCGGCGCTCGTCACGACATCCCAGGTGCCGTTCGAGCGCTGGGTGAGGGCGGTCACCGGCGTGTGTTCGTGGATCTCTGCGCCGCCGATCCGGGCGGACTTCGCGTACGCGTGGGTGGTGCCGTAGGGGTCGAGGTTGCCATCGGCGGCATCGAGCATCGCGCCGACGAAGTACTTGTCCTCGATCAGGGGCAGGAGGTCCTTCGCCTCACGCGGGGTCAGCAGCGAGGTCTCCAGGCCGAGGTAGCGCGCGCGCCCATGGGCCATCTTCAGCCACTCCATGCGCTCGGGGGTGTCGGCGAGCAGCAGCCCGCCGGAGCGGTGCAGTCCGCAGGCCTGACCGGAGATCCGCTCGAGCTCGTCGTACAGACCGATGGTGTAGCCCTGGAGCTTGGCGACGTTCGGGTCGCCGTTGAGCGTGTGGAAGCCGCCCGCCGCGTGCCACGTCGATCCGGAGGTCAGTTGGTCACGCTCGAGGAGCACGACATCCTTCCATCCGGCCTTCGTGAGGTGATAAAGGACGCTGCAGCCCACTACGCCGCCGCCCACCACGACCGCTTGTGCGTGAGATCTCATGCCGACTCCTGCCAATGTGCTGGCGGATGATAAGCGGCTCGGTTGCGGATCGGGCGCGCCGGACGGAGGGTGGAGCGACCCATTTGCTAGGAATTCCGGTCATTCAGCCGCTCGGAGCCACTGGCATGAGGGCCGGGGCCGAGGTATCCGTCCCACCAGTCTGGCATTCGGCGGACCGCACCGAGCACACCGTCGGTCGACTGCCCATTGCCAGCGGCTGCCCGAAATCCTAAATTCGAGATCCATGGCAGCCGCACCGACTCCTTCCTCTGCGTCCAACGGACGGGCGCACGCCCCCGAGCGCCCCGATGTGCCGGCCGCGGAGCACGGCGGCCTGTTTCGCGCCTTCCTTGCCGGCCCCAGCGGCACCCTGGGAGACGCCTTCGCCAATCTCGAGCGTACGCCGGGCGTGCAGGTGATCGCCCGCCATCCCCGGCGCAACTTGCTCGCGGCCCGCATCGATTTCCCGCCGCAGGAGGGGGACGGATATTGGGAACTCACCCGCATCGGCGACGGTGTCTACGTGGTGGTCGCCAACGTCTCATACAAGAGCTCCCGTCGCGAGCTGGTGCCGGGCGACGGGATGATCCAGTTCTACTTCAAGCTCTCCGGCGATCTGACCCTCGCGGTGAGCCAGACCGAGCCGCTGCGGCTGAACCGGCCGAGTCTGCTGGTGTACTTCCAGCCGGTGGGATTCGACATGCACGAGTGGTCGGCGCCGCGGGTCCCGGAGCGCAGCGTCACGGTCAATGTGCGCACCGACTATCTGCTGGAGAACTTCATGACCTCCCCGGGGGAGGCGCCACCGCAGCTCGGCGCGCTGCTCGGCGGGTCGCCGCGAGAATTCAACTACTGCCAGCTCGCGCTCAACCCGCGCATGTTCGAGCTCGCCGCGCGACTGGTCGATGGACCCTACACCGGCGTGCTCGCACTCGTGCACACCGAGGCGCTCGTCCTCGAACTGCTCTGCGCGGCGGTGGCGGAATTCACCGCGATGGCGACCGCGCCGATCGAGCAGTTCAGCGAGCACGATCTTCGCTGTCTGCACGCCGCACGCGGGCTGCTGCTGAAGCAGTTCGCGCCGGCGCCGACGATCCGGCAGGTGGCGCGGGCGGCGGGCATGAGCGAGACGTCGCTGAAGCGCGGATTCAAGAGTCTGTTCGGCGAGACCATTTTCGATTTTTCCGTGCGCTGCCGGATGCAGCACGCGCTCACGCTGCTGCGGGAGCGGCGCATGGCGGTCGCACGGGTGGCCGAGGCGGTCGGCTACAGCCACCAGACCTCGTTCGCAACCGCCTTTCACCGTCATTTCGGCGTGCGTCCCAAGGACGCGCGCGGTCAACGCGCTCGTTGAGGCCGGGAGCGGGACGTGATGCCGGGACTGGCCCGGCGCAGACCGCCTCAGGGGCCCACCGGCACCTGCGGGCGGCCCCAGCCGAAACCCAAGTTCCTAGCAAGCCGGCCTGAGCGCCAAGTATCCGGGTTGCTCATCTGCGGTATGTTCGATGTCAATTCTTGAGGCCGATCATGAAACCCAGTCGTCGCCACCCGGGGCACGGTAATCGACAGAGCGCGCAGGCCCGCCCGACCGCCTATCGGCAGCTGCGCAATCCCTTCGAGCCGCAGCGGGTGTTCTCCGAGGACGCGGTGGCGGCGATGCACGAGAACGCGCTCAAGGTCAACGAGACGCTCGGCCTCAAAGTGCTGCTGCCCGAGGCGCGCGCGCTGTTCCGCCAGGCCGGCGCGCTGGTGGACGAAGACACGCAGATGGTGCGCATCGGGCGCGAGATCATCGAGCAGGCACTGCGCAGCTGTCCGCGTTCCTTTCAGGGCCTCGGTGCCGATCCGCAGCGCAGTGTCGATTTCACGCCGGGCTCGCTGGTGTTCCTCGGGGGGTCGAGCTGCCCGAACGTCAGCGATCTGGAGCGCGGTCGGCGTCCCGGCTCGCTGGCCGACTACATCGAACTGATCAAGATCTGCCAGCGCTTCGACGTGCTGCATATCTCGGGCAACTACACCGAGGCCCAGGACGTTCCGGTGCACTTGCGACATTACGCCGCGATGCGCGCGCAGCTGACGCTGTCGGACAAGATGCCGTTCGTGCACTCGCGAGGCCGGGAGCAGGTCGAGGACGCCTTCGCGATGATCCGCCTCGCGCGCGGTCTCGGCGAGCGGGAGTTTCGCCAGGCGGTCTACGCGCACACCGTGATCAACAGCAACTCCCCGCGCGTGCTCGACAACTCTATGGCCCAGGGTCTGATCGACTTTGCCCGCAACGGGCAAGTGACGATCGTGACGCCGTTCTGCCTCGCCGGGGCCATGGCGCCGATCACCATCGCGGGCGCGCTGTCGCTGCAGCACGCCGAGGCGCTCGCCGGCATCACGCTTGCACAGCTGGCCGAGCCCGGCGCACCGGTGCTCTACGGCAGCTTCCTCTCGAACGTGGACATGAAGTCCGGCTCGCCGGCCTTCGGTACCCCGACGCATCTGCAGGCCACGCTCGGGGCCGGCCAGCTCGCGCGCTTGATCGGTCTGCCGTGGCGGGCTGGTGCGGGCACTGCGGCCAACGTGGTCGACGCCCAGGCGGCATGGGAGACGCAGTTCTCGCTGTGGGCGACGGTGCTCGCCGGTGCGACGCTGTGCATCCACGCGGCGGGCTGGATGGAAGGCGGTCTGACACACTCCTACGAGAAGCTGATCACCGACATCGAGGTGCTGCAGATGCTGGCCGAGCTGTGCACGGCGCCGGCGGCCGACGCGGATTCGCTCGGCTTCGAGGCCATCGCCGAGGTGCAGCCGGGCGGGCATTTCTTCGCCGCGGCGCACACGATGGCGCGCTACCGCACGGCATTCTACGAGCCGCTGATCGCGGACACGGCGAATTTTGGTACCTGGAAAGAGCAAGGCGAGCGCACCGCCGCGATGCGGGCCCACGAGAAATGGCGGCAGGTGCTCGCCGAGTACACCCCGCCGCCGGCAGGCGCGGCGTGCGCGACGGTGCTCGATGAGTTCATCGAGCGCAGGACGAGAGAGGGCGGCGCGCCGCCCATGAGCTGAGGCCGCAGCCGCGATGGCAAGCGCGATCAAGGCGGAACACCACAGCATCGATTTCATTCCGCTCCGCGAGCGTTACGGCCGGCCGTCGCGGCTGTTCACGCTGTGGTTCAGCGTCAATCTGCACATTCTCGGCGTGGCGCTCGGTGCCTTGGCCATCGCCGCTGGGCTGACCTTCACTCAGGCCATCGTGACCCTTGCGCTCGGCAACGCGATCGGCACGTTCGTCATGGCGGCGCACTCGGCGCAGGGGCCGCAGCTCGGCATTCCGCAGATGATCCAGAGCCGGGCGCAGTTCGGTGTGGTCGGTGCGGCGCTGCCGCTGGTGGCGGTGATCGTCACCTACGTGCTGTACACCTCGGCGGACCTGCTCATCATTCAGGGCACCATGAGCTCGCTGTTCTCGACCGGTCAGGTCGGAGCGCTGGTGCTGATGGCGTTGGCGACCCTGGTCATCGCCTACGTGGGCTACGAGCTCATTCACCGCATCGGCAAGGTGATGACGGTCGTCTCGAGCAGCTTTTTCATCATCGCCGCCGTGCTGATCTACCGCCTGCACCCGGCGAGCGCGCCGCTGCAAGCGTCCAGTCCCGAGGTCACGACGACGGCCTTCTCGCTGGTCCTGGCGCAGGCGGCCGCCTGGGGCTTCAGCTACGGTCCCTACGTGGCCGACTACTCGCGCTATCTGCCGGCCGACGTGTCGCCGACCAAGACGTTCTGGTGCACCGCGCTCGGCTGTTTTCTGGGCTCGATGCTGATCATGGCCTTCGGCGCCTACCTCGCCTGCCGGATTCCCGGCCTCGGCGGCAATCCGGCCGAGGCGCTCACCGGTCTGTTCGGACCGGCGCGCCCCCTGGCGCAGGTGCTGCTGGTGCTCGCCGTCGTGTACGGCAACGTGATGAATCTCTACAGCGCCTACATGTCGAGCTGCACGATCTTCTCGGGCTTCAATGGCACGAGCGGGGTTGGCAAAGGATTCAAGCTCGCCGTCATGGCCGCGACCATGGCTGCCGCCGTCACGGTGGCGGTCTCCTCGCACGGGGATTTCCAGGGCTATTTCGGCAATATCCTGAGTGCCATGATCTACATGCTGGTGCCCTGGAGTGGCATCAATCTGGCGGACTATTACCTGGTCAGGAAGGGCGTCTACGACCTGCGCTCGATGTTCGACATCCGCGGTTGCTACGGCGCCTATCGGTGGCGCACCATCGCGGTATTCGTGCTGGGCATCGTGGCGCAAGTGCCGTTCATGGATTTCACCTTCTACCAGGGCTGGATGACGCAGCACATCGGCGCGGATGTGGCCTGGGTGCCGGGGTTTCTGATCCCGGCTGCGCTGTACACGCTGATCGAGCGCGCCCGGGTGCCGCTGCCGCTCGTCGCGCCGGCGGAATAGTCGGGACGCTTGCGAGTTCATGCAGCGCTATAGCCTTTCCGGTCTGGTTCGCCACGCGCTGACGGGGCAGGCCTGGCGGCGCGCCTGGCGCAAGGCCGAGCCGAAGAGTCACTACGACGTGGTGATCATCGGCGGTGGCGGACATGGCCTCGCGACGGCGTACTACCTGGCCGCAAAACACGGCATTCGGCGGATTGCGGTCCTCGAGCGCGCCTACATCGGCTCCGGCAATGTCGGGCGCAATACCACGCTGGTACGCTCCAACTACATGATGGACGGCAGCACGCAGTTCTTCGAGTTCTCGCTGAAGTTGTGGGAGGGCCTGTCCCACGAGCTGAACTTCAACGTGATGCTCTCGCAGCGCGGACAGGTGGTTCTCGGGCACTCGCCGGGGCAGATGGATGTGCTTGCGCGCCGGGGCAACACCATGCGCCTCAACGGAATCGGAGCCGAGCTGCTCGAGCGGGGCCAGGTGCAGCGCCTGTTGCCGTACCTTGATTACTCCTCGGCTGCGCGCTTTCCGATCTGGGGCGGTCTGCTGCAGGCCCGGGCCGGTACGGTGCGTCATGATGCGGTGGCGTGGGGCTATGCGCGCGCCGCCGATTCGCTCGGCGTCGACATCATCGAGGGATGCGAGGTCACCGGCATCCTTCGCGACGCCGGTGGCGTGCACGGCGTCGAGACCCGCCGCGGGCGGATCACGTGCGAGCGGCTCGCCGTCTCGGTGGCCGGACATTCCTCCCAGGTCGCCGCCATGGCGGGCCTGAGGCTGCCGATCGAGAGTCATCTGCTGCAGGCGTTCGTGACCGAGCCCATCAAGCCGTTCGTCGATCACGTCATTTCCTTCGGTGCGGAGCTGTTCTACATCTCCCAATCGGACAAGGGCGGCCTGGTGTTCGGTGGGCACATCGATGGATTCAACAGCTTCACCCAGCGCGGCCAGTTTGCCAAGGCGCAGAGCGTGGCCGAGTGCGCCGTTGCGCTCATCCCGGCTATTTCGCGCCTGAAACTGCTGCGCCATTGGGCCGGCATCCAGGATATGACGCCGGACGGCGGCCCGTTCATCTGCCGCACGCCGCTGCGCAACCTGTACTTCAACGGCGGCTGGTGCTACCAGGGCTTCAAGGCAACTCCGGCTGCCGGCTGGTGTCTCGCCCATACTATTGCGCGCGACGAGGAGCACCCATTGAGCCGCTGCTATTCGCTGGAGCGCTTCGAGCGCGGCGGCGCGACACTGGACGAATACGGCCACGGCCACTGGCCCTACAGGCACTGAGCGATGTTGATCCTCACATGCCCGCTGTGCGGCGAACGACCCTACACGGAGTACCGTTACGGCGGCGATGCGGACAAGCCCCGGCCGGCGCACGGCGCTGCGCCGCAGAAGGCCTGGCATGATTACCTGTTTCTCTTTGACAACCCCAAGGGAGCACACCGGGAGTACTGGCAGCACGTGCACGGCTGTCGCCAATGGCTGCTCGTCGTGCGCGATACGGCGACCAATACCGTGGCCGAGGTGAGCCTGGCGAGGGATGCGCGGCGGGCGGCCGGGACGCAACGCCCGTGAGCGGCCGGGCGTTCCGATTGCCGGTGGGCGGACGGATTGAGCGGCAGTCCCCCGTGGCGTTCTCGCTCGACGGGAGGCTCTTGTCCGGATTTCGGGGCGACACGCTCGCCTCCGCACTGCTCGCCGCCGGCGCCACGGTCGTCGGTCGGAGCTTCAAATATCACCGGCCGCGCGGCTTCGTCAGCGCCGGGATGGAGGAACCGAACGGGCTGTTTACGCTCGGGGAGGGTGCCCGCGCCGAGCCGAACGCCCAGGGAACCCTCGTGCCGCTCAGCGAGGGGCTGGCGGTGAAGACCCAGAACGCCTGGCCGTCGGTGCGTTTCGACCTGAGACAGATCAACGCCTGGTTCGCGCCCATCCTGCAGGCCGGGTTCTACTACAAGACATTCATGGGACCGACGCGGGGCTCGTGGATGCACTACGAGCCGTTCATCCGTCGTGCGGCCGGACTCGGCGCGGGCACCTATGAGCCGGATACGGACCGTTACGAGACGCGTAACGCGTTCGTGGACGTGCTGGTCATCGGCGCCGGCCCGGCCGGGCTCAGCGCAGCGCTTGCGGCAGGACGCAGCGGCGCGCGCGTGCTGCTGGTCGAGCAGGATGATCTGCTCGGCGGATCCGTGCTCAGCGAGCCGGCGGCCGCGAGCACCGAGCACTGGCGATCGCGCATGGAGGCCGAGCTGCAGTCTCTCGAGCGCGTGCAGATCGCTACGCGCACCACGGCACTCGGCATCTACGATACTCAATGTATCGTGCTGGTCACGCGGCGCGATCCGCGCGCCCCTTCCCGCGCGGGCGATGCGCTGCAGGTCGTGACCGTCGTTCGGGCCGCAGCCGTGGTGCATGCCGTGGGGGCGGGCGAGCGGCCGCTGGTGTTTCCCAACAACGACCGGCCGGGAGTCATGCTGGCTTCTGCGGTACGCACGTACCTGAATCGCTACGCGGTGGCGTGCGGACGCCGTGCCGTGATCGCAACCAACAACGACAGCGCCTACGCGGCGGCCTTCGATCTCGCCGGATCGCTCGGCGGCGTGGTGATCGCCGACGTGCGCCGCTCCATCCACCCGGCACTGGCGGCAAGGGCGGCGGCACTGAACGTCGAGGTGCACACCGCGACGGCAGTGGCGGACGTTCGCGGCCGCTCGGCGGTACGGGCAGTGACGCTGCAGCGGCTTGACGGCGGCACTGGTGCCCGTTCGGTCGATTGTGATCTGCTTGCCATGTCGGGGGGCTGGTCGCCGCTGGTGCACCTGAGTTCCCACGGCGACATCAAGCCCCGCTACCGCGAGGACAGCGCGGCCTTTGTTCCGGGCGGTTACGCGCCGGGACACTTCGGTGCCGGCGCCGTTTCCGGCTGTTTTGCCCTGCAGAGCGCGGTGCAGGAGGGCGGTGAGGCGGGCGTCAGGGCGGCCGCCTACTGCGGCTTCGATCGCGCCATGCCGGCAGCGCTGCCGCAGCCGGACTCGACCGAGGCGTGGGCGAGCGGCAACCACCGCATCGAGCCGACCTGGCAGCTGGCGGGCGGCCGCGGGGCGAAGGCGTTCGTCGATTTTCAGAACGACGTGACCGTCCGCGATCTCGAGCTGGCGCACCAGGAGGGCTACGAATCGGTCGAGCACCTCAAGCGCTACACCACCCTCGGCATGGGCACCGATCAGGGCAAGACCAGCAACGTCAACGCGCTCGCGATCATGGCGGGACTGCGCGGGGTCGGGCTCGAGGCCGCCGGTACCACGACGTTCCGCCCGCCCCTGGCGCCGGTGCGCATCGGGGCGCTGGCCGGCCGCCATACCGGTCGGCATTTCCGTCCGGTGAGGCGCTCCCCGCTGCATGCCTGGCATCTGGCGCACGGGGCGGAGATGATCGAGGCCGGCCCGTGGCTTCGGCCCTGGTATTACCGCTGGGCGGGCGAGACGGTGGAGGCCGCGTACCTCGAGGAGATGCGACTGGTCCGAGCCGGTGTCGGGCTGTCGGATGTCTCGACGCTGGGCAAGATCGACGTCCAAGGTCCGGACGCGGCGGAATTTCTCAACCGCGTGTACGTGAACGGGTTCGCCAAGCTCCCGGTGGGCAAGGCCCGCTACGGGGTCATGTTGACCGATGCGGGAATGCTCCTCGACGACGGCACCACGACCCGTCTCGCCGACACGCGCTACTTCATGACGACCACCACCGCAGGTGCCGCGGAGGTGATGTCCTGGCTGGAGTTCCTGCTGCAGACCGCCTGGCCGGAGCTGCGTGTTCACGTGAACTCGGTGACCGACGAGTGGGCGGGGATGACCGTCGCGGGTCCGAAGTCGCGGGCTGCACTCGAGCGCAGCTTCCCCGGCGTCGATCTGTCCGATGCGGTGCTTGCGCACATGGGAGCCCTGGAGTTCGAGTGGGATGGGGTGCCGGTGCGCATCATCCGACTGAGCTTCTCCGGGGAGCTCGCCTTCGAGTTGTACGTGCCGGCGGGGTTCGGTACAGCGCTCTGGGAGTACCTCCTCGCGCGGGGCGAGGCACTCGGCATGCGCCCCTACGGGCTCGAGGCGCTTGCGGCACTGCGCATCGAGAAGGGGCACATCGCCGGCCTGGAGGTGGATACCCGGCTGACGTTGAATGACGTCGGCCTCGAGCGCATGGCACGCAACGCCAAGAGTTATGTTGGCCGGGAATTGGCGGGCCGGCCGGGAATGATCGCGCCGGAGCGACCCTCGCTGGTCGGCATCGAGTGCCTGGAGTCCGGCAAGCGGTTGCGCGGCGGGGCCATTCTCTTCGCAGCCTCCGAGCAGATCCGCGGGCATGGCCGCGGCTACATCACCTCCGTCACGTGGTCGGACGCGCTCGGGAAGTTCATCGCGCTCGGCTTTTACGCCGGTGGCCTCGCGCACCTGGGCGAGGAGATCGTCTGTGCGTTCCCGCTCAAGGGCGAGCAAGTGCGGGCCCGGATCGCCTCGCCGGTGTTCCTGGATCCGCAGGGAGAGCGGCTCCATGGGTGAGCGCCGCTCGGTTCTGGCCACCGTGGTGCAGCCGCGAGCCGGCGGCGCGGCGGATGCGCCGCTCAGACTCGGGGAGGCACCCGGTTTTGCGCTACTGCAGACATCAGCCTTTCCGGACACCGTAAACGAGTTCGCGCGGATCGCGCAGCGGCTGCTCGGCGCGGATCTGCCGCTGCAGGTGGGCACGGCCGCGCGCGCCGCGCAGCGCGCTCTGTTCAAGGTTGGTCCGGAATCCTTCTGGATCGTCGGTCCTGCCGGTGCGTGGGAGGCGGAGCTGTGCGATGCCGTACCGGGCGAGGTCGGTTCGGTGCTCTCGCTGTCGCACGGTCGCACGCGGCTGTTCATCGAGGGCGCGGCGAGCTGCGAGGTGCTCTGCCGGGGCATCGGGATTGATCTGCATCCGGAGGTCTTCGGAGTCGATGCCTTCGCGCTCACGGAGCTGGTGCACACCCCGGTACTGCTGCATCGCTGCGCGGCGCACCGCTACGAGCTGTATGCGCTGACGACCTACGCCGAGTGGGTATGGGACTGGCTCGCGGACGCGGCACTGCCGTTCGATCCTCAGATCGTCGCGCCTGCCATGGCGGCGCTGCGGGGATGAGTGCTCCTCGTTCGGCGTGGGTTGGCCGCGGCGGCCGGGACCGTGGGCGCGAGCGTCGCCATCAGGAGGAGGAGTCGTTGGACTTGTGATTGCGACGTGCGCGGATGCGGCTCACTCGGCCTGTGACTCTGTGAAGCGGTGTCCGCGGATCGGCCTCGGCAGCTCTCCAGCGCAGCGCGAACGTCACTCCGAACAGTGCGCTCGAGCCCTTCATCGCGGGTTTCATGCCGAGCTGCGCGGCGGCTGCGAGAATCTCCTTGTCGGAGGCGCCAAGCAGTTCCTGCTCGAGCGCCAGAAGGAGCCGTTCGAGTCCGCGCTCCGGTCGAATGGTTTTCATGGTGCGAATGACCTCAATCCCGCTCGCAGCAGCGCGCGGCGGATGCGCTTGCGGGCCGACTCGTAGGTAACCACGGACAGGCGGTGGGCCGAGCGGATCTCCTCGGGGGTACAGCCGTCGTAAAGCCCCGATAGGATCTGCAGGGCCTGCGGATCGTCGGCGAACAGTCGTGTCAGGGTCCTGACTTCCTCGATCGCGATGAGCTGCCGTTCTGCGCTCGGCGCGGGATCCGTCGGCTCGCCCCGGGGCAAATCGCCCATGCCAGCCAGCCATTTCACCGAGCGTCGGGCGCCCCGGTAGACACGCTTCCAGTGCTGGGCCTTGATGCTGCGCATTACGCCGGCGAGGAATGCCACCATGGGCACGTCCACCGGACGTCGCCGCGAGCCGTCCAGCACCCGTGCGAACGCCTCCTGCAGGAGGTCCGTCCAGCTTACATCCGGCGGCAGGCCGCGCGCGTGCAGCCGCGCGATGCTCTTGAGGCGAAGCAATTCCACGGGCGTGACGAGTCCGGCGTCCAGCGCCTGCGCGGCGGGAGGGTGCGAGACTTTCTCAAGCCGGTCCGCCAGCTCGTCGAGGTTGATCAGTGGCTTCATCGGCTGAATATGCGCCACGGGGACGAGGCAGCGGACATCGGACGCGAAAAATTCCGCTGGACCGATCCGCGGGGGCGCACGTGAGGGGCTGGGGCCACCGGGGGCGCAGCGGGGGG